>CASEME010000018.1 GCA_949289125.1 uncultured Eubacteriales bacterium
TTGAGTATTTGATTGGGATCACAATCTTTGCGCAGTTTGATGACCGCACGCATACCCTCTTTGTCGCTCTCGTCCACAATCTCCGATATACCGCTCAAAAGGTCTTTCTTCTCGTCCTTTAGTGCGGCTATTTTCATCAACAAGTCGGCTTTGTTGACCTGATAGGGCAACTCGGTAAACACTATGTTGCGTCTGTCGTTGTTGGCAACTTCGATGTGAGCTTTGGCACGTATAACAATACGGCCTTTGCCTGTTTCGTATGCCTGTTGCAATCCTTCTCCGCCTATGACGTAACCGCCTGTAGGAAAGTCCGGACCTTTGATTATCTTCATCATTGCGTTGAGCGTGATGTTGCGGTTTTCAATATATGCCACAACGCCGTCAATAACTTCGCCCAAGTTGTGAGGGGGTATGTTGGTTGCAAGGCCTACTGCAATACCGCTTGCACCATTTACCAACAAGTTGGGATAACGACCGGGCAACATATCGGGTTCTTTGGTGGTATCGTCAAAGTTGCGCGACCACTTGACAGTGTCCTTTTCGATATCTCGCAACAACTCCAATGCCACAGGCGCAAGCCTTGCTTCTGTATAACGCATAGCCGCAGCACTGTCGCCGTCCACGTTACCAAAGTTACCTTGTCCTTGAATAAGGGGCACGCTCATAGAAAAACTTTGCGCCATACGCACCATTGCGTCATATATGGACGAGTCACCGTGCGGGTGATATCTACCCATACAGTCACCGACAATACGTGCAGATTTTCTGTAGGGCTTATCGGGAGTGACGCCCTGCTCGTACATAGAATACAGTATGCGTCGTTGAACGGGTTTCAAACCGTCCTCGACACGTGGCAATGCTCTGTCCAAAATAACGTGCTCTGCATAGGGCATCATGGAGTCGTGCATTACCTCTTCCATAGGACGGGTAATAAGATTGCTACCGTCCTCCAACTTTTCCACTTCTCTCTTATCGAGATCGAATATGTCCATTTGTTTCATTGCTTTTTCCTCTGATGTAGTTATGCAAGTTCATTGAACAAAGCATCGTTGTCTTTGTTGAAATCTGCATTTTCGGTAATATACTGTTTGCGTGCTTCTATCTGGTCGCCCATAAGCGTAGTTACCATAGTTTCGGCTTCGCTTATATTCTCGATAGTTACACGCATAAGCGTACGCGTCTCGGGGTTCATAGTTGTTTCCCACAACTGTTCGGCGTTCATCTCGCCCAAACCTTTGTAGCGTTGCAACTCGTAACCTCTGCCAAACTCCTGCACAACTTCTTGCAGTTCTTTGTCATCGTATGCGTATTTTACCTGATCTTTTTTGCTCACTTTGTACAAAGGCGGCATACCGATGTACACGTGACCTTCGGTAATAAGCTCGCGCATATAGCGGAAAAAGAATGTGAGCAATATTGCCCTTATGTGCGCACCGTCTTGGTCGGCATCGGACAAAATGATGATTTTGTCATACTTCAAGTCTTCGATGTTGAAGTCTTCCTCACCAATACCCGTATCCAAAGCCGATATAATGGAACGTATTTCGTCATTGGCAAGTACTTGGTCTATACGCTTACGCTCGGTGTTGAGCGGTTTACCTTTGAGTGGCAAAATAGCCTGAAAACGTCTGTTGCGACCTTCCTTTGCGCTACCGCCTGCCGAATCACCCTCAACAATAAACAATTCGTTGCGCTTGTAATCTCTGCCGGTGCAACTTGCCAACTTACCTACAAGTGTGCTGTTGAATATGCTGTTTTTCTGACGGGTAACTTCCTTAGCTTTGCGAGCAGCCTCTCTTACTTTGGCAGAAGTAATGGACTTTTTGATAATTATTTCCGCAGTTGCGGCATCTGCATTGAGTAGCTTGGTAAACGCTTCCGTTGCCAACGTTTCGCATGCTGCTTTTGCCTCTATATTGCCAAGTTTTGTTTTGGTCTGTCCCTCAAACTGTACATTGGTCATTTTGACGGACAACACTACCGTTATACCTTCGCGAAAGTCCTCGCCCAACAGGTTGTCGTCCTTTGCTTTAAGAAAACCGTGTTGACGAGCATAGTCGTTGAATACTTTGGTCATTGCACTCTTAAAACCTGTCTCGTGCGTACCGCCTTCGGGAGTGGGTATGTTGTTGACATAAGAGAGCATATTTTCCGTATAGTTGCTTGTGTACTGCATGGAAAATTCCATATCCAACACGTCATTTTTGCCGTGCCAATACATTGGATTGAGGTGCAAAGGCGCTTTGTTTTCGTTGAGATAACGCACAAAGTCATTAAGACCGCCTTCGTACTTGTATCTGTAGCTTGCCTTTTCGCCGTCGTCATCGCTTGCGCGTTCGTCTATAAGTACAAATTCGAGCCCTTTGTTGAGAAAAGCAAGTTCCTTAATACGCTTAGCAATAGTTTCGGTATTCATAACAATGTTGTTGAATACTCGTCTGTCTGCCAAAAAGGTAACCGTTGTGCCGTGCTTGTCCGTCTTGTCCACCTTCTCAAGGTGCGCAACGGGTATACCGCTCATTACTTTGCCTGTATCGGCATTTTCGTAACTATGAAACTTCTGTCTGTACAAATAGCCGTCCTTGGCAACTTCTACAGTAAGCCACTCGGACAGCGCATTGGTAACAGACGCACCTACGCCGTGCAAACCGCCCGAATACGCATAGTTGCTGTTGTTAAATTTGCCACCGGCGTGTAGTTGGGTAAATACTACCTCTACACCACTTACTTTTAGTTGCGGATGAATATCAACGGGGATACCTCTACCGTTGTCTTTGACAGTTACACTGTTGTCTTCGTGCAATATAATTTCTATTCTGTCGGCATAGCCATTGGTAGCCTCGTCCACAGAGTTGTCTACAATTTCCCACAAAAGGTGATGCAAACCCTTGCTACCTGTTGTACCTATATACATACCTGGGCGCATACGCACCGCATCCAAACCTTCCAAAACTTGTATGTCTTGCGCTTTATACGAACCGTTCAAAGTCCTTTCCTCCAAATGTAATTGTTTCCTAATAGGTACTGAGAATACACAGTGTGCAAATATTTCTCAGATTAGTTGCCACAACAGCTATATTTTAATAAAGATAACATTACTGCTGTATTGTATATATTATAGCATATACGCACACAAATTGCAATAGATATTTGATTGATATTTATTCACGATTTTTGAGCCAACTGACCGAATTTGCGGTTGTGTCAAAATATTATTCATATTTATGCGTAGTTTTGCATATTTATAAGCTACATTTTGGACATAAAAAGCCCGTTTTTTGCACAAATAAAAGACGGCAGAACAATACTGCCGCCTAAACTTTATTGACTGATTGGAAGTAATAACAAAAACTATATTAAACTGCTTATCGTTGACAAAATTGATTGCCTATGTACTTAGCACAAAGTTATTTTTGTGCAGTTACTTTGTCCAACCACTCGTTGACATATTGGTACAACGCAAGGTTGTCCGTCTCGTTGAGAATTTCGTGACGCTGTTTTTCCAACAATCGCCATTGCAAATTTTTTATACCTACTTTGTGCTCATAAAATTTGACAAGTTTTTTGACGCCTTTGCCGTACTCGCCTACAGGATCGTCCTTGCCTGAGATTATGAGCAAAGGTTTGTTGGTATCGGTATTGACATAGTGGCTGTGGTCGTACAAATGTTTGACGCCTGCCATAAAGGTAGCATAAAAGTTGGCACTGCACACAAAGCCGCACATTTTGTCGTTGTTGTAACGTTTTACGTTGTCGGGATTGGCAGAAAGCCAATTATTTTTGCCGCGAAAGCGTCTTTCGTACTGTTTGAAAGACAAATTGACAATGGTATTGGCAGGGAAGTCACCGCCTTTGCGCTTGCACATACGGCGTGCTATCATACCGCAAAGCGAATATGCCGCACCTTTGATGTAGTTGCTACCGCAAAGCACATAGGCGTCTGCTCTGTTGTTGCGTTGCATAACAGACTGTGTAACAAAACTACCGTAGCTATGTCCAAACAGCACAACAGGCAAACCGTACTTTTCTGCAAGGTGCTCTACTATCACTATTTGGTCTTTGACGTTGTTTTCAAACATATCGCCCTCTTCGTAGCCGAGCTTGCCCTCCTGTGCAGTGTTGCCATGTCCTCTGTGGTCGTTGCACACCACAATGCAACCGTGCTCGTTGAGATAGCGGGCAAAGTGGTCATAACGCATACCGTGTTCTGCCATACCGTGACAAATTTTTACTACTCCAACGGGATTTGTAACCTCGTCCCATACATACAAAGCAAGTTGCTTGCCATCGTGCGAAGTGAATTTTGACTGATTCATAGCCCTGCTCCTTTGGACAACATACGTCCGTCAATATCAATAGATATTATAAGACAAACTAATTGAAAAGTCAATACCGCAAATTTTGCAAATATTAAGATTTACAATTAGACATTATGCGCTATTGGAAAAAATTTTGCCGTCTGCATACACTATAAGTATGAAAATACTGTTTACGGGCGGAGGAACAGCCGGTCATGTAACCCCCAACATTGCCCTCATCGAATTGTTGAAAGACCGTGCACAATGCTACTACGCAGGCACTGACGGTATGGAATACTCGTTGATAAAGCCCCTTGTACAGCAAGGCGCAGTGAGACAATACTTTACAATCACTGCACACAAACTGCAAAGGCGATTGACACCGTCCAACCTGTTGTTGCCGGTAAGACTGATGCAATCGGTAAAACAGGCAAAGGAGTTTTTGCGTACTTTACGCCCCGATGTAGTATTCAGTAAAGGTGGCTATGTGGGCTTGCCTGTCATTATTGCCGCACACAAACTAAAAATTGCCACTATTATACACGAAAGCGATATAACTATGGGACTTGCCAACAAACTGTCGGCAAGGTACGCAGACAGATTGCTTGCTACATTTCCTTGCCACCCTCGTGCAGAAAAAGTGGGCGCAATACTAAGACCGTCGCTCTACAACGGCGACAAATGCAAAGGTAGGCAGATATGCGGCAACAAAGACAATCGTCCGCAACTGCTTGTTGTGGGAGGCAGCCTTGGCGCACTGCAACTCAACCAACTGATAAAGCAATGCGCACCGCAGTTATCCAAACGCTTTCATATATTTGTAATAACGGGCAAAGACAAACGTATCGACAGTCCTTACGTACAACAAGAACAATACTGCACCAACATTAACGATGTGTACAAAGCAACGGATATTTGCCTTACAAGAGGTGGCAGCAATGCGTTGGCAGAGCTTACTGCACTCAATATTCCCTTTGCCGTACTTCCGTTGCAACACTGCTCGAGAGGTGAACAAGTAGTCAACGCACAATACTTTGCAACAAAAGGCTGTGGCGCTGTGATTGAGGAAAATATCACTGTCAATCAACTTGCAGATACGCTCAACACTCTTTATGACAATGCAGAGCAGTACCGCACTGCTCAACGCAAAATGGTAATAGACGGTACCAATACTGTAGCAGATATTTTGATGGGATACGACAGATAAAATAGTTTGATACCTACAACACTCTACACCTACATTTACAAAACACTTCCGCTGTGCTACAATATGCATATGGAGGTGTTGATATGGATATCAACGAAGGCAGAGAAACATTGCAACAACTGCTGAAAAGTGCGCACAAAGTAGTATTTTTTGGAGGGGCAGGAGTGAGCACGGAAAGCGGCATACCCGACTTTCGTTCGCAAGACGGACTGTACAATCAGCAATACAGCTATCCGCCCGAACAGATATTGTCGCACGATTTTTTTGTACACAATACAGAAGAATTTTACAAATTTTACAAGCAAAAGATGCTTGTGCTCGACGCTCAACCCAACGGCGCACACAAAAAGTTGGCACAATGGGAAAAGAAAGGTTTGCTGTCGGCAGTTATCACACAAAATATAGACGGTCTGCATCAAAAGGCTGGTAGCAAAAATGTGCTCGAACTGCACGGAAGTATATATCGCAACTACTGCACAAAGTGTGGCAAAAGCTATGACGCGCAGTACATAAAATACAGCAAAGGAATACCGCTGTGCTCTGCATGTGGCGGAATAATTAAGCCCGATGTTGTGTTGTATGGTGAACAACTTGACGAAACGGTGACCGAACGCTCGGTAATTGCTCTCAAAAATGCCGACCTGTTGATAATTGGGGGCACGTCGCTCAATGTGTATCCTGCGGCAGGACTTATTGCTTACTATGGGGGCAAAAGAATTGTTGTTATCAACAAGCAACCGCCCAATCGCATTGTGCGTTCGGTATGCTACATAGAAGCACCCATAGGACAGCTGTTGGAACAACTATAAACAAAAATACAAGACGTGTTTGCATACTATGTGCAAGCACGTCTTTTGTTGTTAAATATGTTGAATACACACTTGTTGATTATTTGCGTTGCACACTGCATTAGTCGCCATAGATTGACACAATGTCTTTGCAACGCTGACGCACGTCATCAATTAGTTGAGTAGGACGTTCTACACGCACACCGCTACCAAAGGACAGTATGCGTTTGATAAGCAGGTCGTCATAGGGCACTTCGGCACGTGCTGTGTATTGCTCTCCCACCTTTGCCACCTGTTCGATACCCAACCATTCCTCAACGTCTGTCAATGCCTCAGGATAGACGGTAAGTATTATTTCACACCGTTGCTTACCACGCACCATATCGCTCTCGATAGCTGCACAATCTACGTCAAAGGGGCGAGGTCTGAATGTGTGTTCGGACACAGTGAGGTTGGCAATGCGGGCAATTTTGAAGTATCTGAAGTCATTGCGCAACAGACAATATGCGTACAAATACCATTGGTCGTTTTTCAGAACAAGCGCATAGGGCTCTGCCGAACGCACAAGTGTTTCGCCCTTTTGCGAATGGTACTCCATAACTATAACTTTGTTGGTGTTCAATGCCTTTTGCAATGTGTCTACACGTTCTTGCAACTTTTCGTTGATAGACGTATCCACTATCAGTTGCTTGGATTGTAGCACTATGGAGTTGTACGCACTGTTGCTCATACCGCTTAGCTTGTCCACTACCGACTTGGTAACGCCGTCCTGCAAGGCAGAACCTTTGATGACCAACAGCATGCGCGAATATTCTTCCTTAGTAAAATACATAGAGCGCAACTTGTATGTGGACAGTATGCTCCAACCGCCGTTGCGCCCCGAGTGCGAAACGATAGGTACTCCAGCTTCGCCCAACACAGTAATATAACGGTATATGGTACGCTTACTCAATTCGTATTTTTCGGATAGCATAGTTGCGTTGACAATATCATTAGAGAGCATAGTAGTCAATATTCCCACCAATACGGATACTTGCATACTTTTATCCTCCTGTTAATAGACTAATTATATATCGCTGACAGATATTTGTCAACTTTATTAAAAATTAACTAATAATATTTTGTAAATACTGACAATATATTGTCACAGTAGCGTGCTACAATTTAGTTACAAAATACATAAAAGGAGAGGATACTTGCAATGAAACAAGATTGGTGCCAATATGATATAAAGGAGATAGAGCGCAAACTTACCACTACGCACTACGGCAAACTTATACCTGCCAACCAATTTTTCAAAAAGCACGTGGATAGCAACAAGCACGATTTGTTGTCTGTGATGCAACGCAACGCAGAGCGCATAATCTCGGCAATGTATCTGCCCTTAACCGCTCAGACGGAATGTATTTACGGTCGGTTCAACTAACAAACATTACCATTCCCCCACCTTAACGTAAACAGATACAGTTGACCGACCAATATTTTCTTTTTTGCAACTGCCCCGATACGAGTTGACTACTCTATCGGGGCAATTTACATTTGATATTTTATTAAACCTATACAAATTTTATGTACTGAGGACACTACTTTTTTGCAACAATGTTTTGCTTGAGCACATTGGACAAATAGCGATATTTCAGTTTGTTTCTGCTGCTTGCCACGGCGTTAGCGCCTTGCAACAAAGTTGAGCCAAACTGCGTCTGCGTCATAACGTCGGAGAACAGCCCGTAGGCAAGCGAACCGGGCACAGTGTTGATTTCGTTGACGTACAACTTGCCGTCCGCCACAAGATAGTCCACTCGCACAACTCCTCGCATACCCAACGCACTGTAAATTGTACGTGTATATTCTTGCGCGCGTTGAGCCAACTCGCCTGTTACTGTACGACTGACATCGGGTGACTTGATGGCACCGCCCTCCTCTATATACTTGTCGTCAAAGGTAAGCAGTTCGTGAGCAGTGACCGGACGTTCTACACGGCTTGTTATTATTTGGTCGCCGTCAAACAAAGCTGCACAGTTGAGCTCATAAAAATTTTGCAAAGCCTGCTCTACAAGTACTTTGGTATCAAACTGAAAGGCAAGCTCCAACGCGTTGGCAAGCTGATTGCCGTCGTGTGCAACGGTAATACCTATACTTGAGCCCAAAGTAACAGGTTTGACAATGACAGGATAACCAAGAGATTGTATTTGTTGTTGCCAATTTCCACTACGGTATTGAGACAATGTGACATCCACGCCCTGCACCACAGGCAAGCCCATACCGCTAAGACAATATTTGGTAAGCACTTTGTCCATAGCTACACCGCTTGGGATAACCCCGCTTTCCACTTCGGTAATGCCGCTTAGCATAAGCAATGCCGATACAGAGCCGTCCTCGCCGTTTACGCCGTGACAACAGTTGACGCCGTAGTCGATGGCTATTTTTTTCAACCTACCCCAAAAGTTTTTGACATAAATACCGCCTGAACCTGTTTTGAAATAAACCTCGGGCAGTTTGCCACAGTTGATATGGTCAAATGGCGTCCAAAACTGTGGCGCAAGGTATGCCTTGTTGTCCTTATCAATATACACGCAGTACAGCTTGCCGTCAAAGTATCCTTTGGCAAGACAGGCGGTAATTATGCTAATATCGTGCTCACAGCTTTTGCCGCCATATACAAGCAAAATGTTCATAAAACCCCTCCTATATGTACGCAGTCTTTTACTGCGGAATATCGTTTTGAAACAGCACTACAGTATTGGACTTGTAATACTGTGAAGCCATTTTTACTGCATGATTGAGCGAATTGGCAGTAAGTACTGTTTTGCAGCCTGCACGCTCTGCGCCCGATACTATGTTGTTGCTGTTGACGCCTGTTGCTATCACCACATCACAACTTTTGCCCAACAATTCGCCCGCCTTTGTATTGAGAAAGGCAGTCTGTTTGCCACACTCTACAATGCCCTGTGCCACCACAATTTTGAAGTCGGATAAATAATCGAGTGTTGCACAACAACGCGCTATGCCCTCAATATTGGCGTTGTAGCCGTCGTCAATGACAGTAAGCGTGCCGTTGCGAATGACAGACATGCGATGCGGTATCTGCTGTAGGTGTTGACAGCGTTGTGTCAAATCGTCCAAACTGTTGCCCAGAGCTACGCACATTGCAATAGCTACCGCCACATTGTCGGCATTGGCAACACCCAACAGCGGTATAGTAAAGTTGTAGGTTACGTGGTATGCGGTAAGTTGCATTTCCGTACCGTCTGCGGTTATGTTTTGCACTGTATGGCAAAAGTCGTCGCTTTGTGTGATAACAATATTACACTTGCAGATATTTGCCAATTTGCGCACTTCGTGGTCGGCACCGTTGAGTACAGCGCAACCGTCCGATCCAATACAGCTTAGCAATTTGCTTTTTTCTTTTACAATATTGTCAAAATTTCTGAACGTACTGAGATGCTGAGGGGCAAGCCCTGTAAGTATTGCATGATTGGGACACACCAACTTGCACAGCCGGGCGATATCTCCCTTACGGCGTGCGCCCATCTCGGCAATAAAGTATTGGATATGGTCGCTATCCAGACCACCGCCATTGACAAAGCGAGCAATACCCATAGGCGTGTTGCAACTGTCGGGAGTTGCTATACTATTGTCCAAAAGTTGCGACAAGATAAGTTTGACAGATGTCTTGCCATAACTGCCTGTAATACCTATTATTTGCATACCTTCAGCTTGCTTTTTGGCAATTTTTTTGCGTGCTTTGTTGAAGTAATATTGATACACTGCCAATTCGTAAGGCAATGTGATTAGCCACGCTACCAATACGGCAAAAGGTAGCAACAGACACACTGCAAAATAGGGCATACACCACGTCATACCGTAGCAAGCAAAGCAACTGAACACCACAAGGCGGATTGCTCTATTAGTAAACACCAAACGCGGTTTGGTAAAATGCAATATGTACACAAAGGACAGCGTAAGTGCCAACGCACATGCCAACAACGGCGTCCACTGCCATTTGCTCCATTGTACAAAATACAATATAGCACCAAGTATAACTATACTTGCATAATAGGGAGAGTACAGCAGTTTGTAATATCCTCTTTGCGGCATATAGCCTATTGTCTGCAACAAGCGAATGCAAGGCATAGCGGCAGCAGTAAAGCACACTGCTACAACAATATCTACATATTGCATACTACACCTCCTTGCGGTATGCCGTCATAGCGTTGATAATACCGCCAAACTGCTTAGCGTGTTGCAAAAATGCAAAATGGTCGCCATTAAGAATTATCAGTTTGCTGTTTTTTATCAGCCTGTTGTATCGGCGAGCCATCCACAGTGGCGTTTCTTTGTCCGTTTTGCCCCACACAAGCAATACAGGGCACTGTATGCGTTTGGCATAGTAGGACAAATCTTGCTTGATTACTTTTACAAAGGTGTTGCGCATATTGACAGTTGTCAGATTGTTGTAATCTGTACTGCCGTCATTTTGCAACTTGTTGCAAGACATAAGTTTGAGTTTGACCAACAACTTTTTGCACTTGTGGATACACTGTTTTGCACTGCGCTTAAATGAAAAACGTCTAAGCCCTGCACCGCCTGTAATGGTAATACTTTTGACAATGTGCGGATATGTGCCTGCCAAAAATACCGCTATACGTGCGCCAAAGCTGTGTGCAACTATATGTACGCCATTATCCCACCCACGGCTTACTATAAAGCGAGCAAGTTGATGACCGTAGTCGGCAACGCAAAAACCTTGTTCGGGCGGGCTTTGACTTTTGCCAAACCCCCACAAGTCTATTGCTACAGTGTGCCCAACAACGTACTTGCGCACTGCGTCAAATATACTGTTGTCGCACCCCCAACCGTGCAAAAAGAGAAGGACATCTCCGTCCTTCTCTTCTTCGGTAAAGTAAGTATACATTGTACTATCCTTATTACTAAACTAACTTATACAGCATAGTAATGGCATCTCTATTGCCACCTCTGCCGTCATCGGGATAAAAGTTGCGCCTTGTGCCTGCGGCAACAAAGCCGTACTTGGTGTACAGATTGATTGCGGCAACATTGTCTACAGCAACTTCCAACTCAATTACCGTATTGCCCAAAGTGCGCGCACTTTCTTTCATCATATCCAACAAAGCCCAAGCAATGCCATGCTTGCGATACTGCGGAAATACTGCTATGTTGGATATTTGCAATTCGTCGGCTACACTTCTTGCACTTATGTAGCCTGCAAGTTCTGTCCCTAAATTATATGCAAATACTATTGCAAACGTGTTAGCAATTTCTTGGCGCAGTTGACTTTGCGTCCATGCACGCCTTCCAAAACATAGCTGCTCAAGCTGAGCTATAGAGCTCAAATAACCCTCACAATTATCCGTGCTAAGTTTTACAATATTGGTAGTTTGCTTCATTTTTTCTCGTTATCCTCTGCCTGACTTTTGCGTATATAAAGCGGTACAAGCTGATTGACAAAGTTGCCACTTTGAGCCATCTGCTTTACATAATTTACATACACGCTTTGAGGTAATTGAGAGTTGTCACCTTTTGTTGCAGTAGTAGCTTTCGGATCATCATAGGGTATAAGGCAAGGTTGCTCGATACACTTCAGTCCATTGTATTTGCCATAGTACCAACCGTTGCCGGCGTCGATAATTGCCGCATGTTCCCCCTCTCCCTGTGCAAAAGCAAGCAAATGCAAATTGTCTATTGCAATAAGTTGTTTGGGACAAGCTCTGTTGTAGCCTTTTGTTGTTGATACGCCTATACGTATGCCGGTAAAACTACCCGGACCTATTGCACAGGCATATAAGTCGAGTTGGTCAAAAGTAAGCTCTGCCATCTTCAAAGCGTTGCTTACTGTTGTGCACAACAGCTCGCTGTGCGCTGTTTTTGCACCCTTTATAGAGCCGTCAAATATTTGGTAGCCCTTTACCACTATTACTGTAAGGTCAACTGTGGTAGTATCGATAATCAATGCGTTCATACGCTATACCTCTTACAGGATAATTGTTATAAATACACTTGTTTTGCACCCAAAGCTATGCCTTGTGGTCTATAATTTCTATAATGCGAGTGTCATCGTTGTCGCCTTTTGTAATACGCACTTCTGTACAACATTGAGGCAACAGAGCACGCACGTTTTGCCACCACTCAATAAGGGCTACAGCGTTGGGCTCACTGAAGTACTCGTTAATACCCAATGCTTCCGCCTCATACCAATCTGTAAGACGGTAACAGTCAAAGTGATTGAGCACTATCCTACCGTCTTCGTAACGGTTGTGCAAAGTAAACGTGGGACTTGTAATGACGTCGTCAATATTAAGTGCCAAAGCAACGCCCTTGACAAAATGTGTTTTACCAGCGCCCAAATCGCCGCTTAACAATATAGTTGCACCGCCTTTTAGAGACTGTGCCCACTCTTTGGCAAAGCATATTGTATCCTCTACACTGTGGCTAATGTATCTCATTGTTACCCCCATACAAAACAAAAGGCAAACGAACAAACGTTGTCCGTTTACCTTGATATTTTACATCAATATTGTTTTTTTTGCAACAGCTTTGCAAAAAGCCACTGTTCAACATTATTTGTTGTCGCTGTGTGTGTTGGTGTCTGTTGCCACTTCTACACTGACTGCCACGTCTTGTTTGTCCTTGCCTTCCCAATGCAGTGCTTTGGACAATGGTTTGTACACAAAAAAGGTAATGAGACCGCAAATAAGACAGCGCAAAATATTGAAAGGAACAACTGCCAAAGGAAGATAGTAGTTGTAAAAATTTGCTTCGGAAGCGTTGGGGTACAAGGAGCTGACCATTTTTATTATTGCGTCCATGCCAAACGCTTCTGCATAGAAGGGTATGAGCAAAAATCTGTTGGCTATTACCGCAACTAAAGTTGCACTTACACCGCCTACAATAAGACCTACCCAAGCCGAACGTTTGGACTTGTATATTTTGTAAATGGTAGATGAAGGCAGCACAAATGCAATGCCCACCAAAATATCGCCCAACTCACCTACGCAAGCAGTAGTAGACCAAAACATCTTGAGACAACACTTTATCACAACAATTAAGCTACCAGCTACAGGTCCCAACGCAAAACCACCCAAGAGAGCAGGCAGATCGGAAAACTGTATATCGAGAAATGACGGAAAAAGAAACGGTAGCGGAAATTTGACAAACATATACAGTATAAAAGATACTGCTGTAAGCACTGCCATAACCGTTATGTTGCCCACATTGAAAAACTTTAGCTTTTTACGTGCACCGTTGACGGTAACATTGACGTTGTTGCTGACATCGGTATTGACGTTGACATTGTTGACCACAGCAGGCGTTGCCGCAGTTTGGTTGTCGGTTGTGTTGACAGAATTTTCTGTCAGGTTGTCGTTTTGTTGCATATTTTCCTCCTTTTTTCCTTGTAGGAAACAGTGAGAAAAAGAAAAAGCCTTGCGAGTATTCCGCAAGGCGTAATCGGCGTAATAAGTTGGCTGTCGGCTAAACGTCTTATGTAAAAATAGACATTGCACCGTATAGCACTTACAACTGATCCGACAATTCTTTTCCCATCCAGACTATACTGTCGGTGTAGGAATTGCACCTACTCGGCGGCAAAGGTAATTTTGCCGTTCACGGACTATACCGTCGGTGTGGAATTGCACCACGCCCCAAAGAATGTCAAAGTATTGTAATTGTTGCAGATCGCTCTGCAATGCTATTGTAGCACAACTATATGTACTTTGCAACTGTTTTATGCAACAATTATGCGACGTACAAATCGTCCTCATGCAACATAAGTTTGACAAAAACATATAGGCACAATATCAACCAATCGGGAAGTTCTGCTTCTATTTGCACCACATCGGTATGGGCAAGCCTGCCTGCGTCTATACGTCCGCAAAGTTGGTCGTTGACAAACAACTGATATTTATTTTGGCAATGGACAATACTTATATTGCTGTTGTCTACCTGACAAGTTGCACTTACCGCGCTTGAAGGACGTATGCCATAGTTGATATCAAAAGCTACGTTGGCAACAAGTATTTGATTGCCGTTGTGTTCTACAACATAAGTAAGCGGAGCTACCCCTTTCGCTTTACCAAGTACACATTGCCGTCGGTGTCTTCAATTTGATAATGCCCGTGGGTTAGCAGTTTCTTTTTTACCACCCCTACTACAGTTTTTGTTTGATTGTTACATTGCACAACTTTCCCGTTAGATATTTTCCACTTTTTCATAATTTTACCCCTCTACAACAAGTATTGAATGACCAAATTAAATGCGCCTGCGCCAAGCATAACGATGACCGGACTGCACTTTTTGCATTTGCGCAAAACTACAAAGGCTGTTACAAATATTATCAGTGCGCCCAAATCTATGCGTGTTGCGTCTGTGGAAAAACCTTGCTCGCCCCACACTGCGTTGATAAAAATAGACAGAGCCGCCGAAGCAATGAGGGCAACAATAGCAGGTTTTAGCCAATGCAACACTATCTGCACAGACTTAAGATTGCCAAATTTGTTGTACAGCACTGCAAGCGCAGATACAATGATAAGCGCAGGCAATATTGCCCCCAAAGTTGCCACAAGTGCACCCGCTACACCGCCTATGCGCATACCTACAAAGGTTGCCGCATTTATAGTGATTGGTCCCGGCGTCATCTCGGCTATAGTTACAAGGTCGGTAAAGTCGGACAACGTAAGCCATTGATACCCTTCCACAACGTGACTTTGAATAACAGGTATGGCAGCATAACCACCACCTATACTAAACAGTCCCACCTGAACAAACGTCCACAACAGTTGAAAATAAATCATTGTTTGTCCTCCTCGTTAGTGGTATTGTCTGTCAAGCTGTTGGCAGCTTGTCTTTGGGCGTTGGCATCGCCGTGTGCCTCTGCAAGGTCGTGCACGTCTTGCTGATTGACAACAAAGTTGTCTGTCTTGGGTGCATTGGTTGTTTGACTGTCGGTGATTGCATCGTTTGTAAGCTGCTGACTATCGGACAAACTTGCTATGCACTTTGCTTTGCGTGCAGTTAGCGGTATTGCAATAAGACCTATTACAAGACATCCGCCAATTATGTACATTACGTTGAGTTTGACAAAATAGTTGAGTGCAAAGGCTACCACCATAACAGCTATAGCAAGCGGCTGTTTGTATCTGCCAACATCGGCAATCATTTGCACTACAACGTCAAGTATCACTGCGGCAACGCCTGCCTGCATACCTTGCAATACTACGGCTACTATTTCGTTGGTGCGAAAAGCGTCATACGCCAAAGATACAAGCATAATTATGCCCATAGGTGGCAATATTGTGCCAAGCACTGCACATACAACGCACAAAACACCGGCTATTTTGTAGCCAAGTAAGATTGATGCATTGACTGCAATAGCCCCCGATGACGACTGCGCTATGGCAGTAATATCCAACATTTCTTCTTCTTTTATCCATTGCAATTTTGTTACGTACTTTTTGCGCATTAGCGGTACAATTACAAAACCGCCGCCAAAGGTAAACGCACTTATTACAAAACTACTTATAAACAGCGTCCAGCAACGTTTTGCTTTGCCTTGTGTGTTGTTTTTGCCGTTCTTTCGCATAATCTCTCCCTTAGTTCAACCTTATTTTGCTTTCACCCTATTATACGACTTGCAAATATATTTGTATAATGCTATACTTTTATAATATATATAGCCTATTAGCTATGATAAAGGGGAAAGGTATGACATTGCGCTTATTGAAAATTTTGACTACAGTTTACGAATGCAACAGCATAACAAAAGCGGCAGAAAAGTTGTTTGTTGCCCAACCGTCGGTAAGCATTGCTATACAGCAGTTGGAAAACTACTATGAAGTACAGTTGTTTGTACGCAACAACAAACGGCTGGTGCCTACAGAACAATGCAAATTGCTATACAACTATGCTAAGCAGACGCTCAAAAGTTTTGAGCTGTTTGAACAAACTGCCACCGAGCACAGAGAAACAGAAAACATAAATATAGGCGCATCGGTAACTACGGGCAAATACATTGTACCTGCGCTGTTGAGGTATGCAGACGATTTTTTGCCTCTTGTGCGCCTTACCGTCACCATCAACCAACGGCACACCATTACCGATATGCTAAAAAAAGGTGAATTGGACATTGCGCTTATTTCCGGTAGTTCGCCCGAAGGCAATTTTGAGGTGCAAACGCTAACACCGGACAGAATAGTGATGGTAAAAGGCGTCAACTATCCTCTGCCCGACAAACCAGACTTGCCACTGCTTGCACGACAACGCTGGATTTTGCGCGAACAGGGTAGCGCATCGCGAGACTTTTGGGAAAAGTATACCAAAGCACACGGCTTTGACATTCAACCATATATAAGCTCGTCAAGTACGCAGATGATAGTACAGTGTATATGCGACAATTTGGGGATAGGCGTACTGCCCTACTCTTTGATAAAAAGCAAAATACAACAATGCGAGTTGCAAGAAATAAAACTGTCTGACGAGGTATACCAAAGACAGCACCACATCCTTATATCCAAACAGGCCAAAAACAAAAAATATGTTGCGGACTTGGTAGCACAATGTCATAGACTTGCACAAACAATCAACTCGTGACAAAAATGAGATATGCGTTGAGATAGACAACAAACGTTTGCATATACAATCAAATTATGATATTGACTAAATATTGCAATCAAACTATAATGAATTTATTAAATAGAGAGGTAGCAAAATGAACGGAAGAAATGTAATTTATATTCATACACATGATTCTGGACGCCAAACAGGTCCGTACGGCTCAAACAACGCAACACCAAATCTCAACAAATTTGCAAAAAAAGCTACCGTATTTAGACAAGCATATTGTGTAGCTCCCACTTGCTCGCCCTCTCGTGCTTCTATGCTTACAGGTTGCGCACCACACAACAATGGTATGTTGGGATTAGCACACCGAGGTTTTGTAATTGATAGCTCCAAACACATAGTAAAGTATTTGGACAAGTTTAACTATCAAACCGTGCTTTGCGGTGTACAACACGAGCACGGACAATATCTACAACATCAAACTGCGGCACAGTTTTTGGGATATGAAAGCGACATAACTGCTTATGATCCGCAC
Organism: uncultured Eubacteriales bacterium; assembly: GCA_949289125.1. GTDB lineage: Bacteria > Bacillota > Clostridia > Christensenellales > CAG-314 > CASEME01. The sequence goes on from CASEME010000018.1 coordinate 17,404, forward strand.
GGTTCTGCCGAAGATATGATGCAATGGGATATGGACAATGCACGCGCAGTCGCCCAATTTTTGGACAAACGCAAAGACGACAGACCATTGTTTTTGTCGTTTGGGATGAACTGCACTCACAGAGCTTACCCCACCACGCCGGACAGTGACATTGACGTCAATTTTGTAACTCCACCATATCCTGTACCCGATACAGCACAAACACGTCTGGACTATGCCCAATACCTTACTTCACTCAAAAATGCAGACAACTGCATAGGCATTGTTATGGACGCAATTCATCGCAACAGTATTGCCGAAAATTCGGTAATAATTTTTACTACCGACCACGGTGTGGCTAATCCTTTTGCAAAATGCACACTGTTTGACAGCGGCATAGGTGTTTCGTTGGTAATACGTGCCCCCAAATCCAAAACAAACGGACAGGTAGTAGACAACCTCGTATCGCACATAGACGTGTTTCCCACGCTATGTGACCTGCTCGACATTCCCAAACCGCAATGGTTAGAAGGCAAATCGTTTGCCAAAAGTTTTGAAGATGTCAATGCTGCTACAGATGAGGAGGTTTACGGTTATATCAATTTTCACACTTCATACGAACCTGCACGTAGCATAAGAACTAAGCGCTACAAATACATACGCTACTACGACAAAGACTATCTCAATATCAATTTTTCAAACATTGACGACAGTGTTGCAAAAACATTGTTTATGGATAACGGGCTAAAACAATACAAAAAATATTCAGAAGCGTTGTACGACCTGATGTACGATCAAGGCGAACGCAACAACGTAATAAATAATGTTCAATACAAAAAAATTGCTCAAGAGATGAGCGCAAAGTTGGACAAACATATGAAGGACAACAATGATCCGCTATTGCACGGGAAAATACCATTTCAAAAACAATGGCGCATCAACAAACCGCAATGTATCATACCCAATAGTCCCAATCTTGAGGACTACGAGGATGCAGACTGCTGACTATGCCCGATATTTCTTTACTTATCAAACCAGCTTCTGGGCAATGCAATATGCACTGCGAGTATTGTTTTTACAAAGACCTTACTAATTTGCAACACCCAACACTCAAAGACGTAATGCCCGATAATATTGCACATGCCATCGTAGATAAGGCACTTCAATACGCAGAAGGTGGCAATGTATATTTTGTTTTTCAGGGCGGAGAGCCGTTGCTGAGAGAAGCGAAGTTTTTTGAACAATTTGTTGACTACGTCAATAGCAAAAACAATGCTCGCGCTGTTGTACACTATTCATTGCAAACAAACGGCACCATTATCTCGCCCGAACTCTGCAAGGTGATGAAGGACAACAACTTTTTGATAGGCGTATCGTTAGATGGCAACAGTAATACCAACAATGCGTGCAGACATTATCAAAACAATCATTATTTGTCGTGTGCTAACACAATAGACACTCTTACAAAAGCCAACATTGACTACAATGTACTGTGTGTAGTTACAGACATAGTAGCAACACATGCTGATGACGTGTATGATAGCTGGATAAACAACAATTTGCGCAAAATACAACTGATACCCTGCCTTGCTCGTAGCAAAGACAGCTCGCACTGTCCTACGCCATTGCAATCAGCACAATTTTTTGTCAATACTGCAATGCGTTGGACGCAAGAAGTAAGTATGGGCAATTATCGATATATTGATGTTATTGACAATGTTGTAATGAGGCTGTGCGGGTACCCATCATCTCAATGCGGTGTTGGTACAGGATGTTGTCCGCAACTGACTATAGAAGCACAAGGCAACGTATATCCATGCGACTTTTTTGCAACTAACGAGTGGATATGCGGCAACATCACATCTCACACCATTTCTCAATTACTCAATAGCTCAGCTTACAAAAAGTTTGCTGCACAAGACAAATTACCCGACATATGTACTCGTTGTGCTCATTTCAATTTTTGCAGAGGGCACTGCAAAAAACAGCGCAATACTATTATCAAGGACGACTGCTGTGCATACCAATTATTTTTGGACTTCTTTTTGCCTCAAGCTGAGCAAATTGCAAAGTTACTTGTATAGTAATTTTTTTGTATAAGTATTGCAAAATAATATACTCTCAAATCTATTGAACAAAAAAAGGCTTGTTTGCAACTTAGTGCAACAAGCCTATTTGTATAATATCAACTATTATTTGCAACCTTCTACAATAGCCACACCGTTACTTGTACCAATACGTGTTGCGCCTGCTTCTATCATAGCAACTGCATCTTCGTATGTGCGCACACCGCCGCTTGCTTTTACTTGCAAGCCATGCTCTTTGACAGTATCAGCCATCAGTTTTACAGCCTCTACCGTTGCGCCGCCTTTGCCAAAACCTGTAGATGTTTTTACAAAATTAGCACCTGCATTGACGCTTGCAACACAAGCTTTTACAATTTGTTTATCGTTGAGATTGCATGTCTCAAGTATCACTTTGACTGTGACGCCTTTTGCTGCTTTTACTACAGCGGCAATTTCCTTTTCTACCTTTTTCCACTCGTTGCCAAGTACCCAAGATTGGTTGATTACCATGTCAACTTCACTTGCGCCGTTTTTGATAGCATTTTTGGTTTCGTACACTTTGGTCTGAGTTGTATTGTCTCCCAATGGGAAACCTATTACTGTACACACTTTTACATCGCTATCCTGCAAGAGGGAAGCACACAGTTTGACGTATGCGGGGTTGATGCAAACAGATGCAAAACCGTGTTCGCGTGCTTCAGCACAAAGTTGCTGAATATGAGCTTTCTTTGCAGGTTTGAGCAAAGTGTGGTCAATCATTTTTGCAAGTTGTTTTTTATCCATTGTATAAGCCTCCTAAGCTTTTTAATACTTTTTTAGTATAACACATACTACAAAACAAGTCAATATCAATGCCTAATTGTAAATAACTACACTAAGATGTTCACGTTTGTGTATTTTGCCACCAACTTGCTATCAGCTATCAAATAATAAGCAATTTCAGTTTCAGCTATCACTGTCGTTATTGAGCGGAACAACAAGCTGAGATTGGTCTTGCGTAAGGTCGTACACTTCCACTTTACCGCCTCTTGTGCTTTTTTTGCGTTTGCGCTCAAACAGCAACAAACATACTATATATGTCAAACACACAACAATACCCACTGCGCAGCCGATAATTATCGGCAGTACTTCTTGCAAACCTTGCCACATAATATTACCTCCGTATATTTACACTACCACAAAGCTTGTACAATAAAATGCCGACAAAACGCATAATTGTAGGAAAGTTGCAAAAAATAACACAAGACAACATTACAAACGGAGGCTAATATGAAAAAAATATTGATATTTTTGGCACTTATTATGACAGTAACTTTGCTGTTGCCTGTCAACGCACTTGCGGCAACAAATACAGAAAGTGATATAACAAAGATGGTCAAATCGGAAAAAAACGTAAAAGACGCTGTTACTATAGTAAAAGACAACATTGCTGTTGTTGCAATCAAAACAGACGTAGTTACCCGCACACAGTATTGGGAACTGAAAGCCAAACTTGCTGATTCTATCAGTGCAAAGTACAAGGACATCACCAACGTATATGTTACTAACAATCCCAAAATATTTTTCGCTTTGGAAAAATTGTCCGACATGGACAGCACTCAGCGTGAGACAGAACTGAAAAAATTGATGGATAGATTGTCCAAAATACCTATGCCTTTGCAGGACGGCAGTGACAAAGTGCCTACTCCTTACAAAATAGGCTAATAGCAACAATATACTTTTCTCCCTAAATATACAAAACAGTCGAATGCATTATGCGTTCGGCTGTTTTGCGTTAATCAGATAAAAATTTATTTTGTTGCTTGTTGAACTCAAAGCACTGCAATTACTACTGTAACAATTACAACTCAAGCAGTTTGCGCAACACAGAAGTAATATTGACAAATGTAGATTCTTCAAAAGGACTTTGTAGTCCGCACTTTTGTATTATCTGCAAAAATGTATAATTACCACCACAGTTGATAAACTGTCTATAAGTATCCATCGCTTTGGAGTGGTCTTGCATCGACATTGCCAAAAATTGCAATGCAGTTACCTGCGCTAAGCAATAATCGATGTAATAAAAAGGCTCTTCATAAATATGACTTTGCTTTTGCCACCATCTGCCCTCGGAAAACGCTGTAACGCCCTCCGTATCTATCCACGGACGGAAACGATGCTCCAACTCGAGATACAACTTGTTGCGCTCCTCCGGCGTCATATCGGGGTTGTCATAGCACAGTTGCTGAAAGTAATCGACAATAGTACCGTACGGCAAAAACACAATACCCGACGACAAGTGGTACTTGATATAGTCTTGTGTCGCATCTCCAAAGAACAACTGCATCCAAGGGTATGTTAGATATTCCATACTTGTAGAGTGCACTTCTGCCGTTTCCATCGAATAAGAAGTAAGCAAAGCAATTTCGTTGTCAAATTCCTTGGACGCTTCGTATGCGTGACCAAACTCGTGAGTCAATACTTCTATATCGCCAGCCGAACCGTTGAAGTTGCTTAGTATAAAGGGCAACTTATATTTGGATATACCCGTGCAGTAGCCACCGCCCCACTTACCCTCACGGCTGATGTAGTCAAACGCTTCGCACTTTACCATACGGTCAAACAGTGCGCCCGTTTCCTTGCTCATCTCGTGATACATTTTGCTACCGTTGGCAAATATCTGCTCCGCACTGCCTACAGGTTTTGGCTCTTTATCTGTAAAAATATTTTCGTCGTACAGCTTTCTATCCGTTATACCCAACATTTTGTCGGCACGCTTGTAGATATCGCAACACAGCGGAACAATGTATTTCAACACGTTTTGGCGGAACTTAGCAACGTCCTCCTTGCCGTAACTATTGCGTTGCATACTAAGATATCCCAAAGGCGAATAGCTCTCATAGCCCAAATTACGCCCCATAGCAGTGCGCAGTTGCACCATTTTGTCGTATATGCTGTCAAGCGTAGCTTTGTTAGCTTCTATAGCCTCTCCATACACCTGCATTGCACTGCAACGCACATTTCTGTCAGCATCGGTCAAATATTTTCTCAATGTAGACAACGGCATTGTCTGCCCGTCAAAGTCAACAGTCAGGTTGGACACAAGACGCGAGTACTCTGTTACTAACTTGTTAACCTGCTTTTTGTGCTCGATGTTAATGGGATCGTTGGCTTTTATTGCCATTTCGAGGTTGGCAAACAACACTTCGGGAAAATACTTCAGCAGCTCACTGCGAAAAGGTGCATTGACATAGCATTTGTTGGTGTCTGCAAGTTTTGCCGATATCTCCGGCATCACTTCGTCCCAATACTCCTGCTCTTTGGAATAAAATTCGTCCTTGCTGTTAAGCGAATTGCGAATAAAACACAGTGTGTAGTTGGTTTCTACATCAGAGATAAACGCTTTGTATTGCTTGTGCACTTCATAAAACTGTTGCGCCGTTGTGCACTGTTCAAACTGTTGTCTAAAGTTATTAAGCTGTGCAATCACTTGGTCCTTGTCGGGACGTGTGTATTGCATTTGACTGAGTTTGATATTTTTCACTACTTAACCTCCGTAACTGTTGTAGCTTGGTCAACATATTTTTGCTCTATGCTGTCCACAAATTGACCTACCACTGTGCGATATTTTTGTTTGTCCTGCATATGACTGCGTGCATGCACTGCGCCTTCAAACAAGTGCAACTGACTGTCCTTGTTTTTTGTACGGTTGTACAAGTCTATGCTGTGATGCGGATATATCAATCGGTCTGCCGTGCCGTGTATGTAACATATAGGGGTATTGACATTGCCCACTACCTTTATTGGGCGCACTGCAGAAAAGTCGTACTCGTACTTGTGTTTGGCAAGGAAAGCCGCCATATCCACAAGCGGAAAAGATGGGAAATGCGCTTTTTCATGTGCATTTTCTCTAAACAACTTCCAAGTATCCATAAAGGGGCAATCGGCTATTACCAACGCTACATCCTGCTCACGCAATGACAACACATTGAGTACCGTTGCGCCCGCCATAGATTCACCGTGCAATGCGATAAAACAATCATTACCGTACAGCTCTTTGGCTTTGTCTATTACCATAGCAAGGTCTTTGGTTTCGTTTTGTCCCAAAGTACAATAGTCGCCTTCGGAGTGACCGAAGTAACGATTGTCGTATATGATGACATTGTAGCCCTTATCGTAAAATATATCTGCGTATTTTACCGACTGCATAAGATTGCTTACATGTCCGTGACACACTATTGCCACTTTGTTTTTGTCCTCTATCAATTTGGCATTGGGATTGGGTATATTGATACAGTATAGCTTAAGTCCGTCAAAAGTAGTAAGCTCAAAAGGCTGTTTGTCCCATTCGTTGTCAAAGCGATTGAAGTCCCATTTGTCCTGCTCTTCCATAAGCTGACGTGATATTTCCCACGTTCTGCCTTTAGCTCTACACACCATATCCAAAAACTTGGGGGCTGCTATTGCGCATACAATGAGATACACTCCCAACAATACTGATACTACAATAATAGCTATTACGTACCATTCCATAATTTACTCTCCTTTACCCAAAATAGCACACTGTTGTGCACTGATTACTAAGCCGCTTTGGTTGCTTTGCACCGTATCAAACACTACTTTGGCAACTTGCTCTGCAGTAAGCACTTGTGTGTTGTATGTGTTGCAAAATTCATCTTTGTCGTCTTGGCTAAGTTCTTGCGCCATATCGGTAAGCACAATAGGCGGACACACACAGTTGACGCGTATGCCCATATATTGCCACTCTTTTGCAAGCGACAAGCTAAGCCCTTTGACTGCGTGCTTACTCATAGCGTACACACTTTCGCAACTTGCACCTTCCACGCCCCATATAGAGGACATATTGATAACGCAAGCGTCCTCTGCCTTTTGCAACAATGGCAACATATATTTGCAAGTCAAAAATGTGCCTTTGCAGTTGACGTTCATAACACGGCTGTACTGCCGTACCGATGTGTCGGACAATGTAGCTTTCAAAGATACGCCTGCATTGTTGATAAGCACATTGAGCTTTTTGAAGTACCTGCCTATATACTGCGCCATATCTTGTACGGCACTTGGCATAGACACGTCCGCCTTGTACAGATGAACATCACAGCCTTGACTTAACAACAACTGTTGCAACTGTTTTGCTATGTCTTCACTGCGGTTGTAATTGAGTATTACCGTGTACCCATTGTGGGCAAACAATTTCACGGTGGCAGCTCCTATACCTCTCGAACCGCCTGTTATCAACACTGTTTTCATATCAACTATTGTAGCATACTTTTGCCTATTTGCAAATAGCAAACGCATTTTATTTGTGCCAAAGGTGTACAAAATTTATTGTTGATAAAGTGCACACAACAAACATTATTGTTGCAAACCTTCCCACTCCTCATACAACGTATCGCTCTCCTGCTTCAGCTCCTCAAGTTGCTTGCACAAACTATTTACAAGTACATAGTTGTTTACAACGTCCTTTTGGGTAAGTTGCTCGTTGATAGCCTGCTCTTGTGCCTCAATCTCCACAATGCGTTTTTCTATCTGTTTGATGCGGTTGGCAATATTGACACTTTGCGCACGCTGTTTTGCCGAACGGTAACTGCTGTTGCAGCTTTTGTTTTTATCCGCACTGCTGTTGTTTTTGCCTTGCCCTGCAGTACCATTTGTACTGTCGTTGGTAGCTGTTTGCATCATACTTTTTTTTGTTGTCACAAAGTTGTCGTAGTTACCGTTGTATACAGTTATTGTGCCGTTTTCCAATTCTGCAACTGCCGTTGCAATACTGTTGACAAAATATCTGTCGTGTGACACAAACAATATTGTGCCATCGTACTTTTGCAACGCACTTTCCAACGCGCCTCGTGACATTAAGTCAAGGTGGTTGGTAGGTTCGTCCAATATGAGGAAATTATTATCCAACGCGGTCAGTATGCACAGTCCCAATCGTGCACGCTCACCGCCCGACAAAACTCCCACCTGTTTGAAAGCGTCCTCTCCTACAAAACCTACCGTTGCAAGACGTGAACGCACCTCTGTCTGCGACAAACGCAAATTGTGTTGCCACAACTCGTCCATAACATTGAGCTCGCTGAGCAAATTGTTGTTTTCCTGATCGTAGTAGCCTGTACGCACGTTTTTGCCGTACACTATTGCTCCCATCTCCTGCGGCAACGGATTGAGAATATGTTTGAGCAAAGTAGATTTTCCTGTGCCGTTGAGCCCCATCAACGCTATTTTGTTGCCACGATTAACTTCGAGGTTGCACTTATCTAACACAGTGCGCTCGCCGTATTTTACGCTCAAATTGCTAACTTCAAGCACTTTTTCTGATGGCGCAGATGAGTATTGAAACACAAAACGTGGGGGAATTGCGTACTGTTGAGGCTTGTCCACCAACTGCATACGTTCAAGTTGTTTTTCTCGTGACTTTGCCATATTGGCTGTAGACGCCCTTACCTTGTTGCGTGCAATATAGTCGGTAAGTTTGTCTATCTGCTTTTGCTGTTGTTCGTACAGTTTTGTTTGCCTTTCTATATACTGTTGGCGCAAAAGCGTATATTGCGTATAATTGCCGTTGTATGGGTACAATGTACCATTTTCCATACTCCATATTTTGTTGCAAAGTTTGTCCAAAAAATATCTGTCGTGAGATACAATCAGCAATGCCGAACGCGTGCCCGCAAGATAGCTTTCCAACCAATCGAGCGTTTTGTAGTCCAAGTGATTGGTAGGCTCGTCCAAAATCAGCAAGTTGGGCTGTTCGAGCAACAACTTGCACAGTGCTACTTTTGTTTTTTCACCGCCCGACAGCGTATTGACGCAACTATCGTGAAAGACACGCAAGCCCATACCGTTGATTACTGTATTAACCTTTATCTCTACATTGTAAGCGTCTGTACGGTTAATCTCTGCCATCAATCTGTCATAACGTTGTGACAGACGTTGATAATCGTCTTGCTTGGCATTGCTCATTTGTTGCGCAACACTGTTGAGCTCGTGCAACAACTTTTTGTGATAGTCAAACACTCTCAACAACTCTTCAAACACTGTAGCGTTACTTTCAAATTGGTGATTTTGCCTCAAATATCCTATACTTGTTGCACTACCTTTATTTATTGAGCCTTCAAACAACGTCAGTTCTCCCACAATGCAGTTGAGCAAAGTGGATTTGCCTGCGCCGTTGACGCCCACTATTCCTATGCGGTCACCTTCGTTTATCTCTGCGCTGACATTGCTAAATACCGTTGTTGCGCCGTATCTGAAGTGTGCACCGTTGATATTGAGTACCATAATAACTTTCTCCAACAAAAGCCATTAGACTAATTAAAAAAGTCAATAGCAAAAATAACAAAAGAGTCGCTTATCGCAACAGCAATCAACGCAACGTTGTTTTTGCGGATTGTCACATTGACGATAGCGACCTTATCAAAATATTACTTGGTTGTTTTACTGTCTTTGTTTTGCTTGTTTTTGTTTCTGTCCACAATAAAGGGGAACTTTTTGACAAACTTCGGTTTGAAGCGTGATGTAAGTTCAAACAACTTCATACAAGCCATCAGTAGGTATGGCAAAGCCAATATTTCTACAAGCAGCATCAGCAACTGTTCTCTACTAAGGGGCGCATACGACCAAAACTCCGGGAAGAGTATAATTGCCAAAGTAGACACCACTGCAATAGATATATACATTGCCGTTTTCCAAACGTTGAACGGTCGGCACGCATAGAATAGCGCAAACAATCCGCCATAGGTGTATGTTATTGCAATAAGCGTGGACAACTCGTCTGCCGTCATCTCGGGCATAAAGGAATAACGCACCACGTATATGGACACTGTTGATATAATGAACACAATACTTGCCGGCAAGCACCTGCGCAATACATTGGGCATAAACTTGCCTTTGATTATGCTCCTGTTGGGTTGCAAAGCAAGCAATGTTGTGGGCAAACCTACAATTACCGTTTCAAGCAACATTATCTGTATGCTTTCGTAAGGAGTAGGTGACGAAATGTGCCATATATAATGCAACATAATCAACAACACGTTGATAAAGATAATGTACAATGTCTTCATAAAGTACATTGATGTTGCCGATTGTATGTTGTTGACCACTCGTCTGCCCTCTGCCACAACTTGCGGCAGCATAGCAAAGTTGTCTTCCAACAGCACAAGGTGCGATACCTTGCGCGCCGCGTCACTACCACCTGCCAAAGCTATGGAACAATCACTTTCTTTGAGGGCAAGTATGTCGTTGACACCGTCACCTGTCATAGCAACTGTATTGCCCGAGGCGCGCAATGTTTTTACCAACAATGCTTTTTGGTCGGGGGATACTCTGCCAAATACAGAATATTCTGTAGCCGCTTTTATCACTTCGTCATCAGTCATACCCTCAAGTGATACAAACTTGTCTGCATTTTTGATGCCTACTCGTAGCGCAATGTTGCTTACAGTCATAGCGTTGTCGCCCGATATAACTTTGACATCTACGTTGTTTTCCACAAACCATTTGATGGTGTCCGCTGCCTCAGAACGAATATGGTCTTCTATCACTATTACCGCAACAGGACGGCGGAAAGTGGGTAGTTTGTCGGTATTGTACATTATGGTAGGGCTGTGCGCCATCAACAGCACTCTCAAGCCTTGTTTGGCGTACTTTTCCACTATTTCGTTGACAATAGGATTTTCTGCTCGCAACACAAATTCGGGCGCACCCAAAATATATGTGCCTTCGTTTTCAAAAGATACTGCGGACAACTTGCGTTGAGAGCTGAAAGGCAATACGGCAAGTGGCTTCAATGCGCTTGTGTCGGGCGAACCAAAGTACTTTTTGAGTGCCTTGCCTGTAAGATTGTTGTCCTTTACCGCTTTGTTGAACGCGCTCATAAGCTCGCGCACAGTGTAACGTGACTTGCCCACGCGCATATCCACGCAGTCCACCACGCTCATTGTACCGTCTGTAATTGTGCCTGTTTTGTCCAAACATAAGCAGTTGACACGTGCAAGCATCTCTATACAGTACAGCTCCTGTACCATAGTTTTGCGCTTGGCAAGACGTATAAGAGAAACAGCCAAAGCCATAGTAGTAAGCAAAAACGGTCCTGCAGGTATCATAGATATTATGCTACCGCTTGTCTTGTTGAGTACAGTTATAAACACGTTGCGTTGGTCGGGCAACACACCGCCCCAATACTGTGGATTGGAATACACTGCAGTATTTACTTCCCACAGTCCAAACGCCATAGGCAACACTATTACTGCAACAAAAATAAGTATAGCTTTGAGACTTCTCAGCATCTGACTGCGCGGCTTTTTGTACTGCCTTGCACGGCCAGTAAGCCCCGATATATAGTTGTACTTGCCTACTTTGTCCACACGTGCCACACATTTGCCTGACACAATAAAACTGCCTGCATACAACGTGTCACCCGCCTTTTTGGTAACGGCTTCACTTTCACCTGTCAGTATGGATTCGTTAACTTCAATACTGCCTTCCAATACAATGGCGTCACAACTAATCTGATTGCCTGTCTCCAATTTGATAATGTCGTCCAACACAATGCCTGTTGTGGCTATATCATACTCCTTGCCATTGCGCACAGCTTTGACGTGAGGCACAGTGACAATATTGAGTTTGTCCAACATCTTTTTGGACTTAATTTCCTGAATAATTGCAACTGCAGTATTGGCAACGATAATTAACAAAAACAAAACGTTTTTGAACTGTCCGTATATCAGCAACACAGTAGCTATTGCCAAATACAGCATATTGAAAAAGGTAAAAATGTTGCCCAAAATGATGCGTGCATAGCTTTTGCCGTTTTTGCTCGTGTCAAGGTTGATAAGCCCCTCAGTAAGACGCTTGTTGAGCTGATAGTCATTAAGACCATGCGCTGCGTCCGGGACGTACCTTTCCACACTTTCTATGTCAGCAATCTTTTTGGGATGCTTTTTGATTGATTTGGCAACATCATCAATGCTTAGTGCAGGTGTCTGTTGCAAAATTTCTGTATTATCTGTCATTATTTACCTTTAGTTCGCCATAGCACGACCATACATATATCTTATGTAGATCAGTCTATTTTTACAAGTCCGTCTTTGTATTCGTATATCTCCACACATCCTTGCTCTTTTAGCTGTCTATGCTGAAAAGCAAAGTTTTTTATCTTTCTTACTACTGTTACAGGGCAACGCTTACGCAGATGACGTACTGCGTCCATAGCGTGTTTGATACCCTGCACAGTGATATCTTTGGGCAATATTACCGCCACCATATTGGTGTGTCCAAGCTGACCGTTCATACGTTCGGCAAGCAACATAACTATACGCTCAAAGCCGATAGAAAAACCACACGCAGGCACGTCTGTACCCGTTATTTTACCAATCAGCTTATCATATCTGCCACCACCGCCAGCAGCTATGCCCAATCCGTCCAGATTGATTTCGTAAATAGTGCCTGTATAATATCCCATACCACGCACAAGCGTTACGTCAAACACTACTTTGCCGTTTTTTACTGTATCGTTGGTAACTGCAATAATACTTCTCAAATTGTCGGCAACTTCGGTAGGCAAATAATCGCCCAAAGCAGTAACGCAACTTTCCAAAGCGTTGTCACTACCGTTGATACGGTTGATAAGGTTGACAAATTCGAGTGCTTTGCCGGGAGCAATGTTTTCCACTTCTTCAAGTACGCCTGTTACCCCTATTTTGTCCAACTTGTCAAGCGCAATAAACACTGCGTCATGCTGTTCGGGTGCAAAGCCGCATTTGTTGACAAGTGCAGATAGCAGTCTGCGGTCGCTTATGCGTATGGTAACATCTCCGAAGCCAAGATTGTTGAGCGCATCGCACGTAGCCGCGATAAGTTCCATCTCCGCAAGGTTGGTAGGTTCGCCGATAATATCTATATCGCACTGCACAAACTGTCTGAATCTGCCACGTTGAGGACGGTCTGCACGCCACACATTGTCCATCTGCATGGACTTGAACACTTGTGGCAACTGTCCGCAGTTGTTGGCATAAAACCTTGCAAGGGGCACAGTCAGGTCGTAGCGCAAACCGAGGTCGCACAATTCGCCCTCTTTGGCATTTTCCAACTTTTCGCCACGCTTAAGTATTTTGTAAAGCAACTTTTCGTTGTCGCCGCCTTGCTTACTGCACAACAGTTGGAGGTTTTCCACTGCAGGCGTCTCTATGCGCATAAAGCCATATTTTTGATAAGTATCTTGAATTGTCAACATCACCTTTTGACGCAGTTGATATTCCTGTGGCAAAAAGTCTCTCATGCCTTTAGTTGGCGTTTTAGAAAACGGCATTGTTGTCTCCCTTGTGCCTTTGCCCTATTGACACAATACAGCAAAGCACCATTACTTAACTATGTATTTGCTTTCTTCCTTTTTTGCGTTTTTAAGTTCTTGCGCTTTTGCTTCGTAGCCTTTGCGACCAAACAAAGCGTATGTAGCGTTTTTGCCTTCCTCAACACCAGGTTGATTGTAGGTATTGATATTGAGCATTGCGCCAATATATGCTGTCTGCATCTGGAACAGATACAGCAATGCGCCCAAATGGTATTCGTCCACTTTGTCAAGCACTATTGTATAGTTGCTACGTTGCTGTTTGGTAAGTGCATAACGTGTAGCATACAACTCTGTGGATATAAGCTCATTGAGGCTATGTCCGCAAAGGAAGTTGACATCGGGGAACTGTTGACAACCCTCGGGTATGACAACTTCGTTGCGATAGTTTTTGACCTCAATAAAAGTAATTATCTTGTCAAAAGGACCTTCGGTGTACAACTGTACCTGACTGTGTTGGTCGGTGACGCCCAAACTTTTTACAGGAGTCTGACCTACATTGACGGTCTTACCTTGCAAGTCCACTGCTTTGCCAAGCGACTCTGCACTAAGCTGACAATACCAATCGGCAATATACTTGAGGCTATCGGCATAAGGCATCATAACAGTTATGTTTTTGCCCTGTCCGATAGATATATAATGAAGTGCCGCCGTTATAAGTGCAGGGTTGCGCGACATATCAGCTGTGCGACATATTGCGTCCATTTCACGTGCACCGCGCAACAGCTCTTTGATATCTATATCAAGCATTGCTGCAGGGAAAAGTCCTACAGGTGAAAGCTCAGAAAATCTGCCGCCCACACCTTCGGGTATGTAAAAGGTTTCAAAGCCTTCCTTTTGAGCAAGTTTTATCAAATTGCCTTTATGTTGGCTTGTTGTTGCCACAATGTGTTTGTTGGCGTCCTTACCGTAACGTTTGGTAAGCATATACATCACAATGAGGTATTGACTCATTGTCTCGCTTGTTGCGCCCGACTTGGTAATAACGTTGAACACAGTGTGTTCAAGTTCAATTACATCAAACAACGCCTGCATACGTTCAGGATCTACGTTGTCTATTACGTAAAACTTAGGTCCGTTGCGTTTGCTGTCGGACAACTCGTTGTAGTACAAGTGTTTCATAGCAGTAAATACGGCAATAGGTCCCAATGCCGAACCGCCTATACCCAACACAACAAAATACTTGCATGTCTTCCGCAACTTTGTTGCAAGCTCCACTATACGCTCTGCTACTTCGTCCTGATCGTAGGGGCTTGACATCCACCCGTGCATATCTTTGCCTCTGTTGCTTTCCACAGTGTCATACGCTTTCTTCGCACACGATTGCACATCTTTCAACTGTTTGTCAGTTATGCCTTTGTCGCCAATAAAGGACTGCATCATATTGTTGTAATTGATAGTTATACTCATACTTTCCCTCTCACATAAAAACAATTTGTTGAGCTTGTTAACACTCAGTCACATTGATTATTTTATCATATTTTGGTGTAATTGCATACCAAAAAAAAGAACTTTTTCAAAATAACTTATTGAAAAGCATATTGTGTTGTGCTACTATGTACTTGTAATAATACGCAACAAAAGGAGCGCGACCAATGAAAAACGCTTGGTACAAAAACGCAGTTTTTTATCAGATATATCCCCGCAGTTTTGCAGACAGCAATGGCGACGGAATAGGCGACCTCAACGGAATACTTAGCAAAGTAGACTATCTCAAAGAATTGGGCATAGACGCCGTATGGTTTAGCCCGTTGTATGCTTCTCCAAACTCCGACTTTGGCTACGACATATCCGATTACAAAGCAATCAACCCCGAATACGGCACAATGCAACAATTTGAAGCCGTAGTTGAGGCATTGCATACGCGCAACATCAAAGTTATTATGGACCTTGTAGTCAATCATACAAGCGACCAACACAGTTGGTTTGTGCAGTCTAAAAGCAGTACGGACAACGAGTATCGCGACTACTACTATTGGCGCACAGGCAAACACGGCAACAAACGACCGCCCAATAATTGGACAAGTTTTTTTACAGGTAGCGCATGGCAGTATGACGAGCATACCAAACAATGGTATCTGCACCTGTTTGACAAAAACCAGCCCGACCTTAATTACCACAACCCCAAAGTGATTGCTGAGATAAAAGACATTTTGCGCTTTTGGCTTGATAAAGGCGTAGACGGTTTTCGCTGCGACGTAATTACGTTACTTGCAAAGACGCAAGGTTTGCCCGACGGCAAACGCAGAATTGCTTTGACAGGTAGCGAATACTACCTCGATGGCAAGCAGTTGGACGATATACTTGGACAATTTCAAACAGACGTACTGCAAAAGTATGATGCATTTACAGTAGGTGAAAGCGTATTTATTGACGTACCAAAGGCTTTGCGGTACACCGCGGGCGAACACCCGTTGCTCGATACAGTATTTGCCTTTGACCACGTGTCTGCAGACAATTATTTTGGCATCAAACAGCTTGTAAAACGCTTTAGCCTCAAGCATCTCAAAAAGTGTATTGAGCGTTGGCAACACGGACTGTACAACAAAAGTTGGAATACACTGTTTTGGGAAAATCACGACCAAGCACGCATAGTGGGCAGATATTGTAGCGACAAAGTACACCGCGAAGAAGGTGCAAAAATGCTTGCTACACTGCTACTCACTCTCACCGGTACACCTTTTATCTATCAAGGGCAAGAGATAGGCAGCACGTCTATACGTATGCAGGCTATATCGCAATATCAGGACGTAGACAGCATACGTAGCTACAAACTGCTCAAAAAACTGTTTGGCAAAAAGGGTGCAATACGTCGTATTGCCTATTGCTCGAGAGATAACGCACGCACACCTATGCAGTGGTCGGACGACAAAAATGCAGGTTTTTCCACTGCCGACAAAACTTGGTTGCCTGTCAACCCCAATTACAAACAAATCAACGTATGCAACGATATAAACAATGCAGATAGCGTGTACCACTATTACCGCAAGCTTATTGCACTGCGCAAAACGCATACCGTATTGAATTATGGTGACTATTGCCCGTTGTTGCCCAACAACAAGCACTTGCTATGTTTTGAAAAACATTTCAACAATAGCCGCTTATTGGTTGTGCTCAATTTCAGTCTACAAACAGTGCGCTTTGCACCGCCCAAAAAGCTCGACACCAACGGATACAAACTACTTACGTCAAATTACAAAGACAGTGCAGATACGCCCTGTAAGTGCAAATTGCGCCCTTACGAAGCGTTGGTATATATTGACGAGCAACAAAACCCGTCCAACTGAGCTTACTAATAACAACAAAACAGTTGTTTGTACAATCTAACAACATCAAATTGAAAGCCAACTTAAATTTGTTGCATTGTAATACATATAATAATCGAAAAAAAAGACAAATCGCCCGAACATATACGTTCGAGCGGTTTTGTATTGCTACTAAAGTGTATCAGTCAAAAAGTCCGTTGATATAATCTTCGGGAGGACACTCCACATAGCACACATAAGGCAAAGTGCCGTCATCATCATACATACGCACTTTGAGTGTGCGAGTGCGTCCATAATACACCACACAGTTGATTACTGCCGTGTTGACGTAGCCCGAACGGCTGACTGTTACTGTCAGTCCGCACCAATCGAGGTTAGTTTGTGGCATATTGGATAGCGTCAACTCTGTCTGTCCGCTATCATCTGTTTTTGCAGTTGTATTGCATTCCACAACTTTTATGAGGGCATTTTGCACTGCATTGCCCGAGAGGTCAAGCACCTCTACTCTTAACACGGCAGACTGCGAAGTAACATCATCAATAGCGGCGTTTGTTTGTGACAGCAACACACAGTTGACTACAGACAAACAAAATACAGCCGCAAACAACACAGTCAATATTGTTGCAAAAAGTTTGTTCATACTGCATTGTATGCACAATCAATGTGCAACTGAACGACTAATTTTGCTCTTGTTGCTGTTGTTCGCTTTGCTGAGCCAAATACTGCTCATCAGAAATGATATTGTGTTGCGCTACATATTTTTCGCGCTTACGCATAATTTTGCTAAACATACACACAAACACGGTAAGAGTGGTAATACCTGCCACCAAGTCGGCTATTGCCTCGCTCCAAAATACTCCGTCCACACCCATGCCGAGCGGTAGCAAAAAGCACAACGGTATTAACAGTATCACTTTGCGCAAGCACGCCAAAAACAACGATATCCACGTCTGATTGAGCGCAACAAAGCAATTTTGCAAAGGCATCTGCGCAAAAAACATTATTGTACCCATGATAAACACAGGCGTGTATTTGACTATAAGTGCCATAACACTGTCGGAAGCGTTGAAGATGTAGCCGTACAGTTGTGGGAAAATCATAGACACTGTGTACACTATGACGGTAAACACCGCAGAAATTTTGACTGCAAAAGACACTGTTTGCTTTACACGTGCCGAATTGCCCTGTCCGTAGTTGTAGCTGACAATAGGCTGTATGCCCTGCCCAAGCCCCGACAAAGGCAAAGAAATGATGCTCAACACCGACAACAATATGGTCATTGCCGCAGTATATGTTTTGTCGCCCCCTGTATACATACGCAAATTTACGTTAAACACCACTTGTATCGCACTTTCTGTTGCCATCATAATAAAGGGTGACAGGCCAAGCGACAATGTTTTGCCAATGATGGCGCCGTTGGGACGCATTTTGGCAAAAGAAGGACGGAACACCGACTTTTTGGAAAAGAAAAACAACAGCACCCAAACAAAAGACACAAATTGAGAAATGACCGTTGCAAGCGCAGCACCTTTGATACCCATACCAAACACAAAGATAAACAAAGGATCGAGCGCAATGTTGAGTACTGCACCGATAAGTACTGTAAGCATTGCAGTGAGACTTCTGCCCTGCGTAGTTATGTACGGATTGAGCCCCAACGAAAACAGCACGAATATCGAACCGCACGAGTAAATCATCAGATAGTCGTAGCCACACTCAAAACTTGCTTGGTCGGGACAACCGAACAGCCACAACAGAGGCTCTGCAAATATCAACATAAGTGCAGTAAGCACCACACCCAAAATAATTAGCAACAACAGCGCATTGTTGAATACTCTGTTGGCTTTGTCCTTGTCGCCTTCGCCCTGATAGATACCTGCCAAAGGCGCACCACCCGAACCTACAAGCGAGCTGAACGCCGATACCACCAACACTATTGGATAGGCAACGCCCAATCCTGCAAGTGCTTCCGTGCCTATATCGGGTATTGCACCCACAAACATTCTGTCCACCATATTGTACAGCATATTGATAATCTGCGCCAATACGGCAGGCAGGCCTATCTTTATTACCAAAGACTTAACCGGTGCAGTGCCCAATACAAGGTTGCGACCGTTTTGTGTTGCAAGTAGCAATTTGTGCGACATAATTTACTCTTTCCCCAATAGGGTAGATATATTACCGTCTACCCTCATATTTGCAGACATTGTACACCACACTATCTGTTTTGTCAAACACGCAGAATTTGACACTAAGGCATTGCTAACACAAATTTGTCGTTGCACACATCTCCCTGCTTTATGGCGCATAGTGATTACGTATTAACTAACATCAAAGCCACTGTTGTAGCTCGCAACTGATAGTAATAAAACAAAAAAAGTTGCAATGCTTATTGCATTGCAACTTTTACTCATACACAAATAATGTTATTCGTCTTTCAAAATTTTGTTGAGTTTTTCAAGGAAAGCTGTAGCATCGCTTTCATCGTCATCCACACTGTCGTATGTCTTTTCAAGGTCTTTTACAAAGTCGGAGTCGTGAGCTATCTCTTGGTCAACACCAACAACAGGCTCTGCCACAACTACTTCGGGTTGTTCTTCAACAACTTTTACAGGTTGTTTTGCATGTTGCTGTGCAACGGGCTCTTCAACAACTTCTTCTTCCTCTTCTTCTACATATTGTACAACAGGAGTACGTGTAGCCTGTGAAGCCACTGCTTCTTCTACGGGTTTAGTTTCAACAGCCTTTTCTTCACGTATCTCATGTACTTTGTGGAGCAACTCATTAGCTTGTTCTGCCAAAGTTGCAGGTTGTTCCTCAACAACTTTGGGTTGCTCTACAACTTTAGGTTGTTCTGCAACTACTGTAGCCTTAGGTTGTGCAGCAACAGTTGCTTTGGGCTGTTCTGCTTTAGCGCGAGGTTTTGCAGTTTTTTTGGGAGGGGGCAAAAGCTCCACAATACCCAAATCCAACTTCTCGTCGATAAGGTTGCTTGTAAATTCGTCGCCATTGTCATAAGCAATAACAGCAATGTCATACTTGTGCAACATACGATACAAATATACCGTGTCGGAGGGAGCAGCAACTATTGCCACTGCGTCAATGTTGGGCATTGTAAACACAGCCTCCAAAACATCGGCGGTAATACGGCCGTCAAATACTTTTGCGCCACGTTTTTTCACACGCATACCAAGCAATGTGTCATAACCATGATTAGTAGCATGTTCAACAATTTCTTTGTGTTTTCTTTCGTTGACGCCGTACAACTTAACGCAAACAATTTCACCCATTTTGCTCAATTCGTTAAGCGCATTTTCATAATTGATAAATTGCAAAGGACAATTATCTACGTCAATAAATACTGCAATTTTTCTGTCTCTAAGCATTATAAAAACCCTCCGTTAATTTAACGTACCTATATTGTACAATATTTCAGTCGTTTTGTCTATACTTTCGCTCAAAATAAAATAAAAATTGTTGACAAATACCGCTATCTTGCCCAAATAGATTGACGAAATAATCGGCAATACGGTTGTCTTTGAGCCCTGTTTCAAAATGATTGTGATAAACTTTCTTTATCCAAGTGTCTACAGGACACACATCGTTGCGGTGCATACCAAACAAAAGTATGCAATCGGCAACTTTGGGCCCGATACCTTTTAGCGACAACAACAGCTTGCGTGCATCTTGCGTACTGCAGTTAGGCAACTGCGCCACTATTGTGCCGTCCACGAGACGTTGTGCCGTTTCATACAGGTAGGATGCTCTGTACCCTGCGCCCAACTTGGCAAACAGCTCTACACTACCCTGTGCCATTTGCTGTGCGGTAGGAAAGGCGTATCCGTATTTAGTCTTTGTACCCAACGCCTCCGATATACGCTCCACTATACCTTTGATGCGCTTTATGTTGTTGTTAGCCGAGATAATGAATGAGAATATCATCTCGGACAAATCTTGGTTGAGAATACGTATACCGTAGCCGTAGTCGCACACCTCTTTCAAAAATGGGCTTTTTTGAGAAAGTCTGTTTTTTACTGCCAGATAGTCGGTATCAAGGTCAAAATATCTATAAAAGTAATCGGTATCTTCTGTAGATATGTCTATGACGTTGCCGTATATAGTAATATCAGCGTGTTTGTCCGCAGAAAACACTTCAAACTTGTTGTCGGACAGCTTGTTGAAACGAAACATTTGTCCGCAGTCCAACGTGGACTCCACATTGAAACCTTCAAAATCTGTAAGTACAATGTGTCCTTCTGTACAATTTATCATAAGTACTCCTTACAAAAACAGGGACGGCTCTAAGCCGCCCCCTAATTTGTATTTGTATTGTATTATTGAGCAACGGGATAAACAGATACTTGTCTTCTCGTCTTGTCCTTGCGCTCAAACTTAACAACACCGTCAATCAACGCAAACAATGTATCGTCTTTGCCGATACCAACGTTGTTGCCGGGGTGGAAGTGAGTTCCGCGTTGTCTTACGAGAATATTGCCTGCACGCACTTCCTGTCCGTCAGCACGTTTAGCTCCAAGACGTTTACTTTCGCTGTCTCTGCCGTTTTTGGTACTGCCCACACCTTTTTTGTGAGCAAACAGTTGCAACTTAATAAACATTTATCTTACCTCCAAATTCATGTAATCGGAATACTGTTCAAAAAAGTCATTGAGCCCTGCAAGCATAGTGTTGAGCACTATGTCGGCATCGTGTCTTTCTTGCGCCGTCATATCCTGCGGCAAAGTAAACCGTAACGCTCCTTGCTGTTCGTCCACAGTGTAACGCACTTTGATTGCGCACACCTGCAACAAACCAAGCAATGCTGTCTGCACAAGCGTGGATATGCCAGCACAAACGATGTCTTCGCCTGCCTCGCCGTATCCTGTGTGACCAGAACATTGCACCTCTACTACGGAGCCATTGTGTCTTGTTATTACTATGTCGGTCATTAGCCTACCTTAATAGCGGTTACTTTCAACTTTGTAAAAGGCTGTCTGTGACCTTGACGCTTACGAACATTCTTTTTTGCTTTGTAGGTGAAAATGTTGAGCTTTTTGCCTTTGCCGTGTTGAAGCACTGTAGCTACAACCTTGCATTTGTCGCAAGCCTTACCTACAATCACTTTGTCATCGGTAGCTACCAATACAGCGGGCAATTCTACAGTTGATTCGGGCTGAGCGTCCAACAACTCTGTCTCAAAAATCAAACCTTCTGTTACCTTGTACTGCTTACCACCTGTTTTGACGATTGCGTACATTGTATTACCTCCCGATATTCAGAGTCTCGCTGACTGGGGCGGGGCATAACACGCCCTACTTATTTGCCATAGTCATGCGGCTACCGAATATATTACAGCAATACACTGTTTTTGTCAATCGTTTTTGTGCAATATACAAGCCAAACAGCTACCGCAAAACAAAAAATTTCGTGCAAGTATATAAAAGGCTTTGTTCACACACAATATACCTGTAAATACAGTGCACATGACACTATATTTGTGAAAGGAGAATACCGTTATGAAAAAGTATCGCAAAGAGAATGCCGAATATTACTGCAATTACGAAACCTGTCGCAACTATCCGCCTTTGGTGGAAAACGACATTACAGAAGAAAACTTTGAGGAGGAATACGAAGAAGATGTCTAATATGACCAAAAGCGCAAAAACACGCGCTATTGCCGCATACGACAAACAAGCTACACGCAAAGCATTGTCTGCTATGTACAAAAACGTGACTATGGCAAAGCACAGTATCAAAGTGCTCAACGAGTACGTGGATGACCAGCAAATGCGAAAGTGCCTTGCCAAACAAACAAAGCAATACGACCAATTTATACAACAGTTGGAAGAGGCAGCAAGTAATCTCAATCATACTTTGCGCAGAGAACGCAAGTCATACCTTGTCATGGCTAAGATGGGCATACGTATGCAAATGATGTTTGACGACAGCAAACAACACGCAGCCAAGATAATGCTGAAAGGTACGCTTATGGGTATTATTGATATGAATGCTATGGTCAACGAAACACCACGTCTTGAAACTAATACTGCCACCATTGCTCAACAGTTGACAGAGTTTGAAGAACAACGTATGGACGAATTGAAAAAATATCTGTAAATTGTATTAACAGTTATAAAACGTAAACAACATACAACTTAGACTACCCTATTGATACTATTACACAAAATTTAATATTGTCAAAACAATGTGCGGCGCAAGTAACATACTTGTGCCGCACATAAACAATCGGGCAAAGTGCTCAACTGTCGGTCAGGTAATAAAGGAAGGAGAAGGCGACCTGATAGTTAAACTCTTTGCCCGAATAGGAGGGGGCTATATTCATTGTATAGTCAACGTAAGACGATATTGCTGTTCTTGCAACAGTCTTTCTTGTGCCAACTCACGCGCCGTGTTGATTGCCTTGTACATCACTGCTTCAGCATTTTCCAACAACGATTGTATTGTCTTTTTGTACTGCTCTATCTCTTGTTTTTTGTTGTTGGGCAACTCATCAAAGTATTGTTGCAACTCGTTTAGTTTACTTTCCGTCTTGGCTATCAGCGTGTCGAGGTCTTTGATGTCCTCTATGCCACCTTCAATAGTAAGTCCTGCTTCGGACAGTTTGTCAATGATACTGTTGATAGTTTGCTTCACTTCTTCAGTAAGTGCCGAATTAGCCTCTTTGATGCCTTGTATCAGCTCGAATGCACCACCCCACACTTTGTCAAACTGTGCTTTCTGCTCGTCAGTAAGCCCTCTGTACAGTGTGTTGAAGTATGCTTCAACGCCTTCAAGCGTTATCTCGCCGTCCTCATTTTTGACCGCTGTCAGAAATTGATTGAGCTGTTCTTCGGTCATTTCCAATGATTGTGCAATCTGTTGTGCTTGCTCGTCAGTCAATACAATGAGTTGTTGCAAACCGCTTTGTACCTTTTGTATATACTCGAGGCTGTAGTATGCCGTTTTGAGTGCTACGTACTGAGCACCACGCACAGCGTCTACACCAACGTAAGCAAGTTGCATCAGTCCGTCCACTGCCGCATTGTACACTTCTTCGGCTTTTAATACAGCCATTTCAAATTGGTCGTCCAACTTGTCTTTATAATACTCGTGCGTCTCTTTGAGCTCTTCGATCAATGCGTCAAAGTCAAAGTTTGTAAAGCCCTCGAAGTCAAAACTACCGTCTATACTTACCGAACATATCAAACGGTACTCACTGTCTGTAAGTTGTTGCACCGCTTGGTTGTCGGGATATTGCTCTTTGAGTGCGGCAAGTTGACTACTGTAAGACAATGCTCCGTCTGTAGTTATTGCAACATCCAAACTATGCTCGTCAAAACTTCCGCTCAAACCTGCGCTGACTTCTGCCTGTATTTGTGCCGCTAATTGGTCATTTTCACCCAATACAGTAAGCCCTATTGTGCCTTGTGCATTGGCAATGTAATTGTACTTATACGCAAGTTCGGCAATTTGCTTACTTGCTTGCTCAACTGATTTACCCACAATGTCAGTTGTTCCATACAACATAACCTGCTCATCATGGTTTTTTGCTCTCAGCGTTACCACCTTGTCATTTTCAACTACCATCTCAACAGACGGGTTGATATCTATTGCCACATACGTGCTGTCGGGATTGGGGTTGCACGCCGCAAGCACAATGCCAAACGATGATATCAGCATAATCAGAGCTGTCAACAATGCCGCCTTTTTCATAATCTCACTCTCCTTTAATAAGTGCACGCAACGTATACTGCCATTGCGTTGTTGATATTCAACAAAACTTATCTCGTTTTGTCTTTCATACATTAAACAACGCTACTGCCATTTTTATTGGCAAATTGGAAAATTATTTTTATACAGTATGATTATTTGTTAGTCTGTCGTATTCCTGTTGCATACCGTCAACAATACTATTGATATATTGTTCAATATCGTTAACTCCCTGCGCGCTTTGCAACACGGTATTACATTCTTCGGCAAGCAGTCCAAGACTATCCACTATTGCCGATGTAAGACTATCTATTACGCTTACAGCCATTTGGGAAATGTCCGCTATTGCATCTTTGAGTTGGTCAACACAATCACGTATCAACTGAACGTCTATGGTGCTGTACATAATGTCGTATGCCTGCCAAGTGACTGTACCCACATTGGGCACTTTGCTGTCCACAAGATACATAAAACCGTATATTTGCGCACGGTCAACCAAACTTTCAAAACGATTGAGCAAAGGTTGGGCACTTTGTGGCATAAGCCCTCTGTCATTCAATGCCCTTAGCCACCAACCGTTAGTCTCAGTGTACAGCAACGAGTGTTGTTCGTATAGCTGTTGAAGCGTAGCGTCCGCCTGTATATCTTCTGTCAGTTGTTGCATTTGTACAATGATATTTTGCCTTTCTTCTACATCAATGAGAAATTTTTCCAACAACTGCATACGGTACAGACTGTTAATTTTTTGTTCCACCTCTTCGTCGAGCAACTGTATTGCAGTTTGTCTCAACTGCTCGAGGTAGTCCACTTTGCCACACAAAATTTTTATATATTGTTCGGTAGTATTTGCAGATTGTACTTCACTGCCTGTCTGGTGCGCTTTGTCTGCAAGCTGCTCCTCGCTAATCACACTGTCGTTAACAGTTACTGCAACCTGTCTCTGCTCGGTGACGTTACTGATGGTTTGGCTAATGTCTGCAAGCAAGTCTTGTGTTGCTTGTTGTCCTCGACTGCTAATTGCGGACACTTCTACCAAACCGCCCTGATACAAATATCCGGCATCTATCATCTGTTGCGTCACTATATCTGTTGCCTCGCTTATACTTTTGCCTTTGCAACTCTCATAGATGTTGCCACCCTGTGCAAGCGTCTGCGCCTGGTAGTTGTTGGCAATTACTTTTTGCACTTTGCCACGACTATCAGCAACTATATCAAAGGACGGATTGACAGATAAGTTGATATAGGTATCGTATTGATTGTAGCTATTGCTTGTTACAATTACTGCAGTGACGCATATACATACCACTGCCATTACACAAAACGCCGCTGTCCAACGACGCAATTTTGTAAAGCCAAATATACCTGTTTTGCGTTGGCGTGTATTGCGTTTACGGTCGTTGTCGGTCGTGTCCGATGCGTTGTGTTTGTCGGAGTTTACGCGCGAAGCCTTAGTCTCAGTTACAATTTGTTGTTTGCGTAACTTGCGGGACATATCGGGCGTCATCTCCTCTATTTGGGCGTTGAGCCTGTTCAATATGTCTTTTTTCTTCACCGTTGTTCCTCCTCAATAGCTTTTTGGACTGTTTTCAATGCGTTTTTGTACTTCCAAGTAACTGTGCCCAAGGGCAAATCCAAAATTTTTGCAATCTCGCGATGTTTGTATCCGCCAACCGCATGCATAAGAAGTATGGTTTTGTCCTCTTTGGCAAGCACTCTGTTGACCACCTGCAATACGTCTGTGTATTCGGCACTGCTACAAGCGTCTGGGTGCGCTTTGGCACTAAGCGTGTCATTGTCACACACCACCTCTCGCTTGCTTTTTTTGACGCTGTTGTAAGCAATATTTTTGGCAATTTGCAACAGCCAAGCCGAAAAGTTGGTGTTTGGCGCGTAGCTACAAATATTTAGTTTTACCTTTATGTACGTTTCCTGCAACACGTCTTCCGCCGTAGCCCTGTCGCCCACAATGGAATAGGCGAAGGCAAACACCCCTTTTTTGGTAAGTGCATAGAGCTCGGCAAACGCCTGTTCGTCTCCTTGTTGCACCGCACGCACATATTGTTCGATAACTGCCCTGTTGCTCACAGTTGTCCCCTTCCTTTAACAAATGTTGTGCTTTTTGATGTCATACAATAAACAATTAAGCATGGCTTTTTATTGGCAACAACATTAAAAATTATAAAATAAAACGCATCGAGCTTCTGCCCGATGCGGAAATGTCTACAATAGTAGCAAACTTTACATAAGTTTGCAAAATAATATTGCCTAACACAAGTTTATTGTGGGTGTTGTGCACCTATTGACCGCACAGGCAAGCCTTACTGCCTTTCAACAATTATAACACAACAACTATTCTTTTTCAACCTTGTTGTCGTTGTCAGGCTGACTGTCCTCAACACCAAACACGGGCGCACGCAGTTCTACACGTTCGACAGGGAAGTCTGCCGCATCGGACACAACACTATGCTGAGTAATGATACGTCCAACGCCCACAACAGTGCAATTATCGGGCACAGACTTAAGCACAACGGAGTTTGCGCCTATTTTGCAGTTGTTGCCTACAACAATGTTGCCAAGTACTTTTGCGCCTGCGCCTACAATGACGTTGTTGCCAAGCGTTGGGTGACGTTTGTGATGTTCCTTGCCTGTACCGCCCAACGTGACGTTTTGGTACACTGTGCAGTTGTCACCTATAATGGTAGTTTCTCCGATAACCACACCATGTCCGTGGTCGATAAACAAGTTGCGCCCTATAGTTGCGCCTGCGTGTATTTCGATACCCGTGCAAAATCGTGCCCACGTGGATATAAGACGGGAGATAAACCTTAGATGCATTTTGTAAAATATGTGCGCTATTCTGTACCAAATAAGTGCATGAACACCGGGGTACAAAAGCAATATTTCCAAAGCGTTGCGTGCAGACGGATCACGCTGTTTGATAGAGCGGAAAAATCCAACACGCTTTTGTCGCTTTGTCTTTTTGTTTTCTTTTTTCATAAACACCTACCAAAAATTGCCGACAGTACAATATATGCGAATAGACCTGTCAGCGTTGACAGCAAAACTTTTGCGTTTTGCCAAAAGTAGTAAATACATTGTTATTGTTATCAACTACAATACCGCCCTCGTGCCACATTGCTATTATGTCCTTGCCGTTGTCTGCCAAAGCACGCTTGATACACTGTTGCTGAATGTCCGACTGCGTGTAATGCACTTCGACGTCAAAGTTATTAAGCATTGCAAGCCCTTTGTTGGTAGCAATATAGTTGGGGTAATCGTCATCGGGAGTTATGTGGTAATTGTCAAGTTGCACCATAGCGCCTGCCGATACACCAATAAGCACGCCTTTGTAATTGATAATATCGTCGGTAATATTGAGCTTTGCAAGCCGCTCCAATATTTTTTCTGGCAAACCGCCGCACAATAGCACAATGTCGGACTGAGCTATTTTTTGCTTAGCGCTATTGGTATCGTCCGCAAAATAATTGAGCCACTTGATAGACTGCGCATTGATGCCGTACTGCTCAAAGGGGCGCACTATATTGGCGTATTTTTCGCCATGTGTGCCATACAGCGACATCCACGATTGCAAATCCCAAGCCTGACTGTCACGAAACGCCAACGGCACTATTGTTACCCTTGACTGTGCGTTGATATATTTTGACAGCGTGCCATACGCCCACTGTTCGCCAAAATTGTAGTAATTGAGTAATACGTTGACCATACTTTTCTCCGCCTTGCAACTTACAGATGCAAGGTAATATTATATACTTTTGTTGAAAAAAATCAATAGTATTAGCAAAAAAACTTCTGACACAATATACCAAAAAAGTATGCGGTTGTCAATTTGACTTTATCGGTTAGTTTTGGTACAATAAAATAACCTAAAAATTTGTCGAGAGGTACAACAAATGAATATAGCACAAAGATTGGCGCAGGAATTTGACTTAAAACAACAATACGCCGACAATATAATAGAGTTGCTCAACGAGGGCAACACAATCCCGTTTATTGCACGCTACCGCAAAGAGATGCACGGCGCATGCGATGACCAAAAAATTAGAGAATTTGCGGACAGATTGACCTATCTTAACAACCTCGAAACACGCAAAGACGAAGTACAAAAATCTATTGAGGCGCAAGGCAAATGGACGGAAGAGCTACAAGCGGCACTTGCGGCAGCAGAAACAATGACCGAAGTAGAAGACATATATCGTCCGTACAAGCAAAAGAAAAAGACGCGTGCAAGTGTGGCAATAGAGCGTGGCTTGGAGCCTTTGGCAGACATCATATGGGCGCAAGAGCTACAACAATGTGACATCAACGAGCTTGCCTCGCAATACATAGACGCAGAAAAGGGGGTAAATACCGCCGAAGAAGCGTTGGCAGGAGCCTGCGATATTATTGCCGAACGCATATCAGACGATGCGGACATCAGAAAAGCGTTGCGTCAGTTGCTTAATGATAAAAGTACACTGTCATCCAAACTTATTGAGGACGCGGACAAAGAAAAGTCCAAAGTTTACGAAACATACAAAGAGTTCTCTCAACCTGTAAGTGCGCTGCCCTCTCACCGCATACTTGCACTTAACCGCGGCGAAAAGGAAGAGTGCTTGAAAGTTACGCTTGATCCGTTGACAGAAGAAGCTCAAGCTATGATTGCTAACCACGTGTTGCGCCACTCTGCATTTGACCAAATAATAACACAGTGCATAACAGATAGTTATCAACGACTGATATTCCCCTCTATCGAACGTGAAGTGCGCAACGAGCTTACAGAAAAAGCAGACGAACAAGCCATCAAAATGTTTGAAAGCAATCTGCGTCCTCTGCTGTTGCAACCACCGCTCAAAGGCAAACGCATAATGGGACTTGACCCCGGATACCGCACGGGTTGCAAAGTGGCTGTAATTGACGCCAACGGCAATGTGCTTGCGCATGACGTAATTTACCCCACTTTTGAAAGCAAAATAAAAGACAGCGAACAGCTTGTTGCTACACTTATTGCAAAGTACAAAGTAGACGTTATTTCTATAGGCAACGGCACAGCAAGCAAGGAAACCGAGATATTTGTTGCTAATCTACTAAAGCAGATACCGCGAAAAGTGCAATATATCATCACCAATGAGGCAGGCGCAAGCGTATATAGCGCAAGCAAACTTGGTGCGCAGGAATTTCCGCAGTACGATCTTACAATACGTTCGGCAATTTCTATTGCACGCAGATTGCAAGATCCGTTGGCAGAGCTTATCAAAATTGACGTCAAATCCATAGGCGTAGGACAGTATCAGCACGATATGCCGCAAAAACGTCTTACCGAAGTATTGGAAGGCGTGGTAGAAGACTGTGTTAACAGCGTAGGTGTAGACCTCAACACTGCTTCCACTGAGCTTTTGAGCTATGTATCGGGACTTAACCGCAGTACGGCAGAAAATATCGTTGAATACCGCAAGTCTCAACCTTTTGTAGACAGACAACAGTTGCTTGAAGTAAAGAAGTTGGGCGCAAAAGCATTTCAACAATGTGCAGGCTTTTTGCGCATAACCGAAGGTGACAACGTATTGGACAACACCGCTGTTCACCCCGAAAGTTATGAGTGTTGCAAACAGTTGCTCAACAAATACGGTTACTCCGATGAGGACGTAAAACAAGGCAAATTGCACCTCAATCAGGACGTAGAAAAAGACGGCTGGGACAAAGTTGCCAAAGAGTTGGGCGTAGGCGAATTGACGCTTAAAGACATTGTATCCGAAGTATCCAAACCTGGCAGAGATATAAGAGATAGTTTGCCACAACCTGTATTGCGTGCCGAACTAATGGAACTAAAAGACCTCAAAGTAGGTATGGAGTTGACAGGCGTTGTACGCAATGTTATTGACTTTGGCGCCTTTGTAGATATTGGCGTGCATCAGGACGGATTGGTACACCTCTCCGAGATGTCCGACAACTACATTAAACACCCCTCTGAAGTGCTGAAAGTAGGCGATACGGTGACAGTAAGAGTAATAGGCGTTGACCTCGACAAAAACCGCATTGCACTGTCTATGAAAGATCCCAACGCACCAAAGCACGAAAAACAAATTAGAAAAACTGACGAGGCAAAAAACAATAAGCACCAGCGCAAAGACTTTAAGCAACAACGTCAACAGCGCAAACAAAATGAGCAAGACAACTACAACAAGAAGTTGGAACTGCTTATGAAAAAATACAACAAACACTAATTAGTTGTATATACAAAAAAAGCAATTTTGACATACAAAACAAACAAGGGCAGATAATTAACAATCTGCCCTTGTTTGTTTTACTGTATTATTTGTTATCAATATGTATGCGTACCAATACTGCTGTTTGCGTTGTTACCTTGAATATAACTACGCTAAGCAGTTTGTTGAGCCATGGTATTTACATACGTCAATGCAATTGACAACGGTGTTTGCAACACAAAAAATATAGCCCTGTGCAAGTTAAACTCAATCTATACTCATTGCCTTGTACACAGACACTCAGCCTTTTTGCTCGTCATCCTCATTATCGTCGTTAGATTGATTGATATTTTCCTTAATTTTGTCTATAGCGCGCTGAGCAAAATCGTCAATAGCCTTTTCTGTTTTGCTTAGTTGCTCTCCAACTTTTTTGACTGTTTCGGACTGAGCAATTTTTTTGCCGGCATCAATAATTTTTGTACCTGCTGTTTCTATTGCCTCGCCTGCCTTGTCCACAAGCTGTTCACCTGTCTGCACTACCTTGCTTTCTGCAAGTTTGGTCAAACCGTCTTTCAAACTATTTCCAAAACTTTCTGCAACACCTTCCACCTTGTCGAAAAACGAACTACGTTGCTGCTTGCTTTCAGTTTGCTGGGCACTTGCTGTTTTCTGTTCACTTTGTTGTTGCGCAGCTTGAGCATCAACAGTCACTTCAATATCTTCTTGCTGTGGCGCAGTTGAGGTTTGCTGCTGTTCGGTTTGCTTATTTTGCGATTTTTTCTTAAACAAATTAAACATATAATATTTCTCCTCTAATTGGTGTTAATCCATTCGTTTATAATCCTAAATGTATATTATACGTTTGTGATATATAGACAAACTACGCTTTAAGCAAGCGCATTGCCACTTTTGTCTTTGAATGAACCTACAAGTATCATGATGAAGTCAACAAGTGCACCGATACCAAAAAGACCGCCAGTAAACAACCACAGAATACCTGTGCCTACTTTACCAACATAAAATCTGTGCACTCCCAAACATCCAAAAAAGAAACACAACAAAGCTGCTGCTACTTTTGATTTTGTCATAATTCTCCTCCCTATTTAGATCAATCGTTGTTAATAATGTGGTATTACAATACGAATGGATTAACCCTTCAAAAAGCCATAATTGCGCTCAAATTTTGCGCAAAGCCTAATACACAAATGCAATCTTACTACCCCAATGACTGCACTTTTAATTTTTATTATATTTTAACATAAAGTGATATTCAAGTCAATAACAAACTAATATTTTTGCAATAATAATCATTGTTCGCACAACTTATTTTACATATTGTATCACAATTACAAAATTGCAATCAAATACTGTATTCACCTTGCACTCTCACCAAAAAAAACAACGGGCTACCGCTTATAATACGGTAGCCCGTGCTATCAGTCAATAAGACTTATTATTGTAGTTGTACTTGGTACAATTACTTGCTCTTTTTCTCAGATTTCAAAGCAGCCTGAGCAGCAGCAAGTCTTGCAATGGGTACACGGTAAGGCGAGCAGCTTACGTAAGTAAGTCCTACATTATGGCAGAACTCGATTGTGCTGGGATCACCACCATGCTCACCGCAGATACCAAGTTTGATATCGGGACGAGTCTTTCTACCCAATTCGCAAGCCATCTTAACAAGTTTGCCTACGCCAACTTGGTCGAGTTTTGCAAACGGATCGCTTTCGTAAATCTTCTTCTCGTAGTAAGCGTTGAGGAACTTACCAGCGTCGTCACGGCTGAAGCCGAATGTCATCTGTGTAAGGTCGTTAGTACCGAAGGAGAAGAACTCTGCTTCCTTAGCAATCTCGTCAGCTGTCAAAGCAGCACGAGGAATCTCAATCATGGTACCTACTTTGTAGTGCATCTTGCTCTTAGCTTTTGCAATGCACTCGTCAGCAACACGTGTAACTACACCTTTTACGTATTGCAACTCTTTCAATTCGCCAATCAACGGAATCATAATTTCGGGTACAATTTCCCAATCTTTATGTTTCTTCTGTACAGCAAGAGCAGCTTGGATAACGGCTCTGGTCTGCATAGCGGCAATTTCGGGGTAGGTAACTGCCAAACGGCAACCACGGTGACCCATCATGGGGTTGAACTCGTGCAAACCTGTAATAACATTTTTCAAATGCTCTACAGTGATGTTCATTTCTTTAGCGATATTTTGAATATCTTCTTCGGAAGTAGGAACAAATTCATGAAGCGGCGGATCCAAGAAACGAATTGTTACAGGATTGCCTTCCATAGCCTCGTACAACTTCTCGAAGTCGCCCTGTTGCATAGGCAACAACTTAGCAAGAGCAGCTTCACGTTGTTCAACTGTCTCAGCAACAATCATTTCACGCATAGCCTTGATACGCTCGCCATCAAAGAACATATGCTCTGTACGGCAAAGACCAATACCTTGTGCGCCAAATGCACGAGCCTGCTGAGCATCCTTAGGAGTATCAGCGTTGGTACGAACTTGCAACTTGCGATACTTATCTGCCCAAGCCATAATACGACCAAAGTCACCGGAAACAGATGCCGCAACTGTGGGGATAGCTTCGCCATAGATATTACCTGTAGAACCGTCCAAAGATATCCAATCGCCTTCGTGGAAGGTACGGCCTGCAAGAGTAAACTCTTTCTTTTCTTCGTCGATAACAATAGCACCGCAACCAGATACACAGCAAGTACCCATACCACGAGCAACAACTGCTGCGTGAGATGTCATACCACCACGAACGGTCAAGATACCTTGAGAGTAATGCATACCCTCGATGTCTTCGGGGCTTGTTTCAAGTCTTACAAGGATAACTTTCTTTTCGCCC
Organism: uncultured Eubacteriales bacterium; assembly: GCA_949289125.1. GTDB lineage: Bacteria > Bacillota > Clostridia > Christensenellales > CAG-314 > CASEME01. The sequence continues at coordinate 50,827 of CASEME010000018.1, forward strand.
TTGTTTACTACCCAATCGGTAGCGTCTTCTGCTGTAAATACAACTTTACCGCAAGCAGCACCGGGGCTTGCAGGAAGAGCTGTAGCAAGAGGTTTAGCAGCTTTCAATGCTTTTGCGTCAAATTGGGGGTGAAGCAATGCGTCCAATTGTTTGGGATCTATCATAAGCACTGCTTCCTTGTCGGTAATCATACCTTCGTCAACAAGGTCGCAAGCAATCTTGATTGCAGCAGCAGCGGTACGCTTACCGTTACGAGTCTGCAACATAAACAATTTACCGTTTTCGATAGTAAATTCCATATCCTGCATATCACGATAGTGATTTTCAAGAGTAGTAACAATCTTTTGGAACTGCTCATATACTGCAGGGTTGTCCTTTTTGAGGTGGTCGATAGATTGAGGTGTACGAACGCCGGCAACAACGTCTTCGCCTTGTGCGTTCATAAGATATTCGCCGTACAATCCCTTTTCACCTGTAGCAGGGTTACGGGAGAAAGCAACACCTGTACCGGATGTATCGCCCATGTTACCAAACACCATTTCTTGTACGTTGACAGCAGTACCCCAGTCACCAGGGATATCGTTCATACGACGGTAGTAGATAGCACGGGGGTTGTCCCACGAACGGAACACAGCTTTTACAGCGCCCATCAACTGCTCTTTGGGTTCTTGAGGGAAGTCCTTACCTATCTTTGCTTTGTACTCTGCCTTAAATTGTTCAGCAAGAGTCTTGAGGTCGTCAGCATCCAACTCTGTATCGAGTTTTACGCCTTTTTTTGCTTTCATCTGGTCGATGAGCTCTTCAAAATACTTTTTGCCCACTTCCATAACAACGTCCGAATACATCTGTATAAAACGACGATAGCTATCGTAAGCAAAACGGCGGTTGCCTGTTTTTTCGGCAAATTTCTCAACAACAACGTCGTTAAGACCAAGGTTCAAAATTGTGTCCATCATGCCGGGCATGGATGCACGAGCACCACTACGAACAGATACAAGCAGAGGATTTTCAAGGTCGCCGAACTTTTTGCCGGTAATTTTTTCCATCTTAGCGATGTATTCCATTATCTGCTTTTGGATCTCAGCGTTGATTTGTTCGCCGTCCTTATAGTATTGCGTGCAAGCCTCTGTAGTAATAGTAAAACCACGGGGAACAGGCATTCCCAAATTGGTCATTTCTGCAAGGTTTGCACCTTTGCCGCCCAACAATTCTCTCATTGAGCCGTTGCCTTCACTAAACAAGTAAATATACTTCTTAGCCACAGTTTATTTTCCTCCTGAAAAATGTTGTTTGACGCACCTCTTTATTGCGCGCCACTACATTTTATATTTTACACTATATTGTAAAATAAGACAAGTGTTTTTTGAAAAATTACGTGCAGTACCACTTTGTAAGGGCAGCATCAGCAGTATTCTGCCCGTCTGCATATAAGAAATTGCAACAAGCAATATCAAAAAATAAAAACTGCAATGTTGCACGTCAATTTTTGATGGGTACATACAACAATGCAGTTGAAATTAACAAAACTTACAGTTTTACAAGCTGAGATAAAGAATTGAGATTGCCAAGTGTATGAGATATGTATTTGTTGAGCACACCCAAACACTCCTTAAGTTGACTTTGCGGTATGTTGACGTTTTTGAGCTTGTCCACAGTAATACCTCCCAACAGTTGCATAACATTGAGGCTGACACGGGAAAGCAAGATACTTTCGGGCTGACGGCATTGTTCGCACAACACACCGCCCGCCTGCAAATCGAGATACATACGTTTTGTATGCTGTTTGCACACACGGCACTCAGCAAAGTTTGCCTCGTAGCCTGCACGCCTCAGATAATCTATCAAAAAGTACACCGTTGCAACGTATGCAGACATGTTGGCATCGCACAACACGGCAAGACACTTTGCCACATCTACAAACAACTGTTGGTCGGGCTGACCTTCGGGCTCAAACTTAGCCACGCACTCGCATACGCAACAGCCTGCAACGTATCGCACAATGTCCTCACGCAAATCAAAAAAGCCTGCCTGCTGAGTGCATGTTTTGAGCACATATCTGCCCTGTCTTTCTGCCAACTCAAAATTGCCAAAGAAAAACGGCTCCTGCGCATAACGCAGTTTTGCCGTAGATTTTCTTATGCCACGCGCCGTAACAGCAATTTTGCCATAATCGGGCGAGTAGAGCAACAATATTTTGTCATTTTCGCGATAGTCTGTCGCCATCAGAGTGATGGCGGTTGTGCTTATGTCCATCTTCTTCTCCTAACGCACGATACAACATATAGTAAGAGGGATTGCCCGTTGCGCAGAACAGCTCCCAAGCAGTATCTTTCATCATATTAGCCTCCACACTACACCGCCGACTTGTTGTCGGTTGTTGTTATCTTTAGCGTGTGTAAATACAAGTATGTTATACTGCATTAGTTGTAAAAGTAATTTACAAATTGCTCAATCAGTCTTTGCGCTTTGCCGAGCTGTAACCGAGCTCGTCCAACATACGCACGTTGTTGCGCCAATCTTCGCGCACACGTACCCACAAAGTCAAAAACACCTTTGACTGCAACAAATTTTCTATGCTTTGACGTGCCTTTGTGCCTATTTCTTTTATCATTGCGCCGTGCTTGCCAAGCACAATAGGCTTGTGCGAGGCTTTTTCTACCACAACGTCTGCGTCGATGTCCCATTTGTTCTGATCATCGAGGTATTCCATTTTGTTGATATATACGCCTATACCGTGCGGTATCTCCTCGTTGCACAGCAAAAGCACCTTTTCACGTATCAGCTCTTGCACTAGATAGCGACTGCTCTTGTCGGTAACGTCGTCCTCTTCAAAATACATTTCTGTGCCTTTGAGATAGCCTTTCAACGCCTCTCTAAGCTCGTTGATGTTGCGGTTTTTGTGTGCAGACACGCAATACACGCTGTCAACACCTTCCAAACCATTGAGCTTACTGAGTTCGGGCATCAGTTTTTCCGCCTGAGTGATGTCCGTCTTGGTGACTACCACCACAACAGGTATTTTTTTGCCTGTATATCTGCTTATCTGCGACAACTCGCGCTGGTCTATGCCGTCGTGTCCGTCCACAACTACCATAATGCAGTCCACGTCTGTCACCGCACTGTCTATGGCTTTCAGCATATAGTCGCCCAACGCATTTTTGCTTTTCAAAAAGCCCGGTGTGTCCACAAACACTATCTGACTGTCGTCATCTGTCCATATACCCAAAATGCTGTCCCTTGTTGTCTGAGGTTTGGGGGAAACTATTGCTATTTTTTGTTTGATAAGCGCATTAAGTAAGGTGGACTTACCTGCATTTGCAAGTCCCACGATTGCTACAAAGCCTGTCTTTCTCATTTGCTCCTCGTAATTTTTAGGTTGTCCAATATTTTGCATTGCAGTTGTGTCATCTGCTGTTCGTCCTCTTGCGTCATGTGGTCGTATCCCAACAGATGCAACAAGCCGTGCAAAGTCAAAAATGCCAATTCGCGCTTAACGCTGTGACCGTATTCTTCCGCCTGCTGTTGCGCACGCACACGGCAAATAATAATATCTCCTAACATAAGGTTGCCCGTTGACGGATTGACGTCGGCAGGATACTTGGCAACGTCAATGGGCTTGCGCTCGGCGTCTATTGTAGGAAAGCTCAACACGTCTGTAACAGAGTCCACGTTGCGTTGTTTGCTGTTGAGCTGTTGTATTTCTTCGGGGGTGACTATTGTCACGTTGATTTCCACATTGTTGGGTTGATTGAGATACTGCGCCGCATACACGGCAACTTTTCTTATCAGTCGTTCTTCCGACCACTTGGCGTTGTCGATAAATACTTTCACTTGTCATCCTCCAATTTTACTTCGGGATACTTTACTCTTTGGTGTTTGATACCCAAGTATGTGGTAATAATAGTACTTTTGATAATGTCAATTTCTTTCATAGTAATATCGCATTCGGAAAATTGGTCAAATTCCATACGCTCTTCCACAATGCCGTCCACTATTTTTTCTGCCTGAGCCTTGTCCCCCGACGAGCGCAAAGCTGCCTCGCAAGCGTCGCATATCATAAGTATGGCAGACATTTTGCACGAGGGTTTTGGTCCGTCATAGCAATAGTCGTCGTAGGGAAGGTGTCCGTCCGTGTATTTTTGCGCTTTGAGATAAAAGTATTTTAACGGCATTGTGCCGTGATGTTCTACAATAGCTCTCTGCACTTCTATGGGCAGATGGTATTCCTTTGCCAACGCCAAACCTGCCACAGTATGATTTTTTATCATATTTACGCTGGATTCGGGTGGCATTTGGTCGTGAGGGTTAACTCCGTCCGTTTGGTTTTCGGTAAAGAACTGCGGGTTTTTCATTTTGCCTATGTCGTGATAGTATGCTGCGGCACGTGCAAGAAAGGTGTTTTCGCCTATTGCTGACGCACACGCCTCTACGTAGTTAGCAACTGTCAAACTATGGTTGTATGTGCCGGGGGCGCGCTCAAACAACATACGCATAAGCTGATTGTTGCTTGTGGCAATCTCGGAAAAACGGAAAGGCGACACCACGTTGAACACATATTCCATAATGGGCAACAACAAAAACATAAGCATAATGTCTATAAAGCCGCTTGCAAAAGACAATGCTATTTTGGTAAAAAACACATCGGCAATAAAGAAGTCGTTGAACATTATGTGGCTAATCGCACGGGATACGGCGGCAATCAGTCCCAACACTGCGCCCATACCTATGTAGGCAAGTCTTCTGTAGTGTCTGCCCAATACGTACACAGTAAATACCGATGTCATAACGCCTGCAAACAGCAGGTAAAAGCCTTCTGCCATGTTGCTGTCGAGGTAACCGCCTTCAAAGCAAATTGATTGCAGGTAGTATATCATTATTACAATAAAGTTGGCAAAAAAGCCGCATTTGTTGGACACCAACAAAGACAGTATAAGTGCGCACAACGCAAAGGGTGCTAAGTCCAAACTGCCCATCAAAGCGTCAAATGCCCAAATTACGCAATAGCTGATAAGCATAGACGCGCACAGCGTAAGCACTTTGCGGATATTAGACACCACTTCGCTGTCTGCGTACACCAAGTACACTGCAAGGCTGCCCATAAGCATCAGCATACCGCCCAACTCTATTATCACGTTTTTGGTGGTTAATACTTTCATATTGTCAAGCAAAATAATTGCCGCAAATATGACGTAGGTCACTGCCAACGCAATAGAGGTGTACAATATGCCCTTGCGTTTATCTTTTTTTCTTCGTGTAATTATTTGTGATCTCATTCTTTTCCTCGTATTCTTCGTATGCTTTGACAATAAGTTGCACCAACGGATGGCGCACTACGTCTTTTTCGGACAAGTGCATAACGGCAATACCGTCTACGTCTTTTAGTATGCGTGACGCTGTTTTGAGTCCGCTTGTCTTGCCGTCGGGCAAGTCTATCTGCGTAAGGTCGCCCGTTATTACCATCTTGCTGTTTTCGCCAAGACGCGTCAAAAACATTTTTATTTGTTCCTTAGTTGTGTTTTGCGCCTCGTCCAATATGATAAAGGCATTGTTGAGCGTTCGGCCTCTCATATAGGCAAGGGGAGCTATCTCGATGATACCTCTTTCCATCAGCTTGCTATAGCTGTCCACGCCCAACATTTCCTGCAGAGCGTCATACAACGGTCTTAAGTAGGGATTGACTTTTTCCTGCAAATCTCCGGGGAGAAAACCCAACTTCTCACCTGCTTCTACTGCCGGACGGGTGAGAATAATACGCTCCACCTGTTTGGCTTTGTAATGATTGACTGCCAAAGCTACGGCAAGATACGTTTTGCCCGTACCTGCAGGACCTATACCAAAAGTAATGGTATTGCGATTGACTGCGTCCACATACTTTTTTTGCCCTACTGTCTTAGCTTTGATAGGTTTACCACGATATGTTACTGCAACGGTGCCTGTCATAAGTTGGTCTACCTCGTCCAACTTGTCCTCTTTGGCACAATCGCATATATATTTGATACGACCTACGTCAATAACTTCGTTGGCCTCTATCATACGTGACAGCTTGTCCAACACGGACAGCGCAAGGTCTACGTTGCGCTCGTCCCCTATAAGACAGTTTTGTCCGTTTTTCTGAGTGACATTGACATCAAACGAATCGCACACTACACGTATGTTTTCGTCAAATGTGCCAAAAAGACGTATCAGTATATCCACGTTGTCCACATGTATAGCTTTGGTTACTATTGTTCTGTACCTCCTGTACTCAAATTGTCCGAAGTGATGGATATTGTGCCACAAAGAGTAACTTTTACCCCTTTGCCTTCCAACACTTCCACCTTTTCTGAAGTAGTCGTCCAACTTGCTTTGTCTTGTGCCTTTTGGCGTGCAAGCTCTGTAAGACGTTGTTTGTCCTGTTCAAAACTAACAGGTGTTACGCTGTTTACCTGTTCGTACACTGTATAGTATATCAACTTTACTGCCAACGGATACAACACTACAGTGCGTTGTTCGGTGCGCCAATGTTCAAACGGTATATCGGGCGCACTGCTTGTTGCTTGCGACATATTGACTGTTACATAACTAAATGTTTTGCCACTGTCTACAAGCTGAGTAACTGTGCCTGTGTATTGGCAATACCCCTCTGCACTGACCTCGGCATACACCTCTCCTATTGCCCTTACGTCCTCGGTAGTACCGTCTGCAAAGGTGCGTTTGCCCTGTATAAGCACCTGACCTTTTTTGACTGTATCGCCCTTTTTGACAAGCGCTGTGCCCTGTACTACAGTTATGCGGGATACGACACCGTCCATAGTTGCTACAATGTCATATCGTTTGGTGTAGTCCACCTGCGGAAGCCCAGTATCTCTTGCAAGCAGTTGCACATACACGGCACTGCCTCTGCGATTGACTATTGCATACACACTGTCAAAGTGCGCCGCCAACACGTTTTCCACCTTGTCAAAATTGATATTGGCAAGCCAGCCACCCACATACACGCCCTGTTCTCGCAAGACCTGTGCCACTTCTTCCGTATTGTTGTCGGCAACTATATCCACCTTCCAACAAAAATTGGACAACAACAGCAATGCAGGAAAGAGCAACACCACAATAAGCGCTAACGCTATGTGACGTTGGCAAGTATTCATTGCTCCGTCTATACCGCACAATTTTACTTGTATGTTATTATAGCACTTTTGCTGCAATAAGGCAACAACCTGTCCACTTATTGCTGCGGGCACGGCAATCATACACCGTCTGTTGGGCAGACGATGTACACAATACACCTCTATGTTTTGTTTGACAAGCATATTGACGGCTTTTTCCACATTTAGCCCGTCAAAAGTAATTTCGGCTCGTCTTAACTGCTTCATCGGGACACCTCCACACTCACTTTATCACCGCTTATTATCACTGTGCGTTTGGATAAGTTGCGCAGACAAAGATTGTTTCCGTTGACTGTCAATTTGCCGTCCGCAAGCAAAAAGACAACACAATCTTTGGAATAGCGCAAAAGTCCTTTGTGCCCTTCGAGTGCAACTGTATGTCCGCCATACACTGTGTATTTGTACGACCGTAGCAAAGACGCCAGCTCTATATCGCATATATCGGCTATTACTTTGTCAAATGAATGAGTAATCATATAGCTAATTTATGCAAAAATCTCCCCGTTATTGACTACGGAGAGACTTTTTGACCAAACAGTATTTACTTTTGTTATTTGAGCATCTTGTCAAGCAATTTGGCAATTTCGTCCATTTTGACTTCTGCGTCCTCATTGCCTACAGAATTGAGCACGCAGTTGTGCAAATGTGCGTTGAGTATGTCTTTGTTTACCCTGTTGAGTATTGCCTGACAAGCCATAATTTGTGTAGATATATCTATGCAGTATCTGCCCTGCTCCAACATACGTATTATGCCGTCTATCTGACCTTGCGCCGTTTTGAGCAGTTGTTTGAGTTTGTCATCGTCACGCAACATATCATTACTCCTCTGTACCTGTTACCTGATAACCCGCAGCAACTACGCTGTCTGCAAGGCTTTGTGAGGTGACGCTGTTGTCGCATACAACTTGCGCTTGTGCCTTTTCCAAAGAAACTTCCACCGATTGCACACCTTTCACTTCGTTCAATGCCTTTTGCACTCTGCCTGTGCAATGTGCACACATCATACCTTGTACTTTGACTGTTACTGTTTTCATATTAGTTGTCTCCTTATTGATATTGTCATTTTGTATTGATTGTTGAGCTACACTGCACTGTTGACTGTTGCATTGAGTTATCTCGTTTGTTGCCTCTACGGGGCATACACCCGAAGCGCACGCAGTGCCGTTGTTATTCAATGCCTTTTGTTGCTTTTTGGCATGGCGCAAACCAAACAGTTTGAGGCGCAAAGCATTGCCCACTACAAACAAGCTGGATATACTCATTGCCGCAGCGCCTATCATAGGATTGAGTTTGAGCGCAAGCGGCGTCATATACAACACGCCTGCCGCCAAAGGTATGCCCAATGTATTGTAGAAAAACGCCCAAAACAGGTTTTGCTTGACGTTGCGGATTGTAGCCCTACTAAGTTGTATTGCGTACGAAACGTCGGCAAGACTGTTTTTTACCAATATTACGTCTGCACTATCCAAAGCAATGTCACTGCCACAACCCACAGCAATACCCACGTCTGCCGTTGTAAGTGCGGGCGCATCGTTGATACCGTCCCCCACCATTGCCACTTTGTACTGCTTTTGAATATCGGCAACTACCTGTTGCTTATCCTGTGGCAAAACTTCGGCATACACTTCGTCTATGTCCACTTTGTCGGCTATTGCCTGAGCCGTGCGTTGATTGTCGCCCGTAAGCATTACCACCCTTATGCCCGATTGTTTGAGGTTAGCTATTGCCTCTTTGCAGTCGGGTTTAATAGTATCGGCAACGGCAATAGTGCCAAGATACTTGTTGCCACAGCTAACAATAAGAGGCGTTTTACCCTCGTTGCTCATACGTAGAACAGTATGGTTGTATGCGTTGCTGTCCACGCCACACTGCGCCATAAGTTTTGCATTGCCTACATAGTATTGCTTATTGTCTACCACTGCACTGACACCCATACCAACAAGCGTTTTGTAGCTGTCAGCAACGGTCAATGGCAAATTGTTGTTCTGAGCATATTCCACAACGGCTTGTCCCAAAGGGTGCTCGCTTAGTTTTTCGATACCTGCAACTATGGAAAGTAGCTGATTGGCGTCACCCACCGCAACTACTTCGGTCACTTCGGGACGACCTTGCGTTATTGTGCCTGTTTTGTCGAGCACAACACATTTTATCGAGTGCAAAGTTTCCAACGCCTCACCACTTTTGAACAACACGCCCTTTTCTGCGCCTTTGCCTGTACCTACCATGATAGTAAGGGGAGTTGCAAGCCCCAAAGCACACGGGCAGGATATGACAAGTACGGATATTGCACAAGACAACGCAAATTCAAAGGTCTGCCCTGCTATCAACCACGCAATGAGTGTAACTGCTGCTATAGACATTACTACAGGCACAAATATGCCTGCAATTTTGTCGGCAAGTTTGGCAATAGGCGGTTTTACTGCGTTGGCGTCCTCTACAAGTCTGACAATCTTGGCAAGCATACTTTGTTCGCCCACGCCCTCTACTACTGCCACAACATAGCCCGAAGTAAGCACAGTGCCACCAATTATGCTGTCGCCCTCTGTCTTTTCCACAGGCACGCTTTCGCCGCTTACTGCGCTTTCGTCCACAAAGCCGTGGCCTTGAATAACTTTGGCATCGGCAGGTATGGACATACCGGCTTTGACAATCACCTTGTCACCCACTTTAAGTGAAGTGCCGTCCACTACCGTTTCGCCTTGTTCCGACCACAACAGCGCTGTTTTTGGGGCAAGATTTTTGAGTTTTTGCAGAGCGTCACCTGTGCGCTTTTTGCTCTTGCCTTCCAAAAACTTGCCCAACGTTACAAGCGTAAGTATCATAGCGGCGGACTCAAAGTACAAGTCGTGATAATAGGTATGCACAAGTTGACTGTCCCCTGCGCCCAAGCCGTAACTCATACGAAAGAGCGCAATGATACCGTATATTATGGACGCAGACGCACCTACTGCAATAAGCGTGTCCATATTTGCGCCCCCTCGAAACAATTTCTTGAAGCCGCTTATAAAAAATATTCTGTTGACATACAACACGGGCACACACAACAACAGTTGCATAAGTGCAAAAGATACTGCATTGTTGGTACCTACCAAAAACGATGGCAAGGGCAAACCTATCATACTGCCCATAGATACATACATCAGCAACACCATAAATACGATGGACACTGTGAGGCGCACCACCATAGTGTTGTCTTTTTTTGCGCGCGGCAGGTTGGTAGCTTGCTGTGCGCTTTGTCCGCTTACCTTAGCGCCATAGCCCGACTTGACCACACAATCTATTATGTCCTGCTCGGTAAGCTGTTGGTCGTTGTACTTTACCGTCATACTTTCTGTTACAAGATTGACAGATACTTTTTGCACACCATCGAGCTTGCTTACAGATTTTTCCACGTGTGACGAACATGCCGAACAAGTCATACCGCTTATATCAAATTTTTGTTGCAAAGGCTGACCTCCTTGAAATTTCAAATTGTTACACTACCCCCCCCACCCTGTAGGGGTGTATATGTATAGTAGTATATTAACACCCAACAATATCTGTGTCAAGTGTTATCATAGGCTAACTGCAAGAAAATTTACAAAGAAATGCGAGCCGCTTGCATAATATGTACACACGAAAATTTGACAGATACTCAGAAGTAACACAATACAGAACACTTACTATTGACAATACACTGCCACAACAAAAAAACTGCAAACACAACAGATGCTATGGTGTATTGCTACATTGCTCAGTAGTATTTGCAGTTGTTACTAACAATATATTTTTATTTAGTTGTTACTTTTGTCGCTATCTTGGTACATCATTGCGTCGCCGTCCGACTTCAGTTTGTCTATCTCCACATATTTGCCATTGTGCAAAACATCTTTCAAAAATTGCCCTGTATAGCTTTGCTCAACTTGGGCAATCTGTTCGGGCGTACCGCTTGCAACTATTGTGCCACCTCTGTCACCGCCTTCGGGACCAAGGTCTATGATATGGTCAGCCACTTTGATGACGTCAAGGTTGTGTTCTATCACTATTACGCTGTTGCCTGCCGCTACCAATCGTTGCAAAATGTAGATAAGTTTTTCCACGTCGGCAGTATGCAGACCTGTGGTTGGCTCGTCCAAAATATAGATTGTGCGCCCCGTACTGCGTTTGGATAGTTCGGTAGCAAGTTTGACGCGCTGCGCCTCACCGCCCGACAATGTGGTTGCCGATTGCCCCAACTTGATATAGCCAAGCCCTACGTCGTACAATGTCTTTATTTTGTTGCTGATAGAAGTGATATTGGCAAAAAAGCCCACTGCTTCTTCCACCGTCATATCGAGTATATCGGCTATTGACTTTCCTTTATACTTAACTTCCAATGTCTCTCTGTTGTATCTCTTGCCGTGACACACTTCGCAAGGCACATACACATCGGGAAGAAAGTTCATCTCTATGCGCAAAATACCGTCACCACTACAGTTTTCACATCTGCCGCCTTTGACATTGAAAGAAAACCTGCCTGCTTTGTATCCGTGTTCTTTGGCGTCGGGTGTTGCCGCAAACAACTCACGTATTGCCGTAAATACACCCGTATATGTGGCAGGATTGCTACGAGGCGTGCGACCTATTGCGCTTTGATCTATGTTAATTACCTTATCAAGGTGCTCGCAACCCAATATTTCGTCACAACACACCTTTTGGTAGCGTGCCTTGTTGAGATTGTGCGAGAGGTAGGGCAACAATACTTCGTTGATAAGGCTGGACTTACCGCTACCCGATACGCCTGTCACTACCACAAATTCGCCAAGAGGTATGGTGACGTCGAGATGTTTGAGATTGTTTTTGTACGCGTTTTTTATTACAAGGCTGTATCCGTTGCCCGTGCGACGTTGAGCAGGTATGCCTATATACCGTTTGCCCGACAAAAATTGTCCTGTTATTGACTGCGGACAATCCATAATATCCTGCACAGTGCCTTGCGCCACCACTTCACCGCCATGCACGCCTGCGCCTACGCCTATATCCACAATGTGGTCTGCCGCACGCATAGTGTCCTCGTCGTGCTCTACCACAATGAGAGTATTGCCCAAGTCGCGCAGTTTGGTAAGCGTAGCAATCAGCTTGTTGTTGTCACGTTGGTGAAGTCCTATGCTGGGCTCGTCCAAGATATACAACACACCTGTAAGTCCGCTACCAATCTGAGTTGCAAGACGTATGCGCTGAGCTTCACCGCCCGACAGAGTGCCTGACGCACGGTTGAGCGTAAGATAGTCCAACCCTACATCTATCAAAAATTGCAGACGAGCCTTTATTTCTTTTAGCACCATATCGGCAATTTTTTGTTTGGTGTCGTCCAACTGCAAGTTGTTGAAAAACTGCAATGTCTTGCCGATGGACAACTCGCACAAGTCATAAATATTAAGTCCGCCCACTTTGACAGACAACACTTCGGGCTTGAGACGTTTGCCGTGACACACGTTGCAGGGCGTTTCTACCATATACTTTTCGTATTCGGTACGCGTCCAATCGCTTGTAGACTCACGGTGTCTGCGCGTCATCATTGGGATAATGCCTTCCCAAGCGGTACGGTAGACATGACCGTTTTTGCTTACTATGTCTATCATCTCACCGCCGTTGCCGTACATAATGATGTCGTATTGTGCTTTGGATAACTGTTCAACAGGCGTATCGCACGAAAAGCCATAACGCTTGGCAAGTGCCTGAAAGTAGCTGTTCATCCAACTTTCTGCACCGATGTTAAAGCCCAACAGACGTATGGCGTCATTGTTGAGTGACTTGGATTTGTCGGGGATAATAAGACTTTCGTCAAACTCTTGCTTAAAGCCCAAACCTGTACACTCGGGGCATGCGCCAAAGGGTGAGTTGAAACTGAACGCACGAGGTTCCAACTCTTCTATTACAAAACCGCACTCGGGGCACGCATATTTGTCCGAATACAATGTTTCTTGGTCGTTGTGCAATATTACTACAAGGCCGTCTGCCAATTTGAGCGCAGTTTCTATACTATCAGACAGACGTTGATGCATCTCGGGTTTTACTACCAATCTGTCTACAACTACAGATATACTGTGTTTGATATTTTTTTCCAATTTGATGTTTTCGTCCAACGTATGCGCTACGCCGTCTACGATAACACGCACAAAACCGCTCTTTTTGAGCTGTTCAAACTGCTTTGCAAACTCGCCCTTTCTGCCACGCACAATGGGCGCAAGCACCTGTATGCGCTCGCCTTCGGGCAACTCTGCCACTCTGTCCGATATTTGGTCAACAGTGGTACGTTTTATCTCTATACCACAATGCGGACAATAGGGCGTGCCTGCCCTTGCATACAATAGACGCAAGTAGTCGTATATCTCGGTAACTGTACCCACTGTAGAACGCGGATTGCTACTTGTGGTCTTTTGGTCTATGCTGATTGCAGGGGACAGACCTTCGATAGATTCCACATCGGGCTTGTCCATCTGTCCCAAAAACTGCCTTGCGTATGCAGACAAACTTTCCACATAGCGCCGTTGACCTTCCGCAAAAATTGTATCAAATGCCAAACTACTTTTGCCACTGCCCGACAAACCGGTAAACACCACAAGTTTGTCACGTGGGATAGTAAGGTCAATATTTTTCAGATTATTTTCTCTTGCTTTTTTGATTATTATGTCTTTCATTCTGTTTGTTTAGTTTCTCCATAGTTTTTACCAACTGCGACACCTTTTCACGCAAAGTGATGGCACGCTCAAAGTCCAACTGAGCGGCTGCACTTTTCATCTGTGCGGTGAGGTGGGTAATTTCTTTGGCAATCTGCTGAGGCGTCATAGCCTGACTTTGCTTTTGAGTAATTTCCAACGTGTTGGCAACATTGTGAGTAATAGTCTTTGGGGTAATGCCGTGCTCAACATTATATTGATGCTGTACAGTGCGGCGGCGTTCGGTTTCGTCCAAAGCACGGCGCATACTGTCCGTCACGACGTCGGCATACATTATTACCCTACCTTCTGCGTTGCGGGCGGCTCTGCCTATGGTCTGAATAAGCGACGTGTCGCTACGCAAAAAGCCTTCCTTATCAGCGTCCAAAATGGCAACAAGCCGCACTTGGGGCAAGTCCAAACCTTCTCTTAACAGGTTGATACCTACCAGCACGTCAAATTCGCCGTTTTTAAGACCAGACACAATTTCTATACGTTCGAGCGTGTCTATATCGGAGTGCATATACCGCACCTTTACATTGCGCTTTTGCAAATAATCGGTAAGACTCTCTGCCATACGCTTGGTAAGCGTAGTTACAAGCACTCTGCCGTTGTCTTTGGTAACAACATCTATCTCGCTCATAAGGTCGTCTATCTGACCTTCTGTCTTGCGCACCTGTACAATAGGATCGAGCAGACCTGTAGGACGAATAAGCTGTTCCACCACCTTATCGGCCTGCGACAGTTCGTATTCGGCAGGCGTTGCAGATACGCATATAAGCTGTCCCACACGTGCGTCAAACTCGTCAAACTTAAGCGGACGATTGTCGTATGCGCTTTTGAGGCGAAAACCGTAGTCCACAAGGTTGATTTTGCGCGCACGGTCTCCGTTGTACATACCGCGTATTTGTGGCAAAGTGATGTGACTTTCATCCACAAAAGTAACAAAATCTTCGGGAAAATAGTCGAGCAAAGTATAGGGCGGTTGACCTACCTGTCTGCCGTCAAAGTATCTTGAGTAGTTTTCGATACCGCTGCAGTAGCCCATCTCACGCATCATCTCCATATCATAGTTGACGCGTTGGCGCAGGCGTTGTGTCTCCAAAGCCTTGCCGTTGTCCTCCAACTCTTTGCTCTCCACCTCAAGGTCACGCGCAATGTTGTTAAGCGCACTTTCCATAGTAACGCCTTCTACAACATAGTGGCTTGCAGGAAAAACTATTGTGTGCAAAAGATTGGACACCACGTTGCCCGATACCACTTCTATCTCGCTCAGTTTTTCCACCTCGTCGCCCCAAAACTCTACACGTATAGCAAGGTCGGAGTAGCTGGCAGGATAGATATCCAATATATCGCCGTTGACTCGGAAAGTACCGCGCTGAAAGTCGGTATCGTTGCGCTGATACTGAATACTGATAAGTTTTCTGATAACGTCCTCTCGTGACACATTGTCACCGGGGCGCAAAGATAAACTCATCTTGTAGTACTCGCCCGGTGCACCCAAACCGTATATGCACGATACGCTCGCCACTACTATGGTGTCACGCCTTTCAAACAGCGAACAGGTTGCGCTATGGCGCAGTTTGTCTATCTCGTCGTTGATGTCAATTTCCTTTTCAATGTACAAATCTCTCGAAGGTATGTAACTTTCGGGCATATAGTAATCGTAGTATGACACAAAAAACTCTACTCTGTTTTCTGGGAAAAACTCTCTAAACTCGTTGCAAAGCTGTGCGGCAAGCGTCTTGTTGTGACAAACTACAAGTGCAGGACGGTTGACGTTGGCAATGACGTTTGCCATAGTGAAAGTTTTGCCACTGCCTGTTACGCCTCGCAAAACTTGCGTGCGCAAGCCGTCGTTCAATCCCTCTGTAAGTTGACGTATAGCATTGGGTTGATCACCGCAAGGTTTGTATTGAGAATGAAGTTTGAATAACTGTTCCATATTGCTTATTTACCTGTAAGATGTATCGAAAAGGCAAATCAAACGTGTGACTTGCCCGTGTTTTTGTGCTTTTGTCAAAGAAGGCCGTTCACTTGCGCCCGATAACAATAGTATTGTCTTCACTCTTCGAGGGTATTCATTTTGTATATATAATACAAGCCCCACAACGACAATTCTCTGTCTATGTGGTCAAATATAGGCTCCACGTCGGCTACAAGCTGAGACAGACCGCCTGTGGCAATTATCTTGGCATTGCTAAGTCCTGTTTCCTCTTTGATACGCTGTATCATATATTTTACCTGTCCCACTGCGCCATACAGCACACCGCTTTGTATAGCTTTTGCAGTGGACTGCGCCACTACTTTGTCGGGTATGCGCAGTTCTACATCGGGCAATTTGCTTGTGTAGTTGGCAAGGCCGGCACTGCTGCTGCGTATGCCCAAAGTGATAGCACCGCCCAAAAACTCCTTTTTGTCGTTGACAACGTTGTATGTAGTTGCCGTACCAAAGTCCACAAGTACAAAAGGCGCACCATATTTTTTGACTGTTGCAACAGCCGTAATAATGCGGTCGCTACCAAGCTCGCGCGGAAAATCGTATTTGATGGCAAGCCCTGTTTTGACGCCTACGCCCACAATAAGCGGCTTGACGCCAAAGCAGTATTCCAATACATGCACAAAGGTATAGTCCAACTGTGGTATGACGCTGGACATAATTGCGCCTTTGACGCTATCAACTGCTATGTTGTTGTGTTGCAACATTTGCAACAACAGCGCCATATATTCGTCCGATGTGCGTTTGACGTCACTGCTCATCTTAAAGGAGCGCACCAACTGTTTGTCGTCAAACAAACCAATTTTTACATTAGTGTTGCCAATATCTACAGTAATAACATAACGAGGTGATTTGTCGTTATTGTGTTGTGTACTATTGTGCATTGTTTCCTCCGTTGTCAGTTTCGGGCAAGATATTGTCCGACTTCCACAAATTGCCGTCTATGCCCAACTTCAGTCCGCGTCTTACTCCCAATACAAGGTGGGGCACAAGTATCAAGGACACCAAGTATTCGGGCAAAATGTTGACAATAACCAACGCTTTGATAACATCAATAAGCGTTTGGTCTGTTTGTCCCAATATCACCTGATAGGTATTGAGTGCAAACAAATACAGCACTGTATTGGTCAGCAAACCCACCAACACAGCAACGGTCATACACAGTGTCTGCCTGCCGTAAGCTGAGCGCATTTTTTTTGTTGCCAACAGCATCAGCCTATAAATGCCAAACAACGTTATGCCCATAATTACTCTTGGCAACACCGAAACAAGTGGATTGAGATTGTATTGCGCCGTAGCATTGGGAAAAATAAATACTTTGAGCAAAGAAGCAAGTCCAAAAAACGTGCCTGCAAGTATTGCACTTATCCACCTGTTGTCCAACATTGCCAACGAATTGGTGACAAGCAATACAAATATTGCCATAGACACGGGCAAAGCCAAGCTCATAAGCCTATCAAGCGACATTGCCACCGTTATGACGGCAAACATCAGCGCATACTGCGCCACTACTTTTGCTTTGTTGTCGTTCACTATAAAAAAACCTCAATTTCGCCCACGTGGGTACAAATATCTTTTTCACAGTAAAAAATATAAAACTGTAAGTATCGCTCGTTGCCGATACGACCCGTTGTCATTATACACACAATTAATTTTTTTGTAAACGCTTTACTGCAAAGTAACACAATTTTTGACAAAACCATATTGTAATACTGAGTAAGCAAAAAGTACTCATATCAAACTACAACGTCCGTGCAAAACGGGCGTAAAACGGAGGTAAAAATATGTTTAACGGATTGTTCAATAACGATACTTGCGGCAATACAGGCGGCTGCTTTGGTGGTTGCAACTGCACATGGATATTGCTCATACTCCTGTTCTTGTGCTGCTGCGGCAAGATGGGTAACATCAGCATGACCATCAACCCCACTTGCCTTATCCTCATCATTGCCTTGCTGTTCTGCTGCGGCGGATTGACAGTTGGCAAAGAGTGCCGCTAAGTAAAATCGGACAGCGGTACATAAACCGCACTAAAGTGTTTGCGAAATATTGCAAACTATTGTACAAAAGCACAAGAGCGAACGGCATTTGCCGTTCGCTCTCAACTTTTGACAGTTTGTTAACTTCTAAGATTGTTTGTCAGTAGAGTTGTCTACTGTATTTTGCGTTTCCACCGTCTGTTGCTGACGTGCTTTTTGCGCTTTTTGCAACTTTTGCACTTTCTTTTGACTAACGTTTTCTTCCTGCAATTCGTGCTCTTTGTTCATAAAGCCTTTGCCTATTACTTCACGCACGCTTTCAACATAGGCAAACGCTTTGTCGTCCACCTGACGTATTATTCGTCTTGCACGAGTCAACTGACGTTTGTTGATGACGCACACCACCATTGTCTTTATTTGGTGCGAATACCCGCCTTCAATTTTTACAAAGCTGATACCGTGTTTGAGATTTTTTTTCAGTTCTTCTGCCATTTCTTGCGGATAGTCGGTAGTAATTTCCAACTCGATTGCCGCAGAAAAACCGCGAAAAACCGTTTCTTGCACTATTTCTTGCACAAACAGTGCAGCTACCGAATACACTGCCAACTCCAACGCTTTGTCAATGTTGTTGTTTGAGAAGAAAAACATAGCTACAGCCGAACACAGCACCACAATGAGGTTGGATATTAGTATGGCACGCATACTTTCGCTGCTGTTTGCCTTTTCGCGCTGTTGCATAATAAGTCCCACAACGTCGCTTCCTCCTGTAGATGCATTGACAGAGAGCATCATAGGCAGGCACAAACCTTGCAATCCACCACCAATAATAGCGTACATAACTTTATCATTGACGTCCTCTTGCGCATTAATAGCGGTATGCATTATTTCTGCAAGATTGGTAATGCGCAGTATGAGCAAAAATGCCGAAAACAAAACTACATATATAGTTGTTTTGAGTGCAAAACGTCTACGATAACGCACAAAGCAGTATATAAATATAGGGATATCAATAGCCAATATCCAAACGCCTGCCGAAAAATACCACTTGTTGTCCGTTGCAAACAGTATGTCCAATATGGACGCTATACCGCTGACGCCGCCTACCACTATTTCGGAAGAGATAAGAAATACTTCCATTGAAAAAGCAGAAAGAAACGCAGCCAACACTATTGTTGACCACTGTTTCAACTCAAACTTCAACCTACTTTTGTTTATCATAACGATAGCTCCTATTAAAAGTAGGCCGTGAGAAAACATCGCCTACGTCTTTGATAATTACAAACGCTTCCGAATCGTATTTTTTGATAATCTGTCGCAATGCCGCAGCCTGTCTGTATTGACAAAGCACCATTACCATTTTGACATCACGTATGTTGCCTTTTTCGTCAAACATATCCATCAAGGTTACGCCCCTATGAAAACGACAGGTGATAACCTCAGACAGCTCTTTGTATTTGTCTGTGACAATCAAAAACTTTTGTACATGGTCAAAGCCTCTGTCAAACATACCCATAAACTTTGCACCGCACAAAATGTAAATAAACGAATAAACTATTACCCAAATACTTTGTCCCTCAAGAATCATAAGCAATGCGCCGCCTATTATCAATACGCACAAATTGGCAACAAAAACTACTTTGGATAAGTCTATCTCCGGACGTTTTTTTGCAACTATTTTTGCTATTACTTCGGTACCGCCGTTGCTTCCGCCATATGCCGCAGCCAAGTGCATAGCAAAGCCTACGCACACACCGCCAAAAATGACAGCAATAAGCATGGAATTGGTAAATATAAAATTTTCGGGTATGTATCTTAATAGAATTGTACATACGACAGTTGCCCAAATTGTTTTGAAGGTAAAATGCCCTTTGACAAATATCAACGAACAAATAAGCAACGGTATGTTGATAGCAATATATATGTAAGAAATATTGATACTTGGAATGATGTAATAAATAACTGACGCAAGTCCGGAAAAACCGCCTGGCACAAGTTTGTTGGGGTTGACAAAGACGTGCATCGACACTGCGTTGCACGCCCCGGCTATAGTCACCATAAAATATTCAAAAATAATGCGCCAAACGTTATTCTTTTTCACGACAAACGCCTCAAGAAAAATTTCATATACAATCTACCACCCACGACAAAATCTGTCAATGCTTTTGTGCAAATTGGGTAAATTTTGATGACACTACACACTGTTACAAAAAAAAACGGCACCGCATACGCAGTGCCGCAAAAAAGTTGTAAAAGCGCTTTATTTGGTAGTATTTTCCGTTGTGGTAGGTTGCACGTTGGCAAACAACGCTTTGTGTATAACAGACACCACGGAAGAAATGTTTTCGGTAGATATCAGTCCGCTAAGCAACTCGGTAAGTTGCTGACGTTTGACAGACTCGGAGGAAGTAGTCTGATAAATGCTCTTTGCATTGCTTGCCACAACTTTTACTTGTGCAAGAAAGTCAGTCAACTTCAATTCGCCGCTTTGCAGTTGGTCTTTTACCGTACCAAAGTACACCAACTGATTGTAAAATATGCCAAACACATCGTCTTTTAACAACTGAGTAAGACTGTTGCCAGACAGAGTGTGCACAAAGCGGTAAATAACAGACGCCATCGCGCCTATACCTGTAGCCTCAATAAGTACTGAATACACTGCCTCCCACGTAAACGCCGATTGGGACAAAACCCACTTATCCAAACTTGCAAATACAACACCCCACACAAAGGGCAGTATTACTGCAAGGTTGAACTTGTGAAAAATCTCCACCTTTACTCTGTTGACCAATATCTTTTTGACAAGTTGAGTCAACAACAGCGACAACACAGAATAAACGACAAATACCAAATTGTTGCTGTTTTTTACAAAGTTGAAGATTGTCTGCAAAAATGTTTCTATGTCCATTGCTTGTTCTCCTTTATCCATATTCAACAAGCCGAACCCCGAAAAGCGCTTTGCGCGTTACTAACAACGCAAACGTTCCGCACACACCCGTATGTGCGGAACGCTGTTATTGTATCATACATAGTCAGATATGCTTATGCTTGTGCCAAAATTGTGCAAAGTGCTTTGCACAACTGTACTGCAAACAGTTGCAATACATATCTTCAACTTCGATATTTGTCAATTACTTGTCTTTGTTGTCGTTGACAAACAACTTATAAATTTCGTTTTTGTTGACGTTTAGCTGTTTGGCAACAGTTTTGATTGCATCGTTTTTGGACATACCGCTCTCTATCAACTGCTGTACCAATTTTTGTGCATCGCGACCATCCGTTGGCTGTTGTTTACTGTCCGCCCTATCCACAACAAGTACAAATTCTCCACGACTATCCTCAAAAGGAGTACTTAGCGTTGTGTGAAACACTTGTTCGTGCAGTTTGGATATTTCTTTTACAAGGCAACACCGTCTATCCCCCAACTGTTGCAACAAATAGTTGCGCACTTCTTCAAGGTCGTGCACCGATACATAAAATATCAATACACTTTCAAGAGGCAACTGTGCCATAAGCAACTTTCTATCTTTGTTTTTGTCGGGCAAAAAGCCTGCATAGGTAAAGGGCGGTTGATATCCCGACAAGACAAAGGCATTGATACACGCATTGGCACCCGACACCACCGTATAAGGCTTGTTTAGCTCAATAAGTCTGTTGACCAATATATTGCCCGGATCATTGATACAAGGCATACCTGCATCGCTTACTAAGGCAATATTTTTGTCCTCATTGAGCAATTTTTCCACCATAGGTAGCATAGACTTTTCGTTAAACTTGTGATAGCTGTACAGTGGTTTGGATATTCCGTATTCTTTTAGCAAAATAAGCGTATGACGGGTATCCTCACACAAAATAACGTCTACAGCATTAAGTACCTCTACTGCCCTATAAGTCATCTCCTTAAGGTTGCCTATAGGTGTAGCTACAAAATAAACCATTGTTGTTACTCCTTATCGTCGGGCAACGAATAGTACGACTTGGCCTGCGCGGTATAATTGCCCTGTTGGTCGTACAGCACAAGCGCATTGTGCAACTGACATTGCACGTTGCCTCCCTTTACCATACGTACAAGCACAATGTTGGGTTCAACTTCCTGTCGTGGGGATACGGGCAAAATTTCTTTGGGCTCTAAGCCCGCTTGTTTGGCAAGATAGCATGTCTCGGCTATACGTTGACTTTGATGAACAACGTACATACTGCCCTTAGCATTGAGCATCATTGCACCGCACTGCAACACTTCTTGCAAAGTCAAAGCTATTTCGTGACGGCACAGTGCAAAACGCTGTTCAATCTGCTGTTCGCCACTGCCTATTTTGCGATAAGGCGGATTGCACACCGCTATGTCGTACTCTGCTCTATGCAATGTTGCAAAGTGCTGTATATTGTCGTTGTAAATGTTAATCGTATCAGACAGATTGTTGAGCGCCACACTGCGTGTTGCCATATCTGCAAGTTGCGGCTGAAGTTCTACAGCGTCCACTGCTTTTGCATACTTTTTGCCTGCCAATAGTATGGCTATTATGCCACTGCCCGTACCTATATCCACCACTCGTTTGCCTTTGGCATTGGATACAAAGTTGGCAAGCAATACGGCGTCTGTAGTAAACTTATACTCGTTGTCACTCTGAATAATGTTAAGTCCGTTGATACCTAAACTTTCTATACGTTCGTGCTCTTTCAACATACATCAATTTTAATCAATGACTGTCAAATAGTCAATCGTTTTTTGTAGTTACCATATAAGCCAACAAATAACGGTACATATATTTTCAAAAAACAGCCAAGTTATGCAAGTAAAATTGTAGACAAAAAACTAACGTTGATTTATAATATTATTACCCTAAAATAAGGAGAGAGAACCATGGCTCACAAAATTACAGACGAATGCATTGCATGCGGCGGTTGCCAAAGTGTTTGCCCCGTTGAGGCTATTTCCGAAGGCGACGGCAAGTACGAGATTGATCCCGATACCTGCATTGATTGTGGTGCTTGCGCAGCACAATGCCCTGTCAGCGCTATCGAAGCGTAACCAAACTGTTGTTGCCCGCACTACCATTTAGTGCGGGTATTTTTTTGCAAAATAATAGGACAAGCACTTTGC
Source organism: uncultured Eubacteriales bacterium (assembly GCA_949289125.1). Lineage (GTDB taxonomy): Bacteria > Bacillota > Clostridia > Christensenellales > CAG-314 > CASEME01. The sequence continues at coordinate 73,725 of CASEME010000018.1, forward strand.
ATCAACTTTGAGTTGGTACAACTGCTTGTCCTCTTTTTTATTATGTTAGTTATTAGTTGACGTACACGTCTTCGCTCTGCTGTCCCAAAATGTCGGACAACTGTGCAAGAGTATGATTGGCGTCGTAAGTCTGCACCTGTATATACAGCGTGTCCCCTGCGTCAATGCGCTTTTCGCCGTCATTGTCCATACTGCATACGTTGTCTTTGCACTGCACAACTTGCGTTATGTGTGTATTGTGTGGCCACAAAATGTCGCGCACACTTTTGCCCACGGCAAACGCTCCTGCTTGCGCAACAAACTTCAAGTGCAATATACTGCTTGTTTTGCCGTGATTTTGTTTTTCTACCATGCGTTCCAACAACACGTCGTACAAAGGCTCTACGCGCAACAACTCGCACATTGTATAAGACACAAACACAGTTATGCCCACATAGATAAGATTGTTAAACTGCCAAGTGCTTTCCAACACAAACACCATAGCAGTAAGAGGAGCACGCGTACTTGCGCCCATAAATGCCGACATGGATATTATTACTACAGTGGGCACAAGTTCTTGCGACATACCCATTGCCACAAAGAGATTGCCGCACAATCCGCCAAGCAAAGCACCTACTGTCAACATAGGTATAAACATACCGCCCGTTGCGCCTGCCGACGTGCATAGCGATATGAGTACAAACTTTACTGCAAACAGCAACAAAATGCTGTACCACATATATTTTTGCTGAGCCACACCGCTAATTACCGAAGCACCGCCGTTCAGTGCGTCCGTAAGAAAGATACCTACAATGCCCACAACAAAAAATATTGCAATAAGACGCACAAGGTATGGTATTTTGCGCAAAACACTTTCGTCCCACAGCTTGCCGAGCTTTAATATAAACAAATTGAACAGGCAAGCCACACCGCCCACAAACAAGCCTAACAACAATGGCACCCATATGTCGGACAACTGCAACTGTTGTAGCTGAGGCAACACAAACAAAGGTTGCAAGTTGTGTCCCAACAGTACCGTCCACAAATTGGCTATACTACCTGCCACAACTACTGCGCACATAGCCATCATAAGTATCATAGGTGTAAAACGCTTGTGCGCTTCTTCGAGCGCAAATATTATGCCTGTCAAAGGTGCGTTGGTAGCCACTGCAAAACCTGCGCATGCGCCGCCTGTCATAATGTATCTGCTCCAACAGTCGTGCGACAACGGTAGCTTGCTTGTGCCTGCTCCAAGTGCCGTGCCCAACAGTACCGAAGGTCCTTCGCTACCCAAAGGCAAGCCTGCAAAAAAAGCTACAAAACTGTTGACCACAACAGCTATTGACGTTCGCAACCATCTGATAGTGAGTATACCGCGCAAAACGCCCTCTGCTCTCGGTATGCCACCGCCCTTAGTTTCGTTTGCCCACCGCTGCATAAGCCACATAATTGTTGCCAATGCCGCAAGCACAACAAACAGCAAGGGGATATATGCTGGGTTGGCGTACAACAAGGTATATAGGTGTGCGCATTGTTCTACCAGCCACTCTGCACCCAACTTGAACAAAAACACAATACTACCCACAAACACACCTGTAAGTATGCCGTATACAATGCAGGGTATTACTACGTTTTTGAGATAATTAAGGTATTTACTTTTCATAACTGCCTCACAAAACTTCAATCAACCTTTGCGGTCTATCAACAGTTGCAACAACTCGCTTGTGCTGTCCACTATGGCTTCGGGAGCATGTTGTGCAAGCACTCCCCTACTTTCAAAGCCATAACTTACCGCCACTACGTCTATGTTGTTGTCTCTTGCTCCGTCCACGTCAAAGCAGGTATCGCCAATCATCAAGCAACTATCCTTTTCCCACTTATTGTCCGAGATAAGTTGACTCAAAATTTCGTTTTTGAAGCCACGACGCTCGTTTTGACCGTACACGCAGTCAAACAGGTTGTACAGTTTGAGATGTTGCAAAGACTGTATAGCAAAAGGCTCGTACTTGCTGGTCGCAACAGACAGCACAAAGCCTGCTTTTTTGAGCTCTTGCATCGTATGCTCTATACCATCGTAAGGCTTGCTTTTGAGCCCTGCTTTGTCCTCCTCAAATATGCGTCTGTAGTCCTTCAATGCCTGTTGCCAATTATCACCGCCCACAAGGTGCTGAAAGCTGTATTCGAGGGGCGGACCTATATGCTTTTTGAAGTCTACATTGCTGTAGTCTATACCGTATATATCGAGCACTTTTTTGAACGTATCCGTTATGCCTTGTTCGGTGTTGTTGATTGTGCCGTCAAAGTCAAAAATTAGATATTTGTATTTGTCTTTCAAACCTTTGTTGATAGTTATCATTGATGTTCTCCAATATTTACAGTGGCATTGGGATGCCTGCTAATCTTTCAAAAAAGCGCTCGCTTTTGGCTACAGAACTTTGGATAGTTATGCCTTGCTTTTGCAATGTGTCCTTTAGTTGTTGCAACTTAGCTATATTGTCACTTTCGCACTCCAACTCGTAGTCGCACGTGCCTAAGTAGTAGTTTTTGTCCAACTCGACATTAAGCCCATCCGCAGTTGTCCAAACTGTGCGCAAAGTTGTTAGTGTTCCGCAACAACGGAAAGTTGTGTTGGCGCACCCTATTGCCTTAGTGTCTACACCAAGCAACGAACGCAGTTGTCTGTCGTTGATGCCACAGTCGATAAGTGCGTTTGCCAGCGCACTGCTAAGCTCTGCACTATACTCCTCTGCACGCATAATGTCTTTGCTGTAGTCGCAACGCACCTTAAGCGTAAGGCAATATTTGTCGTGCTTTTTGCGCACACGCAACATATAGTCCTTATCCATGCCGTCACGGTAAAAGTAGTAATTGACCTGTTCAACACCCTTTGTACCGCTTTTAGCAACAAGCTCGTTGTACTGTTTGGAGGTAAGTTCCAATTTCAGTTCCTGTTCCAAAGTTTTCATAACAAAAAATTGCTCTCCGCAAAATAAAATGTCTGTGGTTTGTACCCTTCAATATGATAGCTAATCTGCCACCACAAAAACTATCACAACTATTTATCTTGTTGTGTTACAAGTTGCAACAGTTTTTGTTCAAAGCCATATTTGTCGGCAAGTTGCAACAGTTGAGCGGGCAATGGCTTGCGTTTGGACACAAGTGTTGCACGTATCATAATGTTTTTGGGGGAGTGTTGCATATCCACAAACTCCACTACGTCTGTTTTATAACCGCAACTTTGCAATATTGCCGCCCTTATTGCGTCTGTTAGCAAAGCGCAAGTGCGCTCCTTTATCAGACCGTGTTGTAGCAATATATCGAGGTCGCCGCCCTTTTTGATAGAAAGGTTGATTTGGTGTTGACAACAGGGCACGGAAAATACATATGGTATGTTGTTGGATATGGAGTGGTACAATGCATAGTCCGTAGCCGTATCGCAAGCGTGCAAAGTTACCATAATGTCGGCATCAGTTGTATAACGTATATCGCCCACGTCCCCTACTACAAACTTCAGCCCGTCCGAATATCCATACTTTGCAGCAATCTCGTTGCAGTGTTGCACCACATCGCTTTTAAGGTCGTAGCCCACAATGCTTACATTTTTGTTGCGCAACACTTTGAGGTAATAATACAAAACAAAGGTCAAGTACGATTTGCCACAACCAAAGTCGAGCACTTTGACGCTCTCTTTGTCTATGTTGCGCAAAGCGTCGTCCACAATCTCTACAAAGCGATTGATTTGTTTGTACTTGTCGTATTTGGATTTGATTATTTTGTAATTGCTATCAAATACGCCCAAATCCACCAAAGCAGGTATTGCCATACCTTCGGCAATAATATATTGTTTGCTTCTGTTGTGCGCAAGGTCGGCAGTTTTGAAAGTTGCATTGTCCTTTTGTTTGCAACGCACCTTGCCATTGGGCAAACGATAAAAGTCGTATGTCTGCTTAGCACACACTATATTTGCCTGATCGTACTCCAACAGTAGTTGCTCTGCCTTTTGCTTCCAACTATCCATAGACACATTGAGATGAAACACTTTGTCTGCCGTGTACTGTTCCAGCTGAATACACTGCTGACCTTTGACTGTTACAGGTCGTGCCACTATCTTTTTGTATTGAGTGTTGTGCTGAGGCTGACTGAGTACGGCTTTTACCAACTCGCACCCCGTAAGTAACGACAATGCTCTATGCATACTCCAATCCTTTTTTTAGGCATATTTCAAAAAAGTATTTTGTGCCAAAATTACCTACTTATTATAACATACATACATTTTACTGACAACGATTTATCCCATTACATATATTGACAAATATTGCAAATGCCAACCAAATATACTTATTTTGCACGTAATATAGTTTGCACAAGGTAAAGTACATTTAGTCGATGACAAAACACTTAATACTATTTTCAATTACAGTGTTTTTGCATATCTACTAAATAGTGAGCGTAAGTTTTGATAGAAAAAAATTTTGACAAACTACAAATACGAGGTAAAAGGGTGCTAAATTTGTAAAATTACATAGTACAAAAGTTTGACACTACAAAAAGCACACCATTGTTGAACAAAGCATAATTGCAGCTCCTACAGTCAAACATTGCCCATTGAACCATAACAACAAAAACTTTTTGGCAAAACAAATTTATACAAAAAAATAGTCCGCTACACTTTGCGTATAGCGGACTTTTAGTTTGATACAATGTGCAATACTTAATGCAAGTATTGAGCTTTCAAAAACACAACAACGCCAATCAATAATTAGCTGCTCTGCGTTCAAAGTAAGCCTGAGGATGGTCGCATACAGGGCAAACTTGGGGAGCTGTTTTGCCTACATGCATGTGACCGCAGTTGCGGCATACCCACACTGTTTCTGCGCTCTCAGCAAACACTTTGCCTTGCTTTACGTTGTCAAAAAGTTTGAGATAACGTTCTTCGTGTGTTTTCTCAATAGCGGCAACAGCACGGAATTTTGCAGCAATATCCTTAAAGCCTTCTTTTTCTGCAACTTCAGCAAACTCTTTGTACATTTCTGTCCATTCGTAGTTTTCGCCTGTTGCAGCGTCCTTGAGGTTGTCCAAAGTGGTATTGATGCCGTGGCACAACTTAAACCACATTTTAGCGTGTTCCTTTTCGTTGTTGGCTGTTTCTTGGAAGATAGCTGCTATTTGCTCATAGCCTTCTTTCTTAGCCTTACTTGCGTAATAGTCGTATTTGTTGCGAGCCTGACTTTCTCCGGCAAATGCTGCAAGAAGATTTTGCTCGGTTTTGCTTCCTTTAAGTTCCATATTTTTTACCTCCGTTTTATTCGTTGACCGAATGTGGGCATATTATACCACAACGCACGCACAAACGCAACTGCAAAATAAAATAGCAAATAAATTAACTTTAGTTTTATTTTTGACAAATTTGGTACTATTTATATCGTCTTTTAATTATTTGCGTTTGTTACTTTTTGCGGCGCTTGAGTACAAGATATACTGCCACACTCACCCCTACTACTCCCACAACGCCTGCAACGCTTGCTATCACTATTGTTGCAGTATTGTCTGACTGCGATGTCTCGGGCTTTTCTGGCGGTTGAGGTTCGGGCTCTGGTTCGGGCTCTGGTGCTTGTTGCTTAGGTGCGTTTATAATTTCAATTACCGTTTGCTCGTTTGTAGCCCACACCTCTTGCACACTTTGCGCACTTTCCACTGCTTTTACTCCGTTGTTGTAAAGTTGAGTTACGTTGTCCCAACACGTTGGACAATACTCTTGCATATCAAGATGCGTGTAGCTACTCAAAAGTTGCAACACGGCGTCAAATTTGGCTTGGGAAAGTTGCATTGCATCATCAAGCCTTTGTAACGTAGTTGACGCCACATAACTTTGTGCGACATCTGACAGACTATCATAGTTGTCCAACACAACTTGCAAAGTGTGCACGCTGTCCGACGTTATGTCACTGTTATTTAACGTCAACAATATGTCTGCATTGCTTTGCCACAACGCCGCGTCACGATACAACACAAGTGCTTCTTTTTGCTCGTTGATAACTTGCAAAGCAAGCGTTGACACGTCCAACAAACTGTCATAATTGGTAAGACTGCTGTACTGTTGCAAATACTGCACATCGGCTTTTGTTATTGCATCTACGCTTTGCGCATAAGCAATATTGCCTTGTCCCAACTGTATAGCAATGTTGTTGGACACCGCATTGAGTATCGCTAAATATTGTGTGCGCCAGCCCTCTACTACCTCTCTGATACGTTGAGTGCGGTTGCTTACCTTTTGCATACTGCTCAAACAACTATCCACATACTTTCGCATAAGCGAAGTGTTTTTGTTGCTATTGTATATTTGTTGTATTATTTCAAAGTCTTGCTGTATTTGCTCTTGTGTACGAGTAGCAGACAACATTTCGGCTGTGGTATTTTTGATTTCACCGTCCAAAACATCTGACATTACAAAGTCACTTGCACCTAATATACCGTCAAACATAGTTGTGCGTTTGTACATAAGTTCGTACAGTCTGACATCGGCAAAGTTTTCTCTATTGATAAAACTCAAAACATACACATCGTTGTCTTGCCCTATTCGCTGACATCTGCCTATGCGTTGCTCTACCTTTTGGATATTCCACGGCAAGTCATAGTTGATTACAAAAGAACAAAACTGCATATTAAAGCTCTCACTTGCATTGTCTGTTGCAAGCAATATGTTGGCACTCTTTTGCCACTCAGTAATACTGTCCTCGTTGCTAAAGACTACTACTTTGTAATTTGTATGCAATGCAAGTTGTTTATATAGGTACTCTTGTGTTTGTCTGTTTTCGGTAAAAATAATAGCTTTGGGTTTGCCTTTGGATTTTAGGTTAGCAAAGCCTTGTTTTAGTGCTACAAGCAAAGCATTACACTTACTTGTATCTGTAATAGAAGTTGCAAGGTCTAGCATTGCCTTTATTTGTTCGGCTTCTGCTAGTGCTTGTTGTGTTGCATTTTTGGTCAAACGAAAATATATACCTGACAAAGTTTTACTTAATGCGTATATGCTAGAAGAAAAAAGTTTGCACAACATTAGGTTGAGTTCGTACTCGTCCATTTGTGGGAAAGCAATTTTATTGCCTTTGCCCGTATATTGTGTTAGCATTTGCAAAAGCTTGTTTTCTTGCTCGGTAAGTTTGTACTCCTGAGTGTGCAATATTCTGTCGGGCAATTTTACATCGCCTCTTACTTGATTGCGTAAAGTTCGAAAAGCAAAAGGGGCAATAATATCTTTAAGTTCTTGATAATTTTGTGGTTTTTTGTAATAGCGTTTGTAAAAAGATTGTTCGTCACCAAAGACAGAAGTATCAATAAACTTGATTAAGCCGTACAAGTCCATTACATTTATTTGCATTGGTGTTGCAGTGAGTAACAACTTTTGTACATTTTGAAAAGCATTGTAGAGATTGCTTGCTGTTTGGTTTTCGCCTGTATAAAACTTTCTTAGTCTGTGAGCTTCTTCAAATACTGCCAAGTCCCATTTGACTGTGGATAGCTCTTTGTGCAATTCGTTGGCTTTGGGGTAACTTATTATTTTGACTGTTGTGTCTGTAACAATATCTGTGTTGCTTTCAATAACCTTGCAAGGCAAGTCAAATTGCTCGGCAATTATTCTTTGCCATTGTTTTGCAAGCAATGTAGGCACAACAACAATTATCTTGTCTTTACCACTATAAAAATATTGTGATATAACTAGCATAGCTTCTGTTGCTTTGCCTAGTCCTACTTCGTCACATAAAATATAACCTCGTGACAAAGGGTTGGCTACTGCAAAATATGCGGCAGCCACCTGATGAGGATATATATCTATACCTGACTTTAAGTATATTGGTATCAATTTGTCAACACTACCATATTTACTCTCGTGTGACAATTTGTACGCCAAATATCTTGCCTGACTATCCGTCTGCACCATCTCTACATACCTCAATAAACTACCTACAAATTATATCAAAATATTTGCTTATTTGCAATGCTTATATGGGACGTGTATGTTATTTTTAATAAAAAGTTCATTTGATAAGTTGATAGATAATTTGTTTTCAAAATTATATGACAATTAGATATTTTCGGTTAAGAATAATAACTGCAAATACAAAAATTTATAAGATTGCTAGTTCATACCCTATACATTAAGAGAAAAAACAAATTTACATCCCTAAAAATTAAATATATTTTCACTACCAACAAAATGTTCAAAAACACAATATATAGTAAAAAAAAACCACAAGATACTCACTGTATCTTGTGGTTTTTGTTGTTGACATCCTTTTCGTCAACTAAATATGGCGCACCCGTCGGGACTCGAACCCGAAACAATGCCGTCGGAGGGCATGATTTTATCCAATTAGACTACGAGTGCATACTGCGTGGCTGCGTCCAAAAGATGCAGCCACCACTAATACAATTATTCTATATGTTAACAACCATACTATGTATCTAACAATACACCGACATTATCAACAGTTATATCAGTCGTCTAACTTGCCTTTGTTATACTGTTCTACGCTGTCGTCCACTGTCTTGCGTGTAGCAAGTCTGCCATACTTATCAACCATAGCCGCATTGCCCATACCTTGATGCAAGCACAATGGTCCGTTGATACAGCCGCCGTCACACGCCATACCTTCAAAGAAGTTTTCCAAACTTTTGCCTGCACGAAGTTTGAGCAAATTGACGCGACACTCGTCCAAGCCGTTCATAGCTACAGGTTTGATACCCTCTATGCCCTTTGCCTTTGCAACATCGGTGATGCCCTGTTTGATACCGCCCGACTTAGCAAAAATTCTGCCATAGAAAGATGCGTCATCAAGTTTTGTAGGTGGCAACTGTTTGATGTCCACATTGCGTGCGTCAAAAAATGCCTGTAATTCTTCAAAGGACAGCGACGTATCTATAAGTCCGTGTGTGCGTTCGGCACGGCACTCCATCTTTTTGGAAGCGCAAGGTCCTATAAACACGCACTTTGCTTTGGGATCGTGCGCTTTGATTGTCTTTGCTGTCTCCACCATTGGGCTCAAAGACGAACTGACGTATTTGGCAAGGTCGGGGAAGTTTTTGTTGACGAAGTCCACAAATGACGGACAGCAACTTGTGGTAAGCACACCGTTGTGTTGCCACTCTTCTGCCTCATGTGCAAGACAGACGTCTGCACCAAAAGCCGCCTCTACTACTCTGCAAAAGCCCAACTGCATTATGCCCGATACTACCTGTTCCACATTGGCGTACTCAAACTGCGCAGCAATACTTGGTGCAACAATGGCATATACGTTTATCTTTTTGGCTTTGGCATCGCGCAAGATGTCCAACGTTTCCATAATCATGGACTTATCTTGTATTGCTCCAAAGGGGCACTGTCTTACGCATGCACCGCAGGAGATACATTTGTTTTCGTCCACCACGGCTTTTTTGTCCTCGGGGCGAATACTTATTGCTTTTACCTTGCAGCTTGTGACGCAAGGCCGTTGTTGTTTGATAATAGCGCCGTAAGGACAAGCAGATACGCACTTGCCGCACTCAATACACTTGTCTTTGTCTATCACCGAATGTTTGTCCACAATGGAAATAGCATCTCTCGGACACACTTCCTGACACTTGTGTGACAAACAACCACGACATGCCGTTGTTACCAATATACCGTCCGCGGGACATTCGTCGCAAGCTATGTCAATAACGGTCACTACCGACTTGTCACCCTTTTTGATGCCGCGTTGCACTACGCTAAGTCTTTCTTGAAAGATTGCACGTTCTTTATAAACGCAACAGCGCAAAGTGCCTTTGGGACCGGGCAAAGCAGACTTGGGTATGTCGATAAGCGCAGTGTCCATTCTGCCTTCGTCATAGGCTTTTATCATCTCGCGTACAGCTTTGTACTTGAGTCCTTGTACGTGTGTATCAAAAATTCTGTTCTCTATCATAGTTTTCCCCTTTGTAACTGTGACGAACAAGCGTCCTTTTGTAATTATTATAATACCCGAATACCTGTACTTACGTCAACAAAATATGGCAATTTTGGCAAAATTTGCAAAAATTGCAATGCAAACTTTACAATGCACATATCCATTTGTGACGCACGGCAATTATTCACCTTGACAAATTGTCAACAGTAGTATCAACTTTCAACAATTAGTTGCAACAACAAAGCCGTTGTATGCACAAAGCACACAACGGCTGTATTGTATAGTTTGACCAAGCAACTTGCACTATGTGCAATATTACTCCTCGTACGGTTGAAGATGTCCTATTGTACCGTTCTTTCTGCGATATACGGCTTCCACTCTGCCGTTGTCGTTGTTTACAAACAAGTAGAAATCGTGCCCTACCATTTCCAAATTTTCTGCCGCTTCAATAGCTGTCATAGACTCTATGGGGAAACGCTTAACTTTAGCAATTTCTACAGGAGCCAACTCTACATCGGACACAAACTGATAGTCTGTATCGGGAGCGGGCATCTTCTTTCTACGATTGAGCTTGTCGCGGTATTTTACTATCTGACGCTCTATTTTGGGCAAGCATTCGTCAATATTGTAGTACATTGTGTTACCAATAACTTCCGAACGCAACTGCGTGCCGTGATAATTGATGGACAATTCCATTTTGCACAGTCTGCCAAGATCGGTCATCACCACTTTGGCAACTGTGTCGCTATCGGGAAAATATTTGTCAAGTTTTTTTATCTTGTTTTGCAATATCTGATTGAGCCTGTCCGACACATGGTAGTTTTTTGCTACAATTTCTAACTTCATAATTCTTCCTCCTTCCGTGTGTTGTCGGTTTTTTACATCTGTATTATACCACATCAAAAACACCTTTTCAACACTTTCCAGAAAATACCTTTGTTTTTTTCATTATTTTATAAACTGACATACAACATATCACACTATGTAGTGTGCTCAAGGTATTGTGGTGTACGTTGTTGGGTATTGAACACTATTCCATATAGAATACCAGCTTACCTCTATCGTGTTGCACGGTGATAATTTGCCCTTCCTGTATTTCGCCGTTAAGCAATTTTTCTGCCAACACATCTTCCACTCTGCGTTGAATAAGTCGCTTAAGCGGACGTGCACCGTATTCCATATCGTACCCTTCCATAGCAAGATACTCTATTGCACTTTCGGTAAAGCGCAACTCTATCTTACCTTTTAACCTGTTGACAAGGGACAAACACAGCAACTTGGTAATTTGCTTGGCTTCCTCGGCGTTGAGGTGTCTGAACAACACAATCTCGTCTATACGGTTGAGAAACTCGGGACGAAACCGTCTGCGCAAAGCCGTATTGACGCTTTGTTCCAATTCTTCTGGACGCACAGCACCGCCTGAACCACTGCTTGCGCCCACGTTGCTTGTAAGAATAATGACCGTATTGCGAAAATCCACTACTTTGCCGTGCGAGTCGGTAAGTCTGCCTTCGTCCAATATCTGCAACATAAGGTTGAATACATCGGGGTGCGCCTTTTCTATCTCGTCAAACAGCACTACCGAATAGGGGTGACGGCGCACTTTTTCGCACAATATGCCACTTTCCTCAAAGCCAACGTACCCTGGAGGTGCTCCAATCAGTTTGGACACAGATTGCTTTTCCATATATTCGCTCATATCCAAACGAATAACTTGGTTGGCATCTCCAAACATACATTCGGCAACGGCTTTGGTAAGTTCGGTCTTACCTACGCCCGTTGGTCCTACAAAAATAAAACTACCTATAGGACGATTGGGATCTTTGAGCCCTGCACGTGCACGGCGTATAGCTCTCGACACGGCCTGCACGGCTTGTTGCTGACCTACTACGCGCTTGGATAGTATTTCCTCAAGGTGCAACAGCTTGTCCCGTTCGGTACGGCTTATCTGCGTAACAGGTATTCCCGTCCACTGTGCCACCACTTGTGCAATATGTTCGGAAGTCACGTGCACTTTGTAGCTTTGCTGTTGTCTGTTGTACTGCATAAGCTGTACTTCATATGTGCGATACATCTGTTCGTACTGAGTGTTTAGCTGTCCCAACAAATTGAGGTCGCCACTCTTTAGCGCCTGTTGTCTGCGCACTTTGAGTGATTGCAACTGTTTGACTAACTGTGACAAACCGTCGGGCACAGCATTGACATTGACCTTTACCCTACTGCATGCTTCGTCCAAAAGGTCAAATGCCTTGTCGGGCAAAAATCTGTCGTTGACATAACGCACAGACAGTTTGACTGCGCTGTCCAACGCACTGTCGTCTATTATTACGCCGTGATGTTGCTCGTACTTGCCTCTTACGCCGCGCAGTATGGCTATTGCCTGCTCTACAGTAGGCTGCTCGATAAGCACAGGTTGAAAACGTCTTTCCAATGCAGGATCTTTTTCGATATACTTGTGGTACTCGTCCAAAGTAGTAGCGCCCATCACTTGCAGTTTGCCACGTGCAAGCACAGGTTTGATTATCTCTGCGGCGTCCATACTGCCTTCTGTGCCGCCGCCTGCGCCCACTATATTGTGTATTTCGTTAATAAACAGTATTACGTTACCCGCCTTTTTGACAGCGTCCAAAGCGTTTTTGAGGCGTTCTTCAAAGTCGCCTCTGTAACGTGTGCCTGCCACCATACCAGCCACGTCAAGCTCCACCAACCGCTTGTCTGCCAAAGCAAGAGGCACATTGCCGTCCACTATTGCCTGCGCCAATCCTTCGGCAACGGCAGACTTGCCTACGCCTGCCTCCCCCACAAGCACAGGGTTGTTTTTGTTGCGACGTGAAAATATCTGAATAATGCGCTCTATTTCCTTTTCTCTGCCAATCAACGGATCGTATTTGCCTTCGCGCGCACGTTCGGTCATATCTGTGCCGTAAGGAATATCCACTTTGTATTCTTCCACACTGCCGTTGTCAGCATAAGCTGTCTGCTTGGCATAAGGTGTTGCAGAATAGGCAGAGGTGTCTGCTGCCTCAGCGCTTTCCTCTTTGCGGTAGCCGTTCTCCGAATACGCATCGTAAAAGTTTTGCTTGTTGGGGCTTTTGTCCAATATGTATCTCAACAAATTGAGCGGTTCCAACTTGCGTTGTTTCAATCTATAAGCAATAGTACCGTATGCATAACAGTTTTGCAAAGACAATATAGCCAACAGCATGTGTACACAATCGACATCGGCATCGCGAAAATTGTTGCAAATGGTAGCCATTACGTTTAGCATCTCGCCCACTTCTTTTTTGACTGTCAATGTGCCGTATCCCATACCGTCACTTGGATAGGACAAATTGTCTTTGGTAATACCAAACTCTTCCAAATAATGTTTGGCATCACTTTCCACATTGACCAAAGCAACAAGATAGTGCCGCGTATCTTTTTCTCTGAATTTGTTATCCCGCGCATATTTGTCTGCATACGCAAGAACTTCTTGCAACTGTTCTGTATACATATCTGCTCCTGTCAGCGACAAAAAAATGCCGCAACATTGAATTAACAACATTGTAGCATTTTTGTAGGTCTTTGACAACACTTTTGGTGTTTTCTTTATTTTACAGGTTGCAATTTGCGCACTCTCAACCCTTGCAACGGGTAGTACATCTCGGTTATCGCCAAGGGCACAAGTGCCAACGCTATGCAAGCGCCAAACTGCACTGCAGACAACGACGTCATACCAAACAGCGTTGCAAGCGGACGTATATAGATAACCGCCAACACAAGCAACAACGATACCAACAGACTAATTACCATAAACGCAGATGGTTTTTGCAACAATGCAGACTGTTTAACACGCGTTTCGTAAGCAAAAAACAACTGAGATATAGCCAACACTGCAAAGCACATTGTGGTAGCAGTAACGGCATCTGTAGCGTTGCCTACAGCGTAAGCTGCTATTGCCAAAAGCGACATCAGCACGCCATAAATACACACAAGCCACCATTGCCGTTTGGACAACAGACCTTCGTTGAGTTTTTGTGGCGGTCTGTTCATAACATCTTGCTCGCGTTGTTGCATACCCAACGCAACTGCGGGCAAACCGTCTGTAGCAAGATTGATCCACAACAACTGCATAGAGCACAAAGGTGACACGTCAAAAATAAGCAAGGACAAAAATACCGTCAACACTTCGCCCACATTGCAACTCAACAAATAAAACACTGCTTTGCGTATATTGTCAAATACGTTGCGCCCTGTGGCTACCGCTTCTACTATAGTTGCAAAATTGTCATCGGTAAGCACCATATCGGCTGTGCTTTTGGCTACTTCCGTACCCGTCTTGCCCATAGCGCAACCTATATCTGCACGCTTCAATGCCGGTGCATCGTTGACACCGTCTCCCGTCATAGCCACAACTTCGCCTTGGCGTTGCAACGCCTCTACAATGCGCAACTTGTCCGCTGGCGTTGTGCGCGCATATACTGCAACTTTATCTACGCATTTGTCCAGCTGGCTGTCCGTCATTGTTGACAAGTCCATACCGCTAAGCACAATATCGTCTGTACGCAAAATGCCCAACTGACGTGCTATCTCTGTTGCTGTGTCCACGCTGTCGCCCGTTATCATAACAGGACGTATGCCTGCACTGCGACAGGTTGCTACTGCTTGTTTTACTTCAGGACGGGGCGGATCTATCATAGCTATCAGCCCAACAAGCGTCATGCCACTTTCTGCCTTTTGTTGAGTAACAGATTGGTCCACACGCTTTACTGCCACAGCAAGCACACGATACCCTCTTGCAGAGAGTTGAGCGCACTGCTTAACAAACTTACCTCCGTTGACGCAATCACGTGCCATAATGTCGGGCGCGCCTTTGGTGACAGACAGCAAGCCCTTTTGGTCACGAGTGATTACCGTCATTTTTTTGCGATCGCTGTCAAAGGGATACTCTGCTATGCGTTCACCGCCGTAGTCTATGCCCAAAGTTTGTGCACATTCTATTATTGCCGCTTCTGTGGCGTCAGACGAAGTTGTGCCTTGTTCGGTAAGTTCGCAACACAATGCACTAAGGCGCAACACGTGTTTTGCACTGTCGGACAGTTTGGTATTGCTGTCTATGTCGTACAACTTGCCGTCATACACGTACTGAAGGTGCATAGCGTTCATGGTAAGCGTGCCCGTCTTGTCACTGCATATCACCGTTGCGCTGCCCAAAGTTTCCACTGCGGGCAAACGACGTACTACTGCACGGTTTTGTGCCAATGTCTGCACGCCACGCGCCATAACTATTGTTACTATTGCCAACAAACCTTCGGGGATTGCCGCAACCGCCAAAGAAATACTATCGAGCAATATTCTTATCAGTACAGTAGTAATATGCTCATCAGGCTTCATAGTAGATATGCCTTTGACAAGCGCCACTATCATGACCGCGGCACATACGGCAAGGCACAATGCGCCAATCAATGCAGACAACTTTTTGAGGCGTTGTTGCATAGGTGTTGCTCTGTCTGCCGTATCGCGCAACAATGAGGCTATTTTGCCCATCTCCGTTTGTGCGCCTATAGCATACACTACGGCTTTGCAGTTACCCTTTTGCAAAAATGTACCGCAATACAAAATGTTGCTTCGTTGAGCAAGCGGAGTATCGGCTTTCAACTTTGCGTTGGCGTTTTTGGTGACGTTGAGCGATTCGCCTGTCAAAGCTGCCTCGTTGACAGTGACGCCTGCCCCCTCTACAAGTCTGCAATCGGCAGGCACAATATCGCCTGCACTCAGCAAAATTATATCCCCAAACGTCAGTTCCTCACTGTCAATAATGGTTACCACACCATCACGCAATACACGCACCTTGCGTGCAGACAGTTGCTTTAGTGCTTGTAACGATTTTTGCGCCTTATGCTCCTGCGCAGTACCCAATGCGGCGTTGAGTATAACTATTGCCACTATTATTATGCAGTCCCATACATCCTCGCCCTGCCACAATGCCATTGCAAAGGAAATTGCCGCGGCAACCAACAAAATTATTGTCATCATATCGGCAAACTGCGAAAAAAACCTGCGCACTATACCTATTGGTCGTTTGGACGGTAGCATATTGTCGCCGTGCTTTGTACGACGTAGTCGGGCTTCTGTATCGGTAAGCCCTGCCGTGCTGTCCGTATCCAAACTTTGCAAAACTTCAGTTAAATTTTTATCGTGCAAAATACCCCACCCCTTGTCCGATGTTTCTCTACTAACTTATGAAAGTTGATGCGCACTTATGAGAACAACAAAGGCTTAGCGTGCATGCAAATAACTTAGCAACAAAAAAACGACTGCCTATATAAAGCGTTGCTTACAAAGTTAGCTTGTAAGATAGCTCAACTAACAGTCGTTTGTTTGCAGTAACAATATTACAACTTTACTTAGTGATGTTTAGCAATGTGTATTAGTCTTCTATTATTTTCACAGTATCGTCAAAAGCACGACGGTTTTTGGGACGAAGCACGTCGTCCGATGCCGCATATCCAAGAGCCAATACCAATGCAGGTTGATTGTTTTGTCCAATAACCTCGTTGATACGCTTAAAGTTGAGTCTACCAATGATGCAAGAGGAAAGTCCCAATTCGCAAGCCACAAGACACATCTGCATAATGCACATACCTATGTCCATAGGGCGGAAGTCCTGCATATCCAAACCTTCAACATGCACGGGTTGTCCCTGAGGCAACATACTGACCACTATATATGTATTGCAGTTTTGCAAAAAGGCATTGCCACCACCTGTACGGCAGATATCGGCAATTTGTTGTGCCTTAGTGCCCACTACTGCAGTAAGTTGCCAAGGCTGAGCGTTGCGTGCTGAGGGAGAACATACGCCTGCTTGCAATACTTTTACAAGTTTGTCGCGTTCTACTTGGCGAGTTTTGTCAAAGTTGCGGCAACTCTGACGTTGTATTATTGCTTGACTAACATTCATAACAATTACCTCCCTTTAGATGTATGAAGTTGATTTGCTTGATATGCAATCTGCAACATACAGACTACCTATTGTTGCATATTGTCGGTAAGTTATTGTTTGAGGCGGTCGGCTTCTCTTTTTTTGTACTCAAACTGTCTACGATAGTCTCTTACAACAACAGGAATAAATGCCACTACAGACACAATCTCTGCTATAGGATAACAAAACCATATACCGGTAAGTCCCCAAAGATAGTTGAACAAGTACGCTACAGGCAACAGTATGATAAGTTGACGTGACAAGGACATCAGTAGCGACGCTATGCCACGGTTGATAGACTGCAACATATTGATAAGCACTATGGACAGAGCCGCAGGGACAAAGGATATACTTATTATTCTAAAAGCATATACGCCATCATCGATTATCGGTTTATCCTGAGTGAGTATCTGCATGATATACTGCGGAATGGTCTGGAATAGCACCGTGCCTACCACCATAATTGCCAACGACACATACAAACTCAGTCGGAAAGTATGGTCAAAACGTTTTTTCTCGTTGGCGCCATAGTTGTAACTAAGTATAGGCATAGCGCCTTGCATAAGTCCGAATATAGGCATAAAGATGAAAGACTGTACTTTGAAGTAGGCAGATAGGACAAACAAGCCGTTGCCGTCACGCAACATACCGTTGAGCAATATAGTAATTACCGAACTCATAGCGTTCATCAAAAATGCAGGCAAACCTATGCGGATAATGTTGCTGAAGTATTCTCCTTTGAAACGAAAACCCTTAAAGCTAATGCTCACGTCCTGCTTGCGGAAAATAAATACGCACAGTACAAATGCGGCTGCACACCATTGTCCTATGACGGTTGCAAGTATTGCTCCAAATACGCCCCAATTAAAGCTCAAAATAAACAATGCGTCCAAGCCGATATTGACAAGCGCACCTATAAGCTGACTTGTCATAGGCACTTTCATATTGCCTGTGGACTGCAATATTCTTTCGCAAGTAATCTCTATCAGCAAACCTATACTGCATGCAAGATACATTGTTGTGTACAACGATGCTTGTTCTACAACATAGTCTATATCTGTTGCGTTGCCTGAGGTTACAAACAGACTACAAAACGGTCTACTTACCGTAAAGGCAAGTATCAGTAGTACCAACCAAACGCATATTGCCAAAAATATTGCCGTACGTGCAGCCTGATTGGCTTTGTCGCGCTGACCTTCGCCAAGTTTGCGTGCAATGTATGCATTGACACCTACACCTATACCTATAGCAAGTGCAGTGACCAAAAAAGTCATTGGGAAAGCTACGCTTACCGCAGTAAAACTGTCATCTCCCAATTTTGTACCGTTATACTCTGTTAGTATAGTAGTGATATTGGACACGAATATACTGTCCACAATGTTGTACAATGCCTGCACAAACATAGAGATAATTGCAGGCAAAGACATCTGAAACAACAACTTACCTGTAGGCGTATTGCGCATTTTGTCCGAACGCAAGCCTTCGGTAGGTTGTTGCACTGTTATTTCTTCTGACATAATATATAGTTACTCCTCATTTTGTATGTTATTGGCACAATAAGCCACTATTGCTCTGTCAACGCATTGTTGACATACACACTTACAGCTGTATTGTAGCCGTTATCTATTACTGTTGGCAAAGTACTGACACATTGCCAATCTTTGTTGTCGTCGAGATTGGGAAAAAACACTGTTCCGTTGCCCACAGCGTCCACTTTAGTTACATACGCTTTGTGACAATAAGGCAAAAGCAGCTTGTACACCACACCGCCTCCGCACACAAACACATCGTCTGTTGAGTATTGCGAAACATATTGCAACAACTCGTCCAACGATGTCACCGTCACTGCGTTGTCGTACTGCGTGCCTTTGGAATCCAATACAATGTTGATACGCTTAGGCAATGCGCCGTTGGGCAAACTTTTGAAAGTGTTTGCACCCATAATCACCACTTTATTGAGCGTCATTTTGCGAAAATTGTCTTTGAGATCGAGCGGCAAGCTGAACAGCAAATTGTTGTCCTTGCCTATTGCCCACTCTTTGTCTACAGCCACAATAGCATTCATTATACAGCCACCTCCAAAGTATCCTTAAAGGGCGTGTATTGATAGTTTTCAAGTTGGAAGTCGTCTACAGTAAACTTGTAAAAGTCTTTTACGTCCTTGTTGATTGTCAACTTGGGTGCAGGATACAGCGGATTAGTAAGCATTTTTTGGACGATAGGTATGTGACGGTCGTAGATGTGTGCGTCTGCAATGACGTGCACAAGTTCGCCTACTTTAAGACCGCTCACCTGCGCCAACATATGCACCAACACTGCGTACTGCATCACATTCCAGTTGTTGGCAACAGCCATATCGTTGCTACGCTGATTGAGTATTGCATTGAGCTTGTCCCCTGTCACATTGAAAGTCATCGAATATGCGCAAGGGTAAAGATTCATTTCGTTGAGGTCTTGGTGCACATAAATATTGGTAATTATGCGTCTGCTTTGCGGATTGTGCTTGAGGTCGTACAACACTCTGTCCACTTGGTCAAACATACCTTCTTTGTACTTATGTTTTACCGACAACTGATAACCATATGCCTTGCCTATACTGCCACTTTGGTCTGCCCAACTGTCCCATATGTGACTTTTGAGGTCATGTACGTTGTTGGACTTTTTTTGCCAAATCCACAACAATTCGTCTATTGCAGACTTAAATGCCGTGCGACGTAAAGTTAGTATAGGAAACTCCTGACTAAGGTCATAACGGTTGACTATACCAAACTTTTTGACTGTGTGCGCAGGCGTGCCGTCTGCCCAATGCGGGCGCACTTCCAAACTTTCGTCAGAAAAGCCGTTGGTCAATATATCGTTGATATTGTCTATAAATATTTGGTCTGCTTTACTCATAACTTACTCCGTTGATATGCCAATTTTTTACAAGTTATTCTATCAAAAATTGCGCGGCAAGTCAACTTACTTGTAGCTTGTGCACTGCAAAAAAGTTGAACACCACACAACAAAAACCGCCGCAAAATGCGACGGTTGAAGATTGCAAATTGTTGTTTTACTGCACTTGTTTTTCTATGTTTGCTACCACAAACAGATTGGGATCTGTTGCCTGCAACTTGGCTGTTAGTTGTTCGAGTATCTGCGCTTCGCTAAGTTTTGTATCAAAAGGTATTGCCACGTCAAATACAAGATTGCTGTGCGTAACACCCTTTACAAGGCGAAAATCGTGCACGCTGAACCGTTGGTCTATTGTGTTGACAACTTCGCACACCAACTGTTGATACTTGTCAACTTCGGGATCGTCCAACACCACAGGATCAATGTGCACAATGAGGTTGAT
The DNA here is from genome assembly GCA_949289125.1 of uncultured Eubacteriales bacterium. Classification (GTDB taxonomy): domain Bacteria; phylum Bacillota; class Clostridia; order Christensenellales; family CAG-314; genus CASEME01. The sequence goes on from CASEME010000018.1 coordinate 93,925, forward strand.
ATCTGTATTTTGTGCAAAGTCACGCTCTATTCTGTCTGCTAAGTCGTGCGTAGCCATAACAGATACATTGCTGTCCACTTCCACATGTACAGACGCATAAAACTTGCTATGACCATAGCTATGCACAGTGAGGTCGTGCATAGAATGAACGCCTTCAAAGCTCATGATGCGCTGTTTGATACTATCTATCATATCTTTGTCGGGCGCTTGTCCGACAAGTTTACTGATAGTACTGCGCAATATTCCTATACCTGCAACAGCTATAAAGATTGCAACGGCAATACCCATATATCCGTCCAAATTGACGCCTGTATAGTACGAGATAACAAGTGCGATAGTAACAGAAGCTGTAGCAATGCTGTCACTTATGCTGTCCACCGAAGTGGCTTTGAGCACTTCGGAGTTTATCATTTTGCCCAACTTACGATTGAACAAAAACATCCACAGTTTTACAAGTATAGAAGCACACAACACGCCCACCGTTATCCACGAAAAGTCCGATTGCTCGGGGCTTATTATTTTGTTGAAAGACTCCGAACCCAATTCAAATGCCAACACCAAAACAATGATACCCACTATCATGGCAGATACATACTCTACACGTTGATGTCCGAATGGGTGCTCTTTGTCGGCAGGCTTGGAAGCCATTTTGAAACTTATCAAAGATACGATATTGCTACCGCAATCGGTAAGGTTGTTGAGTCCGTCTGCCAATACCGATATTGCACCAAACAAAAGACCTACGGCTATTTTGCCGCCTGCGAGCATAATGTTGAGCAAAATGCAGGTAATACCGCTCAATTTGCCATATCTGTCACGCACTGCTTCGGACTGCGTATTTTTGTAATCTTTTACAAACAACCGCAACAGCAACTTAGTCACAATTCTATCTCCTGTAAATCATAAAGCGCACAATCAAAGCATGCTGCTTTCCGTATGTGCGCTTGTTGTAATTATTGTATTATTTTACCACTCAATGTGTTCACTGTCAACGTTAGAGGAGATTAACGTACAAATTTTTGTTAACTTGGCTTCTTAATTGGTGCCAATGTTGCCACCACAAGTTTTTGCACCTCGTGACAGTTGTCGCCCTCTACATACAGTCTCAGCTTGTTTTCCGTGCCGCTTTTGCGCAACACCACTCTGCAATCGGGATACAGTGTTTGCATACGCTGCTTTACTGCATTAAGGTCTGGCAATTTGTCCAACGTCCACTCTATGTCCGTTTTCACGCCTTCAACCGCATGATAGGGTAAAGAATATTGCAATATACTACCCTTTTCCTTATAAATCTTTGCAACGATGAGCGCACTTATCAATGCGTCACTACCCGTAGCATAATCGGCAAACAAATAGTGTCCGCTATCCTCTGCGCCTACATTTAAGCCACATTCTGTCATTTTGTTGTACACGTTGGTATCGCCTACGTCACTGCGAACAAGCTGTATGCCCAACTCTGCAAGTGCGTTTTGCAAGCCGCTATTGGTAAGCACAGTGCCCACTACGGCACTGCCACGAAGCAAATTTTGTTCTTTCATATATCTTATTATGGCATAAAACACTGCAGTGTTGTCCACCACAACGCCATTTTCCACAACAGCAAGGCGATCGCAATCTCCGTCAAAAGCAAAGCCCAAAGGAATATCGGTACCTTTTATTTTGTCCGCCAAAAATTGTGCATGCGTTGCACCGCAGTCCACATTGATTAGCTCGCCCTTATTGCTGTTGCAAAATGCCCGCACAGTTGCTCCGCAAGAGGTAAACAACATTTTTGCCACTTTGAAGCTTGCCCCATAACAGCAATCGAGCGCAATATGTATGCCGTCCAATCTTACAGGTACTTTGGACAGTATATCCTCGCAGTATATGGCGTCTATGTCATAAAAAACAGGCTCAAAAATTCTGCCCTTGGGCATAGCGCGCATAAGGCTGTTCATAGTGTTGGATATTATTTGTTGCTGTGCCTGGCACAACTTAAGTCCTGTGCGGTCAAATACTTTTAGCCCGTTGTCCTGAGGAGGATTGTGCGACGCGCTTATCATAACGCCGTAATCACTGCCTAATTTTCGCACAAAGTGCCCTACTGCGTTGGTAGGCAATATACCCAAGTTGATAGCAGAGCCACCTCCGCTATACACGCCTTGTACAAGCGCATTGAACAATGCGTCACCCGACACGCGCGTATCTCTTGCAATAACAACGATAGGCTGACAGCCTCCGTGCAATGCCAAACTTTTGCCAAGTAAAAAGGCAGTACCTTCTGTTATGGTACTGCCGTAAGTGCCTCTTATGCCGTCCGTACCGAACAAATTCATATAGCGTCTCCTTTAACAACGATAGTTATACCATATAAAGCTGTGTGCGCAACTCTATATTTTGTCTGTGAGATGTGCTTTGTACAAATTGTCTTTGGTAACTGAACAGAATAAACTGATATTGGTAGCTAAATTATTTTTTTGTTTTGGCTTTAGTTTTTGGTGCAGGCTTAGTTGCCGCTTTGCTTTGTTTGTGTTGCAAAGCCTTGCAGTACGCCACTGCAAAATTGCCCGCCTTTGCACCGTCTGCGCAAGCCGTTACTATTTGTTTGAGCTTGCCGTTGGATACGTCCCCCACAGCAAACATACCTTGCACGCTTGTCATCATGGTGTCATCGGTCACCAAAAAGCCGTTGGACGTCACTACTCCCGTTGTGGAAAGAAAGTCTGTAGCAGGCTTGCTACCCACAGCCACAAACAATGCCTCAACGGCAAGTTGACTTTTTTGATGAGTAACATTGTCCACAAGCGTCAATTCATGAAGTTTGTCTTCACCCGAAAGTGCGCTTATTGTCTTGTTGTACAATATTTCCACATTGGCAGAGTTTTGCAATCTCGCCACAAGCGCATCGTCTGCCGTAAAGCTGTCCGTTGGATTGACAACATACACTTTGCCCACTACGCCATCGAGATACAGTGCCTCTTTTACTGCTATAGCCGTGTTGCCCACAACAGCGACAGCCTGACCTCTATAAAAACTACCGTCGCACGTTGCGCAGTAACTAACGCCACGTCCCACATAATTGTCTTCTATACCCAACTTGTTGTGTTTGGTACCCGTTGCCACTACTACGCTGTTATATGTGTATGCGCCGTGGTCGGTTGTTATTACAAAAGTATCGTCCTCTTGTTTGGTGACAGACACAACTTGTTCATACTTTATCTCAACGCCCAAACTTTCCACATGGTTGAACATATTTTCGGCAAGTTGCCAGCCTTCTATCTTGCTGTAAGAGGGATAATTTTCTATCCAATCTATAGTTGCCGTCAGTCCTCCCATAACATATTGCTCAAATATAGTTACGTCAGCGTTGGCACGTTTTGCATACACAGCGCAAGACATACCACCCACACCACCGCCAATAATTGCAACTTTTACATTGCTTTCGCTCATATCGTTTTCTCCTTTGCAAATTGTTAGTTTAGCACAGCTATATGTCATTATTTTGTCTGATATTGTCGCTTGCAATACAGTTTTGCAACTACGCAATTTAGCAATAAGACACACAGCGCATTATTGCGTATATTATACACCAATGTGTACACCTTGTCCATAGTTAGCAAGTGACCTTTGTCACAATTATACTTACAACTGTGTCGACAATCTACCGTCACACAGCTTTGTATTGTTAGTTTAATACAAGCTAATTTGTGTTTTGCATTGCAAAATACACTGCACGCAAAAACACAAAAAAAACCGTCCCTCGGTAGTTGTACCAAAGGACGGTTTGTAGTTGTATTGTTGGTTTGCAACTGTGCATACACTGTCGTGTATGACAACTCCGCAAACAAGATTATCTCTTGCTGAACTGAGGAGCTTTGCGCGCTTTCTTCAAGCCGTACTTCTTTCTCTCCTTCATACGAGGATCACGAGTAAGGAAGCCTGCTGCTTTGAGCACTGATTTGTCTTCGCCTGCAACTACCAACGCACGTGCAATGCCGTGGCGGATTGCGCCTGCCTGACCTGTAAAGCCACCGCCATAAACGTTGACTGCTACGTCATACTTGTTGAGTGTCTCGGTAGCGTTGAGCGGTTGACGTACAATGTACTTCAATGTATCAAGACCAAAATAGTCGTCGATGCTACGTTTGTTGATGATGATTGTTCCGTTGCCGTTGGGGATAAGTCTGACGCGTGCAATGGACTTCTTTCTTCTGCCTGTACCCCAGAATTGCACTTTTTTCTTTGCTGTCAATTTTGTAGCCATACCTTACCTCCTACTTAACCAAAGTCAACGCTTCGGGTTGTTGAGCAGCATGATTGTGTTCGCCACCCTTGTATACGCGCAACTTAGTCAACATTTTTCTGCCCAAGCTGTTTTTGGGAAGCATACCCTTAACAGCACGCATAACGGCAAAATCACTCTTTTCTGCCATAAGTTTGCCGTATTTTACTTCTTTAAGATGACCGGGCATACCAGCATGACGGCGATATACCTTTTGGTCGTACTTGTTACCTGTCAACACCACTTTGTCCGTGTTCAGCACTATTACGAAGTCGCCTGTATCAACGTGCGGAGTAAAAGTAGGTTTATTTTTACCGCGCAAGATAGCGGCTACCTGACTTGCAAGTCTGCCAAGAGGCATACCTGTTGCGTCTACAACGTACCACTTTCTTTCAACGGCTTCTTTTTTAGCCATAAAAGTTTTCATTTTTTGTTCTCCTGAAATTTTAAGATTGCTGTTCACGGTTGAACGATTACCGCCAGTGGAAAAGCAGTTTTGACGTACAGAGCTTAAAAATATACGTCTAATCATTCACAGCCTTTCTATTATACAGACAAGCCATATGCTTGTCAAGTTTTTTTTTACTATTTTGTCACTGTATCAACTTATTTGTATTATCTATTTTGTCTGTGCCTTTTTGCGCACCGTTAGCACTATTCTATCTGTTAACAAGTGCGTTTGCCATCTTTTGCATAATACACCTTTTCTAACGTCAGTCCACGTGCAGGCAATGTGCGTATGCCCTTTTTGCGAGTATGTTTGTCCAACATATCCTGCACATCGGACAATTCTATTTTGCCACTACCCACAGCCACCAAAGTGCCTGCAATTATGCGTACCATATTGTACAAAAAGGCGTTGCCATTGACTACAATCTCTATGATGTCGCCTTCTTTTTGTAACACTTCCACACTGTTTAGCGTACGCACAGTACCCACAAGGTTGCTACCGCTGTTTTGAAACGCGGCAAAATCATGCGTACCTACAAGTAGCTTTGCCGCCTTTTGCACAGCGTCAACGTTCAACGGACGGTACACTTGCGCATGGTTGACATCAAGCGTTGGCTTGCGTGTTGCACTTGCATATATGCGATAGCGGTAGGTTTTGCTATCCGCCCAAAAACGTGCATCGAAGTCTTCTTGCACCACACTTGCCGATGTTACTGCAATGTCTTGCGGCAAGTAAAGATTGACTCCCAAACATAGCTTGTACGGATTGACCTGCTCTTGCGTATCAAAATGTGCCACCTGACCTGTAGCGTGCACGCCCACGTCTGTACGACCTGCGCCATAAATACGTATTTTTTTACCGCCAAAATACATACTCAGCGCCTGTTCTACCTTGTCTTGCACGGTATTTCCGTTGGCTTGCGATTGCCAACCGTTGTATGCCGTACCTATATATTCGATAGTAAGTTTAATTCTCATATTTTTCCTTAGAAATACAGCCAAGGCACCATCGGGCTCAATGTGCCCGACATAGCATAGAGTGTGATTACTCCGCCCCAAAAAATTAGCATAACAAGCGTTGCCACCACATCACGCCAACCTATACGCATAACACGCATACTTGTGCGTTTTACCGGTCCGCCATAGCAACGACTGCTCATGGCGTTGGCAAGTTCTTCCGCTCTTCTGAAGCTGGACACCAACAGCGGAATAAGTATAGGCACAAAGGCCTTTGCACGCTTTATCAGTCCGCCTGTATCGAAGTTGGCGCCTCTTGCCTTTTGCGCACGGATAATGCGGTCGGTCTCCTCCATAAGACTGGGGATAAATGACAACGTAAGGCTCATAATAAGTGCCAATTCGTGTACGGGTACTCTGATAAGTTTTAATGGTTTCAACAAACTTTCTATAGCGTGCGTAAGGTCTACGGGCGTTGTGGTAAGCGTCAACAAACTTGCACCCATCACCAAATACACCAAGCGCAAAAACAACTTTGCCGCACTGTACAGACCTTGGTCATAAATACTGAATATCCACCATTGCCACAGCAGTTTGCCCGACGTATTGAGAAAAATGTTGAGTATAACTGTAAGCAGCAACAAGAACAATATTCCTCTCAATGAGCGCAAAATGCTTTTAAGCGGCACACGCGAGCACGCTATCATAACCACAAGCAACACGGTAAGAAAACCGTACACAGCAAACGAAGTTATGAAAAATATGCCCACAAGGTACAGTATATTGAGCAATATTTTTACCCTTGCATCCATAGAGTGCATAAAGGAGCGAGTGGGATAGTACTGACCAAAAGTAACGTCTCTAAACATCTCCAACCTCCTTGTTGCGCAACTCAACTACTGCTTGGCACACCTGTTCGGGGGTAAGTAGCTCACTATCTGCCTCCATGCCGTGCTGACGCAAAACATTAACAAACTGCGCCATATAGGGTACTTCGAGGTTCAATTCCTGTATTTCTTGCTCTTTGGCAAACAACTGTTGCGGAGGCAAATCGTACCTAATCTCTCCCTCTTTCAATACGAGAATACGTCTTGCATTTTCGTACACTTCGTTCATATCGTGCGATACCATTATTACCGTTATGCCGTTGTCCTTGTTGAGAGTGTTGACAAGTTGCAATATTTCTTTTTTGCCCTGCGGATCAAGCCCTGCAGTAGGCTCGTCCAATACAAGTACTTTGGGGTGCATAGCCAATACACCTGCCAAAGCCACACGGCGTTTTTCACCGCCTGACAATTCAAAAGGCGACTTGTGCGCCACCTTGTCGTACTGCATACCCACCTGTTGCAAAGCAAACTTCACACGGTCGGCAATTTCCGTTTTGGGAACGCCAATATTTTTGGGGCCAAAAGCAACGTCCTGCTCCACTGTGTCGGCGAACAGTTGGTACTCGGGGTACTGAAACACCATACCCACCTCTCCACGCAATTTTTTCAAATCCACTTTGCGTGCGGCAAGGTCTATGCCGTTGACAGTCAACTGTCCGCTCTGCACACGTATTAGCGCATTGAGGTGTTGCACAAAGGTAGTTTTGCCACTACCCGTATGTCCTACGATAGCCACAAACTCCCCGTCCTCTATATTGACGCTTATTTTGTTGAGCGCCTGTTTTTGAAAAGCTGCTCCTTTGTTGTACACAAAGCTCAGTTCTTTTGCAATAATTGACATATTTTTTCTCCCAATAGACGTGCGTCCGTACAATGTCTGTCCACGTCAAAACCTTGTGCGTGCAGTCTTGCCGCAAGTTCCACTGTGCGTGGCAAGCGCAAACCCACTTTGTCCACCACGTCGGCGTTGTCAAATATCTGCATTGGCGTACCTTTGGCAACAATCTCGCCATTGTTCATAACAACAACTACGTCGGCATCCAACACTTCTTCCATAAAGTGTGTGATAAGCACTACCGTCATACCCTCTTTGTTGAGCTGGTGCGCTACGTTCAATACTTCCTTTCTGCCCATAGGATCGAGCATTGCGGTAGATTCGTCCAACACCAACACTTGCGGCTGTATAGCCAACGCTCCTGCTATTGCAATGCGCTGTTTTTGTCCACCCGACAGTCTTGTGGGCGTGCGTTTGGCATACTCAAGCATACCCACCTTTTGCAAAGACTTTGTAACGCGCTCCACAATTTCCTTTTGCGGTATGCCCAAGTTTTCCGGACCGAAAGCAACGTCCTCTTCCACTATACTTGCCACCATCTGATTGTCGGGATTTTGAAACACCATACCCACCGTTTTGCGCACTTCAAACAAATTTTTGTCGTCTGCGGTATCAAGTCCGTTGACCAACACTTTGCCTTTGCCTTGCTGAGGTATCAATAGCCCGTTGAGTAGCTTTGCAAGCGTACTCTTGCCACAACCGTTGTGTCCGACAAGAGCAACAAAGCTACCTTTTTGTATATCGAGCGTTACGTTTTTGACGCCTGCATGAAATGTGCGCTTGCCCGATTCGTCATACACCTTGTAGTAATATGATACATTGTCCAAGCTGATAATATTTTCCATATATACTCCGCGCTCTCCTTTGGTAGAGCGTTTTCACAAAATTGTCAAAATTATACCACAAACCTATTGGATTGCCAACTATTTTGCCACCTGCCTTGCTGTCGTTGTGTCAAGCTCAAACAGCAAAAAATTGTGCCCGTTGACCACTCGACCTGCTACGCTCAAAACGCCTTCCAATGAGTGTATCTACACAATGTAAATTTGCCAAAAACATTGACAAAGATAACTTAAAAAGATATAATAACTTTGTATGTTACGTCTCGACCAAAGAAGTAACACAACTAAATCATTTTATACTGTTTTAGGAGGAACTGAAATGGCAAAGAAAACTATTGACGGTAATACTGCCGCATCGCACGTAGCCTATGCGTTTAGCGACGTAGCAGCTATTTACCCCATTACTCCCAGCAGTCCCATGGCAGAATATGCTGACGAATGGGCTGCAGGCGGCAGAACCAACCTGTTTGGACAACAGGTACGCATCGCCGAGATGCAATCGGAAGCAGGTGCGGCAGGCGCAGTACACGGCAGTCTTGTGGCAGGCGCATTGACCACCACCTTTACTGCAAGTCAAGGTTTGCTTCTTATGATACCCAACATGTACAAGATTGCAGGCGAATTGTTGCCTTGCGTATTCCACGTTTCCGCTCGTGCACTTGCTGCACACGCACTCAGCATTTTCGGTGACCATCAGGACGTAATGGCGTGCCGTCAAACCGGCTTTGCCATGCTTGCAAGCAACAGCGTACAGGAAGCTATGGACTTGGCGCTTGTTTGTCACCTTGCTACATTGGAAGCAAAAGTACCCTTTATACACTTCTTTGACGGTTTCCGCACCAGTCACGAAGTAAGCAAAATTGACGTTATCGAATACAAAGATATGGCAAAATTGCTTGATATGAAGTACGTAGACGAATTCCGTCAACGCGCATTGAACCCCGAACATCCTCAATGTCAGGGCACAGCGCAAAACCCCGATATCTATTTCCAAAACAGAGAAGCTGCTAACAAGTACTACGAAGCTGTACCTGCTATTGTAGAAAAATACATGGCAAAAGTTGGCAAGCTGACAGGCAGAAAGTACAAATTGTTTGACTACGTAGGTGCAAAAGACGCAGACAAAGTAATTGTAATTATGGGCTCTGGCGCTGACGCAGTAGACGAAACAATAAGCTACCTCACTGCAAAAGGAGAAAAAGTAGGCGTTGTAAAAGTAAGACTTTACCGTCCTTTCTCTGCAAAGGCATTTGTATCCGCACTTCCAAAGTCTGTTAAGAAAATTGCAGTTATGGACCGCACCAAAGAAGCAGGAAGTCTTGGCGAACCTCTTTACCTTGACGTTGTTGCTGCTCTCAAAGAAATGGGCAAAAAGAAAGTTGTCGTAGGCGGCAGATATGGTCTTGGTAGCAAAGAGTTTACACCTTCTATGATACTTGCTATCTACAAAAACCTCGACGCAGACACACCCAAAAACCACTTCACTGTAGGTATTGAGGACGACGTTACAGGTTGCTCGTTGCCTGTTACCGAAATGATAGACGTAGCACCTCAAGGCACAACAAGATGTAAGTTCTACGGTCTTGGTAGCGATGGTACTGTAGGCGCTAACAAAAACAGCATCAAAATTATCGGTGACCACACAGACTTGTACGCACAAGGTTACTTTGAGTACGACAGCAAAAAATCGGGCGGTCTTACCATATCTCACTTGAGATTTGGACCTAACCCCATCAAATCGAGTTACCTTATCGATCAGGCAGAGTTTGTTGCTTGCCACAACAGCAGTTACCTCACACGTTACGACATGTTGGCAGACGCAAAAGAAGGCGGCACTTTCCTTCTCAACTGTCCTTGGACAGAGGCAGAGTTGGAGCACCACCTCCCTGCACAGGTCAAAAACCAAATTGCACAAAAGAAACTGAAGTTCTACACCATTGACGGTCTGCACATTGCTCAACAGGCAGGTTCTGCAAAATCCACCAACATGGTAATGCAGGCAGCATTCTTCAAACTTGCCAACATTATCCCTTACGAGCAAGCAGAAGACTATATGAAGCAAGCAGTTGTTAAGTCCTACGGCAAGAAAGGTCAAAAAGTAATTGACGCCAACTTTGCCGCTATCGACGGAGCTGTAGCAGGACTTAAACAAATCAACTACCCTGCAAGCTGGGCTACCACAACTGAAGGCGCACCTATGGTAGGTGGCGTTGGCGTAGAATACTATGACAACTTTGTAAAAGTTATCAACGAGCAACAAGGCAACAAGTTGCCTGTATCGGCATTTAACCCCTCCGGTATTGTGCCCACAGGTACTACTCAATACGAAAAACGTGGTATAGCAGTTTATCTGCCTGTTTGGGACGCTGACAAATGTATTCAGTGTAACCAATGTTCATTCGTATGTCCTCACGCAGTTATTCGTCCCGTTTTGGTAGACGAAAACGAGCAAGTACCCGCAACATTTGTTACCAAACCTGCAATAGGTATCAAGGGTGCAAAATTCCGTATGCAAATCAGTCCTCTCGACTGTACAGGTTGCGGAAGCTGTGCTAACGTGTGTCCCGCTAAGGAAAAAGCACTTGTAATGACTCCTTACGAACAAGTGGACGAAAGTGCCAACTACCAATTCAGCCTCAATGTTAAGAGAGTAGAAAGTCCTCTCAAGGCTGACAGCGTAAAAGGCAGTCAGTTCAAACAACCTTTGTTCGAGTTCTCCGGAGCTTGCGCAGGTTGCGGCGAAACACCTTATGTCAAACTTGTAACACAGTTGTTTGGTGACGAAATGATGGTTGCCAACGCAACAGGTTGCTCCTCCATCTACGGCGGCAGCGCACCCACTTGTCCCTACACCACCAACAAAGACGGACATGGTCCTGCTTGGGCAAACAGCTTGTTTGAAGACAATGCTGAGTTTGGATACGGATACAACCTTGCACTTATCCAACGTCGCAGCAAGTTGAAAGAACAAGTTGCTGAGTTGCAAAAAGTATGGACAAAGCAAAAGAACACCGAAGGCGCAGAGGCTTGCCAACAATGGTTGGACGCTTACAGCAACAGAGAAGCAAGCAAAGTTGCATCTGCAAATCTTGTTAGCCACCTCGAAAAAGCACAAGGTTGCAAAACCTGTGGCGCTTTGGTAGCAGACATTCTCAAAGCAAAAGACATACTTGTCAAAAAGTCTATCTGGATATTCGGCGGTGACGGTTGGGCATACGACATCGGCTACGGCGGACTTGACCACGTATTGGCAAGCGGCGAAGACGTCAACGTACTCGTACTCGACACCGAAGTATACAGCAACACAGGCGGACAAGCAAGTAAGTCCAGCCCCATGGGCGCAGTTGCTAAGTTTGCTGCAGCAGGCAAGCGCGTCAAGAAAAAAGACCTTGGTATGATGGCTATGAGCTACGGTTATGTATATGTTGCACAAGTAGGTATGGGCGCAAACCAAACACAACTTGTCAAAGCGCTTACCGAAGCAGAAAGCTACAACGGTCCTTCTCTTATCATAGCTTACGCACCCTGTATCAACCACGGTATCAATATGGGCAAATCTCAAGAGGAAATCAAACGTGCAGTTGAGTGCGGATATTGGCAGTTGTATCGTTACAACCCCACTCTCATCGAGCAGGGCAAAAATCCGTTCACTTTGGACAGCAAAGAGCCTCAGGGTGACTATCAAGCATTTATTACCAGCGAAACTCGTTATGCAAGTCTGTTGAAGACAAAACCGCAAATTGCAGAAAAATTGTTTGCAGAAAACGAGAAACAAGCTAAAGAAAGATACGCTAAGTACAAGACTTTGGCAGAAAAGGAATAAGTGTTGACATTAGTTGACATCAACTATTAACAAAACAAACACGAGGTTGCAACTTTTGTTGCAGCCTCGTATATTTTTACCTGCCATTGACAATACATACCACAATATCAATACACAAACATTCCAATATTACTACCCCAATAAGCATACGTGTACGGACAAGTAAAGCGGTCAATTTTTCAACAATTTACCAATTATTATAAAAATATAAATAACATATAAAGTATTGGCAAAAAACACCTTACTGTGATTGTCAAAATTGTTTGTAAGCGTGATAATAGTTTGCGGTACGAAATTATAAGGAGAATAATATGAAAAGAATAACCAAAATAATGTTTATTGCAATGACACTTGCTTTGGCTGTATGCATGTTAGCAGTAATGGCTGCTTGCAATCAACCTGCAGCACCCGCAACAAAAGACGGTTCGGCAACAACAAATTACAAAGGCACAGATATCACAATCTCTGTAAAAGTAACTGTTGAAAACAGCACTATCACTGCTATAGAAATTGTAGACGGCACAAAAGCTGCTACAGGAGAAAAATGGCAGACAAAGTTTGACGCAGAAAGCGCAAACGTTATCAACAGCCTTGTAGGCAAAACTGTAGATGCAGTCAATGCTTTGACAACATCTTTCGTTGCAGAGGAAAACACTCTCGAAGTAGTTGCTACAGGTGCAACAATATCTTCCAACATTTTGGTAAAAGCTGTACAAGACGCTTTGTCCAAATAAGTTACTACTAACAATTCAAAACAAAAATCACAACAAATAATTTCGTATAAAAAACAAGTAGCCCCGACCGCTTTACGGTCGGGGTTACTTTTATTATCAACACTTATACATTTTGCTCTATTGCATCTTCGTCAATCTTTGCGTATTGCTCTACACCTATATTGAATACTGTGGTAAGTCCCGTATCGGGGAACAACAATTTGTAAACAGTATTTTCTGACGGCAGATATATCGCGTTACCGTCAAAAGATAACGTATAAAACATACCGCGCTTATAAACAACCTTTTGGTCGTTGTAGCTAAGCGTCAAACCACTATCGTCAAGTGTAAGTATGCCTTTGCCACAAGTCACAAACTTATTGTTTTTGAGAACGGTGACCGCGCACTGCGCACTATGACAAAAACTGCCTTGTTTTACCTTTTGATACAATTCCGCACACTGCCACTCGTACCATTGCGGTACACTGTCAAATTTGTTGCCGTGCAACTTGCCGTATTCGTCCATTTGGCAAGTAGTTCCGCATGCTGCGCAACTCAATGTATTGCCGTGCGAACGCATAACGTATTTTGTCCCGCACACAGGGCAAGTGTACAACAGGCTATGCAGTCCTTCCACCAACGTAGGGCTTGTTACTTTTATTTTGTTGTCACGCTGGTACTTGTAGTCATCGTAGCTAAGGTTTTCCAAAATACGCTTGTAGATATCGTCCACGCTCAATGCGGCTATTTCATCAAGCTCCACAGCACGCTTTACAGTAACAGTAATAGGCACAGAGCGTTTGTCCTTTGCCCAACGCGGCTGATACAAATAGCTTCCGTCAAATCTAACGGTAACAAGGGGCGCTTTGAGCAGCTTTACAAGTTTGGCAATGCCCTTTTTGATAGGGTTGGGCTTGCCCGTCACAGACAGCTTAGCTTCGGGATACAGCACAAGCGGACGTCCTTTTTCCAAAACATATTTGATGTCTCTTACAAGCGAAGTGTCCACAGTAAACTGCTTTTTGGGCAATACTCCCAACTTGTTGAGCACATTGCCAAAGTGTGCGTACTGCGTTTGGCTTGCAATAAAAGAGGGCGCAACAGGCGTATTGCGCATTTGAAAGAGCATTGCAACACCACCTACGTCCGCAAATGACGCGTGATTAGCCACCACAATACAGGGTATGGGCAAGTTGTTGATGTCGCCAACAATATTTAGCTGCGCCACTTTGGAAAAGTGTCTTTTGCCGTAAACATTGTACAACATACGCAGCAACTTTGCCGAACACAAATTGGGCGCTTTGCGTTTTGTCTTGCGTGTACTCATATATTTTTCTCCTATTAACCGAGAATATGCTCAAGAAAAATTTTGACTCCTATAGCAATAAGTATAACACCGCCTATGTAGCCGGCATATCCTTTGAGATATTTGCCAATTTTGCCTACTAACAAACCTACCGTGCGCATAGCAAAAGTGACGGCACAAATTACAGCGGCACTGACAAACACATTGATATCCACAGCCACAGCTAAAGTAATACCTACAGCCATAGCGTCTATACTTGTAGCAACAGCCTGTGTTGCCACAAGAGATAGTTTCATCTGCTTGGGTGCGTTCACTTCTTGTTGGTCGTCTTTCTCGTCGTCTTCTCTGTTTTCCTTGTATGTCTCCACTATTGTTTTGATACCCAATGCACACAGCAATACAAGGGCTACCCAATGGTCTATTGCTTCTATGTACTGCCCAAGTAGCGCACCAAGCGCAAAGCCTATTAGCGGCATCACACCCTGAAAAACGCCAAAAAATGTAGGTAGCAGCCACTTACGCCTACCGAGGTCGGGATATGTAAGCGTGTCCGATATGGTAACTGCCAATGCATCTGCCGACAATCCCAATGCAATAAGTATTAACGATAAGTATTCCATTGCAAACTTTTCTCCAAATTAAAAGCAAGCACTTTGCTCAATACAAAATTAAAGGGCAACCTCAAAGGTTGTCCTCCAAAATGCGGCAGTATTCGCCGTTATTTTTTTATCCAACTGTCAGCGCCTTCGGGAAGCAAGTTGTGTTCTATTGCCCATTGCATTATGTACTCGTTGGACTCCAAATACTCCAAAAGCTCTGTTGTCTGTTGTATTTCGTTATCTTTGTACTCAATCAGCGACTTTAGGTGTTCTACTCTGTCATTGAGACTTGCCATCTGAGATAACTGCGTCATAAGTATAAACACCAATAACAGCACTACAAGTGCCAAAGCAACTATCACATAAGCCAATTTTTTACTGAGAAATATGTTGCGCATTGTCTTCACCTTTTTGTTTAGTTACAAGGTGATTATACAATGCTTTGTACAACTTGTCAAGTATCGATCGACAAATATACAAATACAACGCTATTCCCACAAAAAACGCAACTACAATAAAAAATCTAAATTGACCGTCATTGAATGCTATATTGAACAGCCACACGGCGCACGCCAACACTGCACCCACTATTGCCTCTACAATGTTGACTATCCAACGCTTTTTTACAAAATTGTTGACGGGATAGCAAAACATATGATACAGTGCGGCGCACACAATACCCACCGCCACATAGCACACGAACAACGCCAACTGACTGCTTTCTGCTTCCAAATTCATAGTACATTGTTATCCCCACATCAACTGAATAAGGACTTCAGTCCACTGCGTCTTTGTCCGCCATAAGTGACAGAGGACACACCTTCACTTGTCATAGACAATCTGCCCTGCTCTTTGTCCAATTTGCTGAGGCTCAATTTGCTACCCTTTACTACAGTTTTGCCCCTGTCTGTCATAATGACGGCTTCGCTATCGGTAAGGCTAACTATTTCCGTTACTCCGCTCAAAGTGATAGTGCCGTCTTTGTCAATATTCAATGTATGTCTGTATTCCTCTGCCATAAGGACACCTCCGCTATACAATATGCGTGTGTCCGCCCGATAATAACAAAAAAAACGCTTACCCTTGCCCTGTTTGAGGTAAATAAGTAAGCGTATTTGTATAATAAAAACAATATCAACTAAAGGTCAAATTGCAAAGTGAAAACCAACCTTACTGCACTCAATCAACAATTTGTCTTTGACCGCAATATCATTTTTGATGTTTCAACACGTCAAAGTTGACGTTCCACGTTGTGCCTTGCGCACTGTCCATCAACGATATGCCTTGCCGAAACAACTCGTTGCGTATGCTGTCTGCAAGCGCATAATTTTTGTCCTTTTTTGCCTGTTGACGTTGGTCAATTTTGTTTTGCACTTGCTGTTCGGTCACACCAAATACTTTGAGATATTTAGCTTTGATACTATTGACAAAACTACCAACGGGACGGCACAACATACCGCATGCAGGATAAACATAGTTGAGCACTGCCAAAAGTCTTGTGGCTTTGGTTGTTTTGTCCTGTCCTTTGCTCTTGGATATGTCGGCAAATATACCGTGCAACTCTGCCAAAAACAACGATATATTGAAGTCGTTGTCCATACTCTGCTCAAACAACTTGTAATACTCATCGTCAGCAACTACTACGCTGTCTACAAGTTCTTGCGGCACACTGCTTCTGTATTCGTCAAGTTGTGTATAAAAGTGATACAAATGTTTCTCCGCAGTAAGCAACAAATCTTTGTTGACTTCGAGCGGTGAAGCATAGTGATTGGACAGTATCAAAAAGCGCAACACTTCGGGATCGTATTGGTCGAGCAAGCCTTGTATTGTTACAAAGTTGTTCATAGACTTACTCATCTTTGTGCCGTTGACCGTTATCAGTCCGTTGTGCACCCAAAAATTTGCCAAAGGTTTGCCTGTAAGACACTCGGACTGCGCAATCTCATTTTCGTGGTGGGGAAAAATGAGGTCTTTGCCACCGCCGTGAATATCGATAGTATCGCCAAGCAGGCTATGAATCATAGTTGAACACTCTATGTGCCAACCCGGTCTGCCTTTACCCCACGGGCTGTCCCAACCAAACTCGTCCTTGCCTACACCCTTCCATAGCGCAAAATCAAGTCCATCGGCTTTAGTTTCGTTGTCCTCTATGCGCACCGCCTTCAACAGTTCTTTGGTGTTGCGATTGGACAGTTTGCCGTAGCTGTTGTCCTTGCTTACAGTAAAGTACACATCTCCGCCCGATGCGTATGCGTAGCCCTTGTCAATAAGCTGACTTACAAAACTTATAATGTCTTCTATATAACAGCTTACGCGCGGTTTGACGTCTGCGTCACGCGTCAACAGACGTTGCATAACGCTGTCTGTAGCTTTGATGCGTTGGTCGGACAACTGAAGTGGACCGATACCAAGCTCTTTTGCCTGAGCAATAATTTTGTCGTCCACGTCCGTGTAGTTGCGCACATATTTTACGTTGTATCCTTTGAGGCGCAGATACTCGGTAATCATATTGAATACGATGGCTTGACGTGCGTGTCCTAAGTGTGCGTCACCGTTGACGGTAATACCGCACGCGTATATTTTGACGTTGTTGCCGTCAATAGGCTCAAAAGTTTGTTTTTTTCGTGTCATTACGTTGTAAATAATCATATAGCACCATAAATGCGACGTACGCAAATTGTTGACGTACAGCCGCTTATCTTTGAGCACATTTTACCACATTTTGCCCGTTGTGTCACCTAACGACAAATAAATTGTTTGCAATTATTTGGCGACTGTGGTAAAATATTACAAAATGCAGACGAAAGTCTTGCACCATATCGGAGGACATTATGATTGACATCAATCTTATACGTCAAGACGCACAAGCAGTAAGAGCACGTTATCTCAAACGTGGCAAGGACATACATTTTGAACAACTTTTGAAGTTGGACGAACAGCGCAAAACGCTTATTAAACAAACAGAAACAATGAAAGCCGAACGCAACAAAGTATCGGCACTTGTACCCCAACTCAAAAAGCAAGGCAAGGACGTAACAGCGACCATTGCTGAGATGAAAAAGTTGGGCAACGAGATAGCAGATTTGGACAAACAACTGAACGACACAGAGGCACAAATTAACGACTTTATGCTAAGACTTCCCAATCTTCCCGATGAAGACTTGGCAGAAGGTGGCAAAGAGAACAACGTACCTATAAAAGTTTTTGGCAAAAAGCCTCAATTTGATTTTACTCCCAAAAACCACGTTGAGCTGTGCCAATCGTTGGGACTGATCGACTACGAACGTGTCGTAAAACTTGCAGTCAACGGCAGTTGGATATACACAGGTATGGGTGCAAGATTGGAATGGGCATTGCTCAACTATTTTATCGACACACACATAAAAGACGGCTACACCTTTATGTTGCCGCCCTATATGCTAAACTACGAGTGTGGACTTACCGCAGGACAGTTTCCCAAGTTTGAAGACGACGTGTACCAAATAGCCAACGGCGAAGGAAACAAGTTTATGTTGCCCACGGCAGAAACTGCACTTGTCAACCTCTATCGCAACGAAATTCTGCCCGAAAGTCAACTGCCCAAAAAGTTTTTTGGTTATTCGGCATGTTTCCGCAGAGAGGCAGGCAGTTACCGTAGTGAAGAACGCGGTATGATAAGAGGACACCAATTCAACAAAGTGGAACTATTCCAATACACCACAGCCGAACAAGACCAAGCGGCATTTGAAGAAATGGTAGACAAAGCGTGCAAACTTGTAGAAGGCTTGGGATTGCACTATCGTCTGTCCAAATTGGCAGCAGGCGATTGCTCGGACAGCATGGCACGCACATACGATATCGAGATATATATACCGAGTATGGGTATATACAAAGAAGTATCGAGCGCAAGCACGGCGCACGACTATCAGGCACGCAGAGGCAATATGAAGTATCGCCGTGAAAGCGACAAAAAGACTGAGTACCTGCACACGCTGAACGCAAGCGGACTTGCAACAAGCAGAGTTTTCCCCGCACTACTCGAACAGTGCCAAAACAAAGATGGCTCTGTAACTATTCCCGAAGCATTGCGCAAATATATGGGCGGCATAGACAAGTTGGTACCTGTAGACAAAAAATAATTACTAAACACAATAAACACAACAAAGAGACGAGTACAATACTCGTCTCTTTGTTGTGTTTGGCACAAACAATACTTATACCTAAACAATATGATGGAAGTCTGGCACAACGTTGTCGGGTATATATTCCAACAGCGTTTTGATAACTTTGAGTTGCGCTACAAGATCCTCATTCATACCGCCAATAAGATAGCCTTCCGCCTCGGATATGCGCAAAGTAACTTCGTACACGTCCGTATGCGGCAACAACAGCTCACTAAGCGTGCGCAGTTTGCTCCAATCATCGGCAAACTGTTGGTATTCCTTTTGGGTAAGACTATTGTTTTCGGCAAGACTTATAAGCTCGTTGCACCTTTGTGACACAACTTTGTATCTGTTACTTACAATTAGTACTTCTGTTATGCCTGCGCCCAAAATAAGTAGCAAAGCCAACAATCCTGCAATAACATTTTTGTTCACTTTATCAGTTTTTCCCCCTCTATATTTTCAAAAGAGATACTGCGGTTTTTTGTCTGCAAAGTCATTCGATTTTTTTCATCCACTGCCAAAAACACCACATGACTGAGCTTTATTTTGCGTTTTTTGAGCAACGCCTGTACTTTATTTTTATCTATGCCATTGCGTGATATGTCGTCCTCGTCCCACTTTCCCTGCATAATGACAGGCACAGGCAACGTTTGCTGTTTTTCGGTAATTTGTTTGTTTTCAACTACCGTCAGTTGTCCGTTAGTTTCCATAATGGCGTACAATATTTCTTCAAGTGAAAAGTGATTTGTGGTGCGCAACGCCTGCAAAAGATCATTGACCTGCATATTGAGCCTGTGCAAAGCATAGGTATTGATGCCGCTCTTATCCACCACCATGACAGGCTTACCACTAAGGATATTTTGCATACGCATATTTTTGGACAGCAACAATATTAGCTGATGAATAACAAACATAGTCAATATGCCAACTATACCAAATGTAAGCGGTACTGTGCGGTCGGATACGGGTATACACGCAAGGTCGGCAATAACAAGCGTTATTACCAATTCAAAAGGCTCCATTTCTCCTATTTGACGTTTACCCATAAGACGTATAACTACAAGCAATACGGTAAACATTATCAAAGCACGCAAGAAAATAATTATCATAGCATTATTAGTGTGTTGCAACACACACTAATTATACCAACAAATGTAACAACAAACGCTTTACAAAAACACCTCTATGATGTAGACTTATGCTATCAATAGCAAAGTCTTCAATATGCGTCAAGTGTCGTATGTAAGGAAGTCACTGCGAACGAAAGAACGTACATTTTGTTGCTAAGTTGCAACAAATACACAATACGTTCTGCGGTATATTGTAGAGTCCGTTGCTATTTATTTGTAACAGTATCTTTACTGTCCAACACAATCACACACAACAAGACTTCCTTTGCTATCTATCAGTTGAGGAAGTCTTTTTTATGTCAGTACGCATTACTTGAGGCAAGCAATCTTACAGGAGAACAACCAATGAACAACGTCAAAAAACTTACAATAACTGCAGTACTTACTGCTCTTGCACTACTTGCCAACACCTATTCCATACCACTGTTTGGCTCTTCCAACTATCTCAGTTTTACTTTTATACCATGCTTTATTGCAGGTATCTATCTTGGTTGGGCAAGCGGTCTTACCGTAGGACTTGCAGGCGACATATTGGGACATATTTTGCACCCTATGGGCGCATACAATCCGCTTATAGGCATAGCAACAGGACTATTGGGCGTTATACCCGCCATCGTGTACAAGTTTGTCAAAGCCAACGACATCGTCAAACTGATATTGAGCTTTGTACTGTGTATGATTATTTGCACTTCGGGACTCAACACTGTTGCGTTGTGGCTAATGTACGGCGTTGGCAAAAAGACCTTTTTTGTATATCTATGGGGACGTCTACCTTTCCAACTGCTTATGGTTGCCGTCAACTGTATAATAATGATTACGCTCAAACAATCGCGCATATTGGACAAACTTTTTGCACGAATGTTGGACAACGACAATGTCGATGTGGTCAACACTGAGGACAACAAATAATTTGCACAATGCAGTTGTTTGTAATAAGTTGCTTCTAATAATACAAACACACAAAAGCCTCGCTAAATTAGCGAGGCTTTTGTTATACAATTATTCAAATATTTCAATCAATCCTGCAATTTGTCCAACTCGTCCATATACGAGTTGCCGCCACCTTCTTCTGCTGTTGCCGTTATTGCAGAAAGCTCTTTTAAGTGATACTTTTTTATCTCCACATCACCGTTGCTGTTGGTAAGTCGGGCATTGACCGTCTGGCGCAAAATATCTGTAGACTCTACAACGGCTTTGCCATCTGCAGTAGTTATTTCCGAACCCACACGGGGCATCAGTTTGATAGTTTCTGCATAATAGTCGTTTTCAAACTTTAAGCAACACATCAGTCTACCGCACAATCCCGATATTTTGGTGGGATTGATGGACAAACCTTGATTTTTTGCCATTTTGATAGACACACGTTCGAAGTCTGCCATATAACTGTTGCAACAACACGGTCTACCGCACGGTCCAAGACCACCCTTCAACTTGCACTCGTCACGTATGCCTATTTGACGAAGATCTATACGTGTATGCAACATACTTGCAAGGTCCTTTACCAACTCGCGAAAGTCCACGCGTTCATCGGCAGTAAAATAAAATGTAGCTTTGCTACCGTCAAAGGCAAACTCTGCGTCTACCAACTTCATATCCAATTTGTGCTTTTCGATACAGCGTTGAGCGTCTTTCATAGCACGCTGTTTGTTGGCAACAAGGGACAAATGTTGTGACTTATCTTTATCTGTTGCCTTGCGCACAACAGGTTTCAAAGTACCTACCACTTTGTCGTCGTCCATATCTGTATTGGCAAGAAATACAGTACCGTACTCCACTCCGCGAGAGGTCTCTACTATTACTCCGTCGCCTTTTTCAAACTGTATATTTTGCGATGCAAAGTAATAAACTTTGCCACCTTCTTTGAACTGTACACCTACTATATTCGGCATCTGTATTTGACCTCCAACATCTCTGCTATCATGTTATCCAACTCGACAGTGTAGTTGCCGTTGTTGTCCAAACGTTTTTTTACTGTGCCCACCAACTCCGTCACGGCTATACACGCTTCGATAGAATAGTTGTCGCAAATTTTTTGTATATCCTGTGGCGCTAATGGCAAAACGCACAGCTCTGGGCACACCCTATACACTACACTTTCTTTTAGCAATACCACTATAGACAGCAACACTGTTTTGTAATTATCTCTCTGCGCCGACAATGTTGCAACATATGGCAAAGCCGTCTTGGTGGACGTCATTTCGCACAACATACGTTTGACAGCGTCAAATATGTCATAATAAGTGTTGTCTGCAACAATGCGCTTGGCATACTGCATATCGCCTTGCGACAATACAGCAGCTATGGCCAAAGACTTGCTGTCATAACCGTCCTCTATTAGCGCCCCCATTACTTCTTTGGTGGACACAACATTGTCTTTTAGCACCTGACAGCGCGACTGTATAGTTGCAAACAACGATTCGGGATTGTCCACACCGATAAAAATGTACGTATTGCCAACGGGCTCTTCCAAAGTTTTGAGTAACTTGTTTTGCCACACTGCACTGCCCGAACCGCTTACGCTGTCGGTGGCGTTGAGTGTAAACACACGTGCACTCACTCTATCCACAGGACGTTTGATACTCTCTTCTACAAGATACTCTATGTCGTCCACATTAAGTTTGCTTCTGCCCTCCATAGGCAAAGCAATTCTGTCCAAATGTTGCTCGGTATCTACCTTGCGACACATATCGCACACGCCACAGCCGTGTTGCGGACACAACACTATCTTGGCGCATTGCTTAAGTAGCTGGGGTATATTGGCTTTGCTACCCTGTATAATGTAAGCGTGCGAAGCTCTGCCGCTATCAAATTGTGCTTTCAACGTCTTAACAACGTTGCTTTGTTGTCTGTCTGTCACTTAAGTACACCTTTTTTGATAAGGGCGTCAATCACCTTTTGATGCGTCTGCTCTGTGCTACCCGATGCGTCTATTACTACAAACTTATCGGTTGCTTCATCAATAAGCTGTTTGTAGCCACTGTACACTTTTTGGTGGAAATCTATATCTACATTTTCCAGTCTGTCCGTCACATCCTTGCCGCCCTTGCGTTCAAAAGCCGCCTCGGGAGAAAGGTCGAGAAAGACAGTAAACTGCGGCATATACTCGCCTACGGCAATTTCGTTAATTGCACGCACTCTGCTGAGGCCTATTTGGCGCGCTACCCCCTGATAAGCATAAGAGGAATGCACAAAGCGGTCGCAGATAACAATTTTACCCTCTGCCAAAGCAGGTTTTACTATATCTTCAAGGTGCTGTATGCGTGAAGCCGCATACAAAAAGGCTTCGCACAGGTCACTCATCTCTGCATTGTTGGCGTCCAAAATTATTTTGCGTATTTGTTCGGCAATTTTGCTACCGCCTGGTTCTCTTGTGAATACAATATTGTCGTAGCCGTGCTGCAAGCAATACTCTTTTAGCAATGCCGTCTGACACGTTTTGCCAACGCCGTCACAGCCTTCTATAGTAATAAAGTTTTTCATCTTATATTTTCCTAATTGCTGATAATTTTGTCTGCATCGCCAAAGCAAGCGTCCGCATACATAGGCTCGTAGCTCTCAGACGTCACCACCATATCTTTTAGCGCAGTATAAAATGCGTCCAAAGACAGTCCGTTGTCGTACAAGGTGACTATAGCTATTACGTACCTGCTGTCGGCATACTCGCAATACACGCCCTGACGTTGCAAAGCATTGTATACGGCAGTACCCGTCTCATTGTGCGGTTTGCAGTCCAACACAAGGCGTGTAAAGTCGTCGTTGTTGACAAACGTCCAACCCAACTCTCTGCAGTTGTTTTTGAAACGTACAACTTCGTTATACAGTGCCTGATAATCTTTTTTTGCGTCACACGCACGCACCATTGCTTTTTCAATACTTTCAATAAGCAAGTAATTGGGGCTTGTGGTGGTAAAGATATTGACATACTGTTTTAGCTCGGCAGACAGTTTGGCGTCGTCTGTAAGCAATACCGCCGTCTGCGTCAATGCACCAAGCGTCTTGTGCGTAGATTCCACCGCCGCATCGCAAAACTCGCACGCGTTGTAAGGCAACAGTTTGGACAAGCCTAAATGCGCACCGTGTGCACTATCCACAAACAACAATAGCTTTTTGCTGCGACAATACTTGTATATAGCCTTAAGGTCTGCACACTTACCATAGTAGTTGGGGCTGGTAATAATTACCGTGCCTATACTGCCGTCCTGCTCCACATATTGCGCTATATCGGCAACAGTTGGCGGTTGAGGTATGCCCTCATTGTCTTTAGAAGGCATATACACAACCTGCTTATCTGCCAACTCCAAAGAATTTTTGAGAGAGACATGGCATTTTTCTTCGGTAAGTACTTTACCCGCACTACTGTACGCAAAGGCAAACAAGCCAACGGTAGAGCCGTTGACCAAGTAATGGCAAAATTTGACGTTCAACTCCTGCGCATAAGCACGTTGAGACTGCTGAATAACGCCACTTGGAGTGCGCAAGTTGTCCGAAAAAGTCAACTCCGTTATGTCTCTGCCGTAAAAGTCTTCGCCTTTGCCTTTGTGACCGGGCATATGTAATCTGATTGGGTGCGATTTGTCATAGTTGTTCAACATATCGCTAATAAATGTTTTCATAGTCTAATTGTACCACATAAACTGCAATTATTCAACCTAATTTTTTGCTCAAGGTAAAAAATGCTTTGTTGCTAAATTGTGTATTTAGCTACCCATACGATTTGTTGCGCCTACATATCCCAAAGATATTTGGACAGGTCTACAGCACCGTTCACGACGTCAACTCCTTCGCTTACAAGCAGATTAGCCTGCACATCTTTACCGCCAAAAGCAAACGCCCCAGACAGTTGCCCAAAGCGGTTGACCACTCTGTGACAAGGTATTTCTATAGGGCGCGGATTGACGTGCAATGCCCACCCCACCTGTCGGGACATACGCACGTTGCCACACAATCGAGCAATTTGACCATACGTAGCAACTTTGCCGCACGGTATTTGGCATACCACTTTATACACTTTGTCAAAAAACTTATTTTCCATCTATACTATCTCGTACTTCTGCCGTATGTGCCTACAACACTTTGCTTAACCAAACTGTACCTTTGTGTTAAATACACAAGCAAGTTGCTTATTGCTCTGTTGTGTTGTCGTCTATTTTGTCACTTTGTGCTGTTTGAGTATTGTCTGCACATTGTTGCTCCACAACGGCGTCTTTTTTCTTTTTGTTTTTTGCGTGTTTACGCTGTTTTTGTTCCCACTTTTCACTTTGTTCGCGACGCATCAACTGCATACTTTCGTTTAGTTGTGACGCAATACGCTGTTTTTCAATTTTGTTATCCTCAGTGGGCGTATACTGCACACCTTTGCCTATTATTATTTGTTTAGCTTGCTTGTCTACATATACAGGATAAAACGTTGTACACTTGCCTGTAGCACGCCAATATCTTACCCCTATTTCTGCAAAGCCGGTATAAAACTGCTCCACGTCTCCTTCCTGCGAATAGTCCTTTTCGGGGAAAAGCAAAATATTATCACCCTGTTGCAGTGCTTCCACAGTGATTTTGAGCGTAGTGAGCACCTCGCGCGTATTGCCCCTATGCACCGGTATAGGATCTAACGCAGTCAGAACTTTGATTATAAGCGGGTGTATCATTTTGCGCAACCTTGTGCGCATTTTTTTGGGCAACACGTGACAAACAGTATCCACACCGCTTTCCAACTGCTTTTCCACAAATTCGTTGTCTAACATAGAAGATATAATCCACGGTCTAAAGTGGAAAGGCAAACGCAATACCGTTACCAACGGACCGTAAATTTCATAGTGATTAGCTACAAATATTACCGCGCCGTCATTGAGATTGACATTGTGTTTGCCAATAACTTTGGCAGGGAAAAACGGTCGCACTATTGAACGCAAAAAACTTAGTGTGATGCTATTGTTGCCATTGTACAGTTTGCCTTTTAGTTGTTTTTCCAACAGCTCTTTGTTGACGTTAACGTCGTTTGTGTAATACTGTTCCAACTTGTGCGCATACTGCTTGTCTATTGGAAAGGCTACAGACAACACTATTGCCGCAATAATTGACGCTGCAGACAGCGAGGCCAATACAAGATAAGTAAGCCAACTTGATTGCAACACTTTATAAAACAGCATAAGCACAGTGTAAAATGTAAGATGTGCAATCAGTTGCGCCTTCATATCTTTAGCTATATACAATGTATCCAGCGTCTTATCTTCTTCTACGTCTGTTAGCATTATTGTTTGTTTTACTTCCACCGAAAACATGGCAAGCGAAGTAAACATCAAACCTATTCCACAAGAGTACAAAGCATAATAAATTGCATAGACTCTTACTACGCTTAGTTCGCCAAACAGATAAGCAGATAGGCACAACAACGCACCAACTACAAATACCGAACGTTTTACCCATCGTGTGCGTGCAAAGCGATAGCTTACTGCTGAGCATATAGTAACAAGCACGCCGGATGCAAATATGGCAATCAACGGCAACCACAGTGTACTTGCATAATCTTCATTGCGAAAATAGCGCATGAAGAATATCCAAATATTGAGATAAACGGATACAGAAATCATTAACTGCATGCGCGTATAATATCTCAATGCAGCTGTACTTTGTGCCAAATAAAAAGGTTTCGGATTGTTTTTGTATGTCAAAGCCAATATTAGCGACGGCACTGACAAAACTACTGCCATGCTACCTACCAACGCCCAAAATGAACTCCACACCGCATTGGTGAGGAATACAAAAACATATATCACAAGCACTGTATAGACAATACTTATTGGTACAAGTTTACGCACAGCAGTTCTCCTTTAATATTTTTGGGCAGTACGTTACGCACCACCTGCCACACTAATATACAATATTTTTAACAATTTGTCTTGTGTTTGCACGTCGCAAATGACATCAATTAAATAAAGTTGCACAAAACAAAACATTTTTTGCTACATCAATACCAAATAGTTGACAAAGCAAATGCTAGGTAATATAATATCTAAGCTAAATATTGGGGTATAGCCAAG
Organism: uncultured Eubacteriales bacterium; assembly: GCA_949289125.1. Taxonomy (GTDB): domain Bacteria; phylum Bacillota; class Clostridia; order Christensenellales; family CAG-314; genus CASEME01. The sequence continues at coordinate 120,910 of CASEME010000018.1, forward strand.
CGGTAAGGCAACGGATTCTGACTCCGTCACTCGCAGGTTCAAATCCTGCTACCCTAGCCATTGGACACTATATGTTGTGGTTTGATAATACAAATTCACTATATATAGTGTCCTTATTTTTTACATTTTCTAGGATTTTCCCCAATTGGGGAAACGATTGGGGAGACTTTTCGGACTAAAAATTCCCCAATTTTTTGTTTTTACGGCATTTTGTGGGGATTCTACGCCCTTATTTGATTGTCTTGTTTTTATCAATTTTTAATTTGGGGATACTTTTACATATATTTTACTTTTTGTGCTTCTTTCAACTTAAATTGCTCCGAATAATGAGTATATACAGTTGCTGTTACTGTTGTGCCAAGTGAGTGCCCTGCCCACATACTTACTACTTCACTAGCTACACCACACTCTTTGCATCTAGTGATAAATGTGTGTCTAATTTCATGTGGGTGGTAATTTGGGAACAGTCTTTTCATACGGGTAGATATTGTACAAAGGATGGTTATTCTTGCCCTGTCAAAGTCTATGTAATCTAGCACTTCTTTGACTTGTGGTGTGAAAGGTATCTTTCTCCACACTTCCACTTTGCCTAGTCTACCTTTACTTGTTTTGCATTTCAACCATTTGTCGTCCACTATCTCTATGCTTGCCAACTCCGACTTACGCAAACCAAAGTACAACAACACTAACAGTGCCGACGTGCCTTCTATATCTTTGTGTGACTTGCAATATTTAATCAGGCGTTCTTCCTCGTCTAGCGTCAATGCAGTACCACTCTTTGTTTGGTAGTTTGGTATTACTACTTTCTTAATAGGTGACGGTATTTGAAAATCATCTGCGGCAACATCAAAAATACAATTAAGCATCAACAATATCTTCTCTGCTTTTCTGTATTTGCTTTCGCCAACTATACCGAACAAATACTCTTGCACTTCCGTTCTTGTTATTTCGTCAAGATGCTTTTCGCCAAACACTGGTTGCAAGTCAACTTTGAAAGTACGCTCGTATTCTTTGTAAGTTGAAGGCTTGGTTGTCATTTGTTTTATTTTCAACCACTCCTGTGCATAGTCACTGAACTTTGGTGTTTTGCTTTGCATTGGTTGTGGCTTGTTATGGTTAACAACTGTTGTTACTTTTTCTACTGCTGTACTATTAGAGCTATTAGCACAAAAAGCTTATAGTCTATCTACAAACCGTCTACGCATTGTTTCGAAGTCTCGTCCCGACACCTCAATATACATATTCTTGCAACGAATACGAGCCTCAAAAAAGCCTTTAGTTGTTATGCGGTAACTTACTATAAAATTGTTTGCTATAAAAATTCTTCTAACATTTTCTGGCATGTTCTTAATCTCCTGTTTAGTTAATTTGAAACATCGCTTGCCATTGTCAGAAAAATCCCTTCTTTCCCTACTAACGACTACTTGGTCCATTGTCTTTTTGATGGACACAAGCTGTCCGTACAATGCTGTTAGCAAGTCAGTGTCACTAACTCCAACAGCCAAATTGTTATTTTTATTATTTACCAATATGTAATTATTCGGGCTACCTGCGATTATCTAATCTCGCCCTTATTATCTTGAATACTATGTTCTCTCTTCAATACATCTTCCTCCTTTTCCTTTATTCTTTCTTTTTTCATAGATTCTAGCTCGCTTGCAAAGAAATCGTCATATCCGTCCATTATCTTTGCAAATTGCAAATCATTTTTTGCAACCTCATCAAGCAAAGCCTTGTACCCTGCATAAATTAGTTGCACCTTTGTTAATCGATACTTTTTAAGAAAGCTGTTTATCTGTTCCAACTGCTCTCTTGGTATCATTGTTTGAAAGTTACCACACTTTGCTTTGCGTTCTTGCTTGTGTAGTTCTTCATACTTTCTGTAAGCCACTCTCTGTGGTGTGTCCTCTTTTCGTGCCATATACTTTTTCCTCCTTGTTGCAATTACTTTGCACTGCTCGTATATGTACGATAATATATTTTCCCCAATTTGTCAATAGCTTTTACAAAACATTAGATACTCTTTAATTCTCTATACTGTAAATTGTTTCTTACCAATTATTTTTTTTGTTATTAAAATTTAATGTTTATAAAGCCATTGTCATATAACTTTAACAAAATCGGGTATCCCGATTGTTGCCACTCGAAATAGTCACTGCAAAGCTTGGTGTGGCTATTTCCTTATCCTGCTTCTAATTTTAATGACTTAGCAACAGTTTTTGCTTTACTTTTGCTCTACTATTTCATTGTAGTGTGTGAGTATCTGGTACAAACTTTTGCTATTAAAATATCTGCTTGTTGGCAAATATTCATCTAGGCTTGTCCAGTCAATACCAACAGTTAAGTGTATGCTAGATTTGTAAATGTCGTTTACAATGTTTGGGTGTCTTGTTAAAAACTCTTGCATTGTAATGCTATTCAAACCTATTGGTTGTATGGCTTTCACTTGCTCAAATGTAACTGTCTTGCGTTCTGCACTGCCACCAATTTTGCCTACTCTCTTGCGTGTCTTTGAAAGGTCTATCTTTCGCTTTGCTAATGCAAAATATGTGTCTATCGGTGTTGGTAGCTCTGTTGGTGCTTGGTCGGTGAACATATATTTACATATTGCTTTTATGTACTGCCCGCCTTGCTTAGCGTCCATCAGTTGCATTGCTTGGTAAAAGTTTTCTATGAAGGCAAAGTATTGTGTACCTATATTTGCTTTACTCACTTTTCCCTTTAATTGCTGTTCTTTTTCTCTTGTAAGCTCATCAATAACATTACCCCACAAGAAGTTTTGCTTTTTGTCGTTAGATGGTTGGTCACCAATATCTTCGAACATATACTTGCACATACGCAAAACAAACTTGCCTGCTTCTTCATCTTTCATACTTCCAATTAGCTCGCCATAAAACTCCGTAAATGTAAATTGCTTTATCTTGTTATCTATCATCTTTCCTCCTTATTTGTTTATCTTTGCTTATCTTATAAGACAGTTTACCGACTTGTCTAAGGTCATAATTTCTGCATCGGTCTTTACCCCTCCTTTGTTAAAATTTAATTGACAAAATAAAAGTCCCTCTAATTAAATAGCCTGTTGAAAAGGCAAAAGTTGGTAGCGAAAATACAATAAAAAAATAAAATTTTATTGTTATACTTTTGAACATCAAATAAAAAACCCTCCAATATATAAGCCACGAGAATGACAAAAGTTGACGGTCTAATCGCAATAAAAAAATAAAAATTTCTGTATTTGCTTTTACCTATAAAAATTTACCCCTCTAATTAGTAGCCACGAAAAACGCAAAAGTACGTGCTAAAATTTAATAAAAAAATTAAAGTTTACAAATTGCACTTTTGAGCTTGCAAATTTTTAACCTTATTACAGCCACAAGATTAAGTTACTCGACACAATTTTATTTAGCATTTTGCCACCACTTTGCTTAGCTAAGTTTGACACTAATTTGTATAACATATTATTAAAAGCACCTTTACATATTTTGGTGTTAGAAAACAAAAAAGCCACACAAGGACTAACCTTAATTTAATAAGGCTCATTCCTTGTGAGGCGTTGATAACTTCTTATTACAGATAGTTTCTGTTTCTACACAACCTATATTACTCCGTGCGTTCGGTCTTATGCTTGATACTGCCTCTGTCCACTAAAAGTAATACGTATATATTTAATTTTGAAAATACACTACACTCAATTTAGTTTGTACATACATATTAACACGGATTGAAAAGAATTTAAAACTTTGATGACAATTTTTATAAATTTAGTTAATTAAAGATTCTATGCAATAACAATTTAACTTACGAATAAATTGCGTTAAATCTTGAAATTCTATTTGAATTTCATATTCTTTATCCGTAAAAATAAAGTAGAATTCTTCCGTAACATCAACATTACCATAAGCGATCGCATTACGCAGATGCCTAATAAAATCTTTCAATGTTAGCGTTTGATCATTTATATTTTTTAATCCCCACTCGCTTTCTAAACTGGCAACTTGAACTTGTGGAAAAGTTTTGTAAAATTCTTCTTTAGGATACATAATTAAGGCAGGCAAATATGATAAAAAAGAAAATTGATTATTGAATACTCCACCAGCTTTATAAAAACCATTTTCTCTAAGTAACTCTTCCAAGATCTGATTCAATGTTATACTTTCATCATTTCTATATTTATCAACTAAAAATAGTAGTTGATTTGTCGTATGAACGTTTGCTAATAAATTACTTAAGGTTTTTTTCCATTTTACTTTCCCCTTTTTTATAAATTTAAGATAACAAAACAAATGTGTTACAAAAGCTCAATCTCAGCATTCTCTACACCAGAAATTTTGATATTTTTAATCTCAACATAATTTTTTGTTAAATTTAGAGATACGGCAATTAATTTCATTCCTAATGCGATGCATTTTTCGAACTGTATATGTATGAGTGGCGATAAATTAATATCGAGCTCTTCTACAGAGGAACTGAGGGAAACAAAAATAAACTTTACTATAAATCCTTGACCTAATAACACCTCAATATTTTTTAACTGTGTCAATATTCTTTTTGAAGGTATTTGCATAGGCGAAGCAATTTTGCCAGAAGAAATAATGCTTTTAATTTCAACTATAGTTTTTTTCTCAGGCAAAAAAATATCTGATTTATATCCACAAATACTATATTCTCTCCTTATTCGTGTTGAAAGTTTATTCTGATAATAATTGCTAATAACATAATTTGCATAAGATGAATTGACTATTATATGTTTCCCATCAATTTCAATCGCAAAAAGTGACCAGAAATAAATTGAATTTACGGATTTGGTTTTACTTAAAAGAACTTTTTGACCATATTTTACTGAAAGCACTGAGGATAATTTACAGGAAGAATGAACATAACATATTAATATTTGCTGTTCGACCTCCACTTCTGCCAAGAATCTTGATTTGCATTCTTTTATAAATTTACCCTCAACAACATCCATTAACTTCATTTATACTACTTCATCCTGTAATGTAAAAAATAAGTCGTCTTGATCTAGTGCATATATATCTAGCAATTCTTTAATAAACTGTAATATATTTTTGGCACTAAGATTTGACTCATAATATATTCCAGTATCTCCCAGCTCTTTTGGTCTTCTAAGCAACTTATCATCATATGAAATATATGTACGATCGGCAAATGTAATTTTATAATTTTCTTCTGCCAATTTTCCCATTAATTTAATGTCTAATGCTGATAATTCTTTAATTACTACGCCAAGCATTTCAGTAAAAGAATCCACCGATGTGATGTTTCCACAAAGAGAAACAGACGATGGTTTCTTCCCAGTAACAACCTCCATATCCGCTAAAAATAATTTTTCATCGTTTTCTAACGCTAAATTTACTTCTGGGGGTATAAAGTATGAAAATATTTTTAGAATATATTCAGACAAATTTTTAGCTCTATTTTTTATTGCATCTTCTGTCCAACGATCTTCACTTAAAATATCTTTATTAAGTCTATTTGCTTTTGAATATTCCTTTATAATTGCTTTCTTTTCTGAGAACTTTTTAGTACCAAGTTCACTGTTATAACCAGTAATTGTTAAATTCCCTAAAGTATGTAGATAGTTGCTAAAAACTTCTAAGTAATTATCGCCTATCTCTTCTACCCATATGTTTGAATTTTGTTTTTGTGGCAGTATATGCTCTATTGTCAAATTATTAACATCAATTTTTTCATTTGATTGATAATTCTCTATTGAAGCCAATAAATACTTACAAATTTTCTTCTTATTGTATAAGTTACCTGTTAGTAACTTCTGTTTAAATTCTAATTCATCGGGCATCTTATCTTTTGAGCGTAATGTTTTAAAAAAAGAATAAATCTTTTCATAAAAATGCTCTTTATTATCAGAAAACAACCTTCTATACAAAGTCTTAAACAATCCTCGCAAACTATTCGAAGGTATTTCGCATATTATGCGTCTTACACAATATCCTTTAAAGAAAGTAAGTATTTGTAGTAATAGTGTCTCATTAATTGTACCGCCTGAATAGTCATCAAATAAGGAATATAAAAATATATAAATGGTACTCTGGTCCATATTTCTAAAATCTTGCATAATGGAATTGATTTCTGTCGAATAGCTATTACTTTTACCAATAAATAACGCTTGATATTTGGAATAATGTAAAAGCTCTGTTAACATGGACTCATTTGTATATTTATTATTATGAAAAAGCTCTTTAAATTTTATATATGCATTGCTTTGTGTAATATTTTCTGATAGCTTAAAATTGAGAAACGTGATAATATAGTCAGCCAAATTTTCAGTTGATAATATTTCTTCCAACTTTTGCCAATACTTTTCATACAAATATTCTTGCCGCTCATCGCTCATCAACACATAATTTCTCACTAAATCTGCTAACGATAGGTCTAAACCTGTAGAATTAATACTTTCAAATATAGTTTGAGGATCATCCCCTTGTGATTTTTCAAGTATTATCTCTATAATCTCCAACTTTTTCATTCCCTGCAAAATATCACCTAGCAACAAACCAGTATTAAGTTGCTTAGTTATGAGCTTAACAAATAACCTATAATTTTTGAAGATATTTGATTCTGGCAACAGGGCATCCCAATCATTTTCCATCAATGCTTTGAATTGAGCATCATCTGCCTTAATAGGTTTTAATTTGAGTTTAAATTCTTGCTCACATCTGCGATTATACAAATAATCCTTCAACTCTTCTATTCTTCGAATTTCTTGCAAATCATTTGCTATATCATATATTGCTTTTAAGAGTAGAAAAATAGTAGTTATGCGCTGTTGCCCGTCAATAACCATATCCTCATCTAGTCCACTATAGCTATATTCACCTTTTATGTACACTATACTGCCTGTAAAATGCTTTTTATCATTATTGAATGCAGACAAAATATCATCAAATAATTTTACACATTGAACATCTGTCCAATCATAATTACGCTGATAAACTGGAATTTTAAAAATTCGTTTATTTTTTTCAATTAAATCTTGTATCAACCATACTCTATGAGGTATCATCTATTTTTTCTCCAATTAGATTTTAGGAATTAATGTCGCCGCGTCAGGAGCATTTTTATCTAGATTCCATACTGCTATTTTCATTTTCTTAATTTTTTTACCGTCTCCAAAGTCTAGCAAATCTTCACGTTTATATACATTAAGAATTTTATTTAAACTTCCCAAATCTGCCGAGGTAAGCAAAAACGCTTCCTCAGGATTAATTAATTTGCAATATGCCCAAAGCTGCCCCAAGTCACGAAGTGTTAAACTTGATTTCTTTGCTTCGATGAAAAACAATTTAAAACCTTTGACATTTCTTGCTATTCCTAACACATCTATCTGTATTTCTATGCCAGTTGCAATATCGCAAATTATGTTATATTTTTTTAACACTCTATCGAGACGCTCCGTGTGAGCATCCACGACAATTACTTCATACTGCTTATATTTGTCTTTTAAGTATTGCTCTAACCAAAGTCTCATCGGTTCGTATAGTTCAAACTCTTTCATTAGCTAACCTCATTATACCCTAATTCATTTGCAATCATAGTCCACGAATCGAAATGTTTACCACGCAATTCTTCTGGTATAAATTCATCTGTTTCAGCAGGATGTTTGCATTTCGATTTATTCGACTTACGTCTTGTTTGCCAGTAGAACTTATGAGTTGTTTCTTCGGCATCCTTACCTTGTTTTTGATAAGCACTTGTAAGCTCATTAGAAAATTTAATCAACGCTTCCTTTTTATGCAATACAGCAAAGCCAATAGGCACAAATTCGTTTGCCCATATTTTAATTTGATGTTCTTTTTTCCAAAAAGTAGTTTTACCTTCATTATACTTTTTCATTTTGCTATCTCTCATATTAGGATGCGCCCAATCTATGACTTGTACTGGAACATCAACTGATTTTAGCAAATTACAGATATCGACAACCATGTACCAATTTCTTGGAATTTCTATGTACACTCTATGATTATGTTTTTCCATGAAGTAATTACTTCTTCTTATATAACCAGTTACATCCGCAAAACCCTGTAAGAAACTTATCTTTTCTTCTTTGCTAAAATTAAATACTTCGGTATTAATTCTCATATCTTCGTGTGAGATCGCTGCCCCAGTGTATCTATTTATCTCTCTTATTAAATAATCAGAATTTGGTTTTGTAAAAGAAATTATAGAAGATTTATTTTGTTGCAAAAAATTCAATCCTGTGGTTATCAAAGGCTCAATAACATTACGAATATCTGTAATACTCGCTTTTATGTATATTTTAACATTTTCACCATTTTCAGTTTCTAATTTTTTGTGTGGTATCTCTATAGAGATTGTAGTTTCTGTAGGACCTCTTTTTATCTCCCCATTACCACAAATCATACCTAATAAGTATGCCTTTTCTAAATTCATAAATTCACCTCATCAATAATATTCGATACATATTCGCCTTATATAATTGAGAAAAATTAGTCATTCATAGTTTAGCCTTCACAATTATAAATAAAGCCACCTACTTGATAACTATATTCAGAGCAAATTACTCTTTAACAAAAATTAACAAATACTCATGCACCTTATTTATTCTGAATTTAAAGGGATATCCCAATGGTCGCATGTTATTATAATCTTTTTGTCTATCCCAAATAATTAGATCGTCATATACGAACCCAACAGTTTGCATTTTGGTACTAATGTCACTATGTAAAGGATAAAATTTATTTTTCTTTCTAATATCCATTACGTTTACAATACAATAGGAACCTGATTTCAATACACGATTGACTTCTTTGAATAATGAAATTAACGTATTAAGAAATATATCATAATCCTTAATATTCCCTAAATCATTATTCTTATCACTATAATTTACGTTTTGTTTCATATCAGCACTTCGTTTCATATTCAAGATATCCCAGTATGGCGGTGAAGTAATGCATAAATCAAAACTATTCTCTGGCAATTTTTTTAACACTTCAAAACTATCACCATTTATTATATGAATATTCTCGCAAGAGCCAAGTCTAGCACTTGCAATTTTGCAGAATTCATCAGACAAATCTATTCCCAAAGCTGAAGAACTCATATTTTTACAAGCTAAAGTTGTTGAACCAACTCCATTGAAGGGATCTAAAACTTTTGAATTTGCTTTTGAAAAAGTTTTAATTAACTTTTCACATAATGCTACAGGAAACGAGGCAGGATGTTTTAACTCTTTTTCTTCTTTTGTTTTAACCAAATCTCTCCATATACTAAAAGAATTTTGTAACCACTCTTTTCCAGTTAATTGATTACAATTTTTATCATTAGCCATTTATAAACCACCTTTTAGATTGAATTTTTTTCATTTCACTATCAATATAATATTTTTCTTTTTCACTTAAGCCATAAGCCTCATATATAATATCATTTAATTCCTCTAAAGAATTAAACCAATTTTGGCTCATATATTCAAATGTTTCTAATTTAGATACAGTCTTTAATATTTTATCAAAATACTGCTCTTGTGCAGATTTAATTGGAAGTGGTATTTTTTTTAAATATTTTGCATCTGTATGCATAGTTAATTTAGAATAGTTATAACAGTATTTATACAAAAAGAAATTACATAATTTTGAATGTAATATACCCAAAATATATCTGCACATTTTAGGCTCACCATCTGTAAAGACAGTTATCGTTTGTGCAGCCTGTAAATCACCGCCAAAGGTTGCTATTATTCCAGCCTCCGCACTGTATATATTTTGTATAAATATTCTATTACCATCTTTAGGCAAGTCAATAGATTTATAACCAAATTTACGAATATCTTTACCCGTTACAGCATCATTCTCTCTTGACTTTCCGCGTCCAAGATATCCATTAGATAAATCTCCCAATGTTTGATATGAGTCCTTTAATTTTTTATATGCTGAAAAATCCTCTTCGCAATTGAATAATAAAATTTCATCTTGATAAAAGGATTGAGGAATACTGATAAGCGTTTCAAATTTGTCATTATATAACTTTTCGAGTCTAACACAGTGTGATGTTTCAGGCCTAGAATTTTTTATTGTGATTACAATTTGTTCTCCCCTGACATTTTTGAAGTAAGCACCCAGATCGATTATTGAAATTATTGTTTTTTCTTCCAATATTTTTTTTCGCAAGAAACTATAACCAGCTACATGCAAAAAGTTTTTAGGGATGATATACGAAATAATTCCATTAACTTTAACTAAAGATAGAGCTCTCATTAATGCTGCAACAAATAAGTTATTGCCAGCCTCTGACACACTTTGTTTGAATATATGATCACAGTTCAATTCTAACTTTTGATTTAATGGTACATAGGGCGGGTTACCAACTATAAAATCAACTTTCTCATCATAACCTATTTTAGATAAGGTTTTTTCTGGAATATTTCCAATCGTGTCAAATTGATAGAATGCATTTGGTTTAATGTATTTATTGCAAAAATCTATGGCATTACTATCCTTGTCAGAACCAATAATATTTGTGCATCCATGTTTTTGGGCAGCATATAAAAATACCCCTGTTCCACAGCAAGGGTCCAAAACAGAAGCACCTTGTGGTATTTTTAAGTCTAGTATCATTTTTTCAGCTAGAGCTAAATCCGTATAGAATATACCATTGTTTTTTTTATAATTTTCGTCTAATGATATTTCGTACACATTAGATGCATCTATATAAAAATTTTGTTTTAATTTCATTATACTCTCCCAAAAACTAATTTCACAATTAGACCATTTATCTTCTAAACAACACTAACCAACCATAATTGTTTTTATTATTAATTTTATGCATTGTGATTGTATTTTAAATTTCACAAGTTTTAACTACTAATAACGCCCAAATTATATCATAATTTATCCTTATTGGCAAACTCATACAATTTATTTAAGTCGTTTTATTAAAATACTGCATCATACATAAATAAATTACTTTGTAGCACACGTTTATACAAGAGTCAATTGGATTGAATAAAAATTGAACTATAGTGACAAAACAAGTAATTAAAACTCGAGCAACCTACATTGGCAACTTTCAAGTGTATTATACCATATAATCAATGACAACAATATGTCATATATTTTAAATTCACTTAATTAAATAAAAATTTCGAAAACAGTAGGCGATCATCTGCTAGATGACCGCCTTTGCAAAGAAATTGTGATACCATTGTTTTTTCATAATTTCAACCAAATTAGAAGTTTTTGCTGACAAGCATAAGATAAATAAGGACATGTAAAACAGTCATTTATAAAACACTGCTTTTGATATACTTAATTACAGCTTTTAACGTGCATTAACAATTTAATAAAAAGTACCAGCTAACTTACATAGGAAAGTTAATTAGTTATCATTCTCTGTGCTTTTTACCCACAATTTTTCCAAATTAGCACTTTCACTTGCTGGGGAATGTTTTTTGTCTAGTTTAGAAATTTGTACTATGGTTGGAAATTCAAATGATGTTCCGCTGATAATACATTGACCGTCGCCCAGCTTTGAAAGCATCGACAATGATATGTTGTCCAAATCACTAACCGCATTTGCAATCATACGCAAATCCAAATCATTTACAAGCCTGTGTATAAAATAATTATGCAGTTGACTTATGATTGTATGAGATATATCATGTGGACGCTGACTTGCAATCGTCATATAGAAGCCAAATTTTCTGCCTTCTTTAATCATTTTTTCGAATACATCTAAACGATAGTCTTTGAATTGTTCACTCTCCCTTGGCGATTTTTCGGATAATATATTATGTGCTTCATCTATGATCAAATGCACGGTTTTCGATATCTCAGTATCATTATGTGGTGCGTCCATATGCTCATCGTATAGTTGTTGGGCAATGACCATAGGTAAAACTTGCTTAGCATCTAAGTTGCATTTTCGCATTGAAATTACAGTTAATTTCTCATACTTTGGCACTCCTATTTCAATAGTTTTTTCTAAATATCCACTACTACTGGTAACTCGTGATAATAATGGATTGATATGATCATATTGTACATGTCTGTATCTTAGTCCATAAATAAGCTGGGCATTCATCAAAAATATCAACAACTCAAAATCTGATATTACTGATAAGCACTCTTTATTTATTATGTCATTATACTCTTTTTTTACTTCTTCACCTTTTGTATCAAAATACATCGACTCATTCTTATTACAGGGATTTTCCGAGAGCTTTTCTAAATAAAACATATTTCTATTCGCGTGCCAATGAATGAAATTTAAAAATTTCAATAGTTCACTATTTGGGTCTTCAACAACAAGACTCACCATTCTTTTGAATAAATTTAAAATCTCTCTGTCATTGTTGCCATCTACCATATGGCAAAAACTTACATTTAAAATCATTTTTGTAATTTCTGTTTGTTGATTAGGTTCTTGACAAATATCGCGTAATTTGTCTTGATAAAATTTCAGCATATTCCCTATAAAAGGTTGTTGCGTTTTTTCTGTTGCACTAAATAAGACTGATAAAAATTCCTTTGACCAAAATTTTTCTTTAGATACGATTATTTTATCTTTACCATTTTTCGTATCTAAATTTATAACATGTTTGTTTGCCTTTTCAAACACAGAATCACCAACATATTCGCCATTAAAATCTAACAAAATAAATTTACTGCTTGTAAAAATTTCTAGATTATCTTTGTTAAATAATTCAGTGTATAATTTTGCTAAAGTATTAGATTTGCCACTACCAGTATTTCCAAAAATACCTATATGCGTATTGAATAAATTAAAAAGATCTAACTTGACATCAATGCCATCATTTAAGGTAACCCCAACGCACAAATCTCCAACGGATTCTGTATTTCTTTCATCACTAATTATAGAACCACCTGAACGATCAGTTGGTCCCTTTTTCTTTACAAATGAGTTAACTATCTTTTCATTTTCTTTGTCTGACAATAAAACTACTTCATTAAATATCATAGGAAAATATTTAATTCCATAATTAAACTTATCAGATTCAAAGTACCCAACTACATCAACTTCTACAATTCTCTCAAATCTATCCATAGCGTAGGTGTGATCAGTGGCTTCTTTGAACTTATCACTAAGATATTCTTTCGATACTTTCGCAACAATTTTATAAGGTCCTCTTATTATACCAACATACTCATTTATGCTTACACCATTATAAATATTTCCTTCAAAAAAATACTTGAACATGTTGGTATTTTCATGCATCAGAACCTTTATTTTATTACCTTCAATAGCTAAAACATTACCAACACAATACTTATTATCCATTTTTATCTCCAAGTAATTTATTTAAATATTCAAAATTACCATTTATTTCCTTTCCATCGTCAGATTTATTATTGTTAGGTAAATATTCAATATTCTTTGGATTTATGAAATATTTACTTATTTTTTCTTTTTCTTCTTTATCATAGCAGATAAGATAAACATATAGTGTTTGATTCGACAATGAGCGTCGCACTATTTCTCTTATATGCTCATCAGCAAAGGAAAAACCAAAAACAATTAAAATAGTATTTTCTTTTTCCAAATCATAACTAAGGTTTCTCAATTGTTGATAATAGTGCTGTTCAAATACTGTTTCATGAAATTTCCATTTATTAGGATTAATTATTGCAAGTTTTTTGTAAGATTTATAAAATTTGTCGAATTCACTTTGTTTATCATTATACTTATTCAATTCATTGATTAATTGGTTAATATAATCTTCTTTAACATCTGTTTTTATGTTTAGAATATTATTTTCGAACTCTTTGATTTCATCTTCTTTGAATACTTCGTATATGTTATGTTGAGAGGAAGAATTTACTATAACTTCATCCTTATTGTTCTTTTCCCAATTTACTGATCCATGAACTTTTATAAAATTTATTGTTGGTATTTCTGTTTTATATCTATCAAAATATCCAACTCTTCTTATATTTAAATTATAATTTTCGGGTTTAATGACCCTTGTGTTAAATCCAACAGCACCATCATTAAAATAACAATCTGCACCTTCAGCCAATATATTGTCAAATGTATGCTCAAAAAATAAATCGTAGTTTGAAGTATAAATATTTATCCTTTTAGGGCGTTCATTACTCTCATTTTTAAGAAAAGAAATAAGTAATTCTATAAATTTATGATATTTATCAAGAACGCCTTGAGCGGTTTCATTTTTATAAGATTCTTTATCTGACATTTTCTTTATCCAGTGAATCCAATAAAAATAATACAGCATATTCTTATGTTTTTCACTAATAGAATTATCTGTTACCAAATCTTCGAATGTAACATTTTTGGATAATTTTAATGTATCAAACATACCTGAGCTTGCACCTGCCCCAATCAAAAAATTCACATTTTTTCCACTTAGATTTTCCAATAAATTTTTCATTTGCACTCCTTTATATCTTTATTTAAAGCAATCTTCGCCAAGTTTGTTTTTTATTCGCATTATAACCTTGCCTAATTCTTCTGCAAAATGCGTATCCATACTAGCAACACACGCTTTTCTAGCATATTGCAATGCTGTTTCATAATCGTCTATGTCACAATATGCACTTGTAACAGATGTAAGCAGGGCTGGATTCTCTTTAAGACTAGGGAACTTTGCAGATATGTCATTATAAAATTCGATTGCATCTTGTGATTTATTAACTTTTCGCATACAAGAAGTTTTCATTGCCGATAGAGTATGCAAGATTACTACACCGTTGGTTGCCTTTGTATAATTGTCAATAAGCCAATCTAGTAATTGCAATGCGTGTGAATAGTAGCCAGAATCTTTGAGCTTTTTAGTTTGTTCAAGAACTTCTTCATAGGGTACACTATCCAAATTTTTAACCCGCTCATCTATGATTTTTGTCATAACATCACCATTGACAAGTATAAACATTGAATCTACCCAATTCTCCTTATAATACCTATATGTTTCACCATCTACTATTACTGTTGGAATATTCTTCATTAGTATCGCTCCTTATGCTGTTAAAATTATAACATAATAAGGATTTAATTGCAATAATTACAATGAACAGTAAAAAAGGCGATCACTAGTGAAGTGACCGACTTAATTTATATTAGATATTATTAACTAAACAATTAACTTTCTTCTAGTAAAGACAAGCCTATTCTTAGTCCCAACTTTACACCATTGACAAAGTGGAAGGCTATTTCCTCACATCTGTTGTTGTCGGAGGTTTCTAAAAATTCATCAAACAGTTTCTTTTGTTCGTCATTAAGTTGGTTGCACAGTTTTTGATGAAATTCACACTCTTTATTTATAGACTTTTTATGCTCTGGTGTAAATTACATTCTTTTATATTGTTCATTTACGTTGCCATAAAATAGATCACATAAAATTTTGTCATTCATATTCTTGCTCCTTATTAGTAGTTATCTCAACATCTAATAAGGCTTTTAACACTTGCTTAAATCTGTTGTAAATTGTTCCCCCATTTTATTCCATAAATATATCCCTAACAATACGTTACCCAGATGTATTTACCCAATGCTCATTTACACCATTTGAAATACCTAATATCCTGTTTGTTTTAAATGCATCATATAAAACATAAAACAAAATTGTTGCGTAATAATATTATTTCAGACATTTAACACTATTTGCTATATCTAAAACATTAAATGTAAAGAACTAATATGAATAAGCTTTTTATAGTTGCATTATAAACAAACTCTTTAGAATTAGCATAAATTTGTATTTGACATGTTAACTAAGTGAACCTTATACAGTTGCAATTTACCACAATTTTATTCTATAGCTTCCTGTTCTAGCTTGCAGTTGTTTGTTAACATGTATTCTGTTAACTTTACAAATTCTGCATCTTTAATATTTTTCAATCGTTTAATATCATTTGCTGTTAGTTTTTTCCAGCTTTTTCTGTTCTCAATTAAAGTATCTATATCCATTTTATAAGGTGCAAATGCAATACCAGTCTTACTCCTTAGATGCTTTAAAATATTAATTCCACCGGCATCTATATCTCCAAAATGTGAAAAGAATAGATTTTGATTACTATTATAAAGTTTTTTTAAAAGCATTCTTTTTGTTTGATTATGAAATCCGCCTAAATACACTACAATGCAATCTTCTTTATCAAAAGTGTAAAATGTTGTTAAATTTTCTACAGTAATAACCTTTTTAGAGCCTATACTAATAAACTTCAAATCATTTATCATTTTGTCTGACAAACAAATTTCATATCCTAATTGCATCAAATTTATAACAACATTGTTAATTTCAAAACACACATTCCCTTTCATAATGGCATATGTAGTATTTTTTACAAGATTTTTTTCGCACAGAATTTCACAAACTGTTTCCTCACTAAAATCGTCTATGCCACAAGTATCGTCAAATTCATATAAGATTTTTGCTATTTTTGTCTTTAATTTTTCAAACTTCTTAGAATCGCCAAATGTTTTTACGGAAAAGTCTCTAAATTTTGTTTCTTTATCCAATTTTTGTATTTCTTTTAGTCCAAGCAATATTTCATTTAGTTGATTACTTGAATCAAAATATGCTTTAGGCATAGCATATTTTTTCATTATCCATTCATTGCAAAATGACACAAAGTTGCCTATAATTCCATCTTTACTTTCTGCATTTAATATTTGACAAACTTTATTCAAATCATCAGCAGGATTGGATCGTTTGAGAAATTTATACACTTCATTTACATTTTCCACATTAAGTTCTAATGATTTAAAATAATCATATCTATCTTTTTCAATTTTGATAAAGCCCCATTGACTGTATTGCGAGAGAATAGCGTCATTACGATCTCTATAATTATATGAGTCCCTACACACATATGTTTCTAACTCTTTATCGTTGAGACCAAGTGAGATCTTTATATTTTTTTGACTACCTTTTTTAGACAGTACACTATTCTCATATTTGTCTAATAATCTATTTAAAATATTCTTGCCAAAAGTTGACATTATTGCTCCTAAGAAATATATTGTATGAATATACGGTTATTAATTTTTGTCAAACCTACTACTGTGTCCATATATTCAGTTAGCGTAGCCATTCTTATAGAAGGAACTACTATACATAACTGAATATCCAATTTTTTGTAAAATTCCATCAACGCATTTATCCTACTTTCGTCCATGTTGTTGAAGGCTTCATCATAAATTACAGTACAAGCAGAAGTATTTTTATCGCCTAAAATTAGTTGATCAAAACATGTAGCTATTATTACATAAAATGGTGTCTGCGTTTCGCCACCACTTTTTTCTTTATTTGTTTTGGAAAAATATGAAACATTATCATACTTATTTGTAGTTTTTATATCAAATTTCATATAATTTCTATAATCAAGATAACGATTTAACATCTTTTCCGATTCACTACCTGACTTTTCTATTATAATTCTATCGAAAAGTCTTTTTAAAATATCTTTATCTCTTTCGTCAAGAACTTCATCAAAAAATGTATTGGCTTCTAAGAGCTTACCTGAGGTAATAATTCGATAATAATCTTTCATCTCGTCATCGTCAGAAGAAGAATATACAAATTGATAAACCTCATCATCAATTCCAAATGGATTGTCTTTTAAATTTTTGTTTATAGACTTTAATGTATCCTTTGCGTCCTCAATTCTCTCCGAAAGTTTTGATAGAAAATCTGTCTTAAATCCGCTTTGGCATCTTTCAAACGCAACATCAGCTCTGGATTTATAATCCAACAAGCTTCTGTTTTTCAACTTATTATATTCATTGACAAAATCTATTACATTTTCAATTAGAGTTGACATACTTGGAGAATACTTGCTAACATATTCTCTCATTCCCCTTTCTATTTCACTCTTCATTGCATTATTAGAATTTTGTATTTTTTGACTATCTTCCCAAACTTGTCGTAAATCATATTTTTCTTCTGTTACATAATTTGAACAAAATTTTTCATAATCTATTTTATCCAGTTTTTGACAAACCTTTGAATATTCTTCACTTTGTGTTTGATAGTCGACTGTCAATTTTTTAATTTCTTCACCTATAGCACCTTGATCTCTAACTTTAATTTCTTTTTGATGTTCTTCTTCATTTATCCTATTATTAATATTAAGAAGTTCATTTTCTACATTTTTTAAAGTTTCGCTTATTGTAAAAATATTATCGTCTTTTTCTACTTCGTCTATTTCGGCTTGCACAACTTCACGTTCGCTCATACAAACATCTTTGGCTTTCCATAAATCTTCTATGTCAACAATCTCTTTAATTTTTGAACTTTCAATTACTCTAATTAGCTCTTTAAGATTAATCGTTTCTTTTTCTGCTAATTCTTTTTGAGCTTTTAGATCTTCTATTTTACCAAGTAAAATGTTTTTTCTTTTTATTATAGAGTTACTGCCGACATACGGATACTCATATATTTCAGGTTTAATATTCCTTACTGTCCTATTTTTATATACCATGCAGGTATCAGTAATCGCTGTTTGATAATTTTTTAATTCACCTACACTATCAACACAAACAACATTACCTAATAGCATATGAGCCACAAATCGAGCATATTGATTTGTTATATTTAATTTGTTAAACAGTGTATTTTCATTTGTATCATATTCCTTTGCTCTATCACAACGCACTATACCAACGCCATAAATATTCAAGTCAAATTTGAATTTTTCATATACTTCAAGCGCATAGTCATAATAATTAGGTTCAATGATCAAATCAAATCTTTGTGTGTTCAAATATCCTTCGATAGCATTAGCCCATCGCATATCATTTATCTCAAGATATTCACAAAGAGGGCGGACTTCGACGTCTTTTTGATAGTTCTTAAATAGTTCTCTCTTTGATAAATCAATTAAGGTAGTTGTCCTTTTATCGTATGTATTCTTTCCCTTTTCTATTGCCTCTAATTCGTGTTGCCGTTCGTGCAAATTACTTTCTATGCTAGATATATCTGCTTCTAATTGCAAAAGACGTCTATATTTCTCATCTTTTAAACTTTGTAAATCTTCTTTGTAACTTCTTACATGTTCTTTAAAAAGCCCAAAGTTTTTATTTTTGATATCTTCAAAAAATCTATATCTTAACCCCAAGTCTTTGATAATTATATTTTCACTTGAAATTATTTTTTCGACATTATCAATTTTTTTAGAAATTTCGTTAAGTTTAAGTTCTACGTTAGACAAACACTTTTTCTTTTCTTCAAGTACTTTGTATAATTCATTATTTACCAAGTTTATTCTCTGCGAAACATAACTTGACCTTTTGTCATCTAATTGCTTCAGTGTTTCTCTGTGAATATTTATTCCAGTGACTAACTTTTCATAATCTTTTTCTTTACTTTTAATCTTTTTTTCTAAATCTTTTAAGTGCAAAAGAACTTTTATTGCTTCATAAAATTTCAGACGCTTTGTATTTTCATAGTATTTTTCTGCTTTATCAACAAATGTCTCTAAAGTTTGAACTTTCTGTTCTTCTTTATCCAACTGCATTTTTATTTCTCTATAACTTCTTATTTCTTCCATCAATGCATCTATTTCTATGTTATTATCTTTAAGGAGAAAGTTATTGACAAAAGTTGACACTTCGTTAATGGGTTTGAATGCAATAGCTTTTCTCAACAATTCTGCATATCTTTCTGGATTATCCAATTTTAATATATCACGGGCAATTGTTTTACGGCGATCCCTTTGAGAGCCATTAAGTTTAGTATCGGAAAATGCAACTTGTTTGGATTTCAAAATGTTTTTTAATTCTGAAAAATTAACTATCTTACCTTCTTGGATATAATCATTGTCACATATATGATAATTCTGTACAATGTAAAACTTTACCTTGGGCTTACCATCATCAACGATTTCTATGGTCGCACCCAGCACCATTGGGAATTTGTCATTTTCATCTTCGTACTGCAAAGCAATATGAGATATAACATCAGCTGTATTTCTTAAAAATTCTTTGCCATCTCCTTCATTGCCTAACTTTCCCCTTACATAAGATTTGAGCGTTCTTTTACCATCGGCATTAGCTGCATTATTGAAACAATTATCGTCGCCACCCGAAAGCACAAAATATATTGCATCTGTAAGCGTTGACTTTCCGCAACCATTTTCGCCCGTCAACAAAAAATTACCTTGAACCTCTACACTAGTATTGATAAAAAAATGCCAATTAATTAATTTAATCTTCGTCAACTTCATTATATTCTTCCTCTTCTTTTGCAATATAAGTTTTGAGTTTATTATTTATTAGATCTATATCATTTATTTTTACAACCATAGCTACTGTAGGAAAAATCTCTACAACATTATTCACCTCATAATTGTTTTTATCGAAATTAATCAACTTATATTTTTTTAAATTACTAAGTGCATCTATGATCTGAGTTTTAGGAATTTTATCCTTATTCTTATAAATACCCGTATCATCTAATGCGGACAAAAGTTCATCTATGGTTATTGATATGTTGGTATTTGCATCAATACTTTCTTTGCTTTTCAAATAATAAAACTTTCTCAGCAACACCAAAATAACTGTTTCCATTTTCTTTAATTTTACCCTGTTACGATCAGTTGTACTTTCAAGATAAAATATCTTGCGCATATCGTCATGCACAAGTTGAAATTCTATCATAGCAAAGTATGCTTGAATAATTTCTTTCATTGCCAATATAGAATAATAATCATTTTTATCTTCACTTAACTGCCCATAAACAAAGTTATATCCTATTAATTTATTACAGAGCTTGGCGAATAAATCTTTTTTCGTATCATTTAATGTATGATAAATTTCATTGAATTTTGTACATATTGTATCTTTAGAATGTGCACTCATTTCTTTTTCTCCACAATGTAATCTGTTATTAATTTGTCCTTACAATAAAATACTTTTTGATTATATGTAATCGAATACGAAACTATTTTATTTTGACTGTATAATCCTGCTAAAAATACCTTGATTAAATCTTCGCTATCACAAATATTCATTTGCGATGCCGTCATGCTATTCCTTTCTCCTAATTGTTTACTGATAAATTTGTCAATACTTCTACAATTAAATTTTGTTTCATTAATAAATTTTTCTCTTGATTTTTTTAATTCAACTTCGGCAACAGGATCAATTACATAATCCAGTTGTGATGTTGCATTTCTTCTTCTAATTCTTGGCGTATATAAAGAATTTTCATCCAATTTACCAAAATCAAATATAGAAAACAAACCCATATCATCAACATAATCGTCACTTTGAGCAATATTTTTAAGTAGCTCAATAATCTTACCTTCAATATCAACTTCCTCATTTAACAAGAAAGCAATCTTTGACTTTGCAGTCGTTGCATATTTTGTATTTCTTTTGTTGAGATTTTCCAAGTTGTCTTCGATATCATTAAACTGATCTAAAACATATCCCAGAGCCTCACGAAAAAAACTCTCTGCTTCTTTTTGATTTTCTTCATTAACGATTCCATTTTTTTTCTTATTGATATATTCTCCCACCATATTGGAAAAATTATCTCTTTCAAATAGTGATTTTATCTTATCTATAATTGAATGTTTATATTTAGCAGGATTATCCTTGATTCTTAAATTATCAAAAGTTTTTAAAATTACCTTATCTTGATATTCCACTAAAAATTGATCCAATATTTCCCTAGGCGTCAAGCTTTCATTTGCCAGTAGCTTTCGAATATATTTTTTTATACTTACATTTAGTCCCCTTAGCCTATCTATCAATTCTTTCGTATTTTTATACATCTGCTCTACGATATCAGTGGAGTGAGCAGTTTGAAAATTTTTAAGGGCAGAGTAAATGCTATAAACATAACCTGTATATTCTACAGGTCTTGTATCATTTTTTACAATTTCTTCCATTGCATTGAGAATTATAATAGCATTACTATCCATTTGATATGTTGTTTTTAATAGTTTATTATCATTTTCGTCTACTACCCAACCATATTTCAAAAAATATCGCAATTTTTTTGATGCAATTGTTTTAATATCAGCACTTTCTATTTCACCACTTTCATCATCATAAATATTTGATGGGCAATTTTCAAGATAATCCACTAGCCATGAAAGTACCTCATCACGAGGAAACTGTTTCATTTCATTATTCATTTTAAGATTTATTAGGCATAGCAAATCATAATTTAATCTTTTATTGATCCCCGTTAAAGGAAGAAAGAATTTCTCATTCACGAATTCAAAAAAATTTGTTGACATATGCACCTCAAAAAAAATAATACAATATTAGCCTTTTAATCTTATTACAAAACAATTTATACTTTATAATCCAATGCATTATAAATAGAACTGACAAATATAGATTTAACTTTTGTTTATATTCAAACTCTATCCTATCAATTCTCTTGGTGATATAAGTGCTTCTATATGTATCACTCATCACTATTCAATCTCCCTACTGATACTTGAGCACCAAAAACAGCCAAGGCTTGATTAACTTTGTCAAGACGTAAAGTTTTTTTACCTTGTTCTAATTCTCGAACAAAGCGGAGACCAAGTCCTGCGCGTATAGCAAACTCTACTTGGGTTAAACCTAAAGCTTTTCTATTTTGTTTTACAAACTCACTTATGTTTTTCATAGCAAAATTCTATAATCCAACTTAAAATTTATACCAATAATTTATACCCTTTCGGTGCTTTTGTCAAGCCTTCTATTAATATTATACCCAAACGGGTTTATTTGTTTTACAAATTTTATATTTAGTACCCTAAAGGGTATAACGTTATATTTTTGATATATCTCAATTCTAAAATTGTTACATCGAAAAAACTTATACCAACCAAAATATATTGTATTTTATACTTCAATGCATTAAAATATATATTAAACCAAATAGCAAATTTTACTTAAGAGTATAAGGAGTTTTACATGAGATATTATGTTGTATCTGATATACACGGATTTTACACCGAGCTAATCACCACTTTGGAGGAAAAAGGATTTTTTGCAGACACGCAACCTCACAAACTTGTTATATGTGGAGATTTGTTTGACAGAGGCAAGCAAGCACTTCAACTACAAAAATTCATACTAGATCTAATAGAAAAAGATCAAGTTATCTTAATACGAGGTAATCACGAAGATTTGTTTGTAGACCTTCTTGCAAATTGGGACAAGGCTAGTTATCTTCATGGCTATCATAATTCCAATGGAACATTAGATACTGTATTGCAATTAACAAATAGTACATTTGTAGAATTATTAGAAAAAAATATTGAAATATTCACAAAAGCTAAAAACTCGCCATTTGTAAATAAAATTTTGCCATTAATGAAAGATTACTTTGAAACAAATAATTATATCTTTGTGCATGGTTGGATACCTTGCAATCAAATACAACTATATCCGTATGCTAAAACACATAATAGACTAGTTAATTGGAGAAACGCAACAAAAGAACAATGGGATTTAGCTCGTTGGACAAACGGTATGGAAGCAGCACATGATGGTATTATTGAGCACAACAAAACTATTGTTTGTGGACACTGGCACACTTCCTTTGGACATAGTTTTTATGAGAAAAAATGTAGCGAGTTTGGAGCAGACGCTGACTTTACACCTTATTACTCAAAAGGCATTATTGCTATTGATGCATGCACCGCTTATACCAGAAAAATAAACTGCTTAATAATAGAAGATTAAAATTGAATAATTTTTCAAAATATTGTAAGTATGTTACAATGAGAATATTAAATTAGATTATTGGAATATTTATCCTTTCTTAATGAACGTATTGAAGACTTTGTAGTGGTAAAATTTTTGCATAAGCTCCAAAATGGTATTAATAGCATTTAGATTAAATTAATGGCACTATTGTTCTTATCAATAGTGCCTATTTGTATTAACAAAATAGTTTGTATGCTCAGTTCACATTAAAGACTTTACAACACAATTTCGTATTTATAATCCTTCATGATTATATCTGTTCCTCTTTTCTTATATGTGCTTTCACCTACAATTTTCCCGCCACATTTTTGAGCCACACGATTGGAAGCAGTATTTCCCTGACTTACATAAATAGTCACTTTCTCAGCCCCTTGACTACGAGCATAATCTATCATTGCTTGAGCAATTTCAGTCGCATAGCCTTGACACCAAAAATTCTTATGTACGCAATAAGCAATTATCGTACACCTTTTTGTCATCACTTATCACAAAACTACATGTCCCTACCCGTTCTAGCGAATTCTTAAAAACAGGGATCAAATAGCAACATTCCTCATCCTCGCCTAGGCCTTCTAACATCTTCAAATAGTTCTCATCTATATCTTCTTTTGCTTCATCAGGCAAATATTGTCCCATCTCTGGATTGTTCCAGATACTATATGCCCACAAAGCATCTTCTTTAGTGTATCCTCTTAATATAAGCCTTGAAGTTTCAATATCATTTATTTTCATAAAATCCTCCGTTAAATTATACTTTTCGCCATTGCTTCTTTTAGCAAGGTATTCTGTTCCGTTTCTTTATGATACGAATTGTCGCATAGTACGCCATCACAAATATGCTGTGTTCGCTCAATGCATTATTCAGTTTTTTGTTAGTTTACATAATCTATGTAAATGCTTAATAGCACCTCTATCATTAGAAGTAAGCATTGACAACACTTTTTTCAAAGACATTTATATTATGACTTGAATGTTTTTAGTAGTCAAGAGAATTATAAAAGTTTTGCATTAGTCACAAATATTTGACAATAATCAAACTAAAAAGTTGCCCCACAGAGTGAAAAGTAAAGTAAAATGAATAACGAAGTAACTTTGTTACTATGCGATACTTTCTACTTTGTGGGGTCTATATAAATAACATTGAATAACAATTTTGCGGTCTATAACTCGTGAAAAAATTTGCTGCAGGGATTTTTCTAAAAGGGCAGGTATGCGTTTTAAGAGTGAAAAATAGGGCTATTTTCCGAGTGGGTACTTTGCCCATTTATTCTGACAACAAAAAGACAGTAGGCATATTGACCTACTGTCTAATATTAATTTCAACTAATTGATATTATTTTGATTATCCACCAATGCATTTACATCAATTGGGGGCATTATAATCGGCACCATTGCTGGTTGTGTTGTAATAAGTGAAACTTGACTTCTAATGTAAGGGAACATTATTGCAACTGTGTTTTTCTTCAAAATCTGCTCTGCTGTTGCATCATCAATGTTTTCTGCGTCTAACTTAAAATATCCTACCGTCTGTAAATAAACCCTTAAAGTATCTTCATCATTTGTAATAGTTGTATCTATTGTCACTCTTACTTGATTTTTATTATCTTTTTTTTCAGCATATTTTACTGATATACTAGTTTTAAATTCTGTATCTTTTGTTTTCTTTTTTAATTCATATGACATCTGCGAAAACACTAAATCCTGCATTATTAATTTACTATTTACATTGTTATTTTCTTTCATATAATTCACCTTAATTATGAATAACAAACTTCTGTTTTTTTAGGATCAAACGAGTTAGGCACATTACCTAAATAAGTATATCTAAACTTAAAAGCATCGGAAATTTTTTCTACGAATTCATCATTGTTAATGAATTCATTAACCACTTCAACATGGTAAACTTTGTCCAAAATGCTTTTATCTTCTCTCATGAGAGTAAGTAATACTGCACTGCTTCCTTTTATTTTGTTTTTTCCTTGTTCCCATTTTTCAATAGTCTTTTTTGTAACACCCAAAATGTTTGCTAAAGCAATTTGTGTTAAATTATAATACTCCCTAAATTCTTTTACATAGCTGGCATCAACATTGACATTTAACCTTTTGACTACTAATTTTTTGGCACTCAATAATCTCTTTATATTCATTAAAAAGCCTCCCGTTTACTTATATTATACTCATCTATCAGCTTTTTTAGTTTGTTCATTGCTATTTTAGATATGTTTTCATCTTCACCATGAGCATGTCTGTATATATGTAGAATAATTGCTATATTATCTTCACGATCTACCAACGTTATAACTCTGTAACCATTAGATTTACCCTTTTTTCTATAATTATCTTCTGTTCTTATTTTGCAACATGCAATTTTATAGTTTTCATTACACTGATACAATATAGAGTAAGTTTTTGATTTTCTATTAGCTTCTATCTCCGCTTGAACATTTTGTGCTATCCGAATGAGTTCTTTTTCATCTATGTCTTTGCAATCTTTTTTTAAATTGAAAGGAGAATTAAGTAATTGTTCACTTATGTGATCTGGGTCATAAAATACTTGAAAATTTATTTTATTTGATATATTAATCACTCTCCTTTAATTATTACCCTATTTAATAGGGCAATAACACTATAACATATCTTAAAAGAAAAGTAAAGTATTTTTCTCAATTTAGAAATCAATCAATTACAAATACATTTCATATAAAACAATATACTAATTTTAGATAAATTCAATATTGTTGTGCCATGATAGTAAATTATAAATTTAATTTCAGCAAATATTTAAGACTTTGTAATCTAGTTCAGTAGCTCGTAATATCTTAAATATTCCCTTCGTATCTAGGACGAAAATAATAATGCATTATTGCCTCAACTAGCTCAGTTGCCGCTTTGCCTTTGTCCTCTTTAATCAAAATATTTATTCTTTGTGTATTGGTCAAAATCCATTGTTTCACCGAAATATGATCTAATTGCATACTTTGATCTTTTAACAATGATTTTGCAAAAGTGCTTGGTGCACTGCAATTATAATGATGACTTACATATCTAGCATTTGATTTAGGATTAACTTTACCAATTTTCATCACTGTATCGCCAAAGATAAAAAAATACACTGCACCATAACCTTTAGGCAAAGTCCTAGGTTGCACATGTGGACAAGACATATCTTCCACATAATAATCACTTTCTGTTATTGGATAACCTAAACTAATAGATATTTCTTCAACAAACTTCATTATTTTAATGATTTTACTTTTCATCTTTTTACCTTTTAGATTTTTTTTCGTCAACTAATTTAAAAATTCTAAACTAGTTATACATACACACTATTTTACAGTACAACAGGATTACCTTTTCTTCAATTTGTGAGTATTTTCTTTATGCAAATGCCCATGAAAATGTACAGAATTTTGCCTTGACTTATTCTCGCTACTAAAATTGATACTAGTAGTAGTATTTTTAACATTCGTTTTAGGTCCATAACGCAGTTCTAAGTACGCTGCATTTTTATCTGCTCGAGCGTTAGCAATTTTTAACTTTAGATTATCACGCTTGCGATCTTCAAATAATGATGTATTCTCCATTTTGTGTTCCAATTTATTAATTTTTTTACAAGCTTGACGATACTTATCTGCAGTTTTATTTCTGAATATCATATTATGAATCATCCTTGTGACTTTATTATAACACATAACTATGACAACTGTTTGACATAATTTTCAATAAAATAATAATTATTTTTATATCAAATATAGATATAAAAAGTTTCCCCACAAAGGGGAAAGGTAAGGCAAATTGAGTAACGGAGTGAGGTTGTTACTATGCGATACTTTCTACTTTGTGGGGGTTATAAAAATAATATTGAATAACAATTTTGCGGTCCGTAACTCGTGGGGAAATTTGGGGTATGGGATTTTTCTAAAAAGGCAAGTATGCGTTTTAAGGGCGAGAAATAGGGCTATTTGCCGAGTAGGCATTTTCGCCCATTTTCTTCTGACTCCGTCACTCGCAGGTTCAAATCCTGCTACCCTAGCCACAATTCAAGCGACATTTTGTATGTCGCACACACAAAAAGCGTGCAAATTCTGCACGCTTTTTTTTCTCCCTTTTTGCTTACCTTCCCTTTTGCTTTAATGAACAGGACACATCAAAATGATGTGACACTCGCATTGCTCGCTATTCCGTCACTGCGTTCCTTACAGATCCTGCTGCCATTGCCATTTTGAGATGCTTTTTAGCTAATTTAACGCTAAAACGCGTCTTTTTAATGATGACTTTCTACCGCCCTACCCAACATTGCAGATTTGTGGAATAAATTGTTGCTATTTTACAGTCATTGATTTTATTTATAATTATAATGTTAATTTAGACAATTGACTTCCATGTATGAGCCGTCACCAGCCTTGTAAACTTATAATAGCCCAAATTGAAGCAGACGTTATATATCATGTCATTTATACTCGCTGACAATATTGCTTGCAATACTTTTATTACTTTCAAAAGTTGGTTTTTTGTAATATTTTCCTCTTATAAAAACTAATGATATTACCATTGTCTTAGTAACACATTCACCTTTTCTAATAGATATGAACTATCTTGACGAAATACGTGTAATATGCACCAAAGATGGTAGATGTTACATAAAGAATGACTTTTCTGCAGTTGATCCAGATGATCAAAATTCATTAAAGCCAATTAAAGAGGCATTAACAGTGCACAACCATATTTTGTTAGATCCAGACAAAAAGGTTGTTTTTGTAGAAGGAATAACCGATTACAATTATATGACGACCTTTACACAAATCCTAAACAAAAAAAGACATAGTCTTCCTGCCAATTAAAGGCGTAGGTGACATAACTGACAGCTCCAATAAAGCTAAACAACAAGAAATTATCAAATAGCTGTTGAAAATAAGAAAAACCAAAATATTGCTAATGTTAGACGGTGATAAGGCTGGCAAAGATATGGAAAAAGCGTGCGAAGATACCGCATTACCAGCATTCAATCTATCTAAGGTTGATAGCAATTTCAAAACAATAGAAAATTTATTCGATAAAGATGATATATCGAAGTTTGGCCTTAAAGAAAAACATGCAGGAACATCATCTTTATTAAAAAGCTTTGAAAAAGAAGATAGCTTTAGCAAAACAACTATAGACAACTTCAAAAAACTATTCGATTATATTGATAACAACTAACTCTTTAATGCAGCTCAAAGGTTTGTTTTTTGAGCTGCATTTACTATCACATTGAAAATTTAATTGCACTCTTCACTTCAATGATAATACAACACTATTGTTAGCCACACCACAGTCAACTTGGTGGATAGGCTTTTGCAAACGAAAAGGATTATTTTTTATTTTTTGCTATACTTATTGATAATCATTACTATTTGTAGTACAATTTGCTATATTTGCAAAAACAATTTTGCAATTTGGAGAACAAATGAAACATTTATCAATGGAAGTAAGAGTACCTATTGAAAAAGACAACCCAAGTATTGTGCGTGACGAACAAAAGTGCATAAAATGCGGACAATGCAAACGGGTGTGTACCGAACAAATAGGCGTACACAACAGATACACTTTGGAGCAAACAGACAATACTGCGCTGTGCATATCTTGCGGTCAATGCAGCAACGTATGCCCCACTAACAGCATAACCGAAAAGTACGAATACGAGCAGTTTGCCAAAGCTATAAGTGACAAAAACAAAATTGTAGTTGTCAACACATCTCCCTCTGTGCGCGTTGCCTTAGGCGAAGAATTTGGGCTACCTTTAGGTCAATTTGTACAAGGCAAGATGGTTGCACTATTAAAAAAATTGGGTGTCGACTACGTATTGGACACCAACTTTGCCGCAGACCTAACCATAGTAGAAGAAGCAAGCGAGCTTATTGAACGTATTGTCAACAAAACTGCCCCACTGTCTCAATTTACAAGTTGCTGTCCGGCATGGGTGGAATATGCGGAAACTTTTTATCCTGAGATACTGCCCAACTTATCCACAGCAAAAAGTCCTATCGGTATGCAAGGTCCTACAGTCAAAATATACTTTGCAAAAAAAATGGGCATAGACCACAAAAAGATATTCAATGTTGCATTGACGCCTTGCACAGCCAAAAAACACGAAATACGCAGAGAAGAAATGTGTGCTTCTGCAAAATACCACAACAATCCATCGCTTAGAGATATGGATTGTGTAATAACCACGCGCGAATTGGCTATACTTGCCAAACAAAACAACATAGACTTCAACCAGTTGGAAGATATGCCTTATGATGACCTTATGGGACAAGCATCGGGAGCAGGAGTAATATTCGGCAATACGGGCGGCGTTATGGAGGCTGCTCTGCGCACTGCCTACGAGTACATTACCAAACAAAAAGCACCGCTAAAAATGCTTAGCCTTACTCCAATAAGAGGTTGCGACGGTATAAGAGAAGCATCTGTAAATATTGGAGATATGACACTTAACGTTGCAGTTGTGTACGGTACTGCCAACGCTGCCAAACTACTGCAACTAATCAAAAGCGGACAAAAACAATATCACTTTGTGGAAGTTATGACTTGCCCCAACGGTTGCATAGGCGGAGGCGGTCAACCCAAAAACATATTGGCTGACAATCAAAACATACGACAACACCGTATGTCGGCTTTGTACAACAAAGATGCAAGTATGACTGTACGCACCAGCCATGAAAACCCCCAAATTACGCAAGTGTACAAAGAATTTTACGGCAAACCATTGAGCAAGCTTGCCGAAGAAATGTTGCATACAACATACACTGATAAAAGCGGCAAAATTAAAAAGTAAATAGCCAACACAAATACCAAACAACTACATACAAAAAGAGGCGAAAGCGGAACCAACCGCCTTCGCCTTTTTTACTATTTTTCGCAATATCAATGTCACTACCGCAATTGTCTTTTTGGCACCCCTTTGTCACCTATCTTTCGTAATTAAAGATTGTCACAATCTCTTTGAACAGTTTTTCGTTTTCCACTACAATCAAAGCCAGTTTGTCTTTTGCTCGTGTGATATTTTGGTAAAGCATTTTTTCGTAGAGATAATCGGTTTTGTTGTGCACCCGTGCGCACAATTTGCCCTTTTCGTCATGATAAAAGGCATTGTTCAAAACAACCAAAACTTTGTCAAACTCCTGCCCTATGACATGGTGAGTATCGTAGTCCATACCATACTCGCCCCAATTGCCTTGCTCGACAGAATTATCCGTATAGTTGATAAACACATAGCCACGACTGCGAAAATATTCAATAATACCCAGTGCCTCGATATTATTGCCGGCAAAACACACATTGATATTTTTGTATCTGATGTTGCGAGGTGGCTTTTTGTTGAGGTCAAATACATATCGCATAAAAAACGCAAGTTCTTTGTTGGTACGGATATGCGTTGTCAATTCGTACTGCGCTGTCAAAGGCAATGCGTTGACCTTGTTGAAAATATCGTTGTGTTGTTCTCTCAAAGACAGCGTCTGATTGGGATCCAACGAAATAATACAAGTAATATGTTTGTCTGCAACTATATCGCATATTTTTTGCAACTGATTAGCGTATATGCGGTGACACTCGTCAAGTAAAACAAACTTATATTGAGCAATTGTATCCAGACTGTCTTTGACGCTCTCAATAGGTACAAGTGAAAAGTTGTCAACCTTATTGTTAAGTTGCTGATAGCCTTGGGGCAACTTGGCACAATGGACAATAAGCGTTGGCGCAAGGCGAGCAAGTTGCAACGCTATATCGTACAACAAAAGCGTCTTGCCTGTGCCTGCTTCACCCTTGATACAAAAGTATCCGCCCTTGTCCATATCTATCATTGAAAGCAAATGGCTTTTTATCTTTTCCTGATGGTCGGTCAAAAAGTATCGTCCTTGCAAAAATGCCTCAGGCATACTGAGCGGAGATATAAGAAATTGCGACGGGCAGAAAAACCGCTGTATATCCTGCGCAAAAGGCTGGCAGAACTTACCAACAACAGTTGCCAACTCCTCAATACTACTGCTACGCAACACATCGTCCTCGTCCATAGTAAAACATTTGAGACTATCTGTTACTACAGTAAAAGAATATATCTTTCTGTTGAGCGGCGCAAGGTAATGTCTGTTTTGTCTGAGCTGTTTTTCTATGCGCTCCAATTCCACCGCCTTACTTTTTAGCTCAATATTGAGCACCTTGCCGTCCACAATTTTCAACAAGTCAAATTCCTTGCCAATCTGAGGGATAATGTAGTTGTAAAAAAATCCCTCCCACTTAAATATTCCGCACTTGTGCTTGACAAGCGTATTGACAAGCGCCTGCAAAGACTTTATCTCATGCCTTTGACACTTTACTACTATGTCACTATTTAAAGCGTCTTTTTCCACGCAATTGTGCATAAGTACAGACTTAAAGGCTTTGACATCGTTTATTCGTGATAGCAAATACAAATTGATCGGCTTAATCATGATAGTACTCCGACAACTGTTGCCATTGAGCTTTGTCAATTGCTCTCACAAAACGTTGCTTGCAATGGACTAATCAATGACAATATTTATATTGATATTGTAGCACAAAAGGCAACGGCAATCAATATGTTGCCTTTATCTATATTATACTTATAAGCTTTGCAACAAATTGGCAAAAATAGTCAATAATATTACCCACAAAGCTACAACTTTTTTTAAGAAAAAATTAGTACAATAATATACAATTTGCACAAGGGTATGTTATAATAGGTAAATAGTAAACAAAAGTGAAGTATTTTTTGTGGAGAAGTTGATGAAAAAAGACAAGGCAATACGTTGGCACAAGCCAAGACATACATTTTGCTATCACTTAATACGACCTGCCTTTAAGGCGTTTGCAAAAATAAAATACCATCTTTCGTACGAACGATTGGACAATAGCAAACGTCCCTATCTTATACTATACAATCATCAAACAGCATCCGATCAATTTTTTGTATACGCTATGTGTCCCAAGACAACGTACTTTGTAGCTACAGAGGACTTGTTTTCTATGGGATTTGTTACCAAATTTTTGACATACACATCGGGCATAATACCTATCAAAAAGAACTCAACAGACGCTTCTGCCGTTATGACATGTTGCAGAGTTGCACGCGAAGGCTATTCGGTGGCTATTGCACCAGAGGGCAACCGTACCTACACGGGTAAAACGGTATATATAACTCCATCCATAGCAAAGATGGTAAAGCTGTTAAAGTTGCCTGTTGCAATAGTCAACTTTCATGGTGGCTACGGACTTGATCCGCGTTGGGCAATGAAATATCGCAAAGGTAAACTACATGCGCAACTACGCACCATCATTGAACCGCAACAATACAAGGATATGAGTGCGGACGAGCTATATACGTATCTCAAACAACTACTTAGTATAGACGAAGTTAACGACGGCAGAGTATACAAAGATATACCTACATCGGCGCAGTATCTTGAACGAGTACTGTACCGTTGTCCTCAGTGCGGCAGTATTGGTACTCTACAGTCCAAAGGCAGGACATTTACCTGTCAGCATTGCTGTAGTCACACCACTTACCACCCCAATAAGCAGTTTGACAAAACTTTTGTGTTTGCCAATCCGGACCAATGGTGGCAATGGCAAAACGAACAAATACGCCAAACAGACATAAACCAAGACAAAGACAAAGCTATAGCAACAGATAGCGATGTAAAAGTGGACAAGGTGTTGCAACCCAAAAAGCAACTCCTTCACAAAAGCACTACTGCTATACTTTATAAAGACCGTTTGTCTATAGGCGGGCAGTACTATATGTATGATGACATTACTGCTATGGCTGTGTGCGGCCACAACAAATTGTTTGTCTATCACAAAGACGCCACAATACAACTAAAAGGCAACAAACGCTTTTGTGCGTTGAAATATACAAACTATTATTATCATTACAAACACACTATGGAGGGAGTAGAAGATGGATTTCTCGGCTTATGAAGTATGGTCGTTTCTTTTGATACTCGCAGTATTACTCGCAAGTATGTTGTTGGCAAGCGCGCTTATGAGAGCATTTAAGTTTCTCAGAGAGTCGCTTATCCCCGTATCGGTCTTGGGTGGCATAATACTGCTTATCATATCAACCATACTTTACTTTACGGTGGGAGACTACCTATTTAATCTCACTTTGTTCAATCCTAATCAGGATACCTACAACGGTATGGAATTGCTGGAGCTTATTACATACCACACATTGGGTATAGGTTTTGTGGCCATGGGTATGCGCACAAGCAAACGCAAGTTTACCAAACAACGCAATGTGGAAATATTCAACAGCGGCGTTACCACAGTCAACACTTACCTTATTCAAGTAATTGTAGGTATGATAATTGTAATTATTGCCATGTACGGCTTTAATGTATCGGGACTTATTGAAGCGGCAGGTATATTGCTTGCCTTCGGCTTTGGACAAGGCACAGGTCAAGCACTCAACTACGGCAATATATTTGAAAAATCAGGCTTGGAGGGCGGTGGCAACTTTGGTCTTACAATAGCGGCGCTCGGCTTTTTGTCTGCTTGTATAGGCGGCGTTATTTATCTCAACGTCTTGCGCAGAAAGGGTATAATTAAGGTAGAAGAAAAGAAGGAAGAAGAATTTACTCTTGCAGACTATCAGGATGACAACGAAGTTCCTATGGTGTCGTCTATGGACAAATTTACAATACAGCTTGCTTTGGTATTTGGCATATACATCGTATCTTACTTTATTATGATGGGACTGTCCGCATTGATACCGAGCTTAGAAGCAGTATTGTTTGGATTCAACTTCTTTATTGCTACACTGCTTACTATCCCTGCAAAAGCCCTTATACATCTTATGGAAAGAAAGGGAGTAATTAAGCGCAAAATTGTCAACAACTTTATGATGAACCGTATTGGTGGTTTTTCCTTTGACCTTATGATTGTGTCGGGTATTGCAGCCATTCAGTTGCCTTTGCTTGCCAACCATTGGGGACTACTACTAATAATGGCATTGGTTGGACTTGTTGCTACGTTTGCCTATGTGTACTTTGTATCCAAAAAGTTGCACCCCACTTATGTGCACGAACAATTTCTTGTAATGTACGGTATGCTGACAGGTACTGCAAGTACAGGTATAATACTGTTAAGAGAGATTGACGGTTCTTTCAAAACACCGGCAAGCGAAAACGTAGTTTTTCAGACTTTGCCTGCAATGATATTTGGTTTTCCACTTATGTTGCTTGCGCCCTTTGCAGCCAAAGGCACCACCGAGGCATTGATTACTTTGGGAATAGCCGTAGGTATATTGGGCGTGTACAATGTGATACTGTTCCGCGACTTTATATTTACGCGGCGCAAAAAAGCCTTGGCCGTTGCAGACGGCACTGTAGAAGGCACTACTGAAGTAGACCAAGCAGACGTTAGCGATACAAGCGACGGCGGTGACAGCTCGTCTTCTGACAAACAGTAACAATATTAACTAAAAACAACAGCACTCTTGCGTAATGCAAAAGTGCTGTTTTGTTGTATAAAGTTATTTAGAATTAAGTTATTAGTAACATCAATGCTATATAGACGCAGATATTACAACAAAGGCAATGGCGCAAGGTACACGATGTCGGGACGTTTCATAGCCTCGCCTTCTGCAAGCACAAAGCCCTTGCGGTAGATTGTACCACCGCTCATACGTACCAGCTCTTCCAAACCTCTTAAGCTGTTACCCGTAGATACAACATCGTCCACAATGCCTACCTTTTTGCCTTTCATAAGCTCAAAGTCGTGACGTGACAAATACAACTTTTGCTTTGCACCCGTGGTGATGCTGGAATCTATCTCCACTTCCACGCCGTCCTGCATATACAACTTTTTGGACTTGCGTGCAACTGCATAGTAATGATGACCAAGTTCTCTTGCCATAACGTGCGCAAGTTGCAAGCCTTTACTTTCTGCCGTCAACAATACTTCGCAACCCTGCATCAACTTTGCCAACTCTTTGCCGCAGTATTCGGTCATCTCCTGATTGCCGTGCAAGTTGAAAAATGCTATTTTTACACCGCTCGGTAACGGCAATATGGGCAACTGTGCTTTGTAACCTTTCAAATCTATCTCAAGATAATCCATTGTGGTTTCTCTCCTCGGTAAAAAGTATTGTTTTGTGCAAATACCGACATTGCTCCAAACACGCATATTATTTTACTACAAATGTAGCTATCTGTCAATGTTTTACAAAAAAGTTGCTTTGCCGCATTGTCTAAGCACGCTTATTAGACAATAATTTTGCACCGCTGTTTTGTAAACTTTGATACTGTAATATATTCTAAATTGACGTCATTGTTTAACAATAATAATGCCTGTTGAAAAGCGAAATTTTATTTTGTTAGTTTGTTGATAAACGTTTGACAAATATCGACGAGTGTTTTAATATAGGAATATCTTTTTTTCTCAAAAGATTACGTTATTGGGAGGTACAATATAATGCTGTTGTTTGGCGGTTGTGTTTTTTTACCCAACTTGTGGATAATGACGACTAATACTGCACACTCCTATACTATACACCTATAGAATACCCAAACCGCCCTTGCGCACAAGCCAAGGGCGGTTTGCATTTTGTGGCAGGTGCGTTGGCGTATTGTATGAGAAACAGATAATACTATATGGAGGGTAACTTTTATGGCAGACAAAAAAGTCGGACAAGACGAACAAACCACTGTCACCACTCCCGTAGAGGAGCAGGCTACAGAGAGCTCGCAACCCACAGCTCCAAGCGGAGAAGCTGTTGCAACTAAGCGTAGCTGGTTGGATCGTACTTTCAAACTTAAGGAGAACGGCACTACCGTCAAGACAGAAGTTATGGCTGGTATCACTACCTTTATGGCAATGGTATACATACTTATGGTCAATGCAGGTATGTTCAGTGATCCATTTGGTGACGGCACCAACCTTTTGGGCGTAAGCTACGGCGCTATTTATATTGCAACTGCACTTTCCGCAATAGTCGGCACTGTGCTTATCGGTTTGTTGGCAAAACTGCCGTTGGCTCAGGCAAGCGGTATGGGACTTAACGCTTTCTTCGTATATACTTGCGTCAGCTCACTTGGTTTTACTTATGCTAACGCACTTGTATTTGTTTTGATTGACGGTATCGTATTTGTATTGCTGACAGTAACCGGTCTTAGAAAGAAAATCTTTACTGCTATTCCTCGTACCGTTCGTATTGCTGTACCTGCTGCAATAGGTTTGTTTATTGCATTTATCGGTGTACAAAACTGCGACCTTGTTGTATCCGAATCTTCTACCGGTGTTACAATGGGTAGCATGAACTTGCTCGCTCGTCCTTGGTCAGAAGTTATGCCTTTGGTTGTATCCATACTTGGCGTTGTACTTATTGCAGTAATGTCCAAACTGAAAATAAAGGGTGCTATCCTTTGGGGTATTCTTGGATCAGCTGCACTTTATTACTTGCTTGGCTTGACAACCGGTATGTACTGGGGTGAAAAAGCTTTACAAGTTAGTCTGTCCAATCCTCTTGACGCTTTCAAAGATTGGGGTACACAATCTGTAGCAAAAGTATTTACTGATGGCTTTGATTTCAGCGCTTATCTCGAAAACAACTCCGTTGCAGGACTTGTACTTGCACTTATCACATCTTCACTTGCATTCTGCATGGTTGATATGTTTGACACTTTGGGCACTCTTTACGGTGCTTGCGCAAGAGGCAACCTTCTTACTGCAGAAGGCGAAGTTCCCAACATGAACAGAGCAATGCTTGCAGACGCTATCGCTACCTGCACAGGCGCTATCTGCGGTACTTCTACTGTTACTACCTTTGTAGAATCCTCTTCCGGTATTGCAGAAGGCGGTAAGACAGGTCTTACTTCTATCGTTGTTGCACTTGGTTTCTTGGTTGCAATGTTCTTGACACCTATCGCTCAGTTGATTCCCAACTGCGCTACCGCTCCCGCTCTTATCTACGTTGGTGTTCTTATGATGAACGGCGTCAAAGAAATCGAGTGGACAGATCCCGAATTTGCTGTACCGTCCTTCCTTACAATCGGCATGACAGTATTTACTTACAGCATCAGCTTCGGTATCGGTTTCGGTATTATCTCTCATGTGCTTATCAAAGTTTGCACAGGCAAGGCTAAGGAAGTAAGCGTTACTACTTACATACTTGCAGCTTTGTTCCTTGCAATGTTCTTTGTAACTCACTAATTGATAGTTGCAATTATACAAAAGGCGAACGCTAAATGTGTTCGCCTTTTTTTGTTACCGACACACCAATACTTCAATATAGACCGCTCAAACTTTTGATAAAGTGTACAAACAGGCATACACTAAATATATGCAAATGCGTTATACCATAGAAGACAATTACCAAGGCAAGACAGTCAAGCAATATCTTGTAGACAACCTGCACTTATCCCTTACCAACATAATTGCACTCAAAAGCACGACCAATGGCATTGTGCTCAATGGCAAACAAGTAACGGTAAGGCATATTGTTTGTGCAAAAGATATACTTACCCTAACACTGCCCGACAAAAAATGCAACGTATTGCCGAGCAGCAACACAATAGACATAATATACGAGGACAAGTATGTGTATGTAGTGTCAAAGCCTCAAGGATTGCCTACACACCCCGACAGAAAATACAAGACAGACACGTTGGGCAACCGCATATTGGGCAGTGTGCAGTTTGATAACAATGCACAATTACATATAGTTACTCGCCTCGACAAAGACACACAAGGGCTTGTATTGGGTGCAAAGGACTGTATTACCAAAAGACTGCTGACAGAAATGTTGGAAAAAGAGCAAATAAAAAAAACTTACATTGCCAAAGTATGGGGACAACTTGCACAACAATGCGGCACAATAGACTTGCCACTATCAAGAGACGATAGTACCAACACTACATATCCCGACACTAACGGTAAAACAGCTGTTACACACTACAAAGTACTGTTGTGCGACAACGAGTACAGCTTAGTACAGCTGCACCCTATTAGCGGAAGAACGCACCAACTGCGTGCGCACCTCAAAGCAGTAGGTTGTCCTATAGTTGGCGACAGCATATATGGCAAAGACAAGCCCGAAAAGAGCAAGAGTTTGTGCCTATTGATGTACAGACTGCAATTTACTCACCCATACAGCAATCAACAGCTCGATTTTAGGGCAACATTGCCACAATGGGCAAAGGTATTAGAAGACTTAAATATTGACTGACAAGTAGCAATATACCAACAACTATCCAAAACAAAAGCGACAGAACACTATTTGTTCTGTCGCTTTTATGTTGATTTGTGTTTGATTTAGAGATAAGCGTGTCAATATCTTTTGATACCACGTTGCTGCTTACAATCAATAGGTCTTAACAAGTTTGGTCGCAAGTTCGTACAGACCGTAGTTGAAACTCTTTCTCTTGGACAAAGCCACAACAATGTCTTCCAAAATAATATTACTGTCGCGAACACCTACTACACAGCTCGAACGACCTTCGATAAGTCCCTTAACAGCGTTACGTCCCATACGGATACCCAACAATCTGTCGGAGAAAGATGCGTCACCGCCACGTTGGAGATGTCCTACTACCATAGAACGGATATTGATATCCATTGCTTGCTTAATATCCTTAGTCATCTGTACAGCACTTCCTGCGCCCTCTGCAAGCACAATGATATTGTCATACTTGCCGTGGTCAATGTTGTGTTGCAGTCTTTCCAAAACTTCGGACATAGAAAAACGCACTTCGGGCACAAGTATAATCTCTGCGCCACTCGTCATACCTGCATACAATGCAATGTCACCGCAGTTGCGTCCCATAACTTCCACTACACAGCTACGGTTGTTGGCAGTCATTGTGTCACGCAACATTTTTATAGTGCTCATTACTGCATTGACTGCACTGTCAAAGCCCAACGTATAGTCGGTGTATGCCAAGTCGTTGTCTATTGTGCCGGGGATACCCATTGTCAGCATACCAAACTTTGTTGCCAAAGCCTTAGCACCCTGAAAACTTCCGTCACCGCCTATTACTACAAGACCGTCAATTTTGTTTGCCTTCAACGTTTCGAACGCCTTGCGTTGACCTTCTTCCGTCTTCATCTCAGGGCAACGTGAAGTTTTGAGCACTGTACCGCCACGATGAATGATGTCGTCCACGTCCATTGCTTTCATTGTGCGGATATTGCCATCGATAAGACCTTGATAGCCGCCTGTTACGCCACACACTTCAAGTCCTTGTTCCAGACCGTATCTTACGACAGAGTATATTGCCGCATTCATACCTTGCGAGTCGCCACCGCTTGTCAATACTGCAATTTTCTTAACTTTGCTCATTGTGTTATTCCCTCTCTTTGTTATTGTTTATTGTGTCCGAAAGATATGTGTTCAATTCTTCGTAACTGTCCTTTTTCCAACACTTACGCATTGTTATCAGTCGGCTAAATACGTTTTGATGTTTGTATGCCCTTGTGTTGCACACAAAGCCTTTGTCAATATACTTGGAACATAATTGTTTACTTCTGCTCTTAAAATCGTGATAACTGTCATTTGTGCCCCAAGCACACTCTGCTAACGCCCACAGTCTGGGCAAAAGATTGAAAAACAACTTGTTGTTGTCTGCAATATACTCCGTCCATACTGCACCTTCTACACCCAATATGTTGTTGCGGTTGTCTTTTTTTACTCCGCGCGGCATCACTTTGTAGCGGTATGTTCGATACAAAGGCGTTGCGGCGTAAGGATAGTCAAAGTAGACGTTTAGTGCCGACGACATAATGGCTTGTCTACCGCTATTGATTGCCTTAACAGTACTGCCTATTGTAGCTGGCTTCCAATGCTGAACAACAACTGACCTGTCCAAAGAGCTGTTGACGCCGTCGTTCCAGCATATTACCTTTTTGCCCTTAGTTTTGAGATGCTCAACAACACCATTGACCAACCAACTTTGCAATGCATTGTAATCATTAAGGCGCAATTCGGACAATTTTGCCTGACAACGCTTGCAGTTGCACCATCTGTCTTTGGGCGCTTCGTCACCGCCAAGATGAACATACGGACTATCAAACAACTCAGTCACCTCGTCCAAAATGTCGCACACAAACTGCAATGTATTGTCGTTGCCTGCGCACAGAATATCTTTGGATATACCCCACTTTTTGCGTACTTCGTAACCTTCGCCGCGACAGCCGTATTCGGGATAAGCGGCAAGCAAAGCCACACAGTGCCCAGGGATATCAATTTCCGGTATTACCTCTATACGCAATTTGCGTGCATAGCTTACTATATCTTTAAGCTGAGCTTTGGTAAAATAACCGCCATAAGGCTTGTCGTCCACATAGCGTTGACCGTCTTTTACAATTTCCGTACCTTGACGGTAAGAGGCAACTTTGTTGATATTTGGGTATTTGTCTATCTCTACACGAAAACCTTGGTCGTCCGACAAATGCAAATGCAGTACGTTGAGCTTTACTTCTGCCATAGCGTTCAAAATAGTTTTGACCGTGTTTACATCAAAAAAGTGTCTTGCCACATCGAGGTGCAACGCTCTCCACTTGTACTTGGGACTGTCTGCAATGTGGCAGTTGTCACTTTGCAAAATATCAGGCTGGTCGCATGGTTGCAACACTTGCAAAAGCGTCTGTACAGCAGCAAAACCTCCAATGTCGTTACTTGCAACTACATTGATTTTGTCACCTGCCATATTTGTTTCGTAACCGTCGCCCAAAGCGTTGTCTTTGCTCTCGGGCAAACAAAAGTGCACGTCTGCATTTGTGAGTTCTGTGCACATATCTATGTGTACTATGTTGCTACTATTGATATTGTTGACAAAGTATTGTGCACACCCCTGCAAAGCACTATCTGCATACACCAAACTATCGTTGCGCAAAACAAACTTACCTGTCAGCGCAGTATATCTTAATGGCTTTGGAATTATGTTCATTAGTCCTACCCTCATAATGACATAAATATATGTAAAAATTTTACCACACTTTGTGCA
The DNA here is from genome assembly GCA_949289125.1 of uncultured Eubacteriales bacterium. Classification (GTDB taxonomy): domain Bacteria; phylum Bacillota; class Clostridia; order Christensenellales; family CAG-314; genus CASEME01. Next base: position 162,606 of record CASEME010000018.1, read on the forward strand.
TAATTACAACTATTTCAAAAAAATTGAATAACAAATGCTTGCCTCAACACGGCAAAATATAGTACACAACACAATTTTTGTTGTCATTTTGTGCAAAAATACAAGTTGTTTTAAGACTAAGTTAAGTGCAATATAGTATCTTGTCCGATATAGCAGTAACTTTATACAAAATTTGTGTACACACTGCGCCAATCGTTAGTAACAATGAGCAAATTTGTGATATTATAAGCAGGCAAACAATGGAGAAGAGATTATGTTGCAACTCAAAAATATCGTCAAAGATTATGTAGTAAACAAAGAGCTTACCGTACACGCGTTGAAGGGAATAAATATAGACTTTCGTGCAAACGAATTTGTGTCCATATTGGGACCTTCTGGTTGCGGCAAAACAACTTTGCTCAACATAATAGGCGGTTTGGATCACTATACGTCGGGAGACATGACCATTGACGGAATATCCACAAAAGATTATGGCGAAAAACAATGGAACAACTACCGCAACTTGCGCATAGGTTTTGTATTCCAAAGCTACAATCTTATACCCCACCAAAGCGTAATAGAAAACGTAGAGCTTGCGTTGACTTTGTCGGGTATTAGCAAAGAAGAACGTAGACAACGTGCCAAAAAAGCACTTGAAGAAGTTGGTCTTGCAACAGAATTAAATAAGCGTCCCAATCAGCTATCAGGCGGACAGATGCAAAGAGTTGCGCTTGCACGTGCTTTGGTCAACAATCCACAAATTGTACTTGCTGACGAACCTACAGGCGCATTGGATAGCACAACGGGCGTACAAGTGATGGAACTACTCAAAAAAGTAGCAAACAATCACCTTGTTATCATGGTAACGCACAATGCCGAGCTTGCCGAGCAGTATTCTACACGTATAATTCGCTTAAAAGACGGTGAAGTAGTATCGGACAGCAATCCGTACAGTGCGCCTGCACAACAGGACACTGCTACAACAAGCGACGCACTGCCACACACTGCAACACAAGATGACCACAGTCAAACTGTTAAACAACAAAGTGATGCAAAAGTTAAGAAGGACAAAAAACAAGACAAAAAGAAAAAGACAAAGGTAAAAATGTCGTGGTTGACTGCCATAGCGTTGTCTTTCCGCAACCTTATGACCAAAAAAGGACGTACATTTATGACCAGCTTTGCAGGAAGCATAGGTATAATAGGCGTGGCGCTTGTACTTGCATTGTCCAACGGCTTTAATATGTATATAGCCAACTTGCAGACAGAGACGTTGTCGGGTTATCCTGTACAGGTATCGCCTATAAGCACAGACCTCGACGCTATGTACGAACAGATGATAAACGGCAACAAGGACGAGTTGCCCAAGTTTCCCGAAGGGGACAACAATGTGCATGTATATGATAGCACGGCTGTTTTGGGCAATGCAATGCACTACAATCATATCACGCAAGAATATATAGACTACATCAACGACTATTACCAAAAAGACCTCGAAAAACCCGAACATCAACGCACGCTCAACAGTATAAGCTACTCTTACCAAAAGAGTCTCAATATCTTTGGCTACGACAACGGCAAATACACATCTGTACTGCCTGCTGACGAAAGTGACGATCCGATGAGCGGCATAATGCAATCTTTTATGGGTAGCACCTCTGTGTTTCAGGAAGCATTGGACAACAAAGACTACTTGTTGAGCCAATATGACGTACTTTACGGCTCGTATCCGCAAAGTTCGGATGAGTTGGCAATAATTGTAGACAGTCGCAACCGCATAAGCACGCAAACATTGCAAGCGTTAGGTATAGACTACACATCAACGGGTGACGATACGTATCAGGATATCTCTTTTGAAGATATGTTGAAAAAAGAATTTATCCTTGTGTACAATGACGCTTATTACATCAAAGGCACGAACGGTACGGGCAAGACCACTTACACTGAGCTAAAAGACAAAGATGACGCATATATACAGTCTGCAATGCAAACTATCTCTCAAGACGACACAAAGTGCAAAAAGCTGAAGATTGTGGGCGTGTTGCGTATCAACCCCGATGCACCGCTGTCACTGTACGACACAGGTATACTGTATCTTTCCAGCCTTACACAAGAGTTTATGGCTAACAGCATGCAAAGCGAGATAGCTCAAGCTATGACGGCAACAGAAGGTTATGTATATACCCCAGACAAAGACGGAGTGCTTACACTAACCACTATTGAGATGGCAAAATTGAGCTTAGCCTTTACTACAGGTTCTAAGCTCACCGACGAACAGACTGTAGAATACTACAAGCAATATGTAGGCGCAAGCGACATACCTTCTTCAATATCTTTCTATCCTACAGACTTTGAAGGCAAAGATGAGCTACTAAGCTATCTCGACGCATGGAACGACACCGAGCAAGGCAAAGATTTGCCAATATACTACACCGATGCAACTGCCATACTGTCGGCATCTATGGGACAGATGGTCAACATAATATCCTACGTGCTTGTTGCATTTGCGTCAATCTCGCTTGTTGTGTCAAGCGTTATGATTGGTATCATCACCTATGTATCGGTAATAGAACGCACCAAAGAAATAGGCGTGTTGCGTAGTTTGGGCGCAAGCAAAAACAATGTTTCCAACATTTTCAACGCAGAAAGTTTGCTGATAGGGTTGACCGCCGGACTGATAGGCGTACTTGTAACTTACTTGCTGTGCATACCTATCAATATCATACTTATCAATGTAGCAGGAGGCGCACTGACTACCAACCTTGCAGTACTCAATCCGTTGGCAGCATTGTCACTTATTGCAATAAGCTGTCTGTTGACTTTGATAAGTGGCTCTATACCATCACGTATGGCAGCAAAACTCGATCCTGTCAAGGCCTTGCGCACCGAATAACAAGCAATGTTGCAACAAAAGATTTGCAACAATCAACTATATAATGCTTACAAAAAAAACAGCGAACGTTTAATTAACGTTCGCCGTTTTGTATCTATGTTTTGTGAGTTATTTGATATAAGGAGCAAAGTCCAAAGTTTTGCCTTGAAGGTCTTTGACATACATCCCCTCTTCATTGAGTATTGCATATCCGCTGTCGCACCCTCTCGGCCGTGAAACTGACGGCACATTGACTACCGACAAATCGCAGTAATTGAACAGTCTGCCTGTATGCGTATGTCCGTATACAAGTACATCGCCATATTGCAATATCGGCGGTATGCGCCTCGTGTTGTACACGTGGCCGTGTGAGAAAAACAAGTTGCGCCCAAAGTGATGCATAATGGCTTTGTCCATATAAGACACACCGAGCACACCTTCGTCCTCTGTACTATCATTGTTGCCTTTGATAAGATAAAAGGGACGGGGCATACCTGCAAAAATATCTGCTATACGCTTTTTGTCGTCCGCACCCCAACCGAATACGTCGCCGCACATCACAATTTTGTCAGTTTGTTCGTTGTGCACACACTGCACCAACTGCTGCAATGCTTTTACACTGCCGTGTACATCGGAAAAAACAAGTATCTTCATATAACTCACTTTTGCTAAGCAATATGCTTAGTCACAATGCTTTTGTATATTATCATGTTACACAAACAGCACTGCAATTTGATTTTGATTACTCTTTGTCCTTGGGCGTTGCACTCTTTTTGCGTGTTGTTGTGCTTTTGCTCTTAGTAGCAGAAGTTGTTTTGCTTTTACTGCCCGATGTGGACTTTTTGGTTGTCGTAGCAGATGACTTTTGGGCAGTAGTTTTTTTTGTGGTCGTCACTGTTACAGCTTTGCTTTGATTGGGCACTTCTGCAACTGCCGTAGATTGATGTTTTACTTCCACTACAGCTTTGGACGTTTGTTTTACCTCTGCCACATGCGCAGGGTGTTTTATCGTCACTGCATTGATACCGCACAAACGCTGATACAGTGCCACATACTTTGCACTGCTCTCTTTCCAACTGTAGTCACAACGCATACCAGCCTGTTGTATATTGTCCCACTCTTGTCTGCGTTCGTAATAGAAGTTGAGCGCACGTCCTACTGTGTACCACAAGTCGTCACCGTTGTAGTTGGCAAAGCTAAAGCCATTGCCCTCTTTGGTCTGTTCGTTGTAGCTTGTAACGGTATCCTTCAGTCCGCCTGTTTCGCGCACCAAAGGCAAAGTGCCGTACTTCAACGCAATCATCTGCGACAATCCGCACGGTTCAAAGCGACTTGGTACCAACAGCAAATCGCATGCCGCATATATTTTGTGTGCCAACTGATTGTTGAAAGTGATATTGGCAGACATTTTGAGCGGATATTTGGACTGATAGTAACGGAACATATCTTCGTATCTGCTCTCACCCGTACCAAGCACCACAAACTGTACTTCGCAGTTGAGCATTTTTTCCATTATATAATCAACAAGGTTCAAACCTTTTTGCTCCACAAGACGGCTTACAAGACCTATCATACACACGTCTGCTTTTTGAGGCAAACCCAACTCTTTTTGTAATGCAAGTTTGTTGTCTGTCTTGGCTTGTTTGACGTTGGAGCTGTCGTACTTGTAGGGCAAATCTTCGTCGGTTGACGGATTGTACACCGAATAATCTATGCCGTTGAGTATACCTTCCGTTTTGTAAGCATAGCGGTTGATGACGTCGCCCAAATACTCGCTGTATTCGTCTCGCTTAATTTCCTCTGCGTATGTAGGACTTACCGTTGTCACTGCATCGCTAAACACTATGCCCGACTTCATATAGTTGACAGTACCGTTTTTGAGCACTCTGTCGGGACGGAAAAACTGTTCGGGCAATCCTGTGAGGTCTTGCGCCTCGTGTACGTTGAGCCAACCCTGATATTTGAGGTTGTGTATGGTATATACCAACTTAATGTTGCGATAAAACTCCTGCCAACGATAAAAGGCGTCAAACAACACGGGCAAAATGCCTGTAGACCAATCGTTGGTATGTATAACGTCCACCTTTTCGCCAAGATATCCTACCAAGTCAAGACAGGCTTTGGAAAAATAGGTAAAGCGTTCGTTGTCTGCAAAACAGTACAAGCTGTCGCCGCCAAAGTAAAACTCATTGTCCAAAAAGTAGTAATCTACGCCGTCTTGACTGAGTAAAAACACTCCGCAGTATTGATGACGCCAACTGACGTCCACATAGAAGTAACCAAGATAGGTCATCTGTTGCTGATAGCGTTGGGGGATTATCCTTGCGTACTTGGGCATAACTACAGACACTTTGTGTCCGCTTTGCGCAACTGCCTTTGGCAAGGCGCCCAATACATCTCCAAGTCCACCCGATTTGGCAAAAGGTGCAACTTCTGCACTTACATACATAATATTCATACAATGTACCTTCCTTGTTGTTATGTATTTACAGTACACCACGCTTGGCACACTGTCAATAGCCGTGTGCCGTCTAAATAGTACGGTGCTTGCCTACCACGATAGGAAAGTCGGGCTGACCGACAAGCGTTTTGCCTTGACGTATGTTGCAGTTTTTGTCAAGAATAACTGCGCTCAGTGTTGCGTTGGCAGATATTGTACAATCGGGCATAATGATGCTGTTTTTTACCACTGCACCCTTTTCCACACTAACGCCACGCGATATAATACTGTTTTCTACAACACCGTCTATCACGCAACCGTCGGCAACAAGACTGCATTTTACTTCTGCATTGGCAAGATAACGTGTAGGCACTCGGTCTTTGGACTTTGTAAGTATTCTGTATTCGGACAAAAACAACTGTTTGCGGCAATTATTGTCCAACAAGTCCATACTTGCTTGGTACAGACTATCAATATCGTACACAGTGCGCAGATAACCGTCAAAGCACCAGCCGTATATTTTGTAGCGTTTAATATTGCTTTCGATAACGTCTTTGATAAAGCTCTTTTTGTCGTGCAAACGGCATTGCTCCACTATGTCAATAAGCACTTGCTTGTTGAACACATAGTAGCCTACAATTCTGTTAGTGCACTTTTTGCGGTCGTTTTTGTACACTACGTCCACAACTTTTTCGTTTTCGTCACAATCGAGATAACTGTCGCGCTCGGTCTTTTCCTTTTCCGATTGGTACACTACAGTAATATCTGCACCGCGCGCTATGTGTTGTTGCACAATGTCGTCAAAGCGTATGTTGCATACGTTGTTGGAATCTGCCACAACTACATAGTTTTGTTTGCATCTGCGCAAATATCCCAATGCGCTGATAAGCAAGGATATGCGTGCATCGCGCGACAAATCCACTTCGGGTGAATAGGGAGGAATAATGAGCAAACCGCCTCTTTTGCGTGCAAGATCCCAAGGTTTGCCGTTGCCTAAGTGGTTTAATAGCGATTGAAATTTGTGGTCGGTAGCAAGACCTACCGTGTCTATCTCACTGTTTACCATAGCGGACAATACAAAGTCCACAAGGCGGTATCTGCCTGCAAAGGGAACAGCGCACGCTGTACGCACTTTTGTAAGTTCGCCCAACTCAGTCTGATTGTCACATGCCATTATAAGTCCGATTGTGTCTAACATCAGCGTTGTCCTCCTTTTACGTCTTCTATCACCATATTTTCCTTACCTATGTGGCAACGGGCGTCAATTTTGACACCTGCGCCAATAAGCGTAATGCCGCCCGTACAATATTTGGAACTATAAGTACTGTCGTCCACAAGCCCTACAGTTGCGTATTCGCCAATCACACAGTCGTTGGCTATTATTGCATGGCTTAATTTTGCACCTTTACAAATACGTGCACCGCGCATAATTATGCAATCGGTAACCTCTGCACCTTCTTCTATAGTTACGCTGTCAAAAATGACGCTGTGATTGACCGTACCGTCTATATAGCAACCTTCTGTTACAAAGCTATTGGTAAGTTTGCAATGCTTGTCCAAAAAGTGAGGAGCTGCAGACGGACTTTTGTACATTACAGGCCAATCTTCGTTGTACAAGTCCACACTGTCATTGTCCAACAAGTCCATATTGGATTGCCACAAACTTTCCACCGTTCCAACGTCTTTCCAATATCCGTCAAAACGATAACCAAACACTGCTTTGCGCTGTTGCAACATCTTGGGAATGATGTTTTTGCCAAAATCGTTGTCGGACAACAAATCGTTTTCGTCTGCAATAAGTTCTGCCTTCAACAAATCCCAATTAAAAATATAAATACCCATAGAAGCAGTATTGCTACGAGGCTCAACAGGTTTTTCTTCAAAGCTAACTACTCGGTCGTTGCTATCTGTTTCCAAAATACCAAAGCGATGTGCTTCTTCCATGGCAACAGGTATCATAGCAATAGTTGCATCCGCTTGCTTTTGTTTGTGGTGCTCCAACATTTTGCTGTAGTCCATTGTATATATATGGTCGCCCGACAGTATAAGCACATATGTAGGATTAAACTTGTCGATAAATTCCATATTTTGGTAAATAGCGTTTGCCGTGCCTTTGTACCACTGTCCGTTGTGTTCGGTCATATAAGGTGGCAAAGTAAATACACCGCCGTCCCCTCTGTCCAAGTCCCACGGCTGTCCGCTACCTATATATGTGTTGAGTTCCAACGGTTTGTACTGAGTCAACACACCTACGGTATCTATACCGGACAATGCACAGTTGGTAAGCGGAAAATCGATGATGCGATATTTGCCGCCAAACTGTACTGCAGGCTTGGCTACATCTCTCGTCAGCACGCCCAATCGGCTACCCTGTCCGCCTGCAAGAATCATTGCAATTAGTTCTTTCCTCATTGTTACCTCCCTCTCATACAAAATATTGTGCGAAAATTGTTTTGTTTGTATTGTTGTTGCAATGTTTGCAAATCAATCTATATCAATGTGTTCTATGCCCTTTTTGTCACTGCGTTTGTACACCACAAAGCGATTGCCCACGCACAGCACAGATTGGCTTTCCAATCTGCTGCACACCTCGTCACACATAGCTCTTGCCGAACAATCACAGCTTTTCAGCGACGCTACTTTTACCAATTCGTTGTGATAAAGTGCTGTTTGTATCTCTTTTATTACGTTGTCTGTAAGTTCCTCTTTGCCTATTATTACAAGTGGCTTCAAGGTACTTGCCATAGCTTTTAGCTTGCTACGCTGTTTGGAAGTAAGTTGCATTGTTTTCTCCTAATCTACAAAATCAAATTCGATGTCGCCCATTATTACCGTGTCGCCGTCTTTTGCACCGCGTTTGCGCAACTTGTCAATTACGCCACGTTCTTTCAATACACGCTGAAAATATCTGAAACTGTCGTAGTCGTCTATGTTGACCTTGCGTGCCAAAGCATTGACAAGTCCGCCTGTCACTTCGTACACGTCCTCGTCCAACACGTCTATATCAAAGCTGTTTTCGTCCTCTTGCTGATAGGTAAACGGTTGATACTCAAGCGGCTTAGCCGGTGGCAAGGTGTCCAACTGTTGGATAACTTCCTTAAGCAACTGCTCCACACCCTCGTGTATAATAGTTGTCATAGGAATAATTGTATATTTTTTGCCAAACTTCTTTACAAACTTTTTGTAATTGTCCTCAGCCATAGGCATGTCCATTTTGTTGGCAACTACAATCATAGGCAACTGTTTGAGCTGGTCATCGTAACTGTATATCTCGTTGTTGATAAGCTGAAAGTCACTTATGGGATCTCTGCCCTCGCTACCCGATATATCCACAACGTGAATAAGCAATCTTGTACGCTCTATGTGACGCAAAAAGGCAAGTCCTAAGCCCTGTCCCTGACTTGCGCCTTCAATAAGTCCGGGTATATCTGCCATAACAAAACTTTTGTCGTAGTAGCTTACCACTCCCAAATTGGGTGACAAGGTAGTAAAGTGATAATTGGCAATTTTGGGCTTTGCAGAAGATACTACCGAAAGCAATGTAGACTTGCCCACGTTTGGAAAACCTACCAAGCCTACATCGGCAATGGTTTTGAGCTCCAAAATTACCGCATGTTCTTCACATTTTACGCCGTGTTCAGCAAAACGAGGCGCTTGTCTGCGGCTTGTAGCAAAGTGTCTGTTGCCTCGTCCACCTCTACCGCCTTTCAACACAACTTCACGCTGTCCGTCATAAAACATATCAGCAATGACATTTTCCGTTTCTGCATCACGGATAATTGTACCTTGCGGCACTTTGATAACTATGTCCTCGCCTGCCTTGCCTGTACAGTTTTTCTTGCCTCCGTTTTCGCCGTTGGTGGCTCTGAAGTGCTTGCTGAAGTGAAACTCGTTGAGCGTATTTTCCGAATTGGTAGCAACAAATACCACATCGCCACCCTTACCGCCGTCACCGCCGTCCGGTCCGCCGTTGGGTACAAACTTTTCTGTGTGCATAGACGCAGAACCGTTGCCTCCGTCACCTGCTTTGATAAAAATTTTTACTTTGTCTATAAACATACTTCAATACCTTTTGTCTGTATTTGTACTGACAGCTTGTCCGCACTACACAACGAAGTGCACAATGCCGTCATAGTTAATGTGTTCAATAGCTGATATTCTAATCTGCTTTGTTGGTGCACGATATGCCTAAGTCGTAGGCAATGCTATTAGCAGCGTCCATACCCTGCTTAATTGCATAAGCAACAGTATTGACCGTATTGACCACGTCACCGCCTGCATACACCCTATCAATACTTGTGTGCATATCCTTGTCTACGGCAACTCTGCCGTTGATTGATTGCGGTGCTGTATCGCCTGCAAAGTGCAAGTTGTTGCCTATTGCCACAACTACAAGGTCGCATTGAATATCAAATGTGTTGTTGGTGGCAACTACACCCTTTCTGCCGTCGCTTTGCACCTCACTTGGTTGCATACGGCACAATTTAATGCCCGTAACTTTGCCTTGATTGTTCAATATCTCTATAGGCTGAGCAAGATACTCTATATTTAGTCCTTCGTCTAAGGCAGCTTGCAACTCATCGGGATATGCAGGTATCTCGTTGACTGTCCTGCGATAAACAAGCGTTGTCTTTTGAGAGTGTCTTAGCGCTGTCCTTGCACAGTCTATTGCAGAGTTGCCTCCGCCTACTACAACTACGTGTTTTGCACGTTGTACATTTTTGAGATAATCTGCGCCAAACACAACGCCATTGCACTGTTCGCCCACTATTCCGAGCTTTACATTGCCTTGCAGTCCTGTTGCAAGGTACACTGCGTCAAACTCCTCCAACAACTGCGGCAAAGTGACCATAGTGCCCACTTCGCACGAAGTAATAAGAGTAACGCCTGTCTGATACAGCATAGCAGTCAACTTGTCCAAAGCGTCTTTTTTGAGTCTGAAGTCGGGTATGCCGTACCGTACAACACCACCTGTCAAATGTTGCTTTTCGTACATAGTGACAGCTATGCCCAATTTTCTCAAATTGAGCGCACAAGCAATGCCCGACACGCCCGCACCCACTATGGCAACACTTTTGCCACAATCTGTGCCTACAGTCAAAGAGTGCTGATACTGCTCGGTAAGCATACGCTCTACCTGTCCTATTGCTACTGCTCTGTCGGTAAGACCTTTTAGACAATGTCCCTCACATTGATGGGAGTGCGGACACACCACACCGCATATTGCGCCAAACAACGTACTGTTGCTTAGCAGTCGGTATGCCTCATATTCTTTGCCGTCCTTAACAAGGCGCATAATCTCGGGTATATCCACTCCCAACGGACAATATTTGACGCATTGCGCATTTTTGCAACAATAACAACGCGATGCTTCTTTTATAATGCTGTCATTTACGTCTTGCACTTTTACTATCTCCGTTTGTTTTGTAATACTCACACAACCCGCTCAATTCACATTGATGGCACAACGGGTGTTGCGATTTGCACACATATCTGCCGTGCAACAAAAAATAATGATGACACCTGCTCCACATATCTTTGGGCAAAATGTCCATAAGTTGTTGTTCCGTACTCTCCACGTTGCTTGCGTGCACTATGCCCAATCGGTTGGTCACCCTGAATACGTGCGTATCTACAGCTATAGCGTCACCGCCAAATGCCACTGCGTACACGACATTAGCCGTTTTTCTGCCTACGCCGTCCAAGGTGCGCAGTTGTTCGAGATTGTCGGGCACTATGCCCTCAAAACGCTCTACCAATGAACGCGACATATTGTGCAAAAACAACGCTTTGTTGTGATAAAAGCCACAACTGTGTATAAGTTGTTCGATATATGGCAAAGGCAACTCCGCCATTTTTTGCGGAGTGTCTGCCACAGCAAACAGCGCAGGCGTAACCTGATTGACACGTTTGTCCGTACATTGTGCAGACAGTATTACCGCTACCAACAACTCAAAGGGTGAGTTGAAATTCAACTCACTCTTGGCATCAGAAAAACGGCGCTGCAATATATCGATAATTTGTGTTGTTCTTTCGTCCATGCGGCACCTTTTTTGTCTTTTGTACTTACCGCACAGGCTTGTTGATGCTCAGCACGGCTTATTACTCATAATAATAGTACTATTATATAACAAGTCGTGCCGTTTTTCAATGCTTTTTAAGAAATTTTACCATCTTACAACTACTGTTTTACCACCGCTGTTGCGCACAGAAAAAATTCCTGCAAAGCTCTCAATGTTGGCAAGTTGTTCGCCAAGACGTTGGGCATCGTACTGACTGATACGCACGGACAATCCGCAGCCTACGTTGGCAGCCCTTGGCGTACTTACAAGCGCGCAGTTGAGTTTCAAATTGCGTTGCAGATAGTTGTACACTTTGAGAGAAATGTTGCGTGAACGATATGTTACTATTACATATTCCATAGTATGACCTCGGCAAAAAATAGTATGTAATATTGCCTTGCCGTTGTCCATACATTATTATATCACGGCAAATTGCACGGCGATATTGTGGCAAAGAAGATATTCCTCAACCGAATAAGCAGCTCGGTCAGAATATCTTTGCACCAACTAACGCCGCAATTTATTGTATGCCGACAGTACACACTAATGCCACTTTTTGTGCGCAAAAAGGAGTTGAATAACTGTGATTTATTTGGACAACGCTGCAACAACACACTACAAACCGCAAAACGTAGTAGATGCAGTGACGCTTGCACTGACAAAGTATTCGTACAATCCTAACAGAGGCAGCAACAAACAAGCACAACTACTGCAACAGCGCATATACGACACAAGACGTGTAGTATGCGCACTGCTCAACGGATATTCGCCCGACAATACGGTATTTACTGCCAACACAACAGCAGCACTGAACCTTGCAATACTTGGCAGAGTGGTAAAAGGCGGACACGTAATTACTACTGCTACCGAACACAATTCGGTGTTGCGACCGCTCAACCAGCTGTACAGACGTGGACACATACAGCTTACCGTAGTTACTCCCCGTGCAGACGGCAAAATATATGCCGATGACGTGATAAGCTCCATACGTCACAACACTTACATGACGGTATTTTGCCACACGTCCAACGTGACAGGCACAAAGCAGGATGTGGCAACTTTGTGCAAAGCGGTAAAGTACGCACGTCCGGACATAATTACTCTGCTCGATTGTGCACAATCGGTAGGCTACAGCACCATTGATATGAAAAACTTTGCCGCAGATATGGTGGCAATACCTGCACACAAAGGTCTGCACGGTATGCAAGGTTGCGGAGTACTGTGCTTTAGTGAGTCGGCAAAACCACGCCCAATAACTTTCGGAGGCACGGGCACAGACAGCAACAATCTTCTTCAGCCCGACACTTTGCCCGACGGATTGGAAGCAGGTACGCTCAACTGTCCGTCCATATTGGCGCTGTATGCCGCTATTGAATGGTGGGCGGACGCGCACAAAAAATATCTGTCCGAGATGTCCAATCAACTTCAACTGCTTATTGACGGACTGCAGACAATCAACGGCGTTAGCGTGTACAGCCAACTCAATCAAAGCGGTATAGTGGCTTTTAACATAAAAGGTTATGACTCTTCAATAATAGCCGACATACTCAATCAGAAGTACGACATTGCTGTGCGCGGTGGCGTACAATGTGCTCCGCTTATGCACAAGTGGTTGGGTACATCAGAACAAGGCGTGGTACGAGTAAGCCTTGGTTGCGACAACACACGTGAGGACTGCTATCAACTGCTTAATGCCGTGCAAAAGTTGGCAAAACTCAACACGCTATAGGCATTGAAACAACGACAACAAAGATACACTACAAAAATAACGCCCTAATTAGTACGCATATCAACGCATACTAAAAGGGCGTTTTATATTTTGTGCAAAGCAATGCACTATTGTGTTGATATTAGTTGCAAAACAATTACAAGTGCAACTCGAGCGCACCAAACAGCACAACTCCTACTGCCGCCGACAATACTATCATAAGTATGGGGTGCAGTTTTTTGCCTTTTATCTTTATTTTTGACACCACAAACAACAGTACAAAGAATATCAACGATACATGGTTGAAGGTGTCAAAAGAGTTGGCGTTGATGTTGGTAAAATCGAGGTCAGGCAAAAATACAGGTATGCCAATGCTGAATACTGCAGACAAAACAAGTCCTACTACTATAGGTCTTATACCAAACAATACGCCCTGCACGTACTTGTTGGTGCGGAACTTGTCATACAGCTTGGTAACAATAATAATGATAATAAGCGAGGGCAATACTACTGCAAAGGTAGCTACCATAGCCCCCAAAATACTGCCAAACACACCCAAAGAGGTAGAACCGCCCACATTGATACCCACAAATGTTGCAAGATTGATTGCAAACGGACCTGGGGTAGACTCGGATATTGCCACAAAGTTGATTAGCTGTTGTTCGGTAAGCCAACCTCTGCTCAACACCACCTGTTTCACCATAGGAAGCATTGCATAACCGCCACCTATAGTAAACAAACCTATCTTAAAATATTCCCAAAATAACAACAAAAATTCCATACCGCTATCTGTCCTCCCCGTCTTTGTTGTCGACATCTGAGCGGTCGTGGCTATTGGTGGCAACCTCTTTGTCCCCTTTGTCGCCCGCATCTGCTTTGTCAGCTTTGTCCGTGACAGACGCATCAGACACTACTGCGTTGGGACTGATATTGGTATCATCTTTGACCACTTGGTCAATATTACCTTCTGCCTCTTTCAACGCTTCTTCGGTGTTAGCAATATTTTCGCTGAGAGCCGTTTGTGGCAACTCTTTTTGCTGTTTGTTTTTGCTTACTCTCTCTGCTACAAGCGAATATACAAGACCGATGACACCACCGCACAAAATGATGTATATTACACTAAACGATGTAAACAGTGCTACGCCAAATGCGGCAATCATCATCACGTAGTCAAACACAGAGCGTTTGAGCTGTTTGAACATTTTGGTAAAAGCGTTGATAATCAGTACACATACGCTTACCTGTATGCCTGCAAAAGCGGCTTTGTACCACTTGTTGTCCTGAAAAGCGTCTATCAAAAATGACAGCGCAAAAATAATCAAAAATGAAGGCAACACTACTGCCAAAGTAGCAACGCACGCTCCCAAAATACCGCGCGTGCGGTAGCCTATAGAAGTTGCCGTATTGACGGCAAGTACTCCTGGAGTGGACTCGGCAATTACCAATATGTCCAACATATCGCTGTCTGTAGCCCATTTTTTGCGTGCCACTACTTCTTTTTCGATAATGGCAACCATAGCGTAACCGCCTCCGAACGTAAACATACCTATCTTAAAAAACGTCCAGAATAATTCCCACAAAGTTGTTTTTTTCATAACCACACCTTACAGTTGATAAATTTTGTCTGCTTGTTGTACGATGTCGCGCACCGCATTTGTGTCAAAATCGGGCACATAATCTTCAGTTGCGCTGTCTGCATCCTGCGAAAAGCCGTTAATAAGCCCTACGTTGAAAAAGTACTCTGTCACAGCCTCATACTCACGCTTGGTAAGTTTTCTGTTGAGAAAAGGGTACTTGTCGTCGGTATGAGTGACAAAGTATTGTGCCATAAGGCTTACATAGCACTGCGGATAGTACTTAGCTATCCAATCGAGCACCAATTTGGTGTCTTCCACACACTGTGGCAACACCAAATGGCGCACTATCACGCCACGCTTCATAATGCCGTTGTCAAACACATCGTTGGGTTGTTGACGTTTCATCTCGCTAATTGCCGCAGTTGCAACTTCAAAATAGTCGCTTGCTCCGCACATATTGTAAGATAATTGTGAAGAGCAAAATTTGAGGTCGGGCAAATAAATGTCCACAAGTCCTTGCAATGTTGCTAATTGTTCAACACGCTCGTATGCGTTGGTATTGTACACAACGGGAATATGCAACCTGCTTTTGACAGCGCTCAATGCACTACGAATATTGGGCAAAAAGTGTTGTGGAGTAACAAGATTGATGTTGTTGACGCCCATATCGTTGACATACAGCAACAACTTGGCAAGCTGTTGGTCTGTCACTTCCACACCGTTGCCGCTTGCAGAGATGGTATAGTTTTGACAAAACCGACATCTTAAATTGCAACCACCAAAAAATATTGTACCGCTTCCGCAATTAGCAGACAAAGGCGGTTCTTCCCAATAGTGAGGTGCTACTCGTGCAACGGTGGCATTTTGCCCCGAATGGCAAAAACCGTGGTCAGTATTTCTATCCACATTGCACGCTCTCGGACACAAATTGCATTTCATTTGACGATTATAGCACAACGATAATTTTGTTACAAACGATTTACAAATAAATAGCTTGCAAAACACATCAAAAACACGCTATTTTTTGATTTTCGATCAATTACACCACTCATACTTTTTCAATCGCTTGTACCAATACTTTGTACAAACCTTATTCAAGACTACAGGAAGAACAAAAAACACGGGGACAAGTACTGTACCTTGCACCCGTGATATAAATAAGAGTACGGTCTGTAAGCCGAGTTCTGTTTGCGATGATTATCTATCTACGATTGTCGTCGCCGACAACCTCCAGCGAATATGTCGAGATACCGAGCAGGTATTTGTTCTCATTTCTTGCACCGAGTGGGGTTTACATGAACGCAAAGTCGCCAGTGCGTTTGTGGTCTCTTACACCTCATTTCCACCCTTACAGACAAAAGTCTGCGGTATATTTCTGTTGCACTTTCCTTAGAGTCGCCTCCACAGGGAGTTACCCTGCACCCTTGCTCTGCGGTGCTCGGACTTTCCTCGTGAGTTGCCTCCCGCAATCATCCAACCGTCTCTTACCGCAAAGATTATAGTACAGTTTGTACAACTTGTCAAACAGAGTAGGTACAAAGTATTACACTTTGTCCGCATTTTCAATTTGACATTGCGTTGTTGCAAAGCGGACGAGCTATACACATAAACTATAAAGACAAAAGTTTATGTGGGAGGTAGTACGTCTATTATGTTTGCTTCACTTTTGCGGTTTTTGAAAAAACTGTTTTTCTTTACCGGATACTTTACCAACAGCACCTATCCACAACCGCTGTCTTCCCAAGAAGAGCGCAAATATCTTGAAGCTATGCAAAAGGGGGACGCCAACGCAAGAGAAAAACTTATTTATCACAATATGCGACTTGTGGCACACATTGCAAAAAAATATTCGTCCTGCAATGACACGGACGACCTTATATCCATAGGCTCTATTGGGCTTATAAAAGGTATAGAAAGTTATCACAGCGGCAAAGGCACTACACTCGCCACCTACCTTGCGCGGTGTATAGACAATGAGATACTTATGAGCTTACGTTCCAACAAAAAGTACAAAAATACCGTGTATTTGCAAGAACAGCTTGGTGTAGACAACGAGGGCAACGAGTACACTTTGTTGGAGATACTCTCTGCAGGAGAAGAAAGCGTGTTTCGCAAAGTGGAACTGTCTATTTTGAGGCAAAATTTGTTGCGGCTTATGAATTTGCACCTCAATAAGCGTGAAAATCAGATACTTACCATGCGCTTTGGACTCAACGGAGATGCACCGCTTACACAGTTGCAAGCAGCAGAAAAATTAAAAATCAGTCGTAGCTACGTGTCACGCATAGAGACCAAAGCATTGTCCAAACTTCGCGACAAAATGTCGCCCGAAGATATGCTATAAACTTGCGCAAATGCGGCTATTTGTTAAACTGCAAGCCTACGTATACGCTTTTTCGCCTTAAGCTGTGTGTATGTCGGACACGCTATTACACGCATGGCACGTTGCTTGCGCAAATGCGCTTTTTTGTAAGCAATGACAGACAGCACAGTCTGCCACACGCCAACCGCCAATAGATACACCGCAAAGCAAAAGCGCAACACATTGTTGCGTGCAGAGGACGCCAACAATGCGCCCATCGTGCCGACAATCATAGTAGGGATAATACAAGGCAACAACACTTTGCCTTGTATAAGTCCGTGCTTTTTGTGAATAATAACAGCAATTATTGACATTGGCAAAAAGGACAACAGGTTGATAGCCTGTATAATTTTTTGTTCTATATCAAGCATAGACAGCAACGGTACAAGCAACGTACCGCCACCCATACCCATACCGCCTGCCACACCACCAACTATTCCAAACAACAACGCCCACAAATTGGTATTCATCTATTTCCTCTCCAATCATTTACAGCGCAAGCAGCATTTTTACTCCGCCTGCAATCAAAAACAGCCCAAAAATAAGTTTGACCGCATTACCGTTGAGCTTATTGAGTAGTAATGCACCAAAGGTACCGCCTATTGCTACGCCCAACGCCGCCAACCCTAAAGTTGCATATGGCAACGAATTTTTAAGCATATACACCAAAGAGCTGACAGCAGTAACAGGCAAAATAATTGCTATAGCAGTAGCCTGCGCCTTTTTTTGGGGCAAGGCAAACACGGTAAGTAGCAGCATCACCGTCAACACTCCGCCACCACCGCCCAAAAATCCGTTTATCCACCCAGAAACAGCAGAGAGCAGTATTGTTACGACTATTTTTTTATTCATTTTTCACCCTATTACATCTCAAAAAACAGTGCAATTTGATTGCCTTTTTGTTTAGTTTGTATTAAAATGTCTATATGTATGTACCTCTGCATACGATAATAATTTTTATTAAAGGTATAAGAGAAAATGAGCAAACAAAAACAATCAAATGTTGCAACACAGACACGCAAACCTATCAACAAAAATGCGTTGATAATATCTATAGTTTGTGTTGTTACGGCTTTGGTAATTGCGGTATCTTTGATTATAGCTTTGTGGCCCGCACCTGCGGACAAGACCATTGCCGACCTCGACAATCCTACAATCGAAACGTCCGATTCCACCATCAAAAATGGTGACTTCAGCTATGTTGGCGAAGAGGCTACGCTGTATCCCAAGTCTGCGCAGGATTGGAGCAAATACACTTGGCAAGAGCCTACCAATTCCACCACTCAATACTACAAAGAGATATTGTCCAATACAAACACTCTTATGGGTATTGTGGACACCAACGATTGGGACAAAGTAAGTAGCGACCTATCCAAGTACGGAATAACTATTGACAACCCCGGAATACCTGTACAGGACGCCAAAGACAGCAATGTGTATATGATACACAACAGAGAGCAGTACTCTGCAAGTATTTATTCGAGAAGTTTTTCCGTTGCGGCATCCACATCAGTCAAAATATCCGTATACCTCAAAACTGTAAATGTTGACGGCGCAGGTGCTTTTGTTATGGTAAAACAAAACTCCAACAACGCTGTAGAAACATCTTCGAGCAACACTCAGTATTGGTATATGCACAAAGGTATCAAAGACGCTGGCGTAACGGGCACTACCGAATGGCAAAAGTATGACTTTTATTTCTTCAATCAGACGTCATCGTCCAAAACATTGTACATCAACGTTGGTCTTGGCAATATCTATGACAACACCACCGCAACAGGTACTTTGTTTATTGACGAAATAACTTACGAAACAGTTA
Organism: uncultured Eubacteriales bacterium; assembly: GCA_949289125.1. Lineage (GTDB taxonomy): Bacteria > Bacillota > Clostridia > Christensenellales > CAG-314 > CASEME01. The sequence goes on from CASEME010000018.1 coordinate 181,425, forward strand.
CTGCCAACGACTATCGTCTGCACAAAGATGACGGCAACAGTGCTTACACTGCAGAAAAAGAGAGTGAGGACAACCCCTCTACAGTTGCTACATTGAGTGGCAGTGATCCCGGCAATGTTACTGCAGATGCTGTTACTGCAGGTCAATACCTTACAGAATACACCTACTCACCTTTCCTCAATGATGCTGACAACCTTATTAAAGTAAGCAACAACGGTACTTACAGCGGACAAGTTGCTGTAAAGAGTAGCAATATTACTGTTGATGGCCCTTCCACCAATACACACTTGCATATCAGCTTGTGGGTAAGAGTAATAAGCGAAAACAACTCTGTATTGCCCAATGCCAACATTTATCTGTATGAACAAGGCAACACTACCGAGCTTTCGAGTTTTACAGCTGTACGTACATCTGTAGAGATAGAGACAGACGACAACAATGGTTGGTTGCAATACCACTTCTATGTAAGACCTGCACAAGGCAACAAAACACTGTACTTGCTTATAAGTTTGGGTGACAAAAACGGTTATGTCAATACAGACGCTATACCCAACGGCACAATGTACGTAAGTTACCCTGTTGTAGAAGAGATTACTCGTGACGAATACTCCTCCGCTACATCAGGCACATATGTAAATACTGTAGACTTGGGCAACACCTATACAAGTAGCGATGCATTCTTTGATACGTTTGACTCCTACACCAACAACAGCAGCACTACAGGTTTGCTTACACCCTCGGGCTGGACTCCTGTATATGCAGGCGCAGTAGAACTTACCAAAAACGGCAAAGACGACATTACAGTCAACGACTCTTACAACAGTGTAACATCTGGTATAGAGCGTGACAGTGCAGTTGCTCCCACTAACGACAAAGAAGAAAAAGCAGTACTCAAAATTACCAACAACGTAAGTACGGCATTTGGATATATGTCCTCTGACATTTCCCTGTCGGCTAACACAGTGTACCTTATCTCTGTACTTGGTCGCAGCGACGGCACTGCAAAACCCTCTGTGTACCTTATGGACTACGATGAGGACAACAACGTATCTATGTCTTACGCTTTGTCCACCATCAACAACAAAGTTGACGACGATAAGTTTAACAACCTTGAACAGACAGGTTGGACAAGATACTACTTTATAGTAGCAACAGGCGACACAGCAAAGACTGTAAGATTGGTATTGTTTAACGGTGCTATGGACGCAACAGGAAGTGACACTTCCAAACAATCTTCGGGTACAGTTTACTTTGACCAAGCATGGGCAAAGAGCATAGGCACTTACAAACGTGACAACACAGCAGAACAGTTGTACACAAAGGACGACAACGGTGAATGGATACTTGACGAAGAATTGGCAAAGGAAATGACATACACCGTTACTGCTGGCTATGACGAGTTGGATACACTTATTGCAGACCTTCAGAACGAAGACGGCACATACAAGTTTGACAACATTCAAATAGTAGACAACAGACTTACCGATATTGCAACACCTACAGAGGAAGAGGACGGAGACACTGATGGCGATACCACAACGCCTACCAACAATGTAGATGCAGGCTTGATAGTAAGTATAGTAATAAGCTCACTGTTGCTTGCTGCTGTAATAATAGTTGTACTTGTAAAATTTGTATTCCGCAGAAGAGGCTAAAATACAAACAACCAATTAAAGAGGAGAATGCATAAAGCATTTTCCTCTTTTTTTTGTTGCAAAGCACATTTTGTGTGACACTATCAACTTTTTGCAACAATATTGCAATGTTTGACCTACCCGATGTTGACAAAAGTTGTAATTTGCTTATAATAATATCGAGACTATTAAGGAGACACCAATGAGTAAAAAACTAAAGATAACATTGATTGTTGTAGCGGCAGTATTGCTTGCCTTGATAATAACGGTAATTTCGTGCGTTGCCTATGCAAAAGGAGTCACAAAAGACACGCAACAGCCTGATGAATTTTATTCCAAATGGATGAGCTATGTAAGCAGTACCACGCTTGTAAAAGACATGGTGATACCGGGCTCACACGACGCAGGTAGCTACACAATGTCCTATGTGGCAAAGACGCAAGATCACTCTGTATACGAGCAACTAAAGCGCGGAGTGAGATACCTTGATTTGAGAGTAGAAAAAGCCAAGGACGGCACATTGTATATATATCACGGCTCAGTACGTGGGGTAGAATTGGACGTGGTGCTTGACGATGTCAAACAGTTTTTGAGTAGATACAAAACAGAAACGGTCATTTTGGACTTTCAGCACTTCAAAGGACAAAGTCAAGATGATGTAGTAACAGCGCTCACATCCAAGATGTCCTATTCGACCAACTTTGTAAACAACTGGAACAACACTACTACGGACGCCGAATATATAGACAGCTTAAAACTTAGTATGGCAAGAGGCAAGTGTATAATTTTTTGGGGTAGCGACAGTGACGACAACCTCGACAAGTCCTACATCTTTAAGCGCAACGACGACAACGGCGACAGATTGTTCAGCGCATTGCAATCTTACTATACACCGTCTTACAACAAAGGTAGTTCTTCCAACTACATTGCCAATGGTCTACCCACTTATATAGAAAAGTACAAAGCCAACCCTGTAGGTTTGTTTGTATTGCAAGGTCAGCTTACCGACGGACTGTATATATTTGGACCACGTTTCCGCGAACGTCAGCATAGCGACAATATGAACGCTTATACTCAGTCACTTGCCCAAAGTGAAGATTTGGAGTATATCAACATTATTATGCGTGACTTTATTACCGGTGAAAAATGTGCAATTATTTTGCAACTCAATCTTGCCAAAGGTTTGGTAACCAATGCAAATATCAACACCTTTACACAAGGTTTGTCGCAATATTTGCCCGAGCTTGCTACAGACACACAATAGCATCACAACAAATTGAAATACAAAACAAACAGAGCGTATGCACACATTGCATACGCTCTGTTTATTCTTGCTAAAGTTAGATTATTGATTGAAAAGACTACACAGTCAAACAATGTTAGCGCAACAATACGCTACCTGTCTTTAGTAGTACTTCTTCCGCGACATTTTGCGATGTTTTACCATCGGTAGATACATCAACGTCTGCATACAGTTTGTATATATTGTCTCGTTCAGCAACAAAGACAGTCAAACTTGCCAAATCTTTGGTGCGGTGCAAAGGTCGGTAATCTGTACTGTTTTTTAGTCGCAACTGCACTTGAGGTGCACTTGTACGCAACCACACTATTACCGAATTGCGTTTGAGAAGTCGCATTGCACTGTCACTCAGAGGCACGCCTCCACCGCATGACACTACACAGTTGTCCAAAGGCAGAGTACCAACAATTTGCTTTTCTGCGTCTCTTAGTGCTTGCTGCCCGCTGCAATCAATCAGTTCACCTGCAGACATACCGCACTGCTGTTCCACCAACTCGTCAGTATCAAAGTGCTGAACATTGAGACTTTGGGCAATAAGTTTTCCCACGCTTGTTTTGTAACTGCAAGCAAAGCCAATAAGTACAAGCCGCCTCATTTGGTTTTCTCCTCTATATGCTTTGCCAATATGTCTATTGCCTTGTAATAGCTGTTGACTCCTTGACCATAGCAGTTGTCTATAGTAACATCTTGCAATACGTTGACCTTGCGAAAGTCCTCGCGCGCGGTGATATCGGATAAGTGCGCCTGCACAACGGGCACATCGAGGCACTCTATGCAATCTCTCAAAGACAAACCATAGTGAGTAAGCGCGCCCGCATTGAGCACTACGCCATCACAATCTGTGTTGTACAAAATATCTATCAAAGTACCTTCGCTGTTGCTTTGTCTGCACTCAACTTGCATGTTAAGTTGAGCTGCATACTGCTCGCAACAACTTTCCAACTGTTTCAAAGTGATTGTACCGTATATATCGGGATTGCGCTTGCCCAATCGATTGAGATTGGGACCGTTGAGTATAAGTATTTTCATTGTTTCACCTTTTGCACAAAAGTTTGCATGCAATCTCCTGCTTTGACACCCGTCCACAATTCAAAACTTGCCACCGCCTGCCAATACAGCATTGGCAAGCCATCTACAGTTTGTATACCCATTGCTTGCGCTCTGTCAAGCAAGATACTGCGTTGTTTGTAATTTACCGAAAAGACAAACTGCACCTCATCGGACAGCAGTATCTGGCGTTCGTACTCACACACTGGTATGCAACTGACCACGCCGTCAAAGTGAGACAACTTGTAATCTATACCAAACTGCAACTCCAACTGTTTGGCTTTACTTATAGTGCGGTTGATTATATTGACGCGCGCACCTTTGTTGAGCAACTGTTGTACGGCAACTACTGCTGTACCGCCTGCGCCCACAACAAGTATATTTTTGTCACATACGTCTATGCCGTTATCTTCCAACGCTTTTATAAGACCGTATCCGTCGGTAGTACAAGGCTCAATGCCCTTGCCTATGGTATTGACCGATGGACACTTAGCACCCAAAGCAACAGCCATACGCTGTTTGAAAGGCATAGTTACGTTGACGCCGTCATATTGCTTGACAATATTGATTAGTTGACTGTCGGGAGTATCGCTACTTTGTGGCAACAGGTTGTACGACATATTGACATTGGCGCTTTGTGCCAACATACACATAAGCAAAGGGGATTTGCTTGTTACTATATCGTCGCCAAGCAGTGCACATTTGTAATACTTTGCTGACAGTATTTGCAAAAAGTTAGGCGTAGACACAGCTATACATTGGTCGTCATCCACTATCACACTACCGCGCATAACCGATGCCACAACGCCACACATTGCTATGCGATGGTCGTGATAACTGTTGATATAAACGCACCCCACAGGCAGATTGCTTGAGCCTGTTACTTGTAGATTGCCCTCTAAATAGGTACACTGTCGTCCCAACGCTGTACACAATTCAATGATAGCCGCCACTCGGTCACTTTCCTTGTGACGCAACTCGTCCACACCGCAAAATACACTTGTACCGTCTACATAACATGCTAAAGTGGCAAGCAATGGCAACTCGTCTATGCACGCGGCACTTTGCTGTCTGTTTGTTGTAAGAGGTTGCAACTTACCACGGCAAGACAAACTGATATTTCCCCTCAATTCGCCGCACACGTTTGCAACAGCCGATGTCTGCACATCCATACCACTGCGTTTTAGCACCTGCAAAAAGCCTGTGCGTGTAGCGTTGAGACCGACATTGGATATATTAACTTTAGTTTTCAAAGCCACAATGCTCAAAAATGCCGCAGTAGATAAGTCCTGCGGTACATCTATTGTGCCACCACACGGGCGACTTGGGCATACAGTTGTTGTGTTGTGACAAACTTCAACTTTGCAGTCAAGATACTGCATCATTAGTTCTGTATGATTGCGTGTAGCGATATTTTCTACAATGGTAGTTTGTCCTTGCGCAAACAATGCGGCAAGCATAATGGCACTTTTTACCTGAGCAGAAGGCACTTGTTGCACATAGTTGATACCGTACAATGTGCCACGTGTTTTTCGCACTTCCATCAACATACCTTGTTGTGTGCGTATATCTGCACCCATTTGTCTTAATGGCGCTACCACCCTGTCCATAGGACGAGTACTAAGCGAGCTGTCCCCCACAAATACCGCATCAATGTTAAGCCCGCACACCAACCCTGCAAGCAATCTTGCCGTTGTGCCACTATTGCCACATTGAAGAGTAACTTTGGTGTTGGGTAGTTGTGCTATCGGCGTTACGGTAATTGTGTGGGCATTGACCTCAAAATGTGCGCCAAGTGCACTAAGACAACGCATTGTGGACATTGTATCGTCATTGATAGCGGCATTGACTATTGTCAGCTTGTCTTTGGCAATACTACCAAGTATCAATGCTCTGTGCGTTATCGATTTGTCGCCAAAAGCCTCGTTGTTGTTGACTACAAATTGTCCGTCTATTCTCAGCATTGCCACAACTCCGCAAGTTTATCTTTGTCTATTGCTGTTTCGCATACTTCAAAATTGTCTTTTGGCAAACAAAAGCTGATGCCCGATTTGCCATTTTTCTTATCTTGCAACATAAGCGGTATATATTGGCACAAATTGTAACTTACACAGGGTAATTGCAATTTGGTTGACATCATATCCACATACTGTTTAGATGCCAAACCCAACTTTTGTGCAAGCTGAAGTTCCACTGCAAGCCCGTATTCTACCGCTATGCCGTGCGGTATATCATTGTCAAGTTCGAGTGCGTGTGCCACCGTATGCCCGAGATTGAGTTTGCGACGTACACCGCAATCGTATCTGTCCTCGAATACCAACTGTTCTTTGTACTGAGCGCACGCCTTTATCAATTTGTCATTGAAGGTACCGTCGCATTGTTGGTATAGTCTAAATATATCTGACGACAACATTGCATATTTTTTTATCTCTCCCCAACCTTCCTGCAACTGTTGAGTAGGTAAAGTACGTAAAAAAGACGTATCTATCAACGTGTCACCACTGACAAAAGTACCCACTGCGTTTTTTACTCCGCACATATTGACAGCAGTTTTGCCACCTATGGCACTGTCCACCATAGCAAGCAATGTAGTAGGCACATACAAAATATTGAGACCACGTTTGTAGATAGACGCTACAAAACCCACAACGTCGCCCACACAGCCGCCACCCAACGCTACTATTGTATCGCTTTTGACTGCGTTGGCTTGAAGCAGCCATTGACAAAGTTGCTCAACACTTGCAAAACTTTTGCATTGCTCACCGTGTGGCAATACAAACACGTTGTTGCCACAAATACTGTATAATTGTGCAATATTGTCGTCTGTCACAACAAAACTATTGCTATATTGAGCCAAATCAAATTTGCCAAATGCAATCACAACATTGCTCCTTTTGCAAGGTATCCTTTGCTTAGACTGTTAGTTTAATTTTCTTTAACTGCAAGATTGCGTATTTTGCCCTCTTGCATCATAGTATCGAGCAACACGTATGCCAACATATTGTCGCCTATTATGCCTACAGTGGGCACAACGGTTACGTCGGCACGCTCATAATGCGCGTCCGTCTGTTGGTGAGTCACTATGTCCACGCTTTGTACTCCCTTTACTGTGGGTACAGGTTTGACTGTAATATACACCACAATGCGATTGCCGTTGGACATACCACCCACTATACCGCCACAACGATTGGTGACGTACACTATGTCACCCTGTTGATTGACTGCCAACTCGTCGGCAACATCACGTCCGTTAGCACCTGCGTAGTGCTTGCCGTAGCCTATCTCCACCGCTTTGACTGCAGGTATAGACATCATTGCGCCCGCTATAATGCCGTCCAAGCGGTAATTGTAGGGGAAGGGTTGTCCTATACCGACGGGCACGCCGTCCGCCACAACTACACTTACACCGCCCAAACTATCACCGTTTTGACGCGCTTTGTCTACAAGTTGCTTCATTGCAACATTGGCTTTGGCGTCACAACAACGCAAGTCGGCAAAGTCTTGCCTGCCTGCACACTCTGCACTGTACTCCACATTGCTTACAACATTGCCTATACGTTGCGTGTAGCTGTATGTCTGAATGCCATAATGCGCCAATATCTGCTTGCACACAGTACCCAACACCACATAACAAAGGCTGTTTCTGCCACTTGCTACTTCGTTGAGACTGCGTAGGTCTATAGTACCGTATTTGATACTACCCACCAAGTCCACATGTCCGCTACGCACGGCAGTAAAATTGTCTTTGTGCGAGTGTTTTCTGTTGGGCACAAAAAACTGTATTTTGTCTGTAGTTGTGCCGTTGTTCAAGCCTTCAAGTTGAACAACGTCCTCTTCGGTAAATTGTCTGTTGCTTCTGCCATATCCGCTCTTGCGTACTGCAAGCGCACGATTGATGCCATTGACATCTATAGGGTATCCCGTTGGCAAACCGCATATTGTCCCCCAATATCCTTCGCCGTGCGATTTGCCCTCAAACTGATAGGTAATGCCTTTCATACCAAGCACCTCCCCATCAAGTTGCATTAGCCCACGATTGGGGCATCTGCCTGTTGTTCAAAAACCACTGCGAATCTTTGAGCAAAGTGTTGTTAGCAGAACAATCTACCTGTATTTCACTGTTTGCCGACGATATTATGCGTATATTACCGTTAAAGGACGTATATTCGCCCTTATCATAATCTATACATAGCGACGTCACATACACCTTGTCCGTATACGGTGCTATGCGGTCTATAGTCTGCTGATTGGGGAAAGTATTGGTATCGCTGTACTCTGTAGAGCCTGCATTGCAAGTAACACACACAATATCGGGCTTAATGACGCTAAGCAATATTTCCGTTGTTGCTGTTTGCGAACCGTGGTGACCTGCCTTAAACAAATCAACTTCGGGCAAATCATTGCTTTCTACAAGAGATTGCTCACCGTTTTCTTCAAGGTCACCCGTAAACAGAAAATGTCGTGAGCCCTGATTGAGCAGAAAGCATACTGAATAGTCATTTTCGTTGCTCGTTTTTATTTCATAATACTTTTGATACAAAAATTGCAACTCCACGCCCTCAGACAGTTGATATGTACGAGATGCACCGTCCTCATTGTTATAGCACTGCAAAGCGTTGTAATGCGTTGCACCAGCCTCTATCTCTTTGTCACGCTGTTCTACATATCTATTGTACACCTGCGTATCTTTGTTGGTGCGCGGAAAGTCAATTATCACTTCGCATTCATACAACTCAAACAAACTTTTGTTGGTATTGTCACCTGCCCAAGCCGCTATGTGGTCCTGATCGGCGTGAGTGATGATTACGTATTCCAATACACCGTCTGTGCAATAGTCGTTAACATAGTTGGCTATGGTATTGACGCTGTTGGTGCGCGAACCGCCGTCCACCAAAATATCTGTATCGCCTGCTTTGATATAGATACAATCGCCGTTATATTTGTTGCCCAATTCTAAAAAGTGTATAGACAACTCGCCCGACACAACAGGTGCAGGCTTTTCCGTTGGACGTAAAAAGCTATCAAACCAACTTTGATAAAAGCCAAAAACAATTATGCCTATTATCACAAGTATGGCAATTATCAATAACAAATTGAATGCTGCGCTACGATGCCTTGATGAAGTTTTGCGTCTGCCTCTTGCCATAATCTACCTCTCTTACGTTATTTGTTGCTATTTCAACAACGCGTCTATCTCATCTAATTTGTTGATAGTAGCTCTGTATCCCTCGTCTATCATCTCGTCTATCTGTTTGATAGTACTGTTGGAAAATATGCGTAGTTCTGGTTCGATAATAATATCGCTGTTTATCTGCCCTTTGTACGCAGTAGCTTTCATAAGTATACGCCAAGTAGCAGACATTCTGCTCCAAAACTTGTTGCGCTCCGTACCTTCTCCTCTTGTATGATTGAGATCTACAGATATTACCTTGTCCGCTCCCATACGGCGCACTACGTCTGCCGGTATGTTGTTAAGCACTCCACCGTCCACAAGCCGCATATTGCCAATCTCCACAGGGGTAAATATTGCCGGCACTGCGCAACTTGCCGATACTGCTTTGGCAACGTCGCCGCTATTGAGCACTACCTCATTGCCACTAATAAGATCGACAGCAACACATGCAAAAGGTATCTGCATCTGCTCAAAAGTCAAACCGTTGAGCAGACGCTGAGCAATCTTCTCTATATTGCCAGAGCTGTTGTTTATTTTGAGCAGTCGGGCAGTAATAAGATCTCTGTCTTTTACGGTAAGTGAAAACTCTCTCATCTCTTCCCAACTGTAACCGGCACAGTATGCCGCACCCATTATGCTACCCACGCTTGTACCTGCGACGTAGTCAAAATGCAAACCGTGCTCTGCAAAAGCGCGCATAACACCAATGTGGGCAAAGCCTCTTGCGCCACCGCCAGAAAGTGCCAAACCCATTTTGTACTTGTTGGCTGTTTTTTTGAAATTATATGTTTTGAACTGAGGCGTCTTAGCCTTTCTTCTAAAAATTCCCATGTGATTATTATACACCAAACACGGCAGTATTGCAATACCATAGGCGTTATACACTCAAAAAGTACTGCACAATAATTTTTGCATTGCTTGTATACCATTCAACAACACCGTACAATGTGCATATCAAAAAAGTGTTGTTTCAATTTTGCAACAAAAAAGATGCGGCAACTACACTGTCACCGCATCGTAAAAATTGTAAATCTATTATTATTTTTTGAAGTAACGGTTGTACAAACCAAGGAATGCTTTGCCGTGACGAGCCTCATCGCGAGCCATCTCGTGAACGGTATCGTGGATAGCGTCCAAACCAAGTTCCTTAGCACGTTTTGCAAGGTCTGTCTTGCCCATTGTTGCGCCGTTTTCTGCTTCAATACGCATCAAAAGGTTTTTAGCTGTGCTGTCGGTAACTACTTCGCCCAACAACTCTGCAAACTTAGCTGCGTGTTCAGCTTCTTCCAAAGCTGCTTTTTCCCAGTAAAGACCAATTTCGGGATAGCCTTCACGGTGAGCAACGCGTGCCATAGCAAGATACATACCAACCTCTGTGCATTCGCCGTTGAAGTTCATTCTCAAGTCGTCCAAAATATCTTGACGAACGCCTTGTGCTACACCTACAGTGTGCTCAGCAGCCCAGCTCATATCGCCGCTTTGCTTAACAAACTTGGACTTGGGAGCCTTACATTGAGGGCACTTCTCGGGTGCTTCGTTTCCTTCGTGAACATATCCGCATACAGAACATACAAATTTCATAATAGTTTTTTCTCCTTAATAGTAATTTTTTTGCTTAACAATAAATATATCACAATGGTATTATACCTTGTGTAGTAAGCTTTATTAGTAACCTTAGTCCTCTACTTTTTCAAATTGGCTGCTGTCTACACCGCAAAGAGGACAAACCTCGGGTGCTGTTTCACCTTCGTGAACATATCCGCATACTGTACATACCCATTTTGCCATAAAAGATTACCTCCAAAAAATTTTTATATCAGCGGCAGTTTTTGCACTTACCGTAGATTACTATTTCTACGCTGTCCACCTCAAAGTCTTGTGTATTGATGTGCACTTCTGCGTTGTCAGCGTCCGATATTGCACCACAACAAGTACACACAAGGTGCGAGTGCGGATGTACATCGGCATCATAGTGTTCGCGGTCTCCGTTGACAGATACACGCTTTACTTTGCCTAACGCACACAACTCGGACAAATTGCGATACACAGTACCTCGACTTATACAAGGCATAACTTTGCGCACCTCGTTGTACACCCAATTAGCATCGGGATGTATACGGGTGGAACACAATGCCTCATATACTGACTCTCGCTGTCTGGAATACCTCATATCGCTCCTAAATAGTAATGATTACTACATATAATATAGCAGTGTTGAGTACACTTGTCAACAAATTTTACATACATTTTTTCATAAAACAGTTGAAAAAAAATGGCTAATAATTTACAATCATATATATTTATAGGAGTACACTTTTGAACACACAACAGTTGTTGTCGCACATGCGACGCGCAATAAACGATTACAATATGATACAAAGCGGTGACAAAATAGCTGTAGGCGTATCTGGCGGCAAGGACAGTATGGTATTGCTGTATTTGTTAAAAGCCTTTCAACGCTTTAGCGACAAGCCGTTTGAACTGATGGGCGTAACTATAGATATGGGATTTGACAAAAATTTATTTACTCCCGTACAAAAATTTTGCGACCAAAACAACATACACTATGTTGTCGAACACACAGACATAGCCGAGATAGTATTTGACATACGCAAAGAAAGCAATCCATGCAGTCTTTGTAGCAAAATGCGCCGAGGCGCACTCAACTCTGTGTTGCAAAGATATGGTTACAACAAATTAGCTCTTGGCCATCACAAAAACGATGTTGTAGAAACATTTCTTTTGAGTCTTGTATACGAAGGACGGCTAAACACCTTTCAACCCAAATCGTATATGAGTCGCTCACAAATTACTCTCATACGTCCGCTTGTCTATCTCGAAGAACGCGAAATGGCAAACCTTGTAAGCACTTTGCCCGTAGTTACCAACCCTTGCCCTGCCGACAAACATTCGGAAAGACAAACTATGAAAGAGGTGATTGCAGACCTCAGAAAACGCTACCCTGATGTAGAACAACGCTTTGCCCGTGCTATTATGCACCCCGAACGATACAACTTGTGGGACAAAACACAGCAAGATGCACCGCTCGACAACGGCTACAATGCATAATACACTAATACAAAAAACAAACTCTGAACAGGCTAAATACACCTATTCAGAGTTTTATTTTTAGTTACTATGCAGCTTCTTTGGTAGTAGTATTTGGTCGCCTCAACAAAAAGTCCATATAGTTGGCAAACACATCAGCTTTTACTTTGATACTTGTAGCCACTGTATAATTATCTTTGTCTGCACCCACCAATCGTATATCGCTTACCACTACTGTCTTGTCCTTGCCGTACAAAGAGTCTTCAAACTTAGCTTTGATAGAACCCAAAGCCACCTCGTCACCTTCGATAACGCCGTTGAGCGTTCCTATTTGGTCGAGCTGTGCACTTGCCGTACCATCGTAGTTTTTGTGTTGTGCCGACATACCGCTTATATCCAAAACTTTGGGCGTTATTGTGCCATTGAGCTTACTGTTTTGTGTGTCTATCACATAATTGCAAGCGTCCTCACCCTCAAGTGTAATGCGTTGCAAATCCACTGCTTTTTGCTTGCCTACGTTTTTGTCTGTAAAGTGCAAAGACTGCACGTTGACATACACCTCGTCACCTTCTTTGACGCCTTTCAAAGTTAGCTGATATCCGCTTATATTGTCCGTACCGTCATACGTCTTAACTATCGGTCTGTCGCAGTGCACAGTGATAGGCAATGGCAATACGCTAAGTGTACCTGTAATTACTTCCACGTCATAACCATCGCACACTATCTCACCTTTGGGCTCGAGCACATAGTTGCCCACCTTTTGGTGAGGTATTGACACTACAGCTACGTCGCCTTGAGGACACTGTCCGCCATAACCGTCTATATAGCCTTTGATACTGTAAGTGACTTGCGGTTGCTCATCGCCATAATAACAAGACGCATTGGGCACTACTACGCTAAGAAGGGGACGTTTTACTTTGACATTCATCACTTGCGTATAGCCTGTACCCACATTGACACGCACATTGTAGTTGCCCGTATGCATTGGAGCTATGTCTATGGCAATCTGCCGTCCCTTAGAATAACGCCCTGTATATACACGCTTGTTTTCCACATACCAACTTACTTGTGCGCCCTCTTTCACTTCGACATCTCCCAACTGCAAAGTAAGCCGTTGTTGCTCACCCACACGCATTGTTGAGTTACCCTCTATCTTACCTATATAGGTAACGTTGGCATTGACAAAGTAACGCAAAGCCAACATAAGGCTTAGTGCGATTACCGTTGCTATCAATATACCGATAAGCAACTTTTGAGCTGTGCGCCTATCGGCTTGTTGTATAGTCTGCGCTTGCTCAGTTGTAGCAGACTTCTTGCTCTTAGTCGTATGCTCACTTTCTTTTTTTGCCATAAATACACCTCCGTGTATCTATAGCTTGCGTAAACCAACCAATATTATACCCACTACAGTACCACGCGCTTTGGAAAATTGACTGCAACATATTGTGTTTAATATACTATTAACATCAACCGCAATATTAACAAACAAAAAAACAACACGCTAATTGTAGCGTGTTGCAATGTTACAAATATAAAACTTATTCTGCCTTGTCTTCATCGGTTGCGGGCAATGCTACTTCTTCGTCTGTAAAGTGGTCGTATCTCATCTTCATTTGACCGAAGAAGAAGGTTATCAATTCGCGCGAATAGCGTGCTTGCATCTCTGCAGTCTGACCGTTGTTGAGAATTTTGAACAATGCAGTTAAAAAACTCTCTGCTATTGCATCATAAAAGTCGGGGTTACTAATTTTGTTGTCTATCTCAGGAAAAGCCTCTTTCATCATTTTCCTAATCTTGCCCGATATTACTTCCACTATATATTTGATAAATGCATCATAATGTACAGTCTTGCCCTTGCGGATAATCAGTATCTCGTCGCTGTATTGCATAAGAAAACTAACCAACGATTCCGATACTTCTTTCATTGTACGACCTTTGAAAACAAACTCCTTTTCTATAGTTTGCTTTACGCTGTCAATAAAAGGATTGATGACAGCAAAATACAATGACTCCTTATTGGTAAAGTAACGATAAATGTTACCCAAAGAAATCTCGGCATTGTCGGCTATGTTACGAATTGATGCATCGGCATAACCGTATTGCTTAAACTCCTCTACGGCCGCTGCCAATATTCGTTCTCTGACTTCCTTTTTCAAGTACTGCATAAGTTGCTCCTCGTGTACTATTGTAGCACAGTGAACAACGAAAAGCAAGTACTTTTTTGAAGCACGAGCTATAAATATATTTTATGTTTATTTTAGTATGCACACTCCAACAACATTTTGTCTGCCAACAAAGCTATAAATTCGCCATTTGTAGGCTTTTCTTGTGAGGAGTATACTTTGACGCCAAACAACGAATTGATATTTTCTATTTTGCCTCTGTTCCAAGCTACTTCTATAGCATGACGTATAGCACGTTCGACTTTGCTGGATGTTGTGTCAAACTTGCTTGCAATAGTAGGATACAGACTTTTGGTAATAGAGTTGATTATCGGCGGATTGTCCACTGCCAATTTGATGCCCTCTCTCAAAAATTGATAGCCCTTAATATGCGCAGGTATGCCCACGCTTACAAATATATTGCTTATGCGCTCGTCCAAAGTCTTTTCGGATACGCTTTTGCGACGTACCATACGAGCGTTGTTGGCAACAGCTTTGTTTGCCGCTTGATAAATACGCTGTTCGAGCACACCATACTCTACAGGCTTTACAAGATAATAAGACGCACCAAGCTCCAACGCTTTTATTATAAACACTTCGCTCTTAAGCTCCGTAGCCACAATAAATTTTACATTGGACACGCTCTCAAGCAATGCAAAGCCGTCTGCGCCCGACATCACCAATTCTGTCACCACTACATCGGGCTTGTATTGCTCTATACATTGACGTGCGCCTGTGCCGTCTGTACTGAACACTATTTCAAAATCCGCATTTTTGCGCAACTGCTCTTCACTTTCCGATTGACATACCAAACCTACTTTTATCATATCCGCCTCCGTTAATTGTAAAAAGAGTATATCATACTTTTGAATGAAAATAAAATACTTTTGTGCAAAAATATTTGTATTTTTGTCTAAAAGTGTCGAACGCACCCAAAATTTGTTTTGACATAAAGAATTGCCACGTTTATGCGGCGCAAAACGCAAAAATTGAAGTAAATTGTATATGTTGAGGTGTGTATTGCAGTTATTTAATTGCTTTTTGTATCTATGTTTGCCTTACACTACGCATATTTACAAAAATCGACAATATATTATAACAACACATATTCTCAAGGGGAGTAAAATGAAACAATACATACGGGCACGCATTATTGAAGTGGCAGATTATATTATTGCCACTCGTTGCACCGTGCGTCAAGCCGGCAAAAAGTTTTGCCTGTCCAAGTCCACCGTGCACAAAGACATGCAACAACGTCTGCCCGAAGTAGACAGAGAAAAATGGCAAACGGTCAACAACGTGTTGGAAAATAATCTCAGTCAACGTCATTTGCGCGGCGGTATAGCCACCAAACGCAAGTACCAAAAGCAACGAATGTTGAACACCTCCGTTTGACAAAAAGCAAGTGCCGCACATTATTTGTGCGGCACTATTGTTTGTATGTATTGTGTTGCTACATAAGGTCGTCGTCATTGTAAAGCTTTACCATACATTGCGAATCGTCTCTCAATCCTTTGCCCACCACATTGAGCAGACTTACTAAACCATCTGCCGAGCGGTGACGTTGACGCCTTTCGTGCTCTTTCAAAAATATCTCGTTTGCTTTTTGCTGTAGACTTTGTTTGTCCACGTTGCCTTCAAACAACATATCGCATATTTCTTTGCCATACTGATATGACAAATTTAGCATTTCGTCTACGTACTGCTCGTCAAAATTGAAGTGATCCTTTTTGAAGTCGTTGCATATACCAAGGTCAAGCTCAACTACCGGTATGTCGGTAGTAAATTCCTTGCGATAGTCGTATCGTGAGTCAAAATGCAAAACAAATATCAAGTCGGGCTTTTGCTGTTCATCAGTTTTTAATAACGGATAAAGAGGTATATTGTCTATCGCACCGCCGTCTATAGCAAGTCGCTTGTTGAGAATATCAGGACGTATACGTAAAAACGGAAAGTTGGTACCTGCATTCATATACCTTTTCCAATACGGTACATATCGACCGCACAGCCCAAAGTATTTCACTGCAAAAAACGGTATGAAACTTACGGGAAAATATACGGGCACTTTCAACACATCGTCTATTGCCAAAAACGAATTGACCATATCGGCAAGCAAGTTTTTGACACACACCTGCCACAACAACTCTCGTTTTTTGCTAATTTTTATATTTCTATAAATATACTCGAGTGCGTTGAGTTTGCCTGTCGATAATGCGTATGCTGTATACATACCCATAGACGAGCCTGACAAACGTACAAACTGACTTATATCTACGTATTCGAGCAGCGCCTTGGTAAAGCCTATCTGATAAGCACATTTGCTTATCCCGCCCGAATACGCTATGGCTATTTTGAGACCTCTTGCATTATTTTTTTTGTGTCCACAGCCGCAACCTCCTCTACAATGTCTGCCTGTTCAGCCGTACCCATATTCTCCTTGTTGTCGTTTTGTGCATCGTACGTACTGTTATCGGCAGTTGATGGTATTTCCAACCCTTTAACTATTTCACTGCGTTGCAGTTCTGTCTCACGTATCCAACTGTCAAGTGCTTTGACATTGGACACAAACATCGTTGCGTCTTCCTTTATCAGTTGGGTAATAATGCGTGCCAAAGAGGAAAACTTTACAAGTAGTTCTTGTTTGTCCTCTGCATCCAACAAAACACGTGCTTTTTTCAATTTGCTACGCTGTTTTTTGACTACCTCGCACAAGCTTTTGAGGGCAAATTTGTCGTCTAAATAAAGTTTGCCCGCAGATGCTATTGCAAGCAACTGGGACAAAATTCTGTTTTTTGTAGACAAACTAACCTTTTTTGCCGTTTTTTGCATATTTAATACTCCTCTGATAATTATTCTGCAAAATATTATATTGTATATTATAATATTCTATATTATTTCTGTCAATATATAATGGCTCAAAACAACAGGTACAAAATACAACAAAAAACCGACTGCACCACAAGCACAGTCGGTCGTACAAGTTATCTTTTTAGTTGCTACGATTGCCAAAAATTGCCAACAGTTTGAGCAACAGTTCCAAAATTTCCAGATACAGCCACACAAGTGTAGTTGTCAGCGAAAATGCAGTAAGCCACTCATAACTCTTGTCCATACCGCTCTCTGCCATACGATAGACATTGTTGAGGTCTATCAACAACATAAACGTTGCCCAAAGTATACATATTGCACTTACCAATATCTGTAGCCAAGGCATACTTTGATACATAGCGCCTATTGCAGGGAATATCATACGCAAAAGGAAGGACGCTGCAAACAGTATAAGCATACTGATAGAAGCTATCATAACAAAGCGTATAAAACCGTTGGACACTCTGTTGCCTAGCAGTCTGAACACTGCCAAAGACACCAAAAACACTACGCATGTGCCAAGCAATGCAAGCAAAGCAACACCGGGATAATACAGGTCGGCAAGTCCTGACACAAAGCCTACTAATACACCGTCAAGGATGCAATAGATTATGCCCAATACCGATGCCGTCTTAGGCTTAAACATAATGATAAAAGAAATGATAAGCATAGGTATAAAGCTAACTGCTATGCCGATAATCATCCACATCAACACTTGTTCGTTGCCACTTACCAAAGCGTCACGCAAAAGATAAGCGGTAACAATAGAAGATATTATTACCACAACACACATAAGGGCAGCTTTCCAAGCTGTGCCGCCTACAGTTGCCGTTGCATTGATTGCTTTGTACTGTTCACTGTTACGCGCTACCTTTCGCAAGGTAGGATTGCCATCAAGTCTCATAATTTTTACCTCCCGCAAATAATTAGTATCGGGTTTTGACCATTATAGCATACGTTTGGCTTTTTAGCAACAAAAACACTCCAACTAAACTTTCAGCAAATGTTAAGCACATACTTATAACACTTATTCCGTTGACAAAAGCCAATGTTGGACATAAAATATATGTTGAATAAAAAAGGGAGTTATTAGTCTATGACACTTACCATGGAAAAGTTAGTTAATCTTGCAAAAAGCAGAGGTTTTGTATATCAGGGCAGCGAAATTTACGGCGGCCTATCCAATAGCTGGGACTACGGACCTTTGGGCGTTGCTATGAAAAACAACATCAAACGTGCTTGGTGGAAAAAGTTTGTGGAACAAAGCCCCTTAAACGTCGGC
Organism: uncultured Eubacteriales bacterium; assembly: GCA_949289125.1. Lineage (GTDB taxonomy): Bacteria > Bacillota > Clostridia > Christensenellales > CAG-314 > CASEME01. The sequence goes on from CASEME010000018.1 coordinate 199,939, forward strand.
ATTGACAGCGCTATACTTATGAACCCCAAGACATGGGAAGCAAGCGGACACCTCAGCGGTTTTTCCGATCCTTTGATGGATTGCAGAAGTTGCAACTCCAGACATCGTGCCGACAACCTTATTGAAGAGTATCAGGCAAAGCACAAAATTGCCTCCACTGTTGCATCTATGACCAACGAACAGATGTCGCAGTACATTGCAGAACACAAAATTGCCTGCCCCGTATGCGGCAAATGCGACTTTACCCCAATAAGACAATTCAACCTTATGTTTAAGACCTTTATCGGAGTAACTGAAGATGCCAAAAGTACTGTGTATCTGCGTCCCGAGACAGCACAAGGTATTTTTGTCAATTTCAAAAATGTGCAACGCACCACTCGCAAAAAGTTGCCCTTTGGTATCGGTCAGATAGGCAAAAGTTTCCGCAATGAGATAACACCGGGCAACTTCATTTTCCGTATACGTGAGTTTGAACAAATGGAATTGGAGTTTTTCTGCAAACCTGGTACTGACCTCGAGTGGTTTGAATATTGGAAAAACTTCTGCCGTCAATGGTTGCTCGACTTAGGCCTTAAAGAACAAAATCTTCGTTTGCGTGACCACGACAAGGAAGAACTGTGTTTCTATAGCAAAGCAACTACCGACTTTGAAGTACTGTTCCCCTTCGGTTGGGGCGAATTGTGGGGTATAGCAGACCGTACAGACTACGACCTTGGCAGACACCAACAAGTATCGGGCGAAAATCTGGAATATATTGACCCCAACACTCAGGAAAGATATATACCTTATGTAATCGAGCCCAGTCTTGGCGCAGACAGAGCTTTCCTTGCATTTTTGACCAACGCTTACGATGAAGAAGTTGTAGGAGACAACGATACAAGAGTAGTACTGCACCTTCACCCCGAACTTGCACCTTACAAGGCTTGCGTATTGCCGTTATCCAAAAAGTTGTCCGACAAAGCGTTGGAAATACAAAGCACACTGCTCAAACACTTTACAACAGATTACGACGAGGCAGGCAGTATTGGCAAGCGTTACCGCAGACAGGACGAGATAGGTACACCGTACTGTATAACAGTTGACTTTGACACAGAAAACGACAACTGCGTAACCGTGCGTGACCGCGACAGCATGCAGCAAGAACGTGTCAACATCGACAACCTTGTAGAATATCTTAATAAGCGCGTCAATATTTTCTAATATTAGCAATAGTTTAATAATTACAAAAACAAAAGCATCTTCTATTTTGAAGATGCTTTTGTTTTGATTGCATTTCATCAACCTTACTATTTAATTTAGTAATATAGAGCAATTATTTTGCTTTTTTCGGTTGCGGGTACTCTGTACCAAAGGTATCCACAGTTACTGTTTGCATAACTTGCGCTTCGTACGGTCTGTCTCTGCCGTCCGTGTATTGATCTGCTATCTCGTCCACTACGTCCATACCCTCTATCACCTTGCCGAAAGCTGCGTAATTGCCGTCAAGGTGAGGTGCGTCCTCGTGCATAATGAAAAACTGACTACCTGCACTGTTGGGATCCATGGTGCGTGCCATACTGATTACCCCTCTTGTGTGGTCCAAACTGTTTTTGACGCCGTTGGCAGAAAATTCACCCTTGATGCTGTATCCTGGTCCGCCTGCACCTGTACCATCGGGGCAACCGCCCTGAATCATAAAGCCGCGAATTACTCTGTGAAAAATAAGTCCGTCATAAAACTTTTTGTTGACAAGGCTTACAAAATTGTTGACGGTGTTAGGATCAATGTCGGGGTACAACTCTATCTTGATATGTTTGCCGTTATTCATTGTAATAGTAACAACAGGATTTTTGCTCATAATATTTCTCCTTTTTTGATGTTACGATTATACCACAAAGGCAATCAAATAACAATACATTTTGCACGACATTTGACTAAGTAGTAGCACTGTGATACAATGCTGAGTAATATACGGAGGTAAAAAAAACTATGCTTACATTGCAAAAACAAAAACAATTTGCCGAACTTGCAGTTGTTATTGGCGTAAATATGCAAAAAGGACAAGAAGTAATAATAGACAGCGACGTTGCCTGTCAGGACTTTGCACGTCTTATTGCCGAGCAGGCCTACGCACACGGAGCCAAACTTGTAACAATGTTGTGGTCGGACGAAAAAATAAGCAGACTCAGCTACGACTACGCAAGTACAGAAACACTGTGCGATGTGCCTCAATACATAATACAGCGCAACAAGTACTTTATAGAGCACAACTGCTGTCTTATTAAGATTGCGGCAGGCAACCCAAACATATTTAAGGGCGTAGCTCAGGACAAGCTGGGAAAAGTGAGTGCCGCACGCAGTACTGCACTCAAAGAATTTCACGATGCAACGATGTCCAATCTTTTGCGTTGGTGCATTGTGTCTGTGCCTACAGCTTCGTGGGCAAAAACAGTATTCCCCACACTAAGCGAGCAAAAAGCAATAGACAAGTTGTGGGACGCAATAGGCAAAACTATGCGCCTCGACAGCGACAACCCCACTGCCGCTTGGCAACAACACTTGACAACATTAAGCGCAAGAGCACAACGTCTCAACGAGCTTAACTTTGACAAACTGCACTTGTATGCAAGTAACGGCACCGACATCACCGTTGGACTTGCTCGCAACCATACGTGGCTTGCCGCTCAGGAAGAGGGGGCAGATGGAGTGTCTTTTACTGCCAATATGCCCACCGAAGAAGTATTTACCGCACCGCACTGTAAAGATATCAACGGCACAGTACACAACGCACTACCCCTTGTGTACAACGGCACGGTGATAGACGGCTTTTACCTTACTTTCAAAGATGGTAAGGTAGTAGACTTTGAAGCTAAAGAAGGCTACGAAACACTTAAAAAACTGCTCGACACAGACGAAGGCAGCCGTAGCTTGGGCGAGATTGCTTTGCTTGGCAAAAACAGCCCTATAGCTCAAAGCGGCATACTGTTTTACAACACACTGTTTGACGAAAATGCAAGTTGTCACTTGGCTTTGGGAGCAAGCTATCCTACTACTTTCAAAGATGGCAACAGCCTTACTCAACAACAACGCAACGAGTTGGGCGGCAACTATAGCATAAAGCACGTTGACTTTATGGTAGGTACAAAGGACCTCAATATTGACGGCATAGATGCAAATGGCAACAAAACACCCGTATTCCGTCAAGGCGAATGGGTATTATAATCACTCTGCAACTATATACATTGACAAACTCCCCCGACACGATAAAAGTCGTATCGGGGGAGTTTTGTGCGATGTCAACGCTATGTATTGAAAATTGTGTGCACACTGATACTATTATCAATGTTTTTTGCTGTACCACTCATCATACAATTTGTACAATTTGTGTGCCGCTTCGATGCCTGCTATGTTTTCTACAGGTCGAAAAAAGTTGCGTGCTTCTTCCGAATACTGCCCCATGTCATAGCCTTCGTCATTGGTATCAGCGTGCGAACGAGCAGAGTTGTCCGTACTTTGAGTGTCACCATTGTTGCTTGTATACTGCGACTGCGCACTTTGACTGTCTTGTGCACTATTAGCATTGTCGTTTATGTTGTCAAACAAACCGCTACCAAACAAGTTGCCGGCAAGATTGAGCACAGTTGGATTGGTAACTACCTGCAACAAAGCCCCCGTTTTGTCCTCTTTGCTGGCATTTTTGTCGTTGAGTGTACCTATTGTTTCGAGCAAACTGTTGGTATCGTCCGACAAAATGCCCTTAAGCGACTGCGCGTTGCCTTTGGGTGCAGACGAGCCGTTGTTGTTCAATGCCAGCAATGCCAACGCCGCCAATGCAACGGTAGCTATATTCATATAATGTCTGCCCCCTTAATTATTTTACTATCAAGTAATCAATATATTATATGCACGCATATACTTAATTAGTGTACGACAATTACAAAATTACTTTGTCGTAAAAAGGAGTAAATATTAGGTGAATAATTATAACAATGATCCTCGCAATATCTTTGTAGACCGTCGCAACGGAGAAAGCTCAACTACAACGGACACGAGCAACAAAACTACAACACAAACACCGCCCAAAAACGAAAGCGACAAAACACGTGCCGCACAAGCTGCCAACAACCCCGAAGTACAGCGCAAAATAGAAGAGATGAAGCAACTTGCGCAAAAGTATCAGCGCGAAGGGGAAAGTAGGTTGGTAAAAGATATAGTCAACAACGTTATCGAACAAAAAGCCAAAGGACAGCTTACCAACGAACAACTGTTGCAATTTGCCAAACGTGTAACGCCTTTTCTCAATGCCGACCAACGCAAACGCCTTGACGGACTTGTGCAACAACTGTTAAAACTATAAAGTGATAGCAACGTATACTTGTGCTTAATAACAACTTCTCTTTATATACAATACCCATTAAGGTACGTACATATGCACATATACAACAACGGCAGAGCTATTTGCTCTGCCGTTGCTATATTGTATTGATATTAGTTCCAATAATTGTTGACAGTCTCTACCAACTGCGAATACTCCGTAAGACCGTTGTATTGGTCTTGAGGCGTGTAACCTACACCATGGATATTGTTGCCCAAAGGCGAGTAGAAGCGTGCTATTGTCATATAAACATACCAATTAAACTGCTGTTGGTCACCTTGGTTGTTGACAATAGTACCCGTATAAGGCAATGCCATTATCGATTGCGCTATACCTTTGCCGTAGGTAGTTGTGCCCATCTGTATTGCAGTGCCGTAGTCTATCAACGCACCTGTTACAAGTTCGCTTGCGCTTGCGCTGTTGCTATCCGTCCACACTACTATGTGCACGTTGCCATCGTTGTCAAAGTAGTCGTTGTAGGTACTTGTTACATAGTTAGTCTGTACTACCTTGTCATTTTTGCCCAACAAGTACGTAGCCAAGATTTTATTGTTTTGTACTATATTGTTGTCCGTTATCTGCTGTTGAGTGAGATTGTCCGACGTTGCCATCATACCTATTATGTCTGCAGCAAGATTGACATATCCACCGGGGTTGCCTTTGAGGTCCAATACAACATTTTTTACACCCAAAGACTTAAACAATGTCAACACTTCTTTTACTTCTTTAGCAGCGCCCGTTACCAACTGGTCTTGGTCATTGTACAAGTCGCTAAATTCGAGCAACTGTATATACCCTATACCGTCTTCCAACTTATCCAATCCGTGAAGTGTATAAGTGTTGTTACTAAAGTTTTGAGGCATAGATATGTTGTAATACTGATTGCCATTGAGCGCTTTTACATAATAGCGCACAAAGCTCATATTTTTGTAATCGACGCCCGCACCAATTATTGAACGAGTCAACTCTATATCCTGCGTCTCGCCGTTGCGCAAAATGCGGAAAGTTGCTGTATATGTCTGTGCAATAATATAATTGACGTCTTCCAACGAGCTGTCTGTGAAGAAGTATTGGGTAACATCTTGTCCGTCTTTGTCTTTGACGGGCGTGCCCTCTTGAGTTACGGGATTGATAAGGCCCAATATGATGTCGCCCGACTTAAGTACACCATATGCACTGCTGTCTGCTGTGACAGATACAACTTGCAAGCCTATACCGCCCAACAAATTCATACTGATACCAAAGGTAGGAGTATTGCTTGTGTCCACGCCGCTATCATTGCTGCTGCCGTATACCAAGTCATACGCCTGTTGCGGAGTTAGTAGCCTGCTGTACTGATCGAGACTTTGCAACAGTCCCGTACCACCGTTGGCAAGCAACTGTTCCCACTGCTCGTCTGTAAGGTCTTGGTAGTACTGGTTGCGAATCATTGTCAGTACATCATTGAGCATATTGTTTTGCGAGCCTGAATTGTTGAAAAACAACGCGCACACAAAGCCCAATACAAATACCAACACCAATGCTACAGCAACTATTGTAATAGTAATTGCTTTTTTGCTCTTAGTTGTGCCCGAACCGTGATCGGGTTGGGAAGAGCCTGCCGACTGCCAATTACTAAATGTATTGTCGTTGTTTCCGTAAAAACTGTCGTCTGTACGACTGTTGTTTTGTTGTTGAGACTGTTTCTTTTCCCATTCTTCGTCAAAGAAATCTTTTTCGTCTTTATACATAATCTTTTACCTCATCATTATTGAGATTGTGGTCATACAACCACAATAGTTGTTGTTTGGCGGTTTGTACTTGCTGTAAGTTGCCTTTAGTTATCAGTTGACTATGCTGTATAAGATAAATATCGCCTATAGCGCAGTTGATGTCCGACGTGAGATTGATAACAGTTGCATCGTTATCCTGCCAAATTTTGTTAAGCAAATGCAAATTGTCCTTGCTCATCTTATCCATACAATCGTCCAAAATAATTAGCTTTAGCGGCCGCACTGCAAGCCTTGCTATAGCAACAAGCATTTTTGTATCGTCATCAAGACGCTTTACTTTGGTATCCAACAAATGCGCCAAGCCATATTTTTGAGCGCACTCGCAAGCAACTTTTTGCCGTGCACTTTTGTTGACGCCTCGCACTTTTAGCGGATAGGCTATGTTGTAAGCAACGCTCTTGTTTTCAAACAGTATGGGCGGATATGCAACGTATGCGCACTGCTTGTCGTCGGGAGCAATGTCCTTAACGTCTACGCCCTCTATATGCACTGCGCCTGATGTAGCATTGACAAAGCCCATAAGCAACTTGGCAAGCGTTGTTTTGCCGCTTTGTATGTCTATTAGCAGAGTGCTTACTTTGCCATCAATAGTCAACTCAAATTGTTCTACAGTAGCATACTGCTCGTACGGATATTTTACGCTTACGTTGTCAAAATGTATTGTCATATATGCTCCGCAATATGCACTGTATGCTATTGTATATTAATCAATGCACCTTAAAGTTTACTTGACTTACGATTGCAAGTAGTATAGCACAAGTAATTGTTTGTGTCAATATTGTGCAAATAATGACAAGTTGGAGCTATTGCACGATTGAAGAGCTAATACTCTTACATATACACTATATTATAGCCACAAATAAACTTTACAATCTTTTGTAAAAACAAAAAAAACGGACGCAGGTTGGAGTAACCTGCGTCCATTAAACTACATTATATTATTTTATATCTTTCATTGTGGGGAAAAGCAAAACGTCACGTATGCTGTGACTATCGGTAAACAACATAATCATACGGTCGATACCTATGCCCAAACCGCCTGTCGGGGGCAAACCGTACTCCAACGCCGTTACGTAATCTTCGTCCGTCATCATACTTTCTTCATCGCCCATAGCTTTTTGGCGTGCCTGTGCTTTGAAGCGTTCTGCCTGATCCAAAGGATCGTTGAGCTCGCTGTATGCGTTGCCCATTTCTCTTGCGGTGATAAAGAACTCAAAGCGTTCGCTAAGGCGCGGATTGCTCTTTTTGCGCTTGGTAAGCGGGCTTACTTCTACAGGATAGTCATAAATAAATGTAGGCTGTACCAACTTTTCTTCAACAAGGTTGTCAAACACCTCGTACAAAGCATATCCCCATGTATGTTTGCTTGGTTCCAACTCTACACCCAATTTTTTTGCAGCGGTAACAGCCTTTTTGTCTGTCATATCGGTAAAGTCCACACCTGTGTATTGTTTTACCGCCTCTATCATAGACAGGCGTTGCCATTTGTCGAGGTCGATGGTGACACCCTCATATACAATTTGTCTTGTGCCTTTTACCTTGTCAGCCACATACTTGTATATTTCTTCCACAATATCCATTATACCGTGATAGTCTGTATATGCCTGATACAACTCCATCATAGTAAATTCGGGATTGTGTCTTACGTCCATACCTTCGTTGCGGAACATTCTGCCAATCTCATACACTTTTTCAAAACCGCCTACTATAAGACGTTTCAAATACAACTCGGGCGCTATTCTCAGATACATATCAATGTCAAGAGTGTTGTGATGTGTGACAAAAGGACGTGCGTTAGCTCCGCTTGCAATGGTATTGAGAATAGGCGTCTCAACCTCTACAAAGCCTCTGTTGTCCAAAAACTCTCTGATGTATCTGATAATTGCCGAACGCTCCACAAAAGTGCGCTTTACTTCGGGGTTGACAATAAGGTCAACATATCTTTGGCGGTAACGCGTATCGGTATCTTTGAGACCGTGAAACTTCTCAGGCAGGGGCAACAAAGACTTGGACAGCAAAAATATATCGGTGAGGTGAATACTTATCTCACCCATCTGCGTGCGAAATACTTTGCCGCTTGCGCCAATAATGTCACCTATATCCCAACTCTTGAATTGTTGATATTTGCCTTCGGGTATGTCGTCACGTCTTACATACAGCTGTATAGTGCCGTCGCCGTCCAAAATGTGGCAAAAACTTGCCTTGCCCATAACACGGCGGCTTATCATACGTCCGGCAACAACTACTTCTTTGCCATCGTACTGTTCAAAGTTGTCTGTTATCTGTTTGGATTGATGCGTCTTGTCAAACTTGGTTACCTCATAAGGATTGTTGCCTTCTTCGGTCAATTTTGCCAACTTTTCTCTGCGCACACGCAAAATTTCGTTGAGATCCTCTACAGTCTGTACGTTGTTTTGTTCTGTTGTACCGTTGTTGTTACTCATAGTTAACACCCTTTTGTTATTGTAGTACTGTAAATATCAGTTTTTGGAAAATACCTTAATTACAGTCTTTTTGCCGTTAGGCAAAGTAACCGTTTTTTGTTGGTTGATATCACATTCCATCAACGCTTTGCCAATAGGCGACTCTCCACTTATCATATCTTTGGACAAGTCTGCTTCTGAAGAACCTACTATTGTGTAAGTCTTTTTTGCTCCGTCCACACCATTGACTACATAGCAAAACTCCACTTCTGTAGCGTTGATAATTGTAGCCGTGTTCAACTTGCTTTCCAAATCGTTAATTTCGTTTTCTATCTCGCCCTGTTTTTTTCTTGCGGCGTCATACTCTGCATTTTCGGACAGGTCGCCAAAACCGCGCGCCACCTTTATCTCTTCGGCAACTTCGGCACGTGCTACTTCACGCAGATAGCGCAATCTTTGTTGCATTTTTTCGTAACCGCTTTTGGTAAGATGTACTCCCATTTGTTTACTCCTTTATCAATATCAACTTCTTACAATAGTAAGACAACTTAAAGTCGCCTTTAAGTTGTCGCTCAGTACACACTACAAATATTGATTGTCTAAGTATTATATACCTACTTTGCTATTTAGTCAAGCATTTTGTATATTGGCAATATGTTTTGCATTGTAAGCTACTTGGTTGCCTTTTCGGCAGTAGCATTGGCAGAACTGCGCTTTGTCTTGGACAATGTTCGCATTATGCGGTACAGCATAGGCTTGTGTAGATGCACTGCGTCAAACGGGCAAAGCTCCTGACAGCAAAAACAACGTATGCACTTGCTTTGTTCTACCCTTGCACGTCCGCCCGATACCGTTATTGCCTGAGCAGGGCAATGTTGTGCGCACTTACCGCACGCTTTGCAGTTGGACATCATAGATACTTTGGGCGTAAGATGCTTTTTGGCAAGTTTTAATATCCATGTAGGCAAATTGAAAAAGCCGTTGGGGTTGATAATTTCCACCCTGTCATAGTCGGCGATATAACATTGGTGCCAACTGTCAAAGTCAAACTGCAAATTGTCCAATCTTGGCTCAAGTACGCCTGTTTGCATAGCAAGTTTTAACAGCGGTTGGGACAGTGGATCGGAAAAGAGCGAAGTTGCCACATAGTCACAGCAATAGCCGTCTGCCGAAGCAATAAGTTTGCCCACAAAGCGAGGTTTGCCGTTGGTAGGTCCTGCACCTTCCATACATACAACTGCGTCCAATATGTTGAGCACTGTTTTGCTACTTGCAAATTTTTCTAAATCCATCAATATCTGACAAAAGTCATTGAGGTCGGGGAAGCGGCTGTGCACTTCCACTTTGACAAGCCCCGGGATAAGACCGTACAAATTTTTGACTGCTCCCGAATAGCCTGCAAAAGAGTGTGTTTTGAGCTTGCCCACATTGATTACTACATCAGCATTGAGAAAGCAATCCATTATGTCTATATGCTTTAGTTTGACACCGTCTATGTTGGTGTCTGTCGAGCCAAAGTCCTGATTGAGCGTGGCATAGCCCGATTGCTCACATTCTGTCAATCTGCACTTGCGATATACAGTATTCATATATCCTTTGGAATACGCACCGCCACTGCTGTCGCCTATTACCACAGATGCACCGCACTTGTCCACTATAGCTTTGGCTATAGCGGTAAGTATGGCAGGGTGCGTAGTGCCTGCTTGCTCGGGAGACATATCTCTTACTAAGTTGGCCTTCAAAAGCACTTTGCTACCTTGCGGTACATACTGTTCTATACCGCCTAATTGTTCAAATATATCTCTTACTGCTTGGTCCACGTTGCACTCGGCATAATCGGCACATTGAGCAACGGCAACAGTTATTTTTTGTTCCATATACACACCTTCTTCAATTAAGTTTGTTTAGCAGTTTTTGTACAAAACCTACATACTCTTGTGCGGCCTTATCGAGGTTTTGCTCGTATTCTGTGCCATCTCCGCACAAGCTGTCCGATACTGCTTTGACCATAAGCACTTTGACATTGTTGAGCTTAGCAGTAATAACTATACCTGCACTTTCCATATCGCATATATCTGCGCCAAACAAGTTGTGCAATCTGCTTTTTGCCTCTCTGCCTTCTACAAATTTGTCCGCAGAAGCGCAACGTACAACAGACAACTGCTGAACGCTAAGTGCAATATCAATAAGATCTTTGTCGGTAGGTATAGCCACATCGTCAAATATCATATATCTGCCCACAGGACAGTTGTCCATAACAGACGTATCCATGTCGTAGTGCACTACACTTTCCACAAGCATTGTAGACAGCAACGCGCCCTTTTCTGTCAATGCGCCCACCACGCCAAAGTTGAGTATAAGTTGCACATCAAAGGCTGTAATAAGCAGTTGAGTTGCCGCCGCAGCGCAAATTTCACCAACAGTGGGCAATTTGACCATATACAAGGTTTTGCCTGATATGGACGTAACATATACGTCATATGCGTTGATTTTGCGTAGCTCATACTCTTTTCCTTTGAGAAAGGGCAACAATTCTTTTTCCATAGCCACTACTACGCCTATACGTTCTATTCTGCTTTTCACAACTTTCCTCCATTGTACAACAAAACTGTTTTTCAATATTTTATCAAAACATCGGCAACATTACAACCCGAATAAGGGCAACTACAAAAAATATTTGCAAAACTTGCAATACTTTGGTACAATAAAACACACTAACATAGCTTATACTAATCAAAATATACTAAGGAGTGCCAACAGCTATGCGTATTTGGGCAAAAACGGTAAACAACGACAAAATAACTCGCAACTATATGTATGAGCAACCGCTTATTACTGCAAACAACTTTTACAACTGCGTGCAAGAAATATGCAACGAAATGGACGTACCCACACCCGTTGTTATCGACATCAACACACAACACTTTTTTCGTTTCAACATCACCAAGTTTCCCTCGCGTGAATTTGTAGAGAGCGTGGACTTTGAATACTTGGAGCTTGAGTTCGTAGGCTGAGTACCATACGACATATAAGGTCGCATAACTATTGCACCCAACAATACTATTGTCTAACAACTATTAAGACAAAACCACTAATGTTGATAGCTATCAATACCAATAACCACACTTAACTTGTTACCAAACAAACAGCGACTGTCATTTTAGACAGTCGCTGTAGTTAGTTAGCGTCAATGCACTACTGCTATTTTTTAGTCTATTATTTTACGAGATTTATCATGTTGTTGTATGTATCAGGGAAGAACATAAAGATGACTATCAATGCAAGCAGTACGCAGAAGATGATGACAAATACTATGTTACGTTTGGACATTGCTTCCAATCCCACTATTGCCACCAACAGCAAAGCTCCGTATTGTTGAATAATCTTTAGGATATTGAGAAACGTGCCGTTACCCAAAAACGGGAAGTTGGCATCAATGATAAGCAAGGCATATACAACGACCAACAATACTGCCAAAATTTCGCCCATAATGTCGAACACTTTTTCACAACGCTTAAACATAAATATTACCTCCGTTAAGATATTTTACTGCACAACTATGTGCAGTTGCGTGCTTGTTAGTTGATTTTGTTACCCTTTTACTACTTTGATAAACGAGCCTACTGCACAACATATAGAAAATGCTACAACAAGTAGTTGGAAGGGCAACGAACCCAATTTGCCGAGCAACGGACTTTCCTGCGCCTTTTTGCGCGAGCGTGCGTAGGCAATGATAAGCGCAAGGCCTGTAAGCATTTGAATACCGCTTGAAATACCTGCAAACAACGAAAACGAGCCCAAAGCCAACGCAAGTATGAAGCCGGGTAGCGAAGCAATCAGCCACGCCCAATATTTATTAAGTCTGAGTTGTTCCATAACAATGTCTCTGAGGTTGAGACTGTTTGCCCAAAATGAAGTAATGAGGGCAAGCAATGTGAATATGTGACCTACTATCTCCACCCAACCGCCAAGACTAATTGCCAAGCCGTTGATAGCTACTTCGGTTACTTCGCCCTTTGTGCCAAGCAATGTAATAAAGGTGATTACCAATATAAGCGTTGCTTCTACAGCAAGACCTGTAGCAACGGACGCCTTGATACGTTTGACGTCGCCTTGTAGCCCCTTGACTACCTGTGGCACAGACATAGCCGCAGACAGTGAAAACGATACAAAAGCATAAACTGCAATAAGATTGTTGAATGATAAGAAAGTATTGTTGAGCGGTTGCAAATCTCCAATAAGGGTAGCAACTGCAAGTACGGCAACAATAAGCACAATGGCATAAACAGCGTACTTACTGCAAATACCTACTATCTTCATGCCAAAAAACACTACCAACGCCGCAACAACATAAAATATAAGCATACCCCAACGCGCGTCTATGCCCCACCAAGCAGATATTGTAGAACCTGCACCGGCAACAAAACCGCTGATATTGACTACCACCGAAAACAGCAATACGCCAAAGGTGAGATATGTCCATACTTTTTTGAGTTTGCCTACAAATATTTCGTTTTCAAAGCAGGTAATGAGCTGACCGCCACCGTTGTTGTAGGACAGCTCTGCAATCATAAGATGCAACAACAAATTGATGAAGTAAGCAAGTATAACCACAAGTATTACTTCCCACCATCTGTTGACCGACGCATAAAAAGGCACAGCAAGTATGCCCAAGCCTACGCCGTGACCAATTATTATGCCTGTAGCTTCCCAAAAGGTAAGTTTGCTTTCGCTTTGTACTTCCATATATTTTTCCTCTTTTAAGTTTATTCTTGGGGCAGGAGCATTTTGTCTTTTTGTGTCAATTTGCGCAATACTCTGCACGGATTGCCCACGGCAATTACGCCCGAAGGTATATCTCTTGTCACCACGCTACCACTACCAATAACAGTATTGTCGCCAATGGTCACACCGCCATTGACGGTAACGCCCGAAGCCAACCACACATTGTTGCCAATAGTGATAGGTTTGGCATATTCGTAGTCGAAAGTTGTACCGTCCTTATGCTTGCGTACTTGTCTATCCTCTGCCAACAGCGGATGTAACGGAGTCACTATCATGACATTGGGGCCAAACATACAGTTGTCGCCAATGTTTACCTCGGTACAGTCGAGCACCGTCAAATTGAAATTGGCATAGAAGTTGTCGCCCACATGAATATTGCTACCATAATCAACTCTCAGGTCGGGTTCCACAAATGCACTACCTTTGATACTGCCAAAAAGCTCGTGCAACAGCTTGTTGCGCTCCTCTGCTTGCTCATCGTCTGTATTGTTGTACTGCCTTACAAGTTTGCGTGCACGTTGGCGTGCTTTTACCAACTCTTCGTCCGAACAGTCATACAGCTGACCTGCAAGCATTTTTTGTTTTTCAGTCATTTAGTTGAGACCTCACACTTTTCTTTTTTATGATTATAGCACATCAAAACTGCCTTTTCAATGCCTTTAGAAAATTTAGTTCACTATTTGCAACCTATGCGCATTAAACTTACACGTTGTGACAAATACACTTAGCAAAGTATAATTAACAATGTACACAATATTATTAGAAAACAACTGTTATATTAGTTGAAAGTATTTTATTTGCACTACTAAATTTTGGTAATTTTGCAGTCTCAAAATTAAAAAATACACACAAAGTAGTTGCAAAAGTTGCACTTATGTGCTATACTTACAAAGTTAATTTGTGACTATGCCCTCATGGTCTAGTGGCCTAGGACGTCGCCCTCTCACGGCGGAAACAGGGGTTCGAGTCCCCTTGGGGGTACCAATACAAAGACGCACGAAGTAAATTCGTGCGTCTTTTGTTTTTGCTAATTTTAGTTTTTACTACACTAATATATACAAAATGTTTAAGCAACGCAACTTTTGACACTCAAAACAACTTATTGCTTGTCACTCAACAATTTGCCCGTATTTACAATTTGCTGTTGCAGGTCGTCCAAAAACTTGCCCACATGGTAACCATCGCATACAGCATGGTGAACCTGAACAGACAGCGGCAAGTATATTTTTCCATTGTCCTCATAATACTTACCCATCGTAAATATGGGCAACAAGTAGTCGTAACCTTTTTTAAGATTGAGGTTGAACGAATCAAAACTTACCCAAGGTATCATAGATACGCAAAAAGTATTGGGTGGCAAATGGGGCTTTGCGTTCATATTGAGGCTATCGCTATACTGTGCCACATCTTGGTCGTATTGTTGACAAAACTGTGACAGTGACGGACTGTATGGCGTCCATACATTTACAAACGCTTGTGTGTGCTTGTTGAATATTGTATAACAAGGCAACATATCGCTAAACACACCCAATCGCCCTTGAGCGTCCATTGCTGTTCTAAATTCCTTATGCATATTGACCGTACTTGTCAACGCATGCAATATAATAGCATACAGCTTGTATTTTTTGTTGACAATGTCGGTGATATCCAACTTTACCGTCATACTGTACGTGCAAGGCACATCTTGTGTAAAATGGTAATAATATTCTTTTCGTTTCCAATTTTCTATGTCTATGACATCAAAATCCATAGTTTGCTCCGTCTAAAAGTTTGATTATTCAACTGTACAAAAAACTTGCTCCATTATTTTGCCACGTAGCACTAATCATTTTGTTGCGGACAATTTGTATTACTTCCACCAAAGCGCCTTTTCAATGCAATCTCCACAGGCACAATAGTAAGTACAAGCAAAACAACCTGCACTCCCACAATTACAAGCGAAGCAATATCAAGTGTGTTTTTGTCGCTATGCATAAAAAATAACCATACAACTGCCGTAATTACAAACAGCGCAGCTCCAACAATCCACATCCATTTACCCGAATAGCTTTGCGCAAAGTCCCACGCTTCCTGCGACGCCATGGAACGTTTTGTACGGTATCCGCACCACCAATTTATTTTCTTTGGTGCAACTTTCTGCATCAAAATGCCCAACACAATCATTACTAACGGTACAAGCAAATTGATTGCATACAAAATTCCCCAATCTTTCATATTAACATACTCCTTGTATATTTTAACACGTGTTTATACTTAATTTTACATTGTGTCAATTCTGCTTTTATGATAACACATTGCAAAAGTTTGTCAATAGCAAATTGCTGACAACAACTTAAGAGTACCGTACTTTATATCTAAGCACAATATTGCTTATTGAAAAACATCACTATTGTCGCTACTTTGCACACCACATTGTACATTGAATGCGGTTGTATTAATCATAATATAAACAAGTTGTGCGTTCACTTAATGTATGTTGAAATTGATTTGACCAAATATGGAGGATAATTATGACTAAAACTAAAAGAATAACAGCCATATTGTTAGCAATGTTGTTGCTGTTGTCCACAATAGCTATGGTAGCCTGCGTGCCCACATTTTCTGTTACCAAAGGCAACACAGTCAACGGCACATTTAAGCTAACTGTAGATAACAAACAAGCACAGATTGCAAAACAAGGCGCAACAATCGAAGTAATACCCTCTCCGTCACAAAACTATGAGGTGGACCGTGTGTACTACACCTACGCTGGTAGCACGGACGAAACAAACGTAGCGAACACCGACAGAAAATATACCTTTGAAATGCCCGCAAGCAACATAACGGTATATGTATCGTTCAAGCCTACTCAAACAGTTGTAGAACCGACCGCATACACTTTGACAAAAGGCAGCACCGTCAACGGCACATTATCTGTTGTGGCAGGCGGCAAGCAAGTGGATACTTCTGTAACTATCGACAAAAACACTGCAATAGAAGTTACTGCTGTTGCCGACAATGGCTACTTAGTGTCAGAAGTATATTATATATTGCAAGGTGGTGACAAAGTGTTGCTTGCAAGTGATAGCAACGATGTGTACAAACTGAGTATGCCTCAAGGCAACATCACAATCTATGCTACGTTTGTAAAAACCACATCAGAAAACAACTTTACTTTTGAACTATCCGAAGACGGACAATATTATTCACTGACAGAGTACATTGGCAGTGATACAGATGTGGTAATACCGACAACATACAATGGTTTGCCTGTAACGCACATAGAAATTTCTGCTTTTGGAAGCACTTCTATCAAAAGTGTGTTTATACCCAATAGTATCACCTATATCGGGTACTCTGCATTTAATACTTGCGAAAGTTTGACCAAAGTTACTTTCCAAAATAACAGCAAATTGCAAACTATAGACAGCGGTGCTTTCGGCTCTACAGCACTTACAGAAATACGAATACCCGCAAGTGTTGAAACAATCGGCGAGCAAGCGTTTGACAGCAGCTTTTCACTTGCGTCAATTACCTTTGAGCCAAATAGCAATCTCAAACAGATACTTGGTAATGCTTTCGGTGCTACAGCAATAACCACAATAACCATACCTGCAAGTGTAACTGAGATTGTTTCACCTTTTATGTCTTGTGAAAAGCTTGTTTCTGTTGTATTTGAAGAAGGTAGTCAAGTGAAAGAAATAGGCGATTACTATTTTATGGGTTGTATCTCACTCAAAAGTATTGTTATCCCCTCTTCAGTAACGACAATAAGTAGTCAATATCCTTTCTTACAGTGCGATGCTTTGGACACAATTTACTACGGTGGTGACCTATCAAGCCGGGTTACTCTTGCTAACAGACCAACCACAGGCACTGTGTATATTATTACAGCCAAAGCCAACAAGCAGGTGACTATTGGCACTACGATGCAAACGGCTTGCCCGCAAAGTGTAACTGACAAATTAAACAAATAATATTTTAACAATTACGGTATTGCATACACTGCGATACCGTAGTTTTTTTGTTTTGCAAGTGTGCATTTCATAAGTTGACTATTTATTGATTATATTATAATAGATCTTTTGACCTAAAACGTCTAAAATAAAAATATGAACACATTTGCATACATTGATATATTAAAACAAATAATGAGCGACAACTCACTTACTCAACAAAAACTTGCTGATATATTAGGCGTCAATCAAACTACTATCAGTCAATGGCTGTTGGGCAACAAAAAAACGAGCTATGACAACATAATGTTGATTTGTGAAAAATTTGGAATTACACCCAACGAGCTATTTGGATATTAGTCTATGCACTGCTTTTGCAAAACAACTATCATTATGCAAATACACAGCAAAAAGCGTACTCATACTTACTGTAGAGTACGCTTTTATATTTGCAAATTGTTTAGACAAGTAAATAATTAACTTTACCAACTACATTACTTTGTATTTAACGACAGCACTACCGTGACATCGCCACTACCAAGCAATGCCTTTAATTGTGCTTGCGTCACACCTTGTATTTTACCAAGTCGGGTAAGTGAATAGCTGTTGGTATCGTAGTATATCACAAAGTACCTACCCAAATACAGTATCAGGTCGCCCGCCTGCGTTGTTATGTTGGTATCGTTGCGAGGCAATGATGTGCCTATATCCCCCACTTTCTCAAATGAAGCATAATCGTTCATATCAATAGTGATGTCACCCTGTTGCAACAAGTTGACCAACGCTTGTGCCGAGCTGTTGTTTTCCAACTCAGCGGTCAATACCGTGTTGTTGACGTGAATATATATCAAATTCATAGTTTGGTTTCCACCATTATCTTCATTAGGCGTAGTATTGTTGCCGATATTTGTTGTACAAGCAGTCAAAACTGCAAGCATCAACAAAGTCAATATTACTGTGGCAAGTATTTTGTTTGACTTTTTCATAATAATTGTTTTCACACTTTGCTACCCATATCGTACGATTGTTTAATAACAGGTGATGTTGTTGCCCAATCTTTGTCGTCTGCCGATGTGCCGTAGATTACTCCTGCAAGACGTACATTGCCAAAGCACTCTACAAAGCCTTCCACACACTTTATTGCACCGTCCATTGCACTTTTGTTACTCTCTGCGCAAGTAGCCAACAGATAAATATCACGAAAATTGTTGTCACGTCCGTACAACGGGTTGAGCCTGTCCAAAAATGTTTTGAGTTGTCCGCTTACCGCATAGTAATATATCGGCGTTGCAAGCACTATTACATCTGCACTGCTTACTGTGTCGTACAAGCTGTTCATACTGTCTTTCAATACACACTTGTGTGTACGTTGACATGCAAGACAGCCTATGCAAAATTGCAAAGACAAATCTTTGAGTGCTATTGTGCTTACCTCGTTACTGGCATCTTTTGCACCTTGTGCAAATTGCTGTGCCAACAGCTGCGAGTTGCTGTGCGCTCTCAATGAAGAAGTTACTACCACTACTTTTTTGCTCATACTTATTCTCCTTACAGTTATTTATTTTATCTAACAAAATAGTTGTTGCAACAACTATTGCTCGCTTTTACAAAGCGTCACTCTATTACTTTTATTACTTTGGCAGGCACACCAGCCACCACAGTATTGGGTGCAACGTCTTTGGTGACTACAGAGCCTGCGCCAATAACCGCATTGTCGCCTATTGTCACCCCCGGCAAAATGGTAGAGTGCGAGCCTATCCATACATTTTTACCTATAACTACCGCCTTAGGCAACATATCCGCACGCCTTTGCGGTTGCAAATGGTGATTGAGCGTTGCAATGACTACATTGTGTCCAATAAGGGTGTCGTCACCTATAGTTATACCGCCCTGATCCTGAAAGCAACAGCCACTATTGACAAACACTCGTTGCCCTACAGTAATGTTGATGCCGCAATCGGTAAAAAAGGGCGGAAAAAGCGTAAATGTATCGGGCACTGCTTTATTTGTAAGTTTTGCAAACAGTTTGCGCCGCTTTTGGGGAGTACAAAATCTGCCGTTAATTTGCGCAGTTATGCGTTGCGCCCTTATAGACAGTTGGTGCATACATTGATGTGCTTCCGAACGCGCCACCACCGTTTTGCCCGAATTGAGATAATCTAAAAATTGCAAATTGTCCATACCTATTACCTACCCTATCCAAAGGATAATATAGGGCAAAAGATATGTCAAATACTTATAATTTATTGGTTGTTATAATTGACAAGCATATTAGCACATGCAATAATATTGGTAATGGAGAAAGACAAATGGAACTAAGACAACTAAAATATTTTTTGGCAATTTGTCAACACGGCAGTATATCAAAAGCTGCACAAAAACTGTATGTAACACAGCCCAACATTACACGCCAAATACAAAGTTTGGAGCAAGAATTAGGACAACAACTGCTTGTGCGTGGTACAAAGCAAATTGTGCTTACGCAAGCAGGCAAACTGCTACAAAAACGCGCACAAGAGATATCTCAGCTTGTAGACGCTACTTTGCAAGAATTGAGTTCGTCCATACAAAATCCTTGTGGGTGCATAACAATAGGCGGAGGCGAATCGTATGCCGTCGAACTGATTGCCCAAACAGCCAAACAGCTTAATGCACAATACCCCAAAATACGCTTTGAGTTTTATAGCGGAGACACGTTGGACGTGACGGAAAAGATAGACAAAGGACTGTTGGACTTTGGCATACTGATAGAGCCAAACGACCTCAAAAAGTATGATTACATACAACTACCGTATGAAGACACTTGGGGCGTGTTGATGCGAAAAGACAGTGTGCTTGCCAACAAACAACAAATAACAACATCTGACCTCAACTGCTTGCCGCTTATATTGTCCAAACATTCTGTTGCTCAAAATATTGTAAGTAAGTGGGCAAAAGACACCGCAGAGTTTAATATAGTTGCTACTTACAACCTTATTTACAATGCGTCTCTTATGGTAAAGCAGGGATTGGGATATGCAATAGGCTTGGATAGACTTATCAACACTACCGATACAGAGCTATGTTTTCGTCCGCTCAGCCCTGCCGTACACAGTAAGTTGTATGTAGTATGGAAAAACAACGTTGTATTGTCCGACCTTGCCAAACTGTTTGTAAATACACTAAATGCAGTAATAGAGCAAAGTGCCACAACTAATTGATATCCATTATCACTTTGCATTAGGTAATTATGATTAACTTGAACAAATTTGCAGAAAGATTGGACGACCTTATTTTTGAAGCACAACTCACCCAAAACGCATTTGCTCAAAAAGTTGGTATCGCGCCATCAAAAATAAGTGAATATCTAAAAGCCAAAAGAACACCCTCCATAAAAACAGTGGTAACGATGGCAGATTTCTTTCTATGTACTACCGATTACTTGTTGGGGTTGGAAGATGAGCGATACACCGTTGTTCCACAAAAATTACCACCTTTCAATGAACAACTGAGAAAATTACTTGCACACTTTAATTACACAGGTTACAAATTTTGCAAAGAAGCAACTAACATCAATAACATAAGATACTATCAATGGTTGAACGGCAAATACCAACCGAGTTTGGAAAGTGTTATCAACATTGCTCAGTTTTTTGACTGCACTGTTGACTTTGTGTTGGGTAGAAGTGAATAACTACTTACAACAAACAAGGCTACAAGCACAGTTTTCGCACTGCTTGTAGCCTTTTGTTTTGAGTTTTGTCATCTACACTTACAAATAACTTTTTATAGATTGTAACAAAGCTTTGAATACTTAACTTTTTGCACGTCTGTATACATCCCAATGGCAGTCGATAAAAGTATTGCGACTTTCCGCTTGTTCGTCCACCTGAGTGTCATGTTGAGGTGTGTCGTAGTAAGTTTCCAACATCACAGCAACGTTGCAACGTGTAAAAATGTTGTCGCGCACGATTGTGGCTTTGCCCCCACGCAACACAATAAGTCCACCCGATTGCCATCTTTCGGCATCGGATATTGCACAACTAATGTCGTTGCCCACTATTGTTGCCTCTGCATCCATATCTATTTGTATGCCGTTGCCAGCAGCTCCTACAAACTCAAATACTATTATTTGCGTATCTGTAATTGTTGCCCTGCCACCAGCTACTGTGATAGAGTTTTTGGTAAAACCGCTAAATTTGCAGTTGGCAACTACCACATTGCCACCCACGTTAGGTTGGTCGCTTGTGCCCACCCTCAGTGCAGACGAATTGTTGTGCGATATATCTTCATAGCCTTTGATGTGCACATTGTGCAACTCAAAGTTGTTGCCACCGCCTGCAATAGTCAAAAACATTGTGCCTACATCTTTGTTGAGACTAATCACCGATTGCTCATAGCCTTTGCCTATCAAAGTCAACGATTTGTCTATACTAAGCGCATGACTTATGGCATAGTCACCTTTGTCTATCAGTATAACGCTGTTGTCTGGTGCGGTATTGATAATGTTTTCCAACATATCTCCGTTTTGCGCGGCAGTCTTTTGAGCGTCATAATTTACCATATAGTCATAATCGAGCCACTTAGCTACAAATTGTCTGTCGCCCGTGCTCCCTTGCGGTATATTTGTTACTTGCTTATCGTTTTCAAACCACCCCACAAACAAAGCATTATGTTTGGTAGGCGTTTGCAAAACAATATCTTTGCTCTCGATCGTATAACTGTGAGGATTGTCGGGCCTGTTGATACCGCCATTGACATTGTAGTTTATTGCATATTGTTGCGGTTTCCACTTGGCATATATTTTGCTATCGTGTGCTATTGTGTTGGCATTTGTATCTGCAGTAACGGGGTTTTGCCAAATATCTTTGTCGAGATACCAACCGTCAAACACATACCCGTGCTTTTGCGGATGTGCTGAAGGTATTACTGTAGAGTTGCCCTCCAATTCTATTACTTCGTACACATCGTCGTCTACTACATAATGCACCGTGCGCTTGTCTTCGCCACAGGCAACAAACACCAAGCAACACAGTACAAGCAGTAACACAATACAACATATTTTATTGCTCTTTTGCATACAACAACCTCGCTTTTGTTTACAAAGTTATTATGTATATTTGTGTGCAAAAAATAACAAAATACGCCACATCAAAATGCAGACAATACAAAGTGCATTGTGGTAAAATTTGTTGCAAGATACAATATTTTTGATATATTCACCATTGCTTATTGACTTTAGTACAATATTGTGATATTATCAACTATATGGAGGAGAGTACTATGTATTGCAGAAATTGTGGTAAGCCGATAGATCCAAACTCAGTTTACTGTCCCGAATGTGGCGCCAATCAATGTGACGCACAGACGACTTCTACAACAACTACTACACAACAAAATCAACAGCAATATCAGCAGCAACAATATCAACAACAATACCAACCGCAACAACAGTATCGTCCTGTTGTGCAAGATGCACCAAGCGCAGGCTTTGCCGTGCTTAGTTTCTTCTTCCCTCTTGTTGGGCTTATATTGTATCTTGTGTGGATGGACCAAATGCCCTTGCGTGCCAAGTCGTGTGGCAAAGGTGCCTTAGTTGCAGTAATTGTGGAGGCAGTTGCAATTATTGGATATTTACTGATATTTTTTGTATTTGCGCTTATAGCAAGCAGCGCGACAACTTATTCGTCTGCATTGCTTTTGAGCCTGTTATGACATTGCCTATTATGCGCTATCGCACTTAGTTGCGGTAGCGTTTTTTTATTAGAAGGCCGTTGACGCAATATGTCAATAAATGAAAATATAACACACAAAATTATTGCAAAGTATTGACTTTGAGTGTTATATATAATATAATTTGAATATCCTATTTTACGGAGGGTAGTATTATGTATTGCAAAAAATGCGGCAGTGAAATAGATGCCAACGCTAACGTTTGCCCCAACTGTGGTGCAAACCAGCACGAGAACACTCAACCAGCAAACGTGCGCTCCAACGGCGACGCTCCAAGTTTTGGCTACGCTGTATTGGGATTCTTCTTCCCTGTTGTTGGTCTTATACTGTTTTTGGTATGGCGCGACGAATATCCTTTGCGTGCTAAGTCCTGCGGTAAGGGCGCACTGATAAGCGTTATTTTGTCCTTTGTGTCTGGTATTATTTGGGGAATAATTGTTATTGTTGCTGCATCTGCGGCAGCAGGCGGAATGACAGGTATGGCAGCAGCAACTGCATTGTTGCTATAACACAACCAATATGCGCAAAAAAATGCTCTGTGTATTACAGAGCATTTTTTTTGTGGACATAAGTGGCAACGCTATACACAATATATAGGCTGTCAAAATTTTGAACAGCTTAACTTGATGTATAGCAGCTACCAAAACAAACAAAACTGGTCAATCGAAATTTGCCTAAGAGGAGATTAAATATAAAGGGTTGTATTAGTTTGGCGTATTTCGATTGACCAATTACAAATTAGCACACAAACTTTTAACTATCCTTAAAAAACAGATTTTTGCAACAAAAAATTATTGATTCTTTTGTTTTGCTTTGACTTACTACACTACTAATAGTTAGACTTTATCATATATGTGCATATGCGCATACGGCAATATCGATGTTCAGTTGCATTTAAGTAAGACAAATTATAATTTTCGTGCTATAATACCAAATAGGAGTACATAACTATGAAAATTCTTGTAGTAGACGACGAAGTAAAACTTGCAGACGCTTTGGGCGAGTTGTTTAAGCAACAAAAATTTTTGGTAGATGTTGTATATGACGGAGAGGACGGGCTTTTTTATGCCAAAAACGGCGACTACGACGTAATCGTGTTGGACGTTATGATGCCCAAGTTGGACGGCTACGAAGTGGTAAGACGCTTGAGACAAGCCAAAAAGAACGTACCTGTGCTGTTACTTACTGCAAAAGATGACGTAGCAAGCAAAGTAAAGGGATTGGACTGTGGCGCGGACGATTACTTATCCAAGCCGTTTGCCTCCGAAGAACTGCTTGCACGCATACGCGCACTTTCTCGCAGACAGTCCGAACTTGTGTATGACGTGATAGAATACGAAGATATCAAACTCAATACATCCAACTACACGTTACAATGCGGCTCAAAGTCTGTCAGTTTGGGCGCTAAAGAATATGCAATTATCAAACTTATGCTTACCAACCCTACTCAGGTAATAAGTAAAGACACTATTATATCCAAAGTATGGGGGTTGGATAGTGACATTACCGAAAACAACATTGAGGCATATATGTCCTTTTTGCGCAAAAAGTTGTTTTATGTAGGTAGCAAACTTACTATACTTACCAAACGAATGTTGGGTTACTATTTGGAGAAAGAACATTGATAAGACGACTACGCAACAAAATTGCACTTATCAACTTAATATTAGCAAGCATCATTTTGCTTACTGCACTAATCTCAGTATTTATTACGGGATACTCTCGTATAGAGAGTGAAGGCAAAGCACGTATGAAAATGGCCATTGACGCCTCGCGCTCCATGGACAAGGAGAAGTTTTTTTACGAAAAAAACTTTGCAGACACTATGGTATTTGTTGTCTATCCCAACGGCGAAGGGGATATATTCTGTCACGAGCAAAACCAACAACTTGTATCCAATGCTGGTGACTACTTGGTAGATATTATCAACAGTCAGCAAGATTACGGCTTTTTGCTAAAGGCACGTTGCAGATACCTATGTGAAAGGGAGGCAGATACAGGCATTATTCGCGTTGCTATGCAAGACACCTTTGGTAGACAAAACAGTATAGGCGAATACATTGTACTGTACATTGTAACTATAGTGATAAGCCTCATTTGCTTTTTCTTCATTAGTTACTTGTTGGCTAATATAGCACTAAAACCTGTAGAAGATAGTTGGAAGCAACAAAAGCAGTTTGTAGCAGACGCCTCGCACGAACTAAAAACACCGCTATCCGTCATAATGGCAAATACGGAAATAATTGCTTCACACCCTGACGAAACTGTTGCAAGCCAAATGAAGTGGATAGAAAATACACGTTCGGAAAGCAAACGTATGGCAGAACTTGTTGCCAAATTGCTATTTTTGGCAAAACACGACGATGGTCTTGTTGTACAAACCTCACACATCAATTTGTCTGACTGTATAGATAAAGTTGCTCTTAGCTATGATGCCGTATTTTATGAGAACAACAAAAAATTCAGTTACGAGATAGAAAAAGACATTGAGACTAACGGCAACGAGCAACAACTGCAACAACTTATCACAATACTGCTTGACAATGCCAACAAGTATTCGGTAGACGAAGGCAACATCAACCTTACCCTTACTGCAAACGGCAAACACGCAGTGCTTACTGTATCCAACGACAGCATAACTCTTACACAAGAGCAGACCGACCAGTTGTTTGACCGCTTCTATACCATAGACCAATCGCGCAACAAAAACAGCGGCGGCAACGGTTTGGGGCTGTCTATTGCAAAAATGATATGCGAAACACACAAAGGCAAAATAAGTGTAGAGAGCAAAAACAATCGCACTACATTTACAGCCACCATACCTCTTATCAAAAAACAAAAATAAAGTCTGCAAACTACAAAATGCTTACACAAAGGGTGTGATACAAATCAACATTGTGTACACCACCTTACATTACAACTAAATCAAGTAACAAAAAAAACAACGAGATTGCAATTACAATCTCGTTGTTTTGTATACTAATAATTTGTAGAGATTACTCACCGTAATACCAATGAATATTTTCTCTGTCAAATCTGCCGTAATCGGTCAATCTCGGCCATGCTGCGTTGCCCGATTGTACCATTACGCTGTCGTCTTTGACATCATTGTTGGGGTGAGTAAGACCAAGAACGTGTCCTATCTCGTGCATTGCTGTGTAATTGCACTCTCTCTCCGAACAGCCACTCATATTGTTGCTATAAAATACTATTTTAGCTTTAATGACCGTACCATCCATTACTGACCACCAATATGTGGTTGCGTAGGTAGTAGAAGACTCTGTGTTGACAGATTGAGAAATAGAATACTGTGACGATGACGAACCGTTGCCGGTAATTGTTATTTTGGATGTAAGCGTATTTGCCTTAGCTATTGCATACTTTGTAGCAGACAAATATTTGCCGTTGAGGCTGGGATCGAGATAAAAATTGATTTGACTGCCAGATTCTACGTGAATAATGTTACCAAAACTATTTTTAATAAATGCCTTTTCTCTTCCGTACTTATCAAATGCTTCCTCGTCGGACATACATGCGGTGAAGAAGATTGCTGCCAAAGCCAAAATAGCTATCAGGAAAACTATCAGCAAAATGGACTGCTTGTGGTTACTTTCAGTTTTCATAAAACCTTCCTCCTTCAATACAATAGTACTATACTACTATTTGCATAAATTTTAACACTTATTATGTGCATTGTCAATATATTTCGACAAATAATTTGATGCGCATCCAACACCTCTCTATAATATATCAATTAACACTTAAAAATACAAAAGCTGAGTTGACATCAACTCAGCTTTTGGTAAAATATTGCACTATTTATGTATTTCAAATTAAGCGCCGTAGTACCATTTTATATTTTCTTTGTCAAAACGACCGTAATCTGAATCGCCCCAAAAAGAACTTGCATAAACGTCCATCAAACTATCGTCCTCAACATCGCTATGACAATGAGCAAGTCCCAATACGTGGCCAATCTCGTGCATTGCTACTTCTTTGATAACTGAGCTGGATGAATACCACGGAAAAGCCTCTGTATACAATTCGATACTTGCCTTTGTTACAAGTCCCGAAGAAGAATAGAACCAAGTATATGCCATTCCCAACACACCGTCATCGCCTGAGCTTTTTGCACAAAATGTATATTTGGAATTTGCATTGCCATTGCCTGTAATGGTCAACGAAGAAGTGATTGCGTTAGCTTTTGCAATAGCATACTTTGCAGCTGACAAGAAGTCTCCTGTAAGACTTGGATCAAGATAAAAATCTACAGGTCCTTCAACGTGACGAATTGCGCCCGAGCTTGTCTTGATAAATGCGTTTTCTTTGCCGTACTTATTGAAGGCTTCCTCATCAGACATACATGCGGTGAAGAAGATTGCTGCTAATGCCAATATAGCTATCAAAAAAACAATTAGCAAAATTGACTGTTTGTGATTGCTTTGTGTTTTCATAAAACCTTCCTCCTTATTTTCAGTATATATCTATTGACATCAACAGCGTAACACTATCTTTGCAAATTGTCAATAGTAAAAGCTAAAATGATAACATTATTTTGCTCATTGGCATTTACTGATTGTCACGACTTCCTCTGATAACAGAAATAGGAGAAGCAAACGCCAACTTTAACAGCGGCAACAGCGTAACGATTGCTACACCTATTGTGGCTATTGCAAGTGTAATTGCTACCGATGTGCCATCAAGTGCAAACAATACAAGTGAAGCTGACGCATTGCCAACAAAAGATACGTTGATTCTGCTCATCACCAGAGCTGCAAGCGGTATGGACAACAAATACCCTATGACAGATATTGCCAACAACTGCAAGCCGAACACCAATATAATGTTCCATGTGTTTGCACCAAGTGCTTTCAGTACGCCAATTTTGTAGTCAAACTTTTTGAGATTGATGTGCGTGTATATTACTATAAATGCCACTGTCAACACTATCAAAATATACATTATGTATGACGAGAAGTTTTTTACCTTTACCATATACACGTCGGCATCGTCTATCATAAGCGCATAGGGCGAATTGGTAGTATATGCCTCGAGATAATAATCGGGGTTAGCCTCGTAGTACTCTTGCGTCTGATAAATAATTGCAAAGTACTCTATTGCCTGTGCGCTGTCCGCCCAATTATCGGTAAGCGACAAATAAATTTGACGGAAGGTACCATTGCTCTTAGATAGGTCATCTTCACTGTGTGTGGACAATGCAATAACTCCATCTGTGGACACTTCTTCATTGCATATGCCTATTACCTGATAGCCGTCCAAATACGCATAACTGCGTTCGAGCGAATAATCGTACAATGACACAAGCACGCTTACTGTTCTATCTTGCATAAATTGCTGTGCCACCTGTTGTGTAACATCAGCAACATCTATTTTCAATATCTCTGCCACTTGAGCAACGGACATCACCACACCGCGCATATTGTCAAAGTTTTCGTTTTTGGCAACAAAGGTAAGTCCGCTTGCATCTATGTAGTTGAGCTGTTTGACGCTATTGAGTCTCTCTGTGTCTGTTGCCTGTCCGTTTGCGTCATAAGTGATAATATCGGCATGCATAACAGGCGTATATGTGCGCTCTTCCACCAATTTGGTTATCAATGACGGATAGCAGAAGATTGCTTGCAATCCCGACAAATAGCATTGTTCAAATGTATAGTCAGAAAGTCCGTCTGTAACATACGAATAACGTTGGTAGTCGCTCTCCACCAAACCGCTTATTGCCATATTGAAGCCCGTATTGACATCGGTAAGCACTTTGCCAACAACGTCTTCTATTTTGCCGTCAAACATTCCCAGCTCTATCATGCTGTATGCCATATAGTCGTATATCAGCACTTCATTGCTGTTGACAGGCAATTTGCCTGCACTTAAAGGCATATGGAAAGTACTAAAGTCCTCTACCGCCACAGCCTCACGAAAACCGTATGCTGTATATTGATACTGTTTGCTGTCAGTGTAAATAAATTTATTGGTAAAGTCTTGCAGATTTTTGTTGAAAAAGTATGACGCGTAATAATTTACCTTGTTCATCTCTTGTTGCAACTTTGCAATATCTTCATACTTAGCGTCCTCATAATACGCCTGCGGACCATATGACACTATTACGTCACCATCATTGTTGACACTTGCATCGTTGTATGTGCCTTGCGAATTGTTGTCGTCGCCGCTCTCAACAGGCGTTTCCACACGTTTGTCTATATATTTGAGCAAGGGCATAACGTACTGATTGTTGGCGCGCAACGTATTGACGTAAGCACTATTACTGTTGTATGCCGACATTGACAAAAAGGACGTTACCAAAGTAAAAGTTACCAACAACGCCACAAGCATTGTGATATTAGACAACAACGAGTTGAGTATATTGTCCTTTATCATAAGCATCATATTGCGGAAAGACAAACCACGCGCGCTTTTTGCACGTTTGTGCTGTTTGGCAGTACTTACGCTTGTTTGCTCTGTATGCTCGTCAACCTTGTCCGTCTTTTGATGTTGCAAATTTGTCTCTTTGACAACTTTGTCTTCTGCCACCTTGCCGTCCGACAATCTTAATATACGGTCAGCATACTGTTCGGCAGCCTGCGCATTATGCGTGACGACAACAAACAATCTTTGTTGTGACAATGTTTTGAGTAATTGAAATATATCGTCCGAATTGGCACTGTCGAGGTTGCCCGTAGGCTCATCGCACAACACAAATTTGCTGTCCTTAGCTATTGCACGAGCAATGGCAATACGCTGTTGCTGTCCGCCCGAAAGAGTGCCTATTTTGCGGTCTTTCATGTCGTACAAGCCTACCGCTTTAAGTGCCTCTTCGGCTTTTTGGTCTGCCTCCGCTTTGGACTTGCCTTGCAACTGCATACCCAACCGCACATTGTCCAACACAGTATAGTCATACATCAAGTTGTAATCCTGAAAGACAAAACTAACCGTATTGCAACGGTATTCATCCAATGCGCCGTTGTTAGAATAGTCTATAGCCTCTCCGTCTACACTTATTGTACCCGATGTAGGTTTGTCAATACCGCCCAAAATATTTAGCAAAGTAGTCTTGCCGCAACCGCTTGTACCTACAATCATCACAAGCCCTTGTTGAGGCAGTTGCAATGAAATATTGTCCAACGCAACTACAGCGGGCGTTTGCTTGTCCATTGTGTAGTGTTTGGATAATTGCTCTATTAGTAACATATTGTTCTCCTTAGTTGACAGTTATATGTATGAGATATGTACATATGTTCATATGATTATACTTCTGTTTGTACTCTATGTCAATTACGCATCAAACAATAAAGCATTGATAGTAACTTGTATGAGGCAATAGCACAACGTACTATCTCGACTTTTTGTTGGCACGGATAACCTTAATAGGCGATGCCATACTTGTGCGCAACAATGGGAATGACGCGGCAAGCAGGACACCAAATACGGCAAATACAAGCGCCAACCACAGTGCGCCCGTATTGACTGCAAAGAACACCAATCCCGACACAACGCCATCTACGAACAAAGCGTTGATTTGTCCCATAGCTACAAAGCTAAGCGGTATAGATACCAAATATGCCAACAAACCCAACAAAAGCAACTGCGTGCCAAAAATTGCCAATATGTGCGTTGTATTTGCACCCAATGCTTTGAGCACGGCTATTTTGTAATTGTATTTTTTGAGCGTATAGCCTGTATAAACAATTATCAATACTGTAACAACGGCAAGTATAATAAGCATTATGTCTCGTGCAAGCGAACGCACTTTGACAAGATAATAGTCCGAACTGCGTATAGCAATGCCGTATGCGGACGCTTCGGCATATCCTTCCTCAGTGTAATCGGCATTGTCACGATAAAAGGCATCGGACTTGTCCTCTTTGTAAAAGCTGTTGATCACCGATGAGTTGACTTTCCAATCTTCACTAAGGTTCATATAAAAGCTACGAAAATCTCCGTTGCTTATGGTAGTATCAGTACTTTCGTCTACATAGTACAGCAATACGCCTTGATTGTCCGTCTCTTGCTCGTATACGCCTGCTATAGGATATTGCACCTGACTGAATGTTGACGTCTGCGGCAGATAGGTGGACGCATAAGCCTTGATTGTGACTGTACTGTTGAGTAGCGTCTGAACATCGTCGTAAGTTAGTTGCTGTGATTGCTTGTTGAGCAACTCTGCCGCCATAGCTCGGCTTATATACACGCCTTGCGTGTTCTTTTGCAACTCGGGGTACAAAAGAGTAAGTTGTGTAATGTCTGTAGCCATCATTTTTTTGATATCAAGAGACACTACTTGTTGTTCTGAAATGTTGGGCAATGTTACACGCACCGAACTTACCGACGTGTAATTACTGTCCGTCAACAACAACTGTGCTGTCTGTTGGGACGCAAACACAGTTTGCAATGTGGACAGATAATTTTCTTTTACATCAGCGGAAATATCCGCATTGCCGCCATATGCAGAATAATTGCTCTTCAGTACACCGCTTATGGTAAAGCTAACGCCCGTATTGACATCCTTTAGCGTCACACCTGCCAACTGTTGTATCTTGGTTATGCCAGCAACAACGTTGTGTGTAATAAGTGCTTGCGCCATATAATCGTATATCAACACTTCCCCCGTCTGTTGCGGCACTCGTCCGCAAACAAGATGTGTTGACAGCATAGAAAAATCGTCTACCACCACCAACTCTCTAAAGTAATAGGGCGTAAAGCTAAACGAGTTGCTTTGCGGATAAACATATTTGTCACAATAGTCTTGCAGGTTTTTGTTCCAAAAATATGACGGATACACAAATATACCCTCACCTGCAGTAGCGCGTACAGAGTCCAAGTCACTTTCTGCACTTTGCGAATAGTACAGTTGCGGACCGTGTTCGGTATATACCGCACCCGTAGTACTATCAACTTTTTGTATAGGTATGTCCTTGTACTTTACAATGGGAATAATATAGTCGCCGTTAGAACTTAGCGTATCCACAAGCGCACTTTGACCGCTATATAGTTGCAAAGAGAAAAATACTGTTACAAGAGATAGCGCAATTACCATTGCAATCAGCATCACACTGTTGAATATTGCCGAACGCAAAATATTGTTTTTTATCATGCGCAAGACATTAGAAAATGTCAAGCCATGCACACGCTTGTCTTTGTCTGGTCTTTTGTTGTCATCTTTGTTGTCGTCCGACCTAAAATTGACTCTGATGCCAAACTTTTCCAGCTCTGTCTGCGCTACAAAACGCGAAGAACCTTTGATGTGCAACAGACTGAACGATGTCTCTGCCGTATTTTTGATAAACTTAGCTGTCCTGCCCAAATCTCTGCGCGCAAGTACAGCATTCTTTTTGAACGAGTTGGCAAAAGCCGTGTCATCATACATTGTTTCAAATGCGTGATCGGCACGT
This sequence comes from uncultured Eubacteriales bacterium, assembly GCA_949289125.1. GTDB lineage: Bacteria > Bacillota > Clostridia > Christensenellales > CAG-314 > CASEME01. Next base: position 232,324 of record CASEME010000018.1, read on the forward strand.
TTTTTTACGTAGTCGGAAGATTGTGCAAACTTCCGCTTGATGTACTTAGCAATACGCTCTGTGTCGCTCATACGCGTGTCTACTGCAAACAACTCGTCGGCATCGGGAGCGTACACCTTTCTCAACTGTGCGTCGTCCACGCTATCTTGCACTATGCTACCGTCAGCAAGGCGGATTACTCTGTCTGCATATTGATTAGCCAACTGCTCGTCGTGCGTAACTACTACAAATAGTCTACTTTGCGCACATTGTTTGATAAACGTAAATACTTCTGCCGCGTTGAGCGAATCGAGATTGCCCGTAGGCTCATCGCATAATACTATTTTGCTGTCCTTAGCAATAGCCCGAGCCACGGCTACACGCTGTTGCTGTCCGCCTGAAAGAGTGCCTATTCTGCGCTTTGCAAGTTGTTCAAGCCCTACAGCCTTTAGTGCGTCCATAGCCTTGTTGGTTGTTTCGCGTTTGCTTTTGCCTTGCAACTGCAACCCCAATTTAACATTATCCAACACGTTGTAATCGTACAACAAGTTGTACTCCTGAAAAACAAGACTTGTAGTAAAACTGCGATATACGTCCAAATTGATACTGCTCGAGAAGTCCACTTCTTCGCCGTCACAAAATACTCTGCCGTCGCTTGGTTGGTCTATACCGCCCAAAATATTGAGCAACGTTGTTTTGCCACAACCGCTTGCGCCAACAATAGCTACCAAGCCTGTATCGGGCAGAGTTAATGTGACGTTTTTCAACGCCACCACTCTGGTATCCGCATCCAGCTCGTTATAAACTTTGGTAAGATTGTTGACTAATAGCATATCGTTACTCTCTTGTACCTTGGTGTATCATTTAGTTTGATGTTGTTTGACACAACTTACACAATTATTTTAGTTGTGCAAATATTGTAACAGTGCTTCAAGCAGTTGGTGTGCATTGCTTACAATGATGTTTGCACCATGCTCAACCAACTGATGATGGTCGTTGTACCCCCAATCTACACTGATGCAAGGCACATTGCCGTTTGCCGCTGTATCTATATCTACCGTGCTGTCGCCCACAAACACAGTATGCTTGCTATCTGCGCCCGAACGCTGCATAATGTCCAACAGTCCAAATGGATCGGGCTTGCGCGCACCGCCCTTTTGTCTGCCTACTGCATAGTCTACTTTTCCACTCAACAGTGTGTCGCACAACAGTTTTACCTGCTTATCTGCTTTGTTGGAAAATACGCCTACCGTTATGCCATTGCTATGCAATACGTCAAGCAGCTGAGGTATGCCATCATATAACGTTGTATTGTCAAGCAAATGATTGTCATAATAATTGCTGTATGTATTGTAAGCCTCGTCCAGCAAATGTTGCTTGTCATATGGCAATGCGCGCGAAATAAGTATCTCTGCACCGTTGCCTATCATTCGTCTTACTTCACTTTGTTCAAACTGTCTTGCCTGTACCGTACTCATTGCATAGTTGACTGCGTTGGTAAGGTCTGCAAGCGTGTTGAACAACGTGCCGTCCAAATCGAATACTACCAATTTTGTTTGTGCCACTGTTTTTAGCCTCTCGAACAATAGTTTTTGGCAAGTCCGCCAACTGCCGTTTCTCTATAAGTATCTTTGATGTCTTTGCCTGTCTCGTACATAGTTTTGATAACTACGTCCAAAGTAATTTTGCGACTGCCTGCCAAGAAAGTTGCAATGTCCGACGCATTGATAGCGCGCATAGCCGCTACAGCGTTGCGCTCTATACACGGTATCTGCACCAAGCCGTTAACAGGATCGCACGTCAGTCCCAAATGATGTTCCAACGCCACTTCGGCACTGTATTCTATCTGACAAATGTCCAACCCCTTCATCTCCGAAAGGGCCGCCGCAGTCATAGCGCACGCTGTGCCTATCTCTGCCTGACAGCCGCACTCTGCACCGCTTATTGATGCGTTGGTTTTGACAAGGTTGCCTATAAGACCGCCTGTCATCATGGCGTGTATCACATCTTTCTGACTGTAGCCGTTTTCGCTGGAATATCTTAGCACGGCAGGCATCACACCGCATGCACCACAAGTGGGCGCAGTCACTATCTCGCCGCCCGACGCATTTTGCTCGCCCACAGCAAAGGCATATGCCGACACAAGGCGGTTTTCCCGCGTGCTGTCGCTTTCGTTAGCGCAACTGCCTTTTAGCAAACTGCTTGCACGACGTTCTACTCCAAGTCCGCCTTCCAACACACCTTCAGTTGCAAGTCCGGTGTCTATAGCTTTGTTCATAACTTGCCACATATTGAGCAAGTATTTTTCTATATCGGCATCGTCAAACAATTTGACATATTCCCACAGCCGTATGTTGTGCTTTGTACAATACTCCGCTATCTCGCAAATACTATTGTGCGGATACACATCGCGCTTTTCGGTAAAGGTCTGTCCTGCAACAAGTATCTCTCCACCGCCTATGCTGAATACCTGCGTCTTGTCTGTCACCTTGCCTTGTTTGTCATAAGCATACAGCTCCATTGTATTGGGGTGCACAACAGGCGTTGTTTTGTCAAACTGTATTTCAAGTTTGCCCTGTGGAAAAACTTTGTACAAAGCTCTGTCCGTACCGTGTCCTTGCCCTGTCATGGCAAGTGAACCGTACAGTATCACTTTGTAGCTGTTAGCATGAGCATTGTTACGCAAAAACAACTGACCTGCTTTGACAGGTCCCATAGTGTGCGAACTCGACGGTCCTATACCCGTCTTGTACAATTCTTTTAATGATTTCATAACATTATACCGCAAAAAAATATTTTGATAAAGTGCATCGTTGACTATGGGTATACACTACCCGCATTACCCTTTCGAGCCTTTGCTATCTACAAAAAAACAATTATATCTATGTACCAACTTAGCTCCAACTACTCACTTGTCCATCACAATAGTTACAGGTCCGCAGTTGGTCTGCTGTATAGTCATATCTGCGCCAAACACGCCAAGTTGAGGTTTGATACCCTCTTGTTCCAACAATGTGGCAAACTGCAAATACATTTGTTGAGCAAGGTCGGGTTTTTCTGCTTTCAAAAAGTCCGGACGATTGCCGTGAGAAGTATCTGCAAGCAATGTAAACTGCGATACAAGCAGTATGCTGTATCCGCACTGAAGGGCTGACAAATTCATCTTGCCGTTGTCATCTGCAAATATGCGCATATTTACAATTTTTTTGGCAAGGTACTTGGCTTGCTCCACGGTGTCCCCTGCTTGCACGCCAAAATATACTACCAAACCTTTTTCGATAGCAGATACCGCTTTACCTTCCACCGACAACGTAGCATTGCTAACTCGCTGAACTACCGCTCTCATAATTCTTTGTCAAACAAGCCGTCGTCCAACGCTTTGAGCATAATTGTTGCACTGCGATAATTGGTTGCAAGCGGAATATTCTGTACGTCGCACAATCTCAACAAAGCAGATATATCGGGCTCATGCGGTTGGCTTGTCAACGGATCACGCAAAAATATTACCAAGTCCAACTGACTGTCTGCAATCATAGAACCTATCTGTTGGTCACCGCCCAAAGGTCCGCTTTTCATACGGATAATGTTAAGCCCCGTTTCCCCCATAACAAGCGTACCTGTAGTACCCGTTGCATACAACGTATGTTTTGCCAACACTTCACGATACTTTACTGCAAGCTCTATCATTTTGTTTTTCTTTTTGTCGTGTGCAATCAACGCTATTTTCATATTTTCCTCCCCATATCTCGCTATTGATGCGACAATGGCACGCCATTGAATGTATTGTAAAAGTTAGTTTTTGTTGTTTTTAATTAGTTGCAACACTTCATAGTACACTTCATCTGCCTCTGCAATAGGCATAAGACAAAAGCAGTGCTGCATAGACGGAAATTCCCTCACCGTGATACTTTCACATTGAGCATTGAGACGTTTGTACTTAGCACAATCTGCAAGCATCAACTCGTCGCTACCTACAAAAATATGTGTAGGGCATTGCACTGCACCACCATACAGCGGACAAGCAAGCGGACATCGGATATCATTGTTGCCCAAATACTCATTGCCCAAAGTTTTGAGAGTGTCGATATTGAGCATAACGTCCTTGTCTATGTTGCTTTGTATATCGGGATTGTCCATATTGACATCTAACCACGGTGAAAACAATATTAGCCGTTGTGGTAAAGCCTCACCTTTGTTTTGCAACAACTGCACTGTAGCAAGCGCAAGCCCACCGCCTGCACTGTCGCCTATCACAGTAATGTTGTTGCCGTATCTGCTAATGCACTTTGAAAGTACGTCTGCCACCTCGGGCACCACTGTGTCACACGTGTACGTAGGTGCTTTGTGATACAATACAAACAGACACGCAACGCCGTCTTGACTGAGCCTGTGTACAAACTTCCAATGAAAAAGGGTAGGCCAATCTACATACGTGCCTCCGTGAAGATAAAACACATATTGCTCACCCTTGCCCAATAGGTACAACGGTAGCCCCATATCAGTGACAAGCTCTGCCTGTTCTTCCACAAAAGCGGGCGGACTATACTTTTTGCCGTTGGCTCGCAGTTTTTGTTTGACAAGGTTGTCGCCACCAAGACTCATTGCCTTACGTAGCTTGTCTGTTGCTTTCAAAATACTGTTTACCGCTTTACCGCCCTTGCTTATCACCCGAAAATATCTCCTTAAAAAATTTTGTTGTTACTTAGTTTTATCTTCGGTGATTTGTTTGATTGTGCTATACAGCTCGTTGCTGATAACATGTTCTATTTTGCAAGCGTCGTTTTCGGCTATTTCGTGACTGACGCCAAGGCTCACAAAAAAGTCTGTCAACACTTTGTGTCTTTCGTAAATTTGCTCGGCATATTGTCTACCGCTGTCTGTAAAGGTAAGTCTACCGTCCTTTGCCACATTGATGTAACCACTTTGTTGCAATATACCCAATGCGCGCGAAACGCTTGGTTTGGAATATCCCAAACAATGCGCCAAATCCACTGCATGCACGTCATCCGATTGTTTGGACAACACCAACAGTGTTTCCAAATACATTTCGCCTGATTCCTGCATTATTACACCTGCCTTCAAGTTATTTGTATAATTATACCACACAGACACCCTTTTGAAAAGAGTTTGCAACTTATTTTTGATTACACATAACACATACCACTCCAATACAAAACAACTACCGTGTTGTATTGCCATACGCACAAAAGCACAACGTTTGTTATTGCCACAACAATTACAACAAATATGCACATATCTACACATGTACACGTTTTGTTAATAACAAAAGCGACAGACAAAATAAGTCTGTCGCTTTTGTAAAATATATAGCGTCAATCAGTTAACAGCATGTACTGCGTCACCGTATTTTTGTGCAATAAATTGCTTTACGGCGTCACTCGTCAATACTTCTATCAATGCTTTGCTTATTGTGCTGTTTTCTTCACCTTTTCTGACAGCAATGACATTTGCGTACTGAGAAGTCACTTCTTCTGTTTCTGTTACAATAGCCTTTTCAAGACCGCCTGCCAAAGCGTAGTTGCCCGGGATAACGGATATATCAACGTCGGGCAAAGTAACAACAAGCAATTCGGCATTGACTGCACTGTATCTGTTGGTACCCCAATCAAAATCGTCCACTGTCACTATCTCTTTGTCTGCCGCACTTGCCTTAGCAGTAATTACCCCTTGCGCTTCCAACAAACGCAAAGCGCGCGATTGGTTGGTAACGTCGTTAGTAATACCTATGGTAAGGTTGCCACCGGTAAGATTGACATCACTTTTGTTAGAGTAGATACCCAACGGTTCTACGTGCACTGCGCCTACAGACACAAGTTGTCTGTCCTCAGACACTGTAGAATTGTATTCGTTGAGATAGATACCATGTTGGAAGTAGTTGGCATAAAGGTCGCCATCCGAAGTAGATGGATTGAGCTGTGCCCAATTTTCCAACTCCACTATCTCTATGTTGATGTTGTAATCGTTTTTCAAAATGTCTTTTGCAAACTCAAGTATCTCTGCGTGAGGTACGCTTGTTGCGCCCACAAGCACAGTGCCGTCTTTGCGAATACCGCCTTCTACCGAGTTGCAAGCAACTAATGTTGTTGTAGCCAACACTGCTATTAACACAAGTGCCACAACGCTAACTATTTTTTTCATAATTCCTCCTTGTATAGTTATCTGTTTTTCTTATCTATTTTGTTGACTATTAAATTGAACACCCACTGTATCAGTTGCACAATAGCTACAAGTATCACTACAGACAAAAATATTGTCATAAAGTCATAACTGATATAACCATCGCGATAGGCAAGGTCACCAAGACCACCGCCACCTACAGTGCCCGCCATTGCACTGTAGCCTATAAGGTTGATAATGGTCAAACACATACCTCTCAACAAAGAGGGCAAACTTTCGGGTATCATCACTTTGAACACTATTTGCCAAGCGTTGCTACCCATAGACTGTGCGCACTCGATAATACCGCCGTCTATCTCTTTTAGCGCGCTATCCGTAACTCTTGCGGCAAAAGGTATTGCAGCAACTGTCAGCGGCACTATGGCTGCCCAAGTACCCAAAGGTGTACCCACTATTGCACGTGTAAAAGGTATTAACAAAATAAGCATTATTATAAAAGGAATGCTTCTACCTATGTTTACTATTACTTCAAGTATTGCATTGATTGGACGATTTGGACGTATGCCGTTTTCTGAAGTTATCGTTGCGGCAATGCCAACAAACAAGCCTATTGCGCACGCAAACACGGTGGATACCAATACCATAAGCAGTGTTTCGCCTGTGGCTGTCATCAGCTTTTCAAAATATTGCTGTGCAGTATATTTCATTGTGGCAACTCCTCCTCTTTGTATGTCACCTGACGTGCAGTAAGATAATCTTCTATCTTGCGGCGAGCATTTATATCCTTTGGCAGTTGTATCACCATTTGACCGTATGTTTTGCCTTCGATTGTTTTTGTATCGGCAAACAATATATTGACCAACGCATTGCACTCTATAGCCAACGCAGATACAATAGGCTGATTGAAGGTATTGCCGTCAAATATCAACCGCACACACCTGTCGTCATCGGCAACGGTAGCGTCCGTTGTCTTAGGCAATATAAGCTGTTTGGCAATATCCGAACGAGGATTGAGAAACACGTCTTTTACTGTACCGCACTCGGCAATGCGGCTTTGGTCTATCACCGCCACCCTGTCGCACACACTCTCTACTACTTTCATCTCGTGCGTTATTATTACTACAGTAACGCCCAACTCGGTATTGATACGTTTGATAAGTTGCAATATAGAGTTGGTTGTGGCGTTGTCCAACGCGCTTGTTGCCTCGTCGCACAACAACACTTGAGGATCGGACGCCAACGCACGTGCTATTGCCACACGCTGTTTTTGTCCGCCTGATAGCTGTGAAGGGTAGGCATTGCATTTATCCTTAAGTCCTACCATATCCAACAATTCTTTGGCTCTTGCAATAGCCTGTTCTTTCTTTACTCCTGCTATCTCCAAAGGATATGTTACGTTGCGCAACACAGTGCGTTGTGCAAACAAGTTGAACTGCTGGAATATCATACCTATTTGTCTACGTGCCTGCAACAGCTCTTTGCGACTGATGGACATCAAATTTTTGCCACAAAACAACACGTCACCATGCGTAGGTTTTTCCAACAGATTGATACATCTGACAAGCGTACTTTTGCCTGCACCCGACAAACCGATAATGCCAAATATCTCGCCTTTTTTAATAGCCAAGTCTACATCGCTTAACGCTACTACGGACGAACCTGCCGTTTTGTACACTTTGGTGAGCTGCACTATCTCTATTATGTTGTCGGTATCCACAATTTCCGGTGTAGGTTTTTGCTTCTGTTTTGTCATGTTTACCTCTTTGATAAGTAAATACAATAAAAAAAGAATTAGCAACGCACATACGTCAATTTGCTAATTCTCACATCAAAAGCCATAGGCAAGGGCAACAACTGTGCGCCTTTCCTACGGCATAAGCATCATCATCAAATTGTGACTGAAAATACTCATAATGTAGTCCTCAAATTTATATTGATAGTCTAACAGCTTTTTGCCAATATGTAAAGCAAATTACCCCACACCTCAACAAAAAAACACAGCAAACATACATTTTGTCTGCTGTGTTGTGTGTAGTTATATAGGTTGCTATAAGTTGTTATACCCTTCACTACATATTATTTGTTGTCGTCTTTGGGCTTTTTGACAGCAACAGTCAGTTGTTCACCGTCACAATCCACCACCAAAGTACTGTTGGGCAACAAATCTTGAGTTACTATTGTTTTTGCAATCATTGTTTCCAAAGTGTGTTGCACATAACGCTTTAAGGGACGTGCGCCGTACACTGGATCGTATCCGTTGTCTGCAATAAATTGTTTTGCCTTGTCGGTGACTGTCAACAACAACTGTTTGTCCGCCAATCTGTTACGCAAGGATGCCAGCAACAAGTCCACAATGCTACCAATCTCCTCTCTCGACAACGGTTTGAACAATATAATCTCGTCCAATCTGTTGAGAAATTCGGGGCGGAAGTTGCTCTTAAGTATGTCGTGCACTGCTTTGTCTGCCTCTGCAGTAACTGTTCCGTGTTGCTCGATACTGTCAAGAATGACGCTACTACCCAAGTTGCTGGTCATAATGATAATAGTATTTTTGAAGTCTACCGTTCTGCCCTGACTGTCCGTCACTCTGCCATCGTCCAATATCTGCAACAAAATGTTGAATACATCGGGGTGCGCCTTTTCTATCTCGTCAAACAGTATTACGCAGTAGGGTTTACGGCGAACAGCCTCTGTCAACTGACCGCCTTCTTCGTAGCCAACATATCCCGGAGGTGCGCCGATAAGTCGCGATACGGCAAACTTTTCCATATATTCGCTCATATCAATACGCACAATGTTCTTTTCGTCGTCAAACAAGTTTTCTGCCAACGTTTTGGCAAGCTCTGTTTTGCCAACGCCTGTAGGTCCCAAGAACATAAAGCTACCTATCGGGCGGTTGGGATTGGCAATGCCTGCTCTGCTACGCAAAATAGCTTCGGAAACTTTGGTTACTGCGTCGTCCTGACCGATTACACGCTTGTGCATAACTTGTGGTAAAGCAATAAGTTTTGCCTTTTCGCTCTGTTCGAGCTTGCTTACCGGTATGCCCGTCCAACGTGCAATTACTTTGGCTATTTCTTCGTCGGTGACGCTATCCCTTAATAAGTTGTCCTCTGTTTTAAACTTTTCCTCGGCCGACTTCAGCTCTTGGGTAAGTTGAGGCAACGTGCCGTATCTCAGCTCTGCCACTTTGTTGAGGTCGTAACTGTGCTCTGCACGCTCTATCTCGGCGTTGACAGCCTCTATTTTTTCACGCAACTGCCTTATGTGCTTTATCTCCGACTTTTCGCCGTTCCACTTTGCAGACATTTGCGCGTAGTCTGCCTGCAACTTGGCAAGTTCTTTGTCTATGTCCTCTTTGTGACGAATAGCCAATTTGTCCGTTTCTTTCTTCAAAGCCTGTTGCTCTATCTGCAACTGCATTATTTTGCGGCTGATATCGTCCATCTCAACAGGCATACTGTCCATCTCGGTACGTATCATTGCACACGCTTCGTCCACGAGGTCTATTGCCTTGTCGGGCAAAAACCTGTCTGTGATGTAACGATTGCTCAACACGCTTGCAGCCACCAACGCACTATCCAATATTTTGACGCCGTGAAATACCTCGTACCTGTCTTTGAGTCCACGCAGAATAGATATTGTATCTTCTACCGTAGGCTCGTTGACCATAACCGGTTGAAAACGTCTTTCCAAAGCAGGATCTTTTTCGATATACTTGCGGTACTCGTCCAAAGTAGTTGCGCCTATACAGTGCAACTCGCCTCTTGCAAGCATAGGTTTCAACAAGTTGCCTGCGTCCATTGCGCCGTCCGTCTTGCCTGCGCCCACTATTGTATGCAGTTCGTCAATGAACAGTATTATTTTGCCTTCGCTCTTTTTTACTTCCTGCAACACGGCTTTGAGCCTTTCTTCAAACTCGCCACGAAACTTTGCGCCTGCTATGAGTGCGCCTATATCCAACGAAAACAGTTTGCGGTCTTTGAGCCCCGTTGGGACGTCGCCACGCATAATACGTTGTGCAAGACCTTCGGCAATAGCCGTTTTGCCTACGCCTGCCTCACCTATCAATACAGGATTGTTTTTGCTCTTACGGGACAGTATCTGTATGCAGTTACGAATCTCGTTTTCCCTGCCGATAACAGGATCAAGTTTTTGCTTGCGGGCAAGTTCTACAAGGTCGCTACCGTACTTGTTGAGTACGTCATAGGTATCTTCGGGCGTGTCCGAAGTTACTCTGACATTGCCACGTACTTCTTTGAGCTGTTGCAAAAATTTAGCTTTGGTGACACCGTACTTTTTGAAAAGTCTGTTGACTGTATCATCGCCATTATCCAACAAGCCGATAAACAAGTGCTCGACCGACACAAACTCGTCTTTCATCTCAGCAGCGCTGTCCTCTGCACGTTGCAACACTTTGGACAACGTATTGCCCATATACACGCCTGTTGCGCCTCTCATACGAGGCAGACCGTCCACCACTGTTTGCACCTCTTTGGACAAGCCGCCTGCGTCCACCCCTATATTTTTCAAAATACTGTATATCAAGCCGTCGCTTTGTAGCAACGACGACAAAAGATGTATGGGTTGCAGTTCGCTGTTGTCGTTGCGCTGTGCCAAAGACTGAGCTTGCTCCAAAGCCTCATACGACTTTTGAGTGTAATTTTGTTTCATATCTATCGCCTCCTTTTATGCGTTATACTCTTGGTTAATATGTTTATCCAACAACATTGCGCACTACAGCGTGTCGCCCGTTGTCACATATTGGCTGTACATATCGACAAGTTGCTCGCTTGTAGATTGACTGTCTGTACTATTAAAGTACAATCGCAACATTTGTTGCATCACTTCTACATAACGTGTAATCATTGCCGACAACGGTTGTTTGGCGTTGTGCGGACGGTTGAGTATGCGCACATACCTACCGTCTGTTGCCGAATATCTTACAGGATAAGGCAACATCTCGCTTTCCAACTTGCCAAACGTCTCAAAAAACTGTTGCATTGATTGCACAAGTGCGTTGTTGGATGTGCGCAAAGTGACTTTGAGCTGACCTATTGCGCCCTCGTCCTCAAACAATTCCACAACGTACCTTATTGTAGGGTTGTACCTGTAAGGTAGCACGCTAAGTATTGTTGCCATATTGTAAGAGGACATATCAGAAAAGCGCAACAATACGCTATCCGACACCAACTTTTGCACACCACTCAATATCTCTCTGCAACGACGTTCGGGAGTATCAAAGCCAAGATATTCTGCCAATATGTTGTCTATAGTGTTAGAGCGCGAAGTGCCTTGCTTGCACGCCAATGCGTCCACTGCATCTATCACTTCGTCTGTCAATACAAGACTGTATATACTTTTGGACATATTGCCTCCTTGGTTGTACCTATTGCCTTATTCTGCAATTATTATACTACATTATACTAATTTGTCAACAGTTTTAATAACTTTGTTTGCAAATTTTAGGCAAAAAAATAACGGCAATATTTGTTTTGACCAAAAGGCTGTGCCGATTAGTCTTGCAAATTGCCGTTAGTATTTATTGAAAATTGCTACTGTATATTGCGCTTGGACTGTCTGCCACACAAGGAAACAACAATCCACCATTACCACTACTTAAGTTTCTCTATAGTTTCCTTTTCGCATACAAGTATTATATGGTCACCCTTTTGGAAAACATATCCGCTTTCGGGTAGCACATTGAGATTGTCTTCAGCAGATTTGACCGCTATGATGCTTACATGGTAGTTTTTGCGCACATTGAGCTCGAGTATGCTATGACCTATCCAATGAGGCAATACCGCTATCTCAAATACGCCGTATTCGTCTGTAAGTTCGATATAGTCAAATACATTGTTAGCATTAAAGCGTATGGCTGTTTTGTGTGCCATATCCTTATCGGGGTACACTACTTCGTTGGCACCGTTTTTGAGCAAAAACTTTGCTTGTATGTCGCTTGCCGCTTTGCTGACTACATATTTTGCACCAAGCTCTTGCAAAAGGCAGGTAATTTCCAACGAAGATTGAAAATTGTCGGCTATTGTTACAAAGCATATATCAAAGTTGTTGACGCCTATTTCGCGCAACACGTTGGCTTTGGTGCAGTCGCCTATCAACGCATTGACAAAATTGCCCGACATTTCGTTGACTATTGCTTCGTCCTTATCCACTATCATTACATAGTTGCCAAGCTCTTGCAATTTGAGTGCAAGATGTCTGCCAAAGCGTCCCATGCCGATAACAAGTATAGATTTCATATTATCCTCTCCAAAGTGTACACAAAGTCCGCATATGCAGATATGTGCATATATTAGTATAATTGGTTGTTGTCAACATATCGACATATAAGCATATCAGCCGATAAGTATTTTTTCCAAAGGTCGTTTGGTAAGTCCGCTGTCGTGCGTCTTGCCAAATGCTACGGCAAGTCCCAACACGCCCATTCTGCCTGCAAACATCAAAAATATAAGTATCAGTTTGCTTGCAACAGTAAGTTGAGTAGTAATACCCAACGTCAATCCCACTGTTGCTATTGCCGAAGTAGTTTCAAACAATACTTGGGACAATCCAAATGGCTCTATAGCGCATATAACGAGCGTAGATACAAACAATGCGCCAAGGTAAATTGTAAGCAAAGCTATTGCCTGACGCGTCAAAGACAGGTCAAGACGACGTTTGCCTATGTTGATATCTTGCCTGTTGCGTATGGACGACCACAAGCCGAACACTACTACTACAAATGTTGTTACTTTGATACCGCCTGCTGTCGAACCGCTGTTGCCACCTATCAGCATCAAAAAGCTCATAAGTAGCACCGAACTGTCCGAAAGATTGGTAAGGTCTACTGTATTAAAACCTGCCGTTCGGGTAGTAACCGATTGGAACAATGCGGCAAGTATTTTTTCGCCCCAAGTGAGGTTGCTGAAAGTTGCATCGTTTTCAAACACGGCAATAAGTATTGCAGGTATAAAGATGAGCAACGCAGTGGCTACAAGCACCACTTTGGTATGCAGACGGAAGTTGCGAAAACGAAAACGTTTGTCCCAAATATCTCCCCACACCACAAAGCCAAGACCGCCGATAATAATAAGTGCCATAACTGTGATATTGACCAACACGTCGTCACGATACAGCGTTAGCGATACAAACTCGTTGCCGCTTGCACCCATCAAGTCAAAGCCGGCATTGCAAAAGGCAGACACGCTTGTAAACAGCGCATAGTACAAACCTACTGCACCATAATCCTGCACAAAGGAAATACTTAGCAATATTGTGCCGCAAAGCTCAAAGATAGCTGTGCCTACCAATATACGTTTGAACAACTTTACCACACCGCCAAGATTGGACAAGCCTGCAGACTGTGCCATAATGGTACGCTCAAACAGCCCTATCTTGCGCCGCAGCAAAATTGCTCCCATTACAATAAAGGTCATAAAACTTATGCCACCAATTTGTATAAGCATTAATATTACTAATTGTCCAAACACATTGAAATACAAAAATGTGTCATAAACAACAAGACCTGTTACACATGTTGCCGAAGTTGCCGTAAACAACGCATTGACAAAAGGTGTCCATACGCCCTGTCTGTTGCTAATTGGCAACGCAAGCAACAAAGTGCCTATCAATATTACGGCAACATACCCCAAGGTTAATACCTGCAACGGTTGCAGTCGCCGTTTTGTCAGTTTATTCACTGTAAACTCCCCTCACAATATGACGTCAACGCTTGCTAAGCCATTGCAAAAATTGCTCAAACTGTTGCTTCAACGCGTCCACATCACCATTGTTGTCTATATAGTAATCGGCAATAGCAATAGGTCCGCCCTTTTCGCTATTCTCTATCTCGGCATAGTCTCTGCTACGCGCCTGTTGAGGCGTCAAAGGACGTACCGAGCGCAAAGACAACCTTTGATAACGCACATTGCTGTTGGTAACTACCGCAAGCAATATGAGGTCGTCCCCGTACTTGTTGTTGAGATATTTGTACTCAGACCAACTGTACAAACCGTCCAATACTGTATTGCCACTACTCAGCTTTTCGCCAATTTCCTGTTCAAGCAAAATTGCAAACGCACCTGCACCGTACTGCTTGCGCAAGCCTTCGCGCATCTCGCGTTCGTTTTGTTCGTTGACGGGCAAACCTTGCTTTTTGAGTTGACTAACTGTTACTCCGCCAAAATACACTTTATGCCAACCTCTTTGTACAAACATATCGGTAAGCACAGACTTGCCACTGCCACACATACCAACTACAGCTACAGCTTTGTTGGACATACTCTTATCCTCCCGTAAATTACACAAATTATAACACACAAAGACGTGAGTTGCAAGTATTATGTGCAAAAAAAACGCTTCGTTGAGTACGAAGCGTTGTATATACAAATTTACTTATTGACTGACTGCTACTTGTATGCTGTCTTTGCCATGTATATCGTACAAACGACGCACTTCGTCGCATACAGCCATACATATACTTTGAGTATCATGGCCGTTGCTAAACATACTGTTGACAAATAGAGGTTTACCTATTACTATTTTGCGACGCTTTTTGCAGTAATAAGACGGATACACAGGCAAATCCTCGCCGTGTTGGTGAAAAAACTTTTTGCACAAGAGTACAAAACCGCCGTGAACATCGGACGGTACTTCGGCATAGCCATCGTCTGACTGTTCGGGGAAAATTACTATAGGCACATTGTGCTCAAGACTTTGCACTGCACGCTTTATTGCGCCCAACTGTCTGCCGTCTCTGTAAGTGCCGATAAGTCCTGCACCCTTGTAGAAAAACTTACTTACAGCAGCAAGCAATGTAGCACGCACAAAAGACGTAAATTTGTTGAAGTGCATTTTGGTACGGTAAAATACGTGGTACAGATACTTCCAACGTTGTCGGTAATTGCCCAACATCTCGTGAGTGCCCCACGGTATGCAAAACATAGGCATATAACAATGATACACTATCGGACCGCTCAGTCCCTGATGCGTACCCAATAGTACAAAACGCTTGGGCAGAGGAGCGTTGTCCTCTGTGACAACTTCCCTTTTGCCCATGAATATTTTGGCTATACCCACAGCAGTAGCCATTGCAAAAGAACGACGTGTTTTGACGGCGTTTTTCATATACACCTCATTAACAAAATGTAATTTTTTCTATTATTGCCACAATGCAAGGCAAATTATCTACTTTGCAACATTATCTCAACATAATACACCAAATAATTGACAAAGTAAGGCACAAAAGATATAATTAGTCAATCTTCTAAAGGTATTGGTAGTTGAGAGTGAGAGAAGAACAAATTGCAGAAATGACTGCAATGATTTTCAAATTTTATCCCCAAATACGCAAGTTTTTTAGGTCGTTGGTAGCCATCAAAACGCTACAACTGTCAATGACGCAACTTGTATGTTTGCAAGCTGTGGAACGGCAGGGGCAAGTAACTATGACAAAACTTGCCAACGAATTACAAATGAGCAGTCAGCAACTTACAAAAGTGGTAGATCACCTTGCCGACCTCGGTATGGCACAACGCACGCAAGACGAACACAATCGCCGCCAACTGTTGGTGGAAGTGACTGCCAAAGGTAGCAAAACTTTAAGTATGTTAAGACGCGAATTTGTGCGCAAAGTAGCTATCTTGTCAGAAAAGTTGCCAGCAGGCGAACTTGACAAACTGTACGACAGCGTAAAATGCCTTGACGCTTACTTAGACAAACTACACAAAGTAATGGACAACGCATAATTGTATGCAAATACAAAAATAAATACGGTGACGAAAAGTAATTTTGTTCGTCACCGTATTATTTTATGCAAAATAGTTTTAACCAAACTGAAAACTGAATATTGAACGCGTATTTTTTATGCTTGACTGTCACTGCTGTTAGTGTCTTGTTGTTGCCCGACAATTTCGCCGTTATTATCCACCACAAGTTTTATCCACTTTGTACCGCGCGAACGGATGTAGCATATAACAACTTTCAACAGTTCCACTGCCATTATTATCCAATTGAGAGCATATATATCCCAACCCAACTTCAATCCGCACAACAACACCAAGGGTACAGAGATGAGCCACACCACAAGCAATTCGGACACCATTGTAAATGTGGTATCGCCGCCCGAACGCAAAATACCCACAATCAGCATATAACCGAGTGAACGGAACACTGCGGTAATGCCATAAATTATTATCAGATTTTTTGCTACTTCCTGTGCTTGCTGTGATGCGTTGGTAAACATAGCAGGTGCAACAAAAGCACTAATGACGGTAAGAATACCTACCAATACTCCCGACACAATACCAAATTGTATAGAGTAAGAAGCGTATTTTTTCAACTTTTGTTTGTCGTTGCTTGCTATCGTATGCCCCATAATGACGCAGGCTGCCGCACCCACGCCCATCATAATGACAGACAGCACTTTGTCCACTGTAGACGTTATGTTGACAGCGGCAAGGATAACTTCGCTGTTGGGCAATTTGTCATACACAAACATATATACAAAGTTGCTCAACGCCCAGCACACTTCATTGAGTACAATGGGCAAAAATACCTTGAAAAACTGCTTTGTAAATACCTTGTCATACTTGAACATCACTTTTGGACGTGCAAATATCGGATACTTTTTCCACAACAAACATATAAGTATCAACACCGTCTCCAAAGCACGCGATGCTATTGTGCCATATGCCGCACCCATAAGACCATAAGCCGGCACACCCAACTTGCCATACATAAATATGTAGTTGAGCGCAATATTTGCAAGTACGGCAATTACACTGGTAATAAGGGGCACTGTAAGCCTTTTAAGCGCACGCAACACGTAGCCAAACGTTGCCGATATAAACATGGGCAAAAAGCTCCACGCCACCATAGCAAGAAAGTCCTCTGCATATTGGCGGTATATCTCTTTGGGGTTGAACAAGCCAATTACCATATGTGGAAAGGCAATACACAACACCATCACTATTACAGTTGCTACACCATTGACGGCAAGTGCAACGCCTACACGTTGGGGGATAATTTTTATTTCTCCCTTAGCCGCATACTGCGCCACAAAAATATTGACGGCATTAGCTGTTGCAAACAATATAGTTTGGTACACAAACACCAATTGCCCTGCAAGTAGTACAGCCGACAAATAGGAATCCACTTCGGGTGAGGGTAGACCTCCTACCATAATTTGGTCAAATATATTGAGCACGGCAGATATTAAATTTTGAAGCGCAACAGGTATTGCTAACTTGATGATTGATGTTGTATATACCTTATTTTTGAAAAACATATAAGACCTGTCCCGTTAATTATACTACATTCCCGACTATCTTATCATACATTTGGCGCATAGGCAAACAAATAAAGTCGGATATTAAAATATCATATCCGACTCTATATTATATTCACAATATTTAGTTGTGGTCAACGTCTTCCATAGTAAGTTGAGCACTGCAGTTGGGACAGCGTACTGCATTGAGGTCGTTTACTATTGTGCCACAGTACATACAGCGCATACGCCGCTGTTTTTTGGGAGTAGTACTTGTAATTTCTTTGCCGTCAAAAGTAACACCTGTCAAATATCTGTTGGCAATAAGCCACCTTACTGCTAAAGAAGTGTTTTTTTCGTTCCAACCAAAGTTGGAGGCAATAAGCGATACGTCTGTTATTCCATCGTCTGTTATTACCTTAAGCACGTTGTATTTGGAACTAAGATTGCCAAAACGCACCCACATCATAGGCATTACGTAAAAGCCAACAGCAGTAAGCACTATGCCTGCCACCATCAATAGCGTCCACCCTTTTGTAGCACCAAATACAATAGCAGGTATTCCTGCTACAAAGCCAACAGACATAAGCAAAGCTACCCAAAATGTAGTAGCACGTTTCTTTTTCAAAATGCCGTTATCTTTCATCTTTTACCTCCTCTGTGTCCTGCGGAAGTTGTTTGTCGGAAAACACACTTACAACACCCACTTTTGCCCACTTACCTTTAAGATATATTACAAACGCCCATATTGAACCTGCAAGCCAACCTATGGGAGAAGCAAAAAATACACCGTAAATGCTAACTGCATTGAGTGCAAACGCCGAAGTTACACGCACTGCAAAGCTAAACAGGTTGACTGTCATAGCCTTGACAGCAGCACCTGTACCACGTATAAGACTTGAAGTAGTCGTCATCCAGCACAGCAATACAAAACTTGGCAAATAGATACTCAAAAATACGTTGGCTATTTCCATAACGCGCTCTATGTCCAACAATTCCATATCGGCGTCCATCTTTACAAACAAATTGAACAGCAAGTTGCGACAGAAGAATATGATAGTTGCCAAGACCACAACTGTTATCAACATAAAACGCATAGTGGTATTGTAACCTTTGCGCACACGCTTTGTATCGCCCTTACCCATATTTTGTGCGGCATAACTGCTCATAGCTACGCCAAAGCTGTTGTTAATTTGGGTAAGCAATTCGTCTATACGGTTGCCAAGACCAAACGCCGCAGTAAACTCCGCACCGTTACCGTTGACAATGCCGTTGATAAACATATAACCTACTGTTGCGCACACGTTTTGAATAGTAGAAGGTATGCCCAACCGTACTATGCCGGTAAACAATCGCTTGTCAAACACAAATTCTTTACGTTTGAGCCTCAGCATAGGTACTCGCAGCATAACGTACACAAACATAATAACGGCAGACAAAAACTGCGCTATCATAGTACCTATTGCCACGCCTTCAATATTCATATTGAACACAATTACAAACAGGCAATCCAGACCTATATTAAGCACAACGCACACTATAAGCGCAATAAGCGGTACAAGACTGTTGCCAAGACACCTCAGCACTTGCGCCAACGTGTTGTACATAGCCATAAACAGCAACCCTGCAAAGTAGTACTTAAGATAGGTAGAACTGTACTCTATGTATATTTCGTCCACCTGCAACAATCTCAGTAATGGCTTTGAAAGAAAAAAGCCCAATACGCCAAATATAACGGTAATTACCAATATGCTTATCATAAGCGTAGAATACGCTTTGCGCAAGCCATTGATATCGTTTCTGCCGAACAACTGACCAATGAGCACGGCAGAACCTGCTAAAAAGCCATTGAATACCGTAAGCAACAAATTGACTACGGGCATTGACGCAGATAATGCGGCAAACTGCACTGCACCTTTGACATTGCCTAATACAAAGGCATCTGTCCAACTGTACATCAGTTGGAAAATGTTGCCAAACAACAGCGGCAATGTAAACATCACTATTTGCTTCAATGGCGAACCTACAGTAAGGTCTACTGCACCTTTTTTGGATATTTTTTGCGCAACGCTTTGCGATTGCTCCATAACGGCAACACCCTCATTACCGTCTATCTGTACGGTGTTGTCCTCATATTGAGTTGGTGGCAATTCAGCTACTGCATTGTCTGTGTTTTGTTTGTCAGCCTGTGTATCGTTTGGATTATGTTGTTCCTCGTAATCTTGTTGTTGCACTTCTTCGTTTTTCAAATCTTTCACCAAGTAAAATAGTTATATTATTTATTATACACTCTTATTTTAACTTTGTCACCTCTATTTTTTTTATTGCACTACAACGACAAAAAATGCACGTCCTTTATTACATAAAGACGTGCAATATATTGCTAAATGTTGTCAATTTGGACAAAATGCCCACTTTATGGCATTGTACTGTTGGGCATTGCAATAAATTTATTCTTTGCCCAAGTTGGGAAACCTGCGTTTGAGCTGTTCAAAAAGAACATCTGCCACAATGTCTGCTCCGTCATCTCGTCTGTATGGCAAAGAGGCTTGTTTGTATTTATCCAAAATATGAGGATTATCGATAACTTGTTGCAAAAACTCTACTATCTTATGTATGTCGGTAATTTGCAGAGCGCAACCACATTCTCCTGCATAGTAGTCTGCAGTTATCTTCTCCAACATACCGCCATAGTGGTCGATAATCATAGGTGTGCCTAACATCATACATTCGCATATTGTGTTAGAACCGCCCTTGCCTACAAACAAATCTGCACAAGCAATATAATCATCCATATTTTTGCAAAATCCCAATGGCACAAAGGTAACGTTGGGGCTAACTTTGAGCTTTTGCAATTTTTGTAGCATATCTTCGTTTTTGCCACACACAGACACCACTGTTATCGGCAAGTTGGAACACGCAAGCGCTTTGGTGCACTTGTAATGTTTTCCCAGCGCATACACACCGTCGGCAAGCACCACCGTCAATTTGTCTACAGGTAGTCCCAATCTCTCACGCAGTTGCTGTTTGCTTTCCGTAGGCAGACGCTTGGTAGTAACAAAGGGCACTTGTTTGACAAACTCTGCTTTGTAACCCGTGCTGAGGCAATGTTTATATGCCATATCGTTGTTAACGATGTACAAATCGTCACCCGATATTCTTCTGTCCCACACGTTGTATATGTAAGGATCGGGAGAATATTGTGCTACTATGCAATCGAGCAAACCGTGTCTTCGCGCTTCCAACGCAAAGTGGGCAGGCGAAAAGTACGTTGCTACAAGCATATCTGGATCCATATCCACAATGGCTTTGATTACCTTATGCTTTGCTACTGCGTTGGCAGCATCTACAAAAAACAAACTGCCACGCTGACCAGACATAACACTGCCTGCGTGTTGCAAGCGTGCATACAGAGGACTTCTGTGAAGTAACTTTGTATCACGAGCCAATGCCCTGCCATAACTGCGTACAGTGCTGCTCTCGCTGTCTCTAAAGATATACCAGCGCACTATATCGCAATATTTGCCATATTTACGTTCAAATGCTTCTGCCATACCGTTGGCAGGAGCAATGTGTCCATAACCTGCCTCAACAAAAGTAAATACTACTTTGGGACGTTGTTTTGCAGGCACATCTACCGAACGACTTTGCTTTGTCTTTTTCATAGTGTACACCTATTCGGAAAGGCTGTTACTTATTTGCACCGAGCAACTGATCGTAATGTCCTTCTACCTCTTGTACTACGTCTTCCCAACTACGATAGACGTATTTGCGACAATTATCGCTAACTTGTTTCAACTTTTGTTTGTCTGTTATTATTTCTTCAATCTTATCTGCCCACACAGAGCTATCCTCTACCGCACAATAGCCGGAAAAACCGTCTGTTACTGTCTCGGCAGTTTGACTGTCTTTGATAAGCAAAGCAGGCAACGAAAACGTAGCTGCCTCTATAGGGCACAACGATGCAGTATCGTACACCGACGGAAACAAAAACAAGTCGGCTCTCAAATAAAATGCTCTCAAAAACTCTCTGTCGGTAATTTGTCCTACAAATATCACTCTGTCGCCAATGCCCATGCTTTCGGTAAGTTTGCGGTAGTTGTGCAATTCTTCGCCACCGCCCACTACAAGCATCTTAAATGGCAAATTGCGCTGTTTCAACTTGCTTAGAGCATCAAATACCAAAGGTAAATTTTTGGTACTAACAATGCGACCTACGAACAAAAACACATTTTCTTCGTCTTGCAAATGGTATTGTCTGTTGACCTCATCGACCAGCTGTTGAGCGTTGTTGGGCATAGTCATATCTGTGCCGTTACGAATAACGGTGACATCTCCTTTGTAACCGTATTCGCGCAACGTATCCACCGCTCCGTTGCTCACCGTCCACACATAATCGGTCTCGTTGATAACCTTCATGATGCGTCGCATCATAAATGCAGTAAGTGCGCGGCTATGAGTGCACCGCACAAAGTCGTCACGAAACTTGGTATGCAGTGTTACTATTGACGGCACACCCAATTTGTGTGCCTGTTTGGCAAAATAATGTCCCAATCCAAAGGGAGAGTGGCTGTGGAAAATGTCCACGCCCTCTTTGAGAAGTTGCTTCACTTTATTGTCATTTTGTGGCAATGTGTTGCGATACCCGCCAAAAAATATATTGACCGATTTGACGTGTACTACATCGACACCTGTCTTTTTGTCGCCCTCAGCGTCAAGTTTTTTGCCATAACTTGTCACAAACAACTTGCAATCGTTGGTGCGTTGCAAAATATTTTTATAATTGGTAACCACTACGTTGGGACCTGCCATTTGCGGATACCATGCGTCTAAAGACAGCCATATTTTTTTTCGCATAACTAACCTTCTCAATCTGTCGGAGGTTCGGCAGATTGTTTTTTCTCTCGGCGCGAACGTACTGCGCCACGTATAACCTCAAATATATTGAGTATAAGCCCAATAAGTATATAGATGTAGTATGTGCAGAATCTCCACACAAACACAACCCAAAACAGTACAGATGCTGCAATATTTTGAAATGCAAGCAGTACTGCGTTTTCTACAAAACCGCTGTTACCGGGAGTAGGTATTACTGCAACACTCATTGTAGCAAATACGTTGAGCGTCATAACAGCAAACATTGTGGATATACCGGGTGTAACAGCATCTCCTCCCAATGCAACCAATGCAAAGTAGGGGAAAGACATAGTGATAAAAGGCTCAAATACGCACAAAAGCAAAAGCATCAAAAAGCGCAATGGTTTTTTGGACATTATTACAAAGGACGCACGGAAGTCGTTGACGCCGTTGTACACTCTTTTCATTGCTCTTTCTTTATCTTTGACAATGCGCATTTTGTGCATCAAAGATACAAGTCCACCCAGCACTTTGCCTGTAACTTTGGGGAAAAATGCAAACACCACAATAAGTACAGGCATAATAGCATTGACAGCCCAGCCTATCCAACCTGCAATCAAAAACACTTGACGTGTAGCATTGTCTGTCACATAGATATTGAGCGCATTGCCATTGAACGCCATAAGACAAAAGCATATTGTCACCCAGGCAAACATATTGGCAAAATACTTGATAAGTATTACCGCAGATGCCGAGCCTGTGCTGTAACCTTTTTTGTGCAGGTAATATATCTGCATAGGTTGACCGCCCGAAGTAAAGGGGGTAATGTTGTCGTAATATTTGCCTAACAAAGCAACTTTGCAACTGGTACGGAAGTTGCTTTTGCCTTCAGTTGCACGGGTAACTACGCTGTATTTTAAGGCATCTGCAAAAATGCTTATTACCAATATACCAAGCGCAACGCCTGCATATACCCAATTGATGTTTTCAATCAATTTGTCCAAAGACTGTATCTCGCCCTCGCCTACCGTAGAAGCAAGCTTAATCATAAAATACAATCCAAGACCAATGACTGCAAGCAACAATACAGTGCCCAACCAACGATTTTTACGTTTTTTAGGCTGTGGCAACTCACGCTCGCTAAAAGTCTTGATAGCCGTTTCCACTTCTTCTTCGTTAGGTATAAGACTTATTTTGCGTTTATGCTTGCCGTTTTTTGTTGTATTGTCAGCGTCCTGAGTTGATTGCTGTTCGGTGTCTTGTTGGGCAACACTATCCGAAACAACTTCTTTTTCCGTTGTTGTTTCCGTTGTGTTGTCCTCAGCAGTTTCAGACTGTGGCTCTACCGTAACAACTTCCACTATTTCAGGTTGTTCTGTTATTTTGTTTGTTTCTTTTTCGTTCATTTGCGATTTCCCTTTATCGAATAATGAATGTAGTTGTTAATAAGCAGTTGCTCAAAAGCACTATGTCAACGCCTATAATATCAATAGTTATTTGTCAAGCTGTTGTTTGACGTCAGACAATGCCTTAGCAATAACCTTGTCCATATCGTAGTAGGTATAATTGCCAAGTCTGCCGCCAAATATTACATTTTTTTCTTTTTTGGCTAACTGTAGATATTGTTGATACAACTGAGTATTTTTTTGGTCGTTTACAGGATAGTAAGGCTCCTGCTCAGGCGTCCATTCGGACGGATATTCTTTGGATATCACTGTTTTGTCACTATTGACAAATTCAAAATGTTTGTGCTCAATAATACGCGTATACGGCACTTCTCTTTCTGTATAATTGACAACGGCATTGCCCTGATAATTGTCGCATTCCAAAACCTCTGTCTCAAAGCGTACCGTACGATACTCCAATCTGCCAAGACTATAATCAAAGTACTCGTCCATAGCACCGGTATAAACTACTGTTTTTGCCACTTTGCCATTGGCTTTGACAAACTCTTTGTAGTCGGTATTGAGTTTGACTTCCACACCTTCCAACAGTTTTTCCACCATCTGCGTATAACCTCCTTCGGGTATGCCTTGATAGCGGTCGTTGAAGTAGTTGTTGTCAAATGTCCAACGCAACGGCAATCTTTTGATGATGAAGGCAGGCAATTTGTCACAACTGCGCCCCCACTGTTTTTCGGTATATCCTTTTATCAACTTTTCGTAGACGTCACGACCAACAAGGCTCAACGCCTGTTCTTCCAAGTTTTTGGGCTCGGTAATATTTTCGGCACGGCGTTGCTCTTCTATACGCGCTTTTGCCTGTTGCGGAGTAAATACGTCACGCCAAAGTTTGGTAAACGTATTCATATTGAAAGGCATATTGTACAGCTCGTCCTTGTAGCGTGCTATAGGACTATTGATATAATTGTTAAAACGTGCAAAGCCATTGACATAGTTCCATATCTGCTCGTCAGAGGTATGGAAAATATGCGCGCCGTACTTGTGCACATTGATGCCTTCCACTTTTTCTGTATAAATATTGCCGCCTATATGCGGTCGTCTGTCTATTACCAAACATTTCTTGCCTGCTTTGGTAGCTTCTCTTGCAAAGACGCTGCCATACAGACCTGCGCCCACTATCAAATAGTCGTACTTCATAGTCTATCTCCGTAAATATACAAAATGTGTGTTTTGTATTATATCATAACTCAAGGCTTTATGCAATGCTTTTGGCTCATTTAGCCAAGTTGCACATAATAAGTATATGTTTCAATATTATGCGTACCAGACAACTAAATTATATTGCATCAAAAAATTATTTTGGCAGTAAAGCACACTTTGTCGGCAATTTTGCCCACCACACGCAGACATCCGTCACTTTGGTTGCTGTACAGCGACAATACATCGCCGCAATGTGCCTCACTGTGATACTGTACTTCCACCCGCTTTATTGGTATAAAGGCATTATCACTATCTGCGCAGTCCATAGCGTACAACGGATAGTTGGTATTGTTGACATGCTTGTTCATATCAAGGTCGCTCCAACGTATGGTCTTGTCGTAACAATGCGTATAGCTACTGTCGGCAATAAGTTTTTCCGAAGCCGCACTTGCGCCCGAAGTCTGCTCTAAATACGGACCACCATATAGATGTTCGATATTGGACGGATTGATTATGTTGCGCTGCTTTAGGTCGAGCAAACACCATCTGCTTGTTGCTTTCAACACCACATTGCCATTTGCGTCCTTGCCTACAAACTCTCTGTCGCAAAAAAATCTGTTGGGCAAAACAGGCCATGTTGCAAGGGTAATTGTATCGTTGAGTGCTATCTTGCCACAAAACTCCACACACATCTTACTCAGCACAAACACCTTGCCTTCGTTGTGCAAAGCGTTCCAGCCAAAGCCCAACATATCGGCGTGCTCGGTGGCTATATCCTGCAAAAGTTCAAACACATGTTTTAACGTAATATCAAACTCTGCATTAACGTTACTAACACTTATTGTATATTGTCTTTCCAAATAGTTGTTGCTCATAACATTGCCCTCAACATGCCAATGTATTGATTTGTGCACATTATACCCCAACGCTGTAGTTTTGTCAAAGCTAACGCACGCTGAGTTGTGCAAAAGGACATACAAATAATTGACAGAAGCATATTTTGATACTATACTATACAAGATATTCTCATACCGTGAGGGAGTAATTTACGCGCACACCGATGCGTGGCACAATCATCAACACACGCACGACATTGTCGGGCTGGGATTGTTATAAAAAATGAGACTCACACGCCGTTTGTTATCTTACGGAGTGGGAGTCTTTTTGTTTTCTTGCGATGTTGGGAATAATTACTAAAAAGGAGCATATCGATGATGAAACACTATCTTATGGATAGTAACGCAGTATTGGAAGAGGTAAAAAGCTCTGAAGATGGCATTACTGCGCAAGAGGCGGAAATACGTCTTGCCAACAATGGCAAAAACAAGCTCAAAGAAGGCAAAAAAACTCCGCTTATTGTAAGGTTTTTGAAACAGGTTGCCGATCCTATGGTAATTATATTGCTTGCGGCGGCAGTGATAAGCGCAGTTACATCGGCTATTTCCAAAGAGAGCTTTGCAGATGTATTTATCATTCTTGCAGTGGTAATTATCAATGCTGTATTGGGCGTTGTGCAGGAAACAAAAGCCGAACAGGCAATAGAAGCACTGCAAAAAATGACGGCTGCGACCAGCAAAGTACTGCGTGACGGCAAATTGACTATTGCCAAAAGTGAAGACCTTGTTGTAGGTGACGTTATTATTTTGGAAGCAGGCGACTCTGTACCTGCGGACGCTCGCATATTGGAATGTGCAAGTCTGAAAGTAGAAGAAGCAGCCTTGACAGGCGAAAGCGTCCCCTCTACCAAAACTGCCGACAGACTGACTGCCGACAAAGACATACCTTTGGGCGACAGAAAAAATATGGTCTATATGGGTAGCACGGTAGTATACGGCAGAGCACGTGCAGTAATTGTAGCTTGCGGTATGGATACCGAGATGGGCAAAATTGCAGATATTCTTGCCAAAGCCGAAGCCGAACAAACACCGCTACAAAAGAAAATGGCAAGACTGTCCAAAATACTCAGCTTTATGGTAATAGGCATCTGCTTGTTCATATTCGGTTTCAAACTTATCAAAGACTGCGTCATTGACAGACAGCCCTTTACCGAAATTGTATTGCCCTCATTTATGATAGCTATATCGCTTGCAGTTGCGGCAATACCCGAAGGACTTGCAATGGTTGTTACCATCGTATTGTCCATAGGCGTAACTAATATGTCCAAAAAGAACGCCGTCATCAGAAAAATGACCGCTGTAGAAACATTGGGTTGCGCACAGATAATATGTTCGGATAAGACAGGTACACTGACGCAAAACAAAATGACCGTTGTAGACAGCTACACTACTAACAACGAATTGCTTGCCCGTGCTATGGCACAATGTAGCGATGCAACGCTCAACGACAGCAACGAAGCAGTAGGCGAGCCTACCGAGTGTGCGTTGGTAAATTGGGCATACACTTTGGGACTTAGCAAAACAGAGATGGCAACGTCAGACAAGCGTGTTGGCGAAGCACCCTTTGACAGCATGCGCAAGATGATGTCCACCATACACCAGACCAAAGACGGACTTGTGCAATACACCAAAGGCGCACCCGACGAAATACTAAAGCGTTGCACGCAAATACTAAAAGACGGCAAAGTTGTCAAACTTACCGACGCTATGCGCAAAGAAGTGTTGCAAGCCAATACCGATATGGCCAACAAAGCATTGCGCGTACTTGCCTGTGGTTACAAAAAGTTGGACGCTATGCCCAAAGACTTTGAACCGCAAAACCTCGAAAACGACCTTATCTTTATTGGTATGGTTGGTATGATTGACCCTGTACGCCCCGAGGTAAAAGATGCAATAGCTCAGTGCAAAACTGCAGGTATTCGCCCCATTATGATAACAGGTGACCACATAGACACCGCAGTTGCAATAGCTATGGAACTTGGTATAATTACCGACAAGTCGCAAGCAATAACGGGTGCAGAAATAGGCGAGATGTCCGACGAAGAATTTGAAAGCAAAATTGGACAGTACAGCGTATATGCACGTGTTCAACCCGAACACAAAGTACGTATTGTTACCACTTGGAAAAAACTTGGCATGGTAACGGCAATGACAGGTGACGGCGTCAATGACGCACCAAGTATCAAGAGCGCAGATATCGGTATCGGTATGGGTATTACTGGCACAGACGTTACCAAAAATGCCGCAGACATGGTGTTGCGTGACGACAACTTTGCAACTATTGTAACTGCAGTAGGCGAAGGCAGACGTATATACGACAATATCCGCAAGTCCATACAGTTTTTGCTATCGAGCAACCTTGCAGAAGTTGTTTCTATATTTGTAGCAACAATTATAGGCTTTACACTGCTCGAACCCGTCCACCTCTTGTGGATCAACCTAATTACCGACACATTCCCCGCGTTGGCACTCGGTTTGGAAAAAGCCGAAGACGACATAATGCAACGCAAACCGCGTAGCAGCACCGAAGGCATATTTGCCAACGGTATGGCAGGCAATGTAGTACTGCACGGCTTCTTTGTAGGTATTATCACACTTGCGGCATTCTTTATAGGTCACTATATGGAAAGCGGAGTATGGGAGTTTACCAACAGCGCAGACGGTATGACAATGGCATTTTTGACAATGTCTATGGCAGAAATTTTCCACGGCTACAACGCACGTTCACAAACAAAATCTATCTTCCAGCTAAAGAGTCACAACAAGTTTTTGTGGGGTGCGATGTTATGTTCGCTTGCACTCACCACTGCGGTAATCTATATACCTTTCCTGTCCAACGCATTCCAATTTGAGCACATTAACGTTGCCGAATACTTTACTGCATTGGGATTGGCATTTTTGATTATCCCCATTGTAGAACTACAAAAACTTATTACACGTGCAATACAAAAGCGCAAAACAAAGGTTCAGGCTACAGCTAAGTAACAGAGAAGAACTTACAGTATGTTAGCTTGCATATCTTTGATACGCAAAACGGAATTTGCACTTTGCGTAGTAGTATAGTACTAATACACTTAACACAAGCACGCCCTGCATTGTTGCAAGGCGTGTTTTTCTCTATACTAATATTGCAAATTGTATATCTGTACGTCATTACTTACAAATCAACTCAACGTTGTGCCATCTGCATTCGGCTGACTGCCAACGATACAAAATATGTCACCATCTTGTCGCCCTGACGCTCTAATTGTTCCACAAGATAACCCAATCTGTCGGCATTGTACAGTCCGACTACAGGACGCCACACTTGCAGTTGATACAACTGTCTTGTAGAGTTGTAATAAGCAAATACTGTAGATGCAGGCGAAACATAGGGCTGTTCGGTAGTCTTGACATTGCCGTTGTCGTCATACACTTTACTAAGCCACTCCTCACCTTTTTGCGAAAGGTCAATGGTAAAAGTATTTTTGCCGTCCGTAACTTTGGCAATATAACCGTTTTCAAAAGTTGCGCTGTAGGGGTGACTATCTACATATTGTTGACTATCAAACAAAGTTTTTAGTTTACCTTTTTTGACAGAATACAGATAGTAATATCCACCGCCGCCACTTCCGCCGCTATCCATAGACAACAATATATCGGACACACCACCTGTCTGCGTAGGTATCAACAATATATTGGGCAGATACCCGCTGTCCACTTCGGGTTTGATAGTAACAATAGTTTTGTCTGTTGTATCGTCTACTACTTCTATATATACGTTGTCTGCAAATAGCCCTTTGTTGGCATAATGGCAGTTGAGCACTACTGTAGACTGTGTTTTGTTGTCTATTACATAGCCTTGCGTCACCGAACAGACGGTATTTTGCAACAGTCCCACAACGGCATAAGGCAAAGCGGTAAGCAAACTTGCAAAAGATACAATTTTGTTCCAAATCATAGTCAAACCGACCTCCGATATTGATATCAAAGCAAGTATGTGTATATTGGCAAAAACTATTACAAATTGACAGCGTACATATATTGTGGTATTATTGATATATGAAAAACGATAAGTACGGCAATACTCAATATCAGCGCACGGCTATGCTAATAGGCGACAATGCAATAGACAGACTATTGCAAAGCAAAGTGGCAATATTCGGGCTTGGAGGCGTAGGCGGATATGTGGCTGAGGCACTTGCTCGGTGCGGCGTAGGCAGATTGGACATAACCGACAAAGACGTTGTGGATATTACCAATCTCAACAGGCAGATATTGGCACTGCACAGCACTATCGGCAAGTACAAAGCGGATATTGCCGCACAACGCATAAAAGATATCAACCCCGACATTGCAGTCACTGCTCACAATGTGTTTGTCACGCCTGACAACATCATAGAGTGGGACTTTGCGCAGTTTGATTGCGTAGTAGACGCTATCGACAACGTAACGGCAAAGCTATCGATAATAGAAGCGTGCAACAAAACAGGCACGCCTGTCATATCATGTATGGGGACAGGTAATCATACCAATCCGTTTGCCTTTGAGATAAAAGACATTTACAATACAGACTACTGCCCTTTGGCAAGAGTGATGCGACGCGAACTGCGTAAGCGCAACATAGCAAAATTGGACGTACTTGTATCCAAACAACACGCAGTCACAAGTCAAAATGCGCAACAACGCACGCCTGCAAGCATTGCCTATGTACCTTCTGTTGTAGGTTTGCTAATTGCTTCGTGGGTTGTGGAGCGCATTGTAGGCAAATAATTGCCTCAAAAAGGTTGTTTGTCAATACAACAACTACTTAATATGGCGCATACTATTGCCATAATGATATAATAATGATATAATAATCAAAACTTACTACGGGAACAGCAATGAACTGTCTTATTGTTATCAACGACATGAGCGGTAATACGCAAAAAATACATCCCGAGCAACTTATTCAACGCTTTACCACCATAGAAGACAATATCACCGTCAAGCACCTACACAGCAAACACAGCAAGTGGTCTGCAGTAGGATTTGACAGAGTAATTGTATGCGGCGGTGACGGCACACTCAATCACGCCCTCAACACCTGCGACAATACAGGTGTAAGAGAGTTGATATACGTTGCAAGCGGAACTTTTAACGAAACTGTCCAAACAGCCCATAGCTACAAAGCTAAGGTGGGCAAACTTGGCGATGAATTTTTTTCGTACGTTGCCGCAGCAGGCAGCTTTACCGAGATAGGCTACACCACTAAGGAACGTGCCAAAAAGAAGCACAAAATATTGGCTTATCTGTCTCAGGTGCTAAAAAGTTACAAGGTACATAATTTTGAAGTACAGTTGGACATCAACGACACCACTTACAAAGACAAAGTGACATTGCTGATGTTTCTCAATAGCAACCGCTGCTTTGGTTTTCGCTTCAACAAAATGTACCGCAAAGATGACAAAAAGTTGTATGTGCTTATGGTAAAGAGCTATGGCAAAAACAACTTTATCAACAAGATACGATTGTTTTTCCCTATGTTCCGCATATTTTTTTTGGGCTTAAGAAAACCTATACACGGCAAACGCATACTGTTTGAAAGTTTCGAAACAGGCACAGTTACTCTTGCAGCCCCCAAGGCTTTTTCTGTTGACGGTGAAAAATCTATTGCCAACGGTCAATTTGTAATCCAGCCAATATATCCGTCCTTCAACCTCAAACTGTACTCGGCAGACAAATTGTAATACCACACACCTCACAAATAAATTTGCACAGTACTACAACTCAAAACAAAACAGCGTATTCACTACAAATACGCTGTTATTATTTTGTATTAGCAACTAAGCCAATCAACTCAATTCAAATGCACCTGTATATAACTGATAGTACTTGCCTTTCAATGCAATCAATTCTTCGTGACTGCCACGCTCAATAATCTGACCGTGTTCAAGCACCATTATTGCGTTGCTATTACGAACGGTACTCAGTCTGTGGGCAATAACAAATGTTGTACGACCTTCCATCAAAGCGTCCATACCTTTTTCGATAAGCCACTCGGTACGTGTGTCAATAGAAGAAGTTGCTTCGTCAAGTATCATAACGGGCGGATCTGCAACTGCCGCACGCGCTATTGCAATGAGCTGTCGCTGACCTTGAGAGAGGTTGCCACCGTCACCCGACAACATTGTGTTGTAACCATCGGGCAAGTGGGAGATGAAGAAGTGTGCGTTGGCACGCTTTGCAGCCTCTATACACTGTTCGTCAGTTGCGTCCAATCTGCCGTAGCGGATATTGTCCATAACGGTACCTGTAAACAAGTGTGTATCCTGCAACACCATACCAAGCGAACGACGCAAATCATCTTTCTTTATCTTGTTGATATTGATACCGTCATATCTTATCTTGCCGTCTGGCACGTCGTAAAATCTGTTGATAAGGTTGGTAATAGTAGTTTTGCCTGCACCGGTAGAACCTACAAAAGCTATCTTCTGCCCGGGCTTTGCAAACAACGATACGTCACGCAACACTACTTTGTCGGGCTCGTATCCAAAAGTAACGTCTTCAAAACGCACATCGCCCCGTAGCTGTGTATATGTCAAAGTACCGTCGCCGTGCGGATGTTTCCACGCCCAAACACCTGTACGCTCTGTTGTCTCGGAAATGTTGCCCTGTTTGTCAATCTTAGCGTTTACCAAAGTTACATAGCCATCGTCTGTCTCGGGCTCGGTGTCCATTACTTCAAATATACGTTCTGCACCTGCCAACGCTTGGAAAATGACGTTGACTTGTTGAGCAATCTGGTTGATGGGGTTGGCAAACTGTCTTAGTAGTATCAAGAAGGAAGCCAACACACCCAAAAAGCTACCTATCTCGTTTTTGGGCAACTGAATGCACACCAATACACCTACAGTTGCTATTATTATATAAAACACGTTTGTAAGGTTGCTCATAATAGGCATCATCATGTTAGCGTAGCCGTTAGCACGTTCGGAAGCCAGACGCCACTTGTTGTTGATATCCTTAAAGCCTTCTACCACTTTCTTTTCGTGGTTAAACACTTTAACAACACGCTGACCTTCTACCATTTCTTCCACATATCCGTTGACTTTGCCAACAGCAAGTTGCTGAGCTTGGAAGTTTTTGCGCGCCTTGTTGCCAAAAAACCTTACAAGCAACACCATTATTACAAGCATTACGCATACGCACAAGGTCAACTGCCAGCTTGAAAACCACATCAGCACAAATACAGTAATTACTTGCAATGAGCTGGACACTATCTGCGGTATACTGCGGGCAACAAAGTCGTTGACAGAGTCTACGTCGTTAGAATAACGGCTCATCAATTCACCGTGCGTGTGAGTATCAAAGAAACGTATAGGCAAGCGTTGCATGTGATTGAACAACGAGCTTCTTATACGGTACTGTGTACCTGTAGAGATAGTTATCAGTATGCGGTTGCTCACAAAGTTGCCGATAACGCCTACTGCATATACACCTATCAAAATGTATATCATGTACAGCAAAAATACCGATTTGTCAGTAAATTCAATACCCAAGAAAGTAGGATTGCCCTCGTTGTAAATACCTGCAATGATAGGTTGCAACAAATATGTGCCGCCTACATTGCCCAATACCTGAAGTATAATACAGAATGTTACCAACACAAGTATTTTGCGATAGGGCTTGAGATACCCCAAAGCTCTTGCAAAAGTGTTTTTGGAAATTTGGGGACGGCTTGCGCCTTTTTCACTCTGATGCGCTGTATAAAGTTGTTTAGGCATTGTCAGCCACCCCCTTTTGTTGAGAATTGTACACTTCCTGATAAATTTTGTTGTTTTTGAGCAACTGTTCGTGTGTACCTACTGCGTCAATCTTACCTTCGTCCAATACTATTATCTTGTCGCAGTTTTCTATAGAGCTGATACGTTGAGCGATGACGATTACCGTCATTTCTCTGTTAAGTTTTTTGAGACCTTCTCTGATTTTTGCGTCCGTTGCTGTATCGACCGCACTTGTGCTATCGTCCAAAATCATAATTTTGGGTTTTTTGAGCAATGCACGTGCAATACACAGACGTTGCTTTTGTCCGCCTGATACATTGACGCCGCCCTGTCCCAAGTCGGTGTTGTATCCGTTGGGGAAGGAGCTTACAAAATCGTGCGCCTGAGCTATCTTTGCTGCTTCTATTATCTCGTCCATAGAAGCGTCCTCATTGCCCCAACGCAGGTTTTCTTCTATTGTACCAGAGAAAAGCACGTTTTTCTGCAATACCATAGACACGCCGTCACGCAAATTTTTGAGCTTGTAATCTTTGACGTTAGTACCGTCCACATACACGTCGCCCGAATACACGTCGTAAAAACGAGGTATAAGTTGCACCAAACTTGACTTACCGTCACCCGTACCGCCTATTATACCAACAGTCTCGCCCGACTTGATAGTCAGATTGATGTCGGTAAGCGTCAGGTTGTCACCGTTGTTGGAGTAAGAGAAGTTGACGTGGTCAAATACAATTTCGCCGCTGCCAACTTGCTTGTCGTTGTCGCCGTCGGTAATTGTTGATTTTTCGTCCAATGCTTCTTTGATACGCTGAATACTTGCCTTAGACAATACCAACTGTATAATGATAAAGCACACCATCAATACGCTCATCAATATTTGCGCAGAGTAACTGATAAGGCTGGTCAACTCACCGCTATCCATCTTGCCTGCTATTATCTGTCCGCCACCGATATAAACAATAGCTGTTGTTGTGGCAAACATAACAAGCATTGCAACGGGGTTTACCCATACCATTATCTTTTCTGCAGCGAGATATGCAAATCGTACATCTTGCGCGCTCTTGTCGTACTTTTGCTGTTCGTAGTCTTCACGCACAAATGCTTTTACTACTCTTATACCTACAAGGTTTTCCTGAATAGTAGAGTTCATATGGTCGTACAAATGCAACATCTTTCTAAACTTCGGGTATGTCTTAAAGCTGATAAATGCCATAAAGCCACCCAAAACAGGTATTACAATTAGCAGTACCCACGCAATATCTGCATTGAGTCGAAAAGCAAAGAACGTTGCCATAATAAGCATAAGTGGCGCACGCACAACTATACGCAACAACTGCATATAACTCATCTGAGCATTGTTGACGTCCGTTGTACATCTTGTAACAAGACCTGCCGTACTAAACTTATCTATGTTTGCAAAGCTGTAATCCTGAATACTGCGGAACAATCCCTGTCTCAGATTGGACGCAAAACCTGCACCTGCACGAGCAACAGTATGTCCTGCAAGACCGCCAAATACCAACGCAAGTACAGCCATAACCAAACAGATACCGCTCAATGTCCACAACAATGTAGTACCTTCGGCAAACTGCGGATTGTTGGTAAGAAAGGTATCCCACCACTCGTTGTTGCCTTCTGCACCTATAACATATCGTCCCGTAGCTACTTTGCCTGCCACGTCCACTATATACGCCATAAGCGTAGGTATCAATACTTCCAAGAGTACTTCAAATACGACAAGTATAGGCGTAAGTATCGCATATACATTGTACCCTTTGGAGTACTTTCTCATTATACCTATCATACTTCTCTCCTTATTGTATCTCTAATTTTGTTTTGTTACTGTTTTATATTTCCACGGCATCTGTTTGCACTTTCATAGCCAAAAGATTGGCTTTGATAGTAGCAAGCACATCTATGCATACACGAAGCTGTTCTGCCGATAAGTTTTGCAACATTTCTTTTTCCACTCTGTCTATCTCGGCAATAATTTGTTGCTGTATAACTATTGCCTTGTCGGTAAGTTCCAACCGTTTGAGCCGTGCATCTTTGTCTACACTATGGCGCACTATCAGTCCGCGCTGTTCCATAAGGGTAAGCGTCTGCGTCACTGTGCTTCTACGCACATTGAACCTCTTTTCCATATCTTTTTGGAATACTTGCTCTCCCTGATGGTCGTACAAATATCGCAACACCCACCCTTGCACGCCTGTAATGTAGTTGTTGTTGCGAAACACTTGACTTTCGTTGACTGTGCGCATAACCAAATTGGCTATAAGCCTGCATTCCAAACCTATATGAACATTATTAGTATTATTGTCAATATCGTGTTGAGTTGTACACACTGTGACTTGTACTCCTTTGTGGTGACATATTTGCAAACATTTAGCTTACAACAGCCAAATTGTTAGGGTACTAACAATTATACGCACATATAAATATTTGTCAACGCTTTTTGGGTTACAAAATAAGTATTTTTTGCAATACTTTTATCTCAATTTTTGGTGTCATTTTTGCTGACATATCGGTTATTGTTGGAATACACAACTAACTAATGAACACAAATATACAATATAACCGCAAATGCTTAAAACAAACTATTGTACACACACTTTCAACATAGTTTTGCAAACAAAAAAAACGGCACGAACACCGATTTGTTGAATGTCGATGCGTACCGCTTTTGTTACTTTATTTGATATGTTATTTGTCTTTGGTATAAAACACAACGTTGTTGTCGCCCAATAGCTGTTGCAGCTCTATCATAATACCGTTGCACTGCCTTACTTTGGTATCCAACTTGTATTTTTTGCCTTCCATGCGCAACATCACGTCCATATCTCCGCGATATTGTTCCAACACAGACAACATACGGTTGTACACGTCTTCCTGTCGGTGTTCCATCAGCAAACACAACGTTGTACGTTCTTCTTTGTCCTTATTGTTAGCACTAAAGGCTGGCTTTTGCTCCGATTTGGGATTGATAAGCTCGCGTATGTTTATTTTGTAACCATCGCGCGATTCGGATATCGTACCTTTGATTACCAAAAACGCGTCTTCTACAAACAACGTTTTGTACTTGTCGTACATCGGGCTGTACAGTGCTACTTCTATACTGTCAAACACGTCTTCCAATACGCCAAAGCCCATCATAGCGTTGTCTTTGCCTTTGACTACTCTTACATCATGCAATATACCGCCTGTCACCACTTTTCGTTTGACAAGGTTAGCCTCTACATTGCTGACATCGCTGTTTTCTGCATATTCGTCGTCATCAGTCTGCTTGTGCGGAAGTTGCTCTGTAGAAAAGTCAAAGTGAAACGCCGCTTTGTATTTGTCGTAGTCGTCAAGGGGTGAGCCACTGAGATACATTCCCAACGCTTCCTTTTCGTAGCTGTATTTTACTTCGGGCGCAAACTCTTTGACCATAGTGCGCGAGCTATTGTCCTCAGCTTTCAGTTCGGGTGCCATATCAAAAATGGATATCTGACCGCTTGCATGCTTTTTGACGCTCTCCTGCACTTGTGCAAGCTCGTCCTGATAGTATTGCAACATATCTGCTCTCGTGCGCTCAAAGCAGTCAAATGCACCGCTTTTGATAAGGTTTTCTATCATACGTTTGTTGATAAACTCGCCTGCACGCTCAAACAAATCTTTCATAGAAGAAAACTCGCCTGCACGCTCGCGCTCAGCAACAATTTGTGCAACTACAGACACACCTATATTTTTGATACCGCCAAGTCCAAAGCGCAATGCGCCGTGGTCTACAGTAAAGTCTGCTGCCGACTTGTTGATATCAGGTGGCAAAATAGGTATATTTTTGCTCTTTGCATAGTTGAGATACTTTTTGATATCCTTGATATTGTCTATGCGGTTGTTGAGCATTGCGCACAACAATTCTACAGGATAGTAGCGTTTGAGATATGCTGTCTGATAGCACACATAGGCATAACACGCCGCGTGCGACTTGTTGAACGCATATTGCGAAAAGTCTATCAACTCGTCGTATATTTCTTTGGCAGTAGCTTCGGGTATGCCGTTGGCTATACAGCCTTTTACCGCTTCGCCGTTTGTGGCTGTACCGCCGTATATGAACAGTTGTCCGAGCTCTTTCATCATCTCAAACTTCTTTTTGCTCATTGCATAGCGCACATTGTCTGCCAGAGCGGTAGAAAAACCTGCCAACGCCTTAACTATCTGCATTACCTGTTCCTGATAGACTATACAGCCGTTGGTAATAGACAATATAGGCTCCATCATAGGGTGGGTATATTTTATCGATTGTTTATTAAACTTTCCCTCTATATAGTTGCCAATAAACTGCATAGGACCGGGACGATATAGCGATATACCTGCAATGATATCTTCCAAGCCGTCGGGTTGCATACGCTTCATAAGATCGGACATACCGCCGCTTTCCAGTTGGAATATGCACATTGTGTCGCCCGAACTGATTGTTTTAAACACTTCGGGATCGTTGTAACTATCTTCGGTAAATACAATACGCTTGCCCGTCTGCTGTTCCACATAGTCAAGCGCCTTTTTGATGTCGGTCAAGGTGCGCAGTCCCAAAAAGTCCATCTTCAGCAAGCCTGCCTCTTCCACCTCAATCATATTGTATTGAGTAGTGACAATACCGCCGTTGCGCAACGCACCGCCGTTGGTCTGCAGTGGTACGTGATTACTTATCTTATCTCTACAGATAACTACACCTGCCGCGTGCATACCTGTTTGTCTTGGCGCACCCTCGAGTCGCATAGCCACATCCAATACTTTATGTGTTTCTGGAGCGTTGTATGCGTCTATCAACTCTTGCGATACAAAGGTATCTTCTACCTTTTTGTAAGGTACTTTGCCCAACAAATGTTTCAAAGTATACTTGAACATATCGGGCACCATTTTGGTAAGGCGGTTGGCTTCGGATATAGGCACACGCAACACACGTGCAACGTCACGAATAGCGTTTTTGGTAGCCATAGTGCCAAAGGTAACTATCTGCGACACATTGCCGTTGCCGTACTTTTTGTGCACATACTCTATTACTTCGCCACGTCTGTCCATACAAAAGTCAACGTCAAAGTCAGGCATGGTCTTGCGTTCGGGGTTCAAAAACCGCTCAAACATCAAATTGTATCTAAATGGCTCTACTTCGGTAATACCTATACAGTACGCTATTACACTACCTGCGCCGCTACCTCTGCCCGGACCTACGGGTATGCCGTGTGTTTTTGCATAGTTGATAAAGTCCCAAACAATAAGGTAATAATCTACAAAGCCCATAGAGGTAATTACCTTGTATTCGTACTCTACTCTGTCACATATCTCCTG
Organism: uncultured Eubacteriales bacterium; assembly: GCA_949289125.1. Lineage (GTDB taxonomy): Bacteria > Bacillota > Clostridia > Christensenellales > CAG-314 > CASEME01. Next base: position 271,136 of record CASEME010000018.1, read on the forward strand.
AGTGTATTGAGGATATCTGCGCACAAGTCCTTCTTCTACCAATTTGCGGAAAAACTGTTCGGGTGTACTGCCGTCCGGCGTTGTGTACAAAGGCAACAACTCTTCTTTCTTCAGCTCGACATTGCACTTCTCGGCAATTTTCAAAGTGTTTTCCACCGCCTCGGGAAGCTCGGGGAAAAGCTGTTCCATCTCTTCACGAGTCTTGAGATAGAAGGAAGTGCCATCAAAACGCATACGTTGCGGATCGTCAAAAAACTTGCCCGTCTGCACGCACAACATAATGTCTTGCACTTCGGCATCTTCTTCGTTGAGATAATGCACGTCGTTGGTGACCACAAGAGGAATATCCAACTCGCGCGCAAGCTCGATAAGTTGGGGCATAACAAGGCGCTCTTCGTATATAGCGTGGTCTTGCAACTCTATATAGTAATCTTCACCAAACAGCTCTTTGTACTGCATAGCCAATTCGCGCGCCATATCCTTACGGTCGGACAATAACAAACGTGGCAACTGACCTGCTATGCACGCAGACAAACAAATAAGCCCTTCGGCATGGTCTTTGAGCAAATTGAAGTCTATACGGGGCTTGTAGTAATATCCTTCCACAAAGGCTTTGGAATTGAGTTGTACAAGGTTGCGATATCCAACGTTGTTTTTTGCAAGCAGTATCAAGTGATAATACTCTTTGTTGTTCCAACCTGTGGCGTTCATATCGTCGCAAAGATAAAACTCGCAACCAATTATTGGTTTGATACCCTTTTCCTTTGCCAACTTGTTAAATTTCCACGCACAATACATATTGCCGTGGTCGGTAACAGCCACGGCAGGCATATTGAGCTCTTTGCATTTGTCGAGCAAAGCGTCCAATCGCGTTGCCCCGTCCAAGAGACTATATTCTGTATGTAAATGCAAATGCACAAAAGGTTGTGACATATACTCAATTCTCCTCGTTAGTGTGTAGCTCTTTGCTCAACTCCACAAGTTTGTCCAAACGATGCCTTACACCGCTTTTGGACAGACCGCTCAAAGTTGCAAGCTCCTGAAGGCTTGCTTCGGGGTTGGCACTGCGTAGCTCCGCTATCTTTTGCAGTTGTGGCGGCAGTAATGCCAACTTACCGCTCTGTTGCAACATATCTATTGCCTGCTTTTGTTTTTGACTTGTTTCCACCACTTTATCTATATTTGCAGCAATACAGTTGGACTGTCTGTTGACGTTGTTGCGTATGCTACGCTCGATAATAATGTTTTCCAACTGCAGTTTGGCTTGATATGCGTTGACATATACCAACAAGTCTGCAATAGCCGAGCTATCTTTGAGGTACAGCACAACGTTGTTTTTGCGTTTTGTCTTTTTGAAAGCAAAGCCCTGCTGAGACAAAATATCGGCAACTACGTCGGCAAACTCGTCATCGGTCAACACTATCTCGAGATGATATCTCAAAGTAGAACAACTTTCTTTAAGGTCGTCCGAAACTGTGGGCACAGTTATACTGCCCGATGCCAACAACAATGCCTGCAACATACTTTTGCAACAACAAGGTTTATCAAAAAACTTTTTGTCTGTGGCATTGGATATTTGTAGCAATCCGTCTTTATCTTTGTAAGTAAAGCCAAAATATGAGCACAAATAACTATCAAAAACTTCCGAATAAATAATAGTACCGCGCAAAGCGTTGGTATTTTCGCTCTGTATCAAACTGCCAGTGCCAAACTTGTGTTTGACAAGGCGTTGCAACAAGTGTAGCAACTGATTGTTTTCGGTGACAATGCACAAAGCAAGTTCTCTGTTTTTTATAGAAAAACTGCCCAAAGCCTTGAAAACAGCATACAAAAAAGCGTCAGTACAGCAATCGTTGAGATTGTGCACTGTTTTCATTATTTCCTCTTTGGTCAGTTGTGAAAAAGTCATCAGATATTCCTCAGTGTTTGATGTACAACGTAGGTAGCTTGTCCCAATTTGCAATGCGTGACTTGTCCAACTTCAGACGTTCCACCACAGTCATAGGCACGGAGACCTCACCTATACGCGCTGGGCTGTGCGCATCGCTGTTGACAATAAAGGTAACACCCATATCGTACAATTCCATTATCTCGTCGTCCGTCATATTGACGCGTTTGCCGTTGAGCTCTATATACACATTGTAGTCTATTGCCGCCTTGCCCACTTCTTTGACAAAGGTAGGTATACCGTAATTGAGGTGTGACAAAATATTGATTTTGCCCGAAGACACGGCCTTGACTATTGTATGAGTATATTTTCTGCGCTGTGCGTCAGTATATTGCTTTCTACGATTGGCAAACAACGCAGGGATATTGTATCGGAAAGCATCGGCAAAATTTTTGGGCAATGCTGCTTTGTGATAACCTGCCACAATGTAGTCAAACATATCACGTTGCTGTTCGGTAAGGTCTATATCACCGTCACTGCTGTATATGTTTGCTTCTATAGACAACAGACATTGCACCTTAAACTGCGACTTATATTCTTCCATCAGTTTGCGCATACGTGCAATATCTCTAAAGTGCATACCGCGTACAGCGTGGCGCAAACCGTGGTCGCTGATGCCCACTTGCTTCAACCCTATTTTGTCGGCTTGGCGCAAAGTATCTATCAGCAAACCTTTGCCGTCACTGTTACGTGTATGTGTATGGTAATCTCCCAATATCATTGTTATTCTCCCACCGTGTTCCCACCAAACACACTTCTGTGTGGAGGTCGCAACGGAACTTTTGTCTGACCGCATTTTTGATGTGCGTGAGTAATAAGTATATATCTTGCGACTTGGCTTTGTCAACATTTATGACAAAACCTGCATGTTTTTCTGAAATTTTAGCACCGCCTATCTGACAACCCTTTAGCCCCGATAGGTCTATAAGCTGAGAAGCGGCAAAGCCTTCTCCGTAAAAAGCACAGCCAAAGGACTTTTGCGCAAGCGGTTGAGTATTGCGTTTGGTGTCGTACATAGCGCGACACTTATGCATTATGTCGTAATCCACAATTTGCCTTTTGAGCAATACTTGCACAATGGTAAGGCGAGCGTTGTTTTTGAACATACTGCCCCTATACACAAAGTTGCAGTCTTTACCTTCTACCTCGTGCAATATGCCTTTGTCGTCAATATATTGCACTGCAAGCACAATCTGAGCCATGTCACCGCCAAAACAGCCGGCGTTCATAACTGCCGCTCCGCCTATTGTAGCAGGAAGACTGTACAAAAACTCTGCTCCGCCGCAGTTATGCTGAGCAAGATAGCGTGCTACGCTAACGGTGGACGTGCCCGCTTCAACCAATATGCCGTCGGAAGTGCTCTCAATCCCCACCATTTTGCAAGTGGATATCATCACTCCCCAAAAAAACTGCTCGGAAGCCAAAACGTTGCTTCCTCTGCCCAATACCAAATATGGTACGTCACATTTGTGTACTGTGCTCAAAACAATTTGCAGTTGCTCAATATTGCTCGGATATGCCACCAAAGCAATATCTCCACCACACCCTATTGTGGTCATTTTGCAAAAACTTCTGTCGGTGCGGCTCTCTATGCCCTGCCTAATTAGCGCAACTTCCACTTCATATATTTTACTATGTTTTACAATATTTTTCAAGACAATACCGCCGTTACGCACTATATTTTTTGAGATATTTTTTTCGCTATTTGCAATACAAATTATTTACCGTTGACAGTATTTAACGCGCTTTGTCTATCCGCTTGTATTGTGCTTGCATCACGAAACACATTGGCAACATAGCTGTTTTGCAACGCCATCTGCAGAGCACGATACCTTTCGTCTGTATAGATATCATCCAACACAACAGAGAACATACCCGTAGAGTACAAAGTTGCTTGTGCTTTGTCGTCTATCAAAGTATAGCAAAATGCCTGTGCAAGTTGTATGTACTTGCTGTCTGCACACACTCCCACATACTGTGCAAGGTCGGTATATTGTACAAGCGAAGCATACACTAACGGAGATATTTTGCCTTGTTTTTCTCTGTTGGACAATCTGTACAAGTCTCTTTGCGTACCCAAAAGCACAACGGACTTGTTGCTCGACACAAAAGCCTCATAAGCGTTATACTGTGTTTTGGTAGTATCTACAGCAAGGCTACCCGTTATACCCTGCATAGCAAGTGCGCCAACAGGATTGTTGAAGGCAACAAAACCGCTATCCAAAGATAGCAATTTGACAGTATTTTTGCCTATGCGCTTGGTAATGTCGAAGGTAAGACATTTGTCCACAAGTTGTTGTGGCTCTGACAGTTTTACCACATCTTGCCTTGCAAACAACATATAAGCACCACTCATGTAGGGCAATGCCAACAGTTTGCCTTCCACTGTTGCACTTTGAGCAAAGTTGTCCCACACGTCCGCTCTGTCCCACGGCACAAGTTTGCCCAACAATTCACTGCCCAAACCTACGCCAAAACTTATAATATCAAAGGTATAACCCTTGTTAAGCATCTCTACAGCTTGTTCGTAGGTGTATGTAGTAATGTTGATATACATTCCCTTATTGGATTTTTCCCACTCTGCGGCACGGCGCAACAGCCAATCTCGGCGCGAAGTGCTACCGCCCTCAAAACTTTCCACGTGCCACATAGTAAGCACAGCTTTTTGGCTGTCGCTTCCCTCACTTTCACCACTATATTGTAGCATTGGCAACACAAATATTGCCACGCAAACCACAAACAAAACTACCGCCGCAAACGGTATCCACTTTGCATACTTTTTCATATCACATTGTATGTATGGTTGTCCCCAATAATGTATAGGCATAGTTGTGGCAAAGGTATAGTAGCGTACGTTGATAACATCTTACTCAATACACAAAATGCGCTTGCAGTTTTTTTCGCTTTTGCTATTTACAAATAGATTGTATTAAAGTATAATAAGGCTACGGAGGATAACTATGAAACTCAATTACAAACGCACCGTTTTGGTAGGATTTGCATTTTTTGCCATTATGGCTTTTTGGCAAGCATACGACACCATTGTGCCGCTTATGCTTGTTAACAAGTTTGGTATGGACCAAACGTGGTCGGGCGTTATTATGGCACTCGACAACATACTTGCAGTATTTTTGTTGCCATTATTTGGTGCCCTTTCCGATAAGACGCACACACGCTTTGGCAAACGTACTCCATACATATTTATCGGAACAATACTTGCTATAGTAATGTTTATGGGGCTTACCTTTGCAGACAACGCACAGCTCAACAAAATATCTCAGGGCAACAATGAGATGTATTGGGAGCAAAACTACGTAATAGACAACAGCGAATATGACAGTTTTGGCAACAACAGCGTGCCCAAACAATATACAGTGCGCGATTATGCCGCCAAAGTATTGTTTGGCAAACAATACGACCAACTGACATCCGAACAACAGCAACAAGCACAGCAATGGTATTTGGAAATAGACCAAAACACTGCTTACGTCTACGACAAAGCCAACGACAGCTACACTGTCAACTTTGAAGAGGGCGCAAAGACCACCAACGCATACACCGCGCTTGTAAGCTCGGCACGCAGCGTGTACGCCAATCAGGTAACACAAGGACAAGTAGGAATATTGGTAATATTCATTATACTACTGCTTGCTACACTAATATCTATGGCTGTTTTCCGTTCGCCCGCAGTTGCGCTCATGCCAGACGTCACCATCAAACCGCTACGCAGCAAAGCCAACGCTATAATCAACCTGATGGGTACGGCAGGCGGTATGCTGGTGCTTGTACTCGGTATGTTGTTTGGTACAGGTAGCGTCAAAAATCAGATAATGAGCTATACCGGTTATGTTGCCGCTGTATGCGGACTTATGCTTGCCGCACTTATTGTATTTGTATTCACAGTAAAAGAACGCAAGTGGAACGGTGAGATGCTGATACACCAACAACAACTGGATACCGAGCAACAAGTGGACGAAACGCAACCTACAGAGGAAGAAGCCGACAAAACTTCGGTCGAGCTTGCCGCAAGCAAAGAAAAACTTCCGAGAGAAAAACTTTCTTCACTGATACTTATACTTGCGTCTGTGGCTTTGTGGTTTATCGGTTACAACGCTATTACAAGTAAATACAGTTTGTACGCAGTCAACGTGCTCAACAAGGACTTCAACGCAACAATGCTAATTGCACAAGGTGCGGCAATAATAGCTTACATACCTGTAGGTATGCTTGCAAGCAAACTTGGCAGAAAGAAGACCATTCTTATCGGTATAGGACTGCTTACAGTAGCATTTGCCTCCGCATACTTTGTCAACAGTCACACACCAGACGCCATTATGTGGATACTGTTTGCATTGGCAGGTATAGCTTGGGCAACAATCAACGTCAACAGCTTCCCCATGGTAGTAGAACTATCTCAGGGCGGTAGCATAGGCAAATACACAGGTTACTACTACACCGCAAGTATGGCTGCACAAATTGCAACACCTATATTGTCGGGCGCATTGATGGACGCACTTGGTATGTCTGTACTGTTCCCCTACGGAGCAATATTTGTTGCGCTCAGCTTTGTAACAATGTTCTTTGTAAAATACGGTGACAGCAAACCTACTGCACCCAAAGACAAGATGGAAATGTTAGGCGGAGCAGACGACTAATCAATAAACTGTACAAATTGCAATAGTTGGATAAACAACTAATACCAATAGTTGCAATGCAAAAAAATCTTAATTATCCCAAACAACAAACAGCCGTGTGAGCTTTTTCTCACACGGCTGTTGTTTGTATATTTGTTAGTATTTCAACAAGTCTACACTATACTCAATACAATTTACTATCCTTTGTAGGTGGTATCAAAACCGTCATTGGCGTCAGGACGCAAGTTGTTGGGGTAATATGTATCTGTCTTGATGTCGTTGATGACCTTTTGTAGACGAGTAACAAGTTTGTACGGATCGGTAAGGTCGTGCAATACTTCCACTTTACCAGGACCGTGAATATAAATATCCCCTACCTTAAACCACCTGTCTGTCAATCCCACTCTCAAATGAACGTTTTGAATATCTGTGTAATATATATTGTTGACGTCAATGCCTACCGCACCGCTTTTGATAATGATGCGTGTGTTGGTAAAGGCGTATTCAGTATTTTTGTACTGACGGTTGGCAGTAAGCACGCGAGAAAGCCATATCCATACAGGCATCAAATGCAAAGCAAAAAATACGCACAGTCCTATTGTCATTCCGATAGGTGCCGCTTCGAATATACCTTGTGTGACCATAATAGCTATAAAGCCGCCGTCAAATAGTAACCATATCAAAGCTATGGGCAACATTTTGAATATTTGCGACATTATAAATGCCGAACGCTTTGGCTTGCCTTGCCAAATAATCTGCTCGTTGACAGACAACATATCTTTGATACCATACTGCTCCTCAGCAGGTTTGTTGTCAAAGTCAAAATCTTTGTTTTTTGCCATAATACATCCCCCTTTTACGATAGTATATGACAAACAGTGTATACAGTCAAGCCCGAATTTGTTTGCACAAAAATATTGTCAAATTAAGGTATGCAACAACCTCTGAAAATCTGTACCCTTTCTTACGTCTGCATCGGGTGCTGTTGCCGCAATGCTGTTGTACACAAACAACGACGCGCGTTGCACCGCACTAAGCAGACTGTCGCCATTGAGAATACTGCCCACCACAACAGAGGCAAATATATCGCCCGTACCCGAAAAACTGCCCTCTACAAGGTCGTTGGTGATGTAGTTGACTTTGCCGTTTTGATACACCACATTGCCCACAAAGTCTTTGCCAACAACGCCCGTTATCACTGCACTTTCCACCTGCAACATATCGCATATAGAGCCAAACACTCTGCCCACTTCTTTGAGATATCCGCTTTCCGTCCTCAATGCGGTCAATTCGTTGTAATCTACACCGCACAGCAAGCACGCTTCGGTAAGATTGGGAGTAATACAGTTACTTCCTCTTACCAACAGTCGCATATCCGCAACATAATTGTTGTCGTACAGCGGATACAGCCTGCCGTTGTCCGCCATTATCGGATCAACAAACTTTATGCACTCTTTGTCTTTGCGTGCAGCAATAAATCGCATTTCTTCAAGTTGCTTTTTGTCTGTCAAAAAGCCTACATACAACGCAGAGGGCGTTTGGTAACGCACAATGTCTTCATAAAACTGTACAAACTGCGTATTGGGTGCAAAGTGAAAGCCGTCAAAACCTGTCTGGCATGAAAATATGCCTGTTGTCAAAGGGATAACGTTGTGTCCCATAACCGACAAAATAGGTATGCTTACTCCAAGCGAACATCTGCCTACACCCGACAAGTCTGTTGCCACAATTATGTTTTTCATTGCCTGTCCTCTCTGTTGCCCAAGTTGCCGTCATCTGTGCTATCTTGCTTATTGCTGTCAATATTATCTTCATTAGGAACATTGTCCGACAACTCTGTGTCACTACAACTATCGTTATCCACTACCTCTTGCATATCTTCGCTGTCGTCAATATTGTCCACAACACCAAAAAACACTTTGAGCGGTACATATCTGACAATAAAGTAAACTGCAAAGCCTACAATTATGCCTGCCACTACGCCCAACAAAGCAAGCCACGGCATATATGCATACATCTGTGGCGTAGCTGACACTGCACAAAATACTACGTTTTGCGTAAGGTTGTGCAGCACTGCGCTAACAAGGGACACAGCCACTATAGTTATGCGCGGATAAAACAACGCCATAAGTAGAGATGCTGCCAATATACTCACCAAACCTGCCGACATACTGTACAAAAGGGTGGACATATTGCCTGTAAACACGCTACCAAGCGTTGTACGAATAAGTATCACAACTATTGCTTCTATAGGTCCCAACACAATAAGCGTCAGTAGCGAAAAGATATTGGACAAGCCCATCTTAGCGCCTGGCAGAAAAAGGGGCGGAAAGAGGCTTTCTATCATAAATGTAATGAGGCTCATAGCAGTAAGTATGGCAAGCAATGCCATACGTCTTGTGCTAAACCTGTTTTTTATTTTTCCGTAAGCCATCTATGTTTTACCGCCTTAAATTAGTATATAGTCGGCAACATCCGAAGTAGTTACCTTGATGTTGTTGGGCGAACACACTATTGCTCCGCCTGCAGAAGTTATTGCAGGGAAGTTGCGCACGCACTCCTGATGCATACCGCACACCGAATCGGTCATTTTGACACTAATATTGTCCCCCAACGAGATTGTAGCCGTATTGGAACGCTGTTTGTTGCCTATTGTCTGAGTAATTGTAACAACAATGGCATTTTGCTGTCTTTCTACCTTAATGTCAAACGTTTCCGAGGTGGCAGTAGAATACACATCTGTATTGACATCATAGGCAAACAAGGTTTCTCCCGTTGCCATACTTTCTATGCGAACAGTAGTTATTTGATTGTTTTCTGCTCCAAATACAAACACCGAAAACAACACTACAATTAGTACTACTACAGTGCCGTACAATGCAATGTCGCCAAGTTTGAAAGGTTTGTCTTTCTTTACTGCCAATATGTTGACGGCTTTGCCCTGACGTGAGGCTTTTATCAGTCTGTACACTATAAATGCCACCAACAGTACAGCTACTACGGCTACGATGACAATAATAGTTATTCGCGTAGCATTGTTGTTGCTTTCGTCCATACTTACCAAGTACTCTATGCCTTGCTCGAGTAGTTGCGGATCGGTAACTTCGGTAATTTTTGTTGCTATATAAAAGTCCTCGTTAATCTCCAAAAATTCTTCTTGTTTAAGATTGGTGATTATCGGTTTTTTCTTATCCCAACTTGACGGATTGTCGTACACTGACACTATTTTGAGCTTGTTGTCCCATGTGTATTGCTTGTTCATAAACTGCACAAGGTTGTCCTTGCCAAGTACTGTCAATGCCGTAGTCAGGCAGTCGTTATGCGCAGAAGAACCACCTACAGAAGAATCGCTTACGATGGTAATTGTAGATATTTTTGTTTCCACAGGGTAACCCGTCTTGCCGTCTATGATGTGCGAGTACGTTTTGCCACCATAGTTGTAATAGCGCACATACAATCCACTTGTGGACAAATTGCAGTTTTGTACGCTTATTGCACTGTAGTAACCGCCAAACATACTGTCGGGATTGGTAATTGCCAAGCCAAAACTTTTGCCATCTTCCGTTGTTGCCATAGCCATACTGCTTTGTGCGGCATTGATAAAGTAATGCTCGATACCGTTATCTGCCAATATTTCTTTTACCTTGTCTACTGCAAAGCCTTTGGCAATACCACCCAAGTCTATCCACTGCTCATACGTCACTCCGTCAACGGTGACCGAAGGACAGTTTTTTGTCAATGTCCATACTTTGCGAGTGTCGTCGTAATTGAGTTCTACTGTGTTAAAATTGCACAGTTTCATAAATGCCTCAATGTACTTCTCGTCAGGTGGCGGATAACCGTACGAATATTCGCCCGTCTTAACCCACTCTCTGTCATAAGGCAGATTGCCGTTGACATAGTAAGTGCGTGAAGAAAAACCCCACAAGTCCACTAACCTGTACACAGCAGGGTTGTATGCACCGCCCGTCAACTCGTACATTTCTTTGGCTGTTTGTATCATAGCGGCAGTCTGCTCTTCGATGTCGATAGTTTCACCACTCTTTGCGTTGTTAAACTTATACACGTCACTTGTACTGTACTGCGTATTGGCTATACTGTCGAGATAATCTACCTCGGCGTGTATCTTTTTGCCCAACAAATCGGCAAGTAAATCGTCTTGACGAAGGTCGCTCTTGTATATCTGTACCGTAAAGGGCAATTTGGTGTCCGACGTCACCCCAAAGTACATACCGGAAAATGTTATGCCTTTGTGCACGCCACCGCTTTCGTAATTGGTAACATTGTAAAAGTTAGGATCTCCCTCCACTGCCAAACTATCTGTATTTGACAAATGCGTATGTGTGTTGCTATTGGCTTGCACGCCAAAAGGCGTGGCCAATACAAACAACGACAAAGTAAGGATGACTAACAATATTAAGCTGACAATTTTTGTTGCAATCTTCATAAAAACCTACAGATGCCTTAATCTCCGACTGTCATTATACCAACAAAGTGCCGATGTGGCAACAAAATAAACCAAAACAACCCGTGTTGCCACGGGTTGAATTGGATTAGTCTAAGATTATTAGGTATGTAAAACTATTTTATTTACTTTCAATTATTTGTTGAAAGCAGCCTTCAAAAGATTGAAGTAATCTTGGAAGTCTGTCCAGGTTGCACCTGTGGACACACCGTTGTTGTCTTGGAAGAATTTGTCTCCTTTCTCGAAAGAAGTAGCGCCAAATCCATATTCCATAACGTAGTGGCAAGTAGCCATAGCGTTAGTGCCCCAACCTTGTGCACCGGTAGTAACGCCTGTCCAGTAACCGTTTTGAGTCTTCAAGAGGTCAGCCTTGGTGATAACGCCGGCTGTCTCTACGCCCTTAACAGTAACATAGATGTCGTTGTTTTCTACTGCTGTGTAGTAAGCTTCGCAAGCAGCAGCGTCAGCAAAGTACTCTTCAAGAGTTTTGCCACTTACTTTGTAAGCCTTAGCTGTGGTATCAAGTTCAAATACGATGCTACCAACCTTAACTTTAGCATATACTGTGCTGTCACCGTGTTTGCCGCTGACTGTGCCGTATTCGCCTTCATTAAGTTTAGCTGTGTCTTCTGCAGTCAATTTTACTTGGCTGGGGAAGCATGCCTCGTCCAATTTTGCGGATACCAAGCTGCCGTCTTTGTCAACTTCTACAGTTGCATTGCCGACATAACCTTTTCCGTGTACAAGACCGTAAGCTCTTTTTGTTGTAAACTTGGAAGTTTCGCCGCAAGCCGCCAAAGCAAAGACGGATACAAGCATAACTACTGCAAGTACAACAACCAACAGTTTTGTTTGTTTTTTCATGTCTTTTTTTTCTCCTTAAAGATTTTTATTGCGATGCAATATATTACATCTCGCCCATTATTTTATACGAAGGTGAATAGTTTGTACAGTGTTTTATATCACAATTATAGTACTGTCTTTTTATATACCAATAAATTTATCTTATAAGCAAACATATGTTCGCTATAGTCTATAAAATACGCAAAATCCAATCGTATTACACAAAAAAAACGCTACCTCAAAAGGTAGCGTTTTTTTTGTAAATTGTTGGTTATCAATGCTGCAATTATTTGCTGAGCTTAGACAAAGCGTTTTGGATTGCAAGCAATACACGTGCAGAAGACTGAGTAGCACCTGTTACGTGGTCGATGGATACACTGTTGGATGTAGCATCGTTGACACCTTGAATTGTAGCTGTAGCAGCATTAACTTCTTCAACAGTCTTACCTTCAAAAGATTTGAGGTAGTTGTCTACACCGTCAAGCCAAGTTTGTCTGTTATCCCAAGTAGAAGTGAGATTTACCCAACCTGTGTCTTCATCGCTGTAAAGTGTTACTTTTGTGATTTTGCCGTTGCTTACAGTAACGTCAACTTTTGCACCATAATCAGGGCTTTCAGCGCTATACGGATTAGCATAGTGGTACTCGCCTGTAACTGTCTCGGAAGGAGCACATGCCACAAAAGCAACTACTGACAAGACCATAACTACTGCAAGAAGCAATACAACAATCTTTTTCATTTTACATTTCTCCTTAAAAATATTATCTTAGACGTATCCAAACGTCCTAACTATTTTACTACATTTGCACCAAATTGTCTATCAAAAAGTCAAATTTGCAATAGATACTTTTTTTATACCCCGATAAATATTACTTCAAGCTGTTGCAACAAAACTTGTAGCAAACCACTAAGAGGTTGTTGCACAAATTGTATATTTGTTATATAATTCTACATATCATCAATGATTTGAGAGGTACATTGACAATGCGAAGATTGACATCAGCAATGCTGTTAGCTTGTGTTATACTAAGTTCGGTACTGTTACTGTGTGCATGCGCTCCGTCTTACGGTTCGTTGAGCGGTGATTTGCAGGAAGTACAGTTGCCCCCACTAAAGGACAATCAGTTTGTCGTAGTAATAAAAGAATCGGAAAACAACTACACCTATTACACAATGACTATTACAGATTTGGGCACAACGTCCACTGTGTTGGACGCATTGCTGTATTTGGAGAAAAATAAAGAGCTTACACTCGACTACTACTATTCGTCTTATGGCGCGTACTTTACGCAGATAGGCAATTTGCATGACGGCGACGGCGGTAGGTACATTATGTTTTATACTTCTGTAGAGCAGGACTTTGATACTTCTGCTTATGCTACTACGTTCAACTGTGGCGGCGTCAACGTCACCAGCTCAGGAGTGGGCGCAAGTTCTATGCATGTGCAAGGTGGCGCAGTAATCTACATACAGCTTACTGCTTTTTGATTGTTGCAACACCAATTTTGACAATTTTACACAAAGCTACAAATACCGTCCACAAAGGGCGGTATTTAATTGCTTGTAAATAAGCTACACCTATTATGAACAAAACCAAAACTAACAACAAACAACTTTATACAGCCAAACAAATTGCAATAACTGCACTGTTTGCCGCAACGTTGACGGGAGGCAAATTTGCCCTGTCTTTTGTGCCCAACGTTGAGATAGTGACAATACTAATAGCAGTATACGCCACTGTGTGGGGTTGGAAATACGTCCTTCCGGCAGTCAATGTATTTGTAATTGTGGAAACATTGCTTTACGGCTTCAACACGTGGGTTATCTCGTACTTTGTACATTGGAACTGTGTGGCAGTTGTATTTTTGCTATTAAGACCGCTAATTGCACGTTCGCCTGTTTGGCTAAAAATTGTTGTTGCTACGATAGCAGCCTCCATTATTACCGCCCTCTTTGGCGTACTAACTTCTTTGGTAGATACACTACTTGGATACACGTCACAAGGTTTTGTAGTGGCAACCAAAGACTTTTGGTACAGGTTTGCCGTACTGTATGCAAGAGGAGTCGTATTTTTTGTAGTGCACATTGTGTCCAACACAATACTTTTTGCCACTGCATACTATCCGCTCAACAAAGTGCTTACACGTCTACACAACATGTACAGTAACGGCGTTGCACCAACTATAGACAATGCATCATCTCAAGCAACAGACAATGTGACAACATACACCGACTACAACACTATATCCGCGCAAACAGACGATACCGAGCACGACAAAGACAGCGAACAGCAACAATAAATTGCTTTGCAACCTTGCACCAACCAACAAGCAGGTACGCATTTATTGTTCTTCTCATAAATATCTAACGTAATTATTTGTAAATACAACTTGTGAAAAGCAGAGTTATCTTTTGCTCACAAAAAAACAACTTGAAGCATTATTATTTTTTGGTATAATAAACGTATCAACAAATAAGATTTTGACAGGGGCGTATTATCTATGTTTTTTACAAAACCGGCGTATGAAGAAATCAACTTGCCATTTAGATTGATTGACGTTCCCGATGATTTGGAAGCGGGATTGATCAATATTGAAGCATATGGGAATGTTTTTGGAAAAAATAAATATTGTTATGCTTTTTATGAGCTGAAAAGTGCCAAAATGTACGACAATGGGGACTTTAAGCAAATGATTGAATTGCTAAAAAACTCCATCGGTAAAACGGTAAAAGTAATAATAAAGTTGAAAAAAGGTGTGCCAAAAGACTTTAAGATAGATATAAATAGTTTAGCAGAAGTTTATTGCGATGAGAGATTCAAGTCTTTGTCATTATTGGGTTGGGGATTTAACGACCAAAGCTACAAAGAATTATCTTCCAAATAGAAAAGTCTATTTGTCAGGTTGACGTGTTGTATTGATAACACATTCAAAATATAGTACACTATATTTCTTTACACAGCGTGTGTTTGCAACGCAAAAATCAAAGGGATAACAATTTATTTGTTATCCCTTTATTTTGTACGGTGAATTATACTATTAAGTGCAACAGATGAGAGAAAAAAAGGAGTTCATACAAATCTGTGGTAAAATAGAGTTGCGAAACAAAATTTACACCAGAGGAGACTTGTATGAACTACCGCCATTTTACCATAGAAGAGCGCT
>CASEME010000019.1 GCA_949289125.1 uncultured Eubacteriales bacterium
ATATCCCAAATGGTTTTCTAGCATATCTAGTATAACACAAAGTTTGAACTCAGGGCTATACTTTCTGTTAAATCTCTGTTTTCTTGCCATAAAAAATGTGTACCTCCAAAAGTGTCTAACTTTTGGGGTACACATCATATGAGGGTGCTGTTGTTTATTGTGTGTATTTGTTTGTGTTGCAACTTGCATTATGACAGTGTAGCGTCGTTTTAAGGTTGCATACCGAAATAAATACGCTCAATATTCCACTTCGCCTGTCCAGCCCAACATACCGCCAAGGTTGTACACGTTGGTGTAGCCTAAGCTCAGCAACTGCTTGCAGGCAATTTCGCTACGTACTCCGCTGCGGCAATACACAAAGAGTGCAATGTTTTTGTTGGAAGGCAGTTCGTCTTGCCTTTTGACTATTTCCGTGTAGTCCACGTTGTATGCGTTGGGTATATGCCCCGTGCTGTATTCTTCGGGAGTGCGCACGTCCAACAAAAAGTAGTCTGACGTGGTGCGCATAAGTTGTTTTGCTTCCGTTTGATTGATTGCTCTGTACATATTCATTCTCCTTAGTCGTTTATGTATGATACCATTATATTTTGTATTAGTCAATTTTTTACACATTTTGTATTGCAAAATACGTTGTTACGATGTATAATTATTAAGTTGTTGATTGCGACAAATATCTACAAAAATTTGGGCAAAAGTACACTGTACAAAGAGGGGTGACAAATGTTAAAAAAAGGCTTTGACAATAGCAAATATCTGCGTTTGCAATCGCAAAAGATAGAAGAGCGTATTGCAGAGTTTGGCGGCAAGCTGTATATGGAGTTTGGCGGCAAACTGTTTGATGACTACCACGCTTCCCGTGTGTTGCCCGGCTTTGAACCGGACAGCAAGGTGAAGATGCTTATGACTATGAAAGATAAAGTGGAAGTTGTAATAGTTATCAATGCCGTAGATATTGCCAAAAACAAACTGCGTTCGGACATAGGCATTACTTACGACGAGGACGTGTTGCGCCTTGTAGACGTGTTGGGACAAAGCAGTTTGTATGTAGGCAGTGTAGTTATTAGCCAATACAGTGAAGAAAACACCATGGCGGTAAAATTTGAAAAAAGATTGGAAAGTATAGGGCTCAAAGTTTATCGTCACTACAACATAGAGGGGTATCCTTTCAACGTTGCCCACATTGTCAGCGAACAAGGTTTGGGACGCAATCAGTATATAGAGACAAGCAGACAGTTGGTGGTGGTTACTGCCCCCGGTCCCGGTAGCGGCAAGATGGCTACTTGTCTGTCGCAGTTGTACCACGATGGCAAACGCGGTATCAAATCGGGATATGCCAAGTACGAAACATTTCCTGTGTGGAATCTGCCGCTCAATCACCCTGTCAATGTGGCTTACGAAGCGGCAACTGCCGACCTCAACGATGTCAATATGATAGATCCTTGGCACTTGCAGTCATACGGCGAGTCCACAGTCAACTACAACAGAGATATAGAAGTTTTTCCTGTGCTCAACAATATTTTCCAACAGTTGTTGGGTACTTCGCCCTACAAGTCTCCTACAGATATGGGTGTCAATATGGCAGGTTTTTGTATCAGTGATGACGAAGTATGTAGAGAAGCGTCCTATCAGGAGATTATCAGACGCTATCTGCAAGCACTTGTGGCAAACCGCAAAGGCGCAGACAACGTTGCAGAAGTGGAAAAAATAAAACTTATTATGTCTACTCACAACCTCAAGGTAACCGACCGACCTGTAGTGACAAGTGCACTCAATTACAATGCCAAGTGTGGTGTGCCCGTAGCTTCTATGCAGCTTAACGACGGCAGAATAGTGACGGGACGTACTTCGGACTTGTTAGGCTGTGCGTCTTCAATGTTGCTCAATGCACTAAAGACGCTTGCCGACATACCCGATGATGTAAAACTTATTGCCCCTACTGCTATTGAGCCTATTCAAAAACTCAAGACAGAAAGTTTGGGCGATTTTACTCCCCAACTGCACACGGACGAAGTACTAATTGCCTTGTCTGTATCTGCAGCAGAAAGCAAGCAAGCGCAGTTAGCTTTGCAACAACTCCCCAAGTTGCGTGGCTGTCAGGTGCATTCCACATACATTTTGCCTCACGTTGACGAGCGAATTTTCCGCAAGTTGGGCATCAATGCCACAAGTGAGGCTGTGTATGCAACAAAACGTGTGTATTACAACAGATAATAAGTTGTTAGTAGTTAAGTAGTATCAAGACAGATTGCTTTGGCAGTCTGTCTTTTTTTGTTGTCAAATAAAAATTTGTTGCTGTAGAGTGCTTATTTATTTTGACGTTGATATATTGACTATTTGCTGTTTGGCTGTATAGTGTGGGTGCGTTGCAAATACGTCACGCTTGTGAGGCAACTATATAGGCATACGCAACAGGAGGATACAATGGCTGACGACAAACAAAACTTATCTGCTACGGAGACGCAATCGGATTGGCAACCGCATACACACGAGATGCAATATCACCCTTTTACCTATCCTACTTGTGACAAAAAAGGCAATATATCTTATTACCAATGTGTGAGATGTGGCAATTATTATTATGACGAAAAAGGCACAGATCCTGTACCTGACAGGGACCTTGTGTTGATAGACTCTTGTCATACTTTGCAATACTATGCCGAGATACCTCCTACTTGTACGCAAGACGGACATATAGCACATTGGAAGTGCGGAGTATGCAATTTGTGCTTTACCGACTACAACTGTCGCAACTTTGTGCGTCAGCAGTTTCTTGTTGTGCCAAAACTTGGGCATCAACTTGTGTACTACGGCGCAACAACTTCCGATTGTATGACGCAAGGACACGAACAATATTGGCAGTGCAACAACTGCGGTACCTGCTACCGTGACAAAGAGGGTAGCGAGATTGTAGATTTGGCACAACTTATGCGTCCGCTTGCAGGGCACAATTTGCAGCATATAGCTCACGTCGAGCCTACTTGTAGTAGAGAGGGCAACATAGAGTACTATATGTGCAAAAAGTGTGGCAGATTGTTTGCAGACGATCAAGGCAACACTGAATTGCAACTATCCGACGTCACGTTGCCTGTACTTCAACATACTACGGGACAATACACATACTGCGACAGCGATATGCACGCCAATGTGTGCAGTAAGTGCGGTGAAGTTGTTGACAAGCAACAACATACTTTTGTAGAAGGCAAATGTACTCTGTGCGGATATGACAGCACTGTAGAGCAGTGTTGCCAATACGAGTACGACAATCTCACACACAGTTATGTGCTAAGTAAAGCGGATATTGAGTGTGACTCAATAACAATACCTTCAAAACATAACGATGTGAATATAAGTGCAATAGGCGCAAAGGCATTTTGCAACAACACTGTGCTAACTCTTGTAAAGTTTGCAAGCGGAGTATCTTACATAGACAGCAATGCTTTTGCCAACTGCGTCCATCTTACCAACGTGCAACTGCCCTTTACGCTCAAAATGTTGGGCGAAAAAGCCTTTTGCAACTGCCAATCGCTTACTTCGTTGTATGTGCCGAGAGGTGTATTTCATATAGAAAGTGACGCATTGAGAGGGTGTAGCGGCATTACAGAGGTAAAGGTAGAAGAAGGTAATAGAGCGTACGAGAGCAATGGCACGTGCATTGTGGATAAAGATTATCAGTGCGTTGTTTTTGGCACTGCCAATGCCAACATACCAGATGACGGTAGTGTTATTTCAATAGGCGAGTACGCATTTTGCGACAATCAACGCCTTGCCGACATACAGTTGCCCGACAACATTTTGCGATTGAGCAAATTTGCTTTTGCCAACTGTACTGCGTTGCACACTGTGCATACAGGCAATGGCGTGCACACAATAGGTAGTCACTGTTTTGACAACTGTACAAGCCTTGCAACACTCACTTTGTCGGACAATTTAGTAAACATACATCATGATGCTTTCAGAGGGTGCAAAAGTCTTAGTAACATAGTGTTGGGTAGCAGTTTGCGTTTTGTGTCCGACAACGCTTTTGACAAGTGCGACAATCTTCGTGCAATTTATTATTGTGGCACACAAGAGCAGTGGCAGACAGTAACTGTGGGCAACAACGCTTTGCCACACAATGCCAAAGTGTATTACTATTCGCAAGACAAGCCGGACAGTGTGGGCAGATATTGGCATTATCAGGACGGACAACCCACAGTATGGTAAGTGTAGTACATATTATTTGCACAAAAAAGCAATGCAACAGTGTAGTTTTGCATTGCTTTTGTTATTTGTTAATATATTCTATTTCTATTAAAGATGTGGCAACAGTGTGGCAGTTACTCAAATATCGGCGTGCCGTTGACTATCTTTTGAATAACAGCAAGGCTTTTGACGTCCACTCCCTGTTGACGCAACAGCTTGCCGCCTGGTTCAAATGCTTTTTCTACCACAATACCTGCGCCTACAAGGTGTGCGTTCGCCTGACGTACAATGTCAATCAAACCTTTCAAAGCCTCACCGTGCGCCAAAAAGTCATCAATCAGCAACACTTTGTCGTGACTATCAAGATACTTGGACGGTATCATAATATTGGACGTATTGCCCCTTGTGTACGAGCGTACTTCTGCACAATATTGTTCGCCTGTTGCATTTTTTGCGGCAGATTTTTTGGCAAATAGTACAGGTATATTGCCCATACAAAATGCTGTGGCTACTGCAAAGCAAATGCCCGAAGCCTCAACGGTAAGTATCTTGGTTATTTGTCTGCATTCAAACAAACGTGCAAATTCCTCACCTATTTTTGCAAGCAGTGAGGTGTCTATGTTGTGATTGAGAAAGCCACCTGCCAACACAACGCCGTCATCGTGGCAATCTGCATATTTGGATATGTAATCTTCTAACAATTTCATATCGGCATTATAACACAACAGCATTACTTTGACAATATATTGCCTATAAGTTGTTGTTCATAGTTTGTTTTTAGCAGAAGTTGAAGCAGTGTGGCAAAGAGATTTTTGTGTCTATGTTGCAAGCGTTGTGTGTTGCTAAAACACAACTTTTGTGTTATACTTTCTTTGGTCTTTTCAACACAAAGTGTTGATTGAAGGAGGAAACATATGACACTATACGAGCAAGTAATGCAGTCTGTAGAGTACGTGCGCAAGCAGACAAAACTACAACCCACAGTAGCCGTAGTACTCGGTAGCGGTTTGGGTGCCTTGGCAGACAATCTTCAAGACAAAGTTGTTATTCATTATGCAGACATACCGCATTTTCCTGTGTCCAACGTCAAAGGACATTCGGGCAACCTTGTAATAGGCAAAACAGGCAATACCGTTGTTGCTATGATGCAAGGCCGTTTTCACTACTACGAAGGCTATGGCATGGCAAAAATTACTTACCCTGTGTATGTGCTGAAGATGTTGGGCGTCAAAGACTTTGTGGTGACCAACGCATGCGGTGGTATCAACAGACAGCTCAATGTAGGCGACCTTATGCTTATTACCGATTATATCAATCTGTTGGGGCTCAACCCGCTAATTGGCGACAATGACGAACGCTTTGGAGTGCGCTTCCCCGATATGTCCGAAGCATACAACAAAGTGCTGTGCGACAAAGCGCGCAAGTGCGCAGACAAATTGGGCATAGCTTACAAAGAGGGCGTGTATGCGCTGTTCAACGGCCCTTGCTTTGAAACTGCCGCCGAGATACGTGCCTACGAACGTTTGGGCGCAGACGCTGTGGGTATGTCTACAGTGCCCGAAACAATAGTTGCCAATTACTTGGGTATGCGCGTATTAGGTATATCTTGCATTACCAATATGGCAACAGGTATATCTACCGTCAAACACTCTCACGAAGAAGTAGTGCGAGTGGCCAACGAAAGCAGCAAAAAGTTGTGTAAATGGTTGGACACATTGCTAAAAGAGTGGTAAAAGCAAATTGGTTGGTAACAGTGTGTTGCTGACAAACAATTTGTATTTGCTTTCAAAATAAAAGTAGTCCCGCTGACATCTGATTGTCAAGCGGGACTTTTGTTGTAAAAGTTATTGGCACTTACTGCCACTTTGTGGCACGAAGTAGCGTTGAAAGTGCAATTACAACTTCATCTCGGGGTAAATAGGATAGCGTTTGCACAATTCAAGCACTTGCTTTTTGACACGGTCTATTGCGCTTTCGCCGTTGTTGATGACGTCCACAATCATATCAATTACTTGTTCCATCTCCATTGTGCCCATACCTCTTGTTGTCAATACGGCACTGCCTATTCTTATGCCGCTTGTAATGGTGGGCTTTTGCGGATCGTTGGGTACGGCGTTTTTGTTGACGGTGATGTTGCACTGATCGAGCAACTCCTCAAGGTGTTTGCCCGTCATATTGGTATTGGTAAGGTCTATCAACAATAGATGATTGTCTGTACCACCAGATACCATTTTGATTGAGTGGTGTCTGAGGCGGTTTTCCATAGCCTTGCAGTTGGCTATTACGTTGCGTTGATATTGCACAAATTCGGGTGACATTGCTTGCTGGAAGCATACAGCTTTGGCAGCAATAATATGCTCCAAAGGTCCGCCTTGTGAACCGGGGAAGATTGCTTTGTCAATCAGCTTGGCATACTTTTCTTTGCAAAGTATCAATCCGCCACGTGGTCCGCGCAAAGTTTTGTGAGTGGTGCTTGTTACAAAATCGGCGTAAGGCACGGGCGATGGGTGCAGACCTGCGGCTACAAGTCCTGCAATGTGCGCCATATCTACCAACAAATATGCGCCTACGCTGTCGGTAATTTCACGAAACTTTTGAAAGTCTATTACTCTCGGATATGCGGATGCGCCTGCAACAATAAGTTTTGGCTTGCATTGCTTAGCAATGTCGGCTATCTTGTCGTAGTCCATTGTGCCGTCTTGCTCTACGCCATAGGGTACTGCATTGAAGTATTTGCCCGATATGCTAACAGGAGCACCGTGCGTAAGGTGTCCGCCGTGTGCAAGGCTCATACCCATAAAGGTGTCATGCGGTTGCAGTACGGACAGATATACCGCTGTGTTGGCATTGCTACCGCAGTGGGGCTGTACGTTGGCGTGTTCGGCGTGAAATAGTTGCTTTGCACGCTCTATAGCAAGACTTTCCACCTTGTCTACACAACGGCAACCGCCATAGTAGCGACGAGAGGGATAACCTTCGGCATACTTGTTGGTAAGTAAACTGCCTTGTGCTTCCAACACTGCGTAGTCAACTATATTTTCGCTGGCAATAAGCTCAAGGTTGTTGCGCTCTCTGTCCAACTCTTCGGCTATTGCGGCGTATATTTCGGGATCTTGTTTTTTCAAATGCTGTAATTGATTCATAGTCAAATCTCCTTAGTGCATTGCATAAAATATGCTATTACTATAGCACGTTGATGGCGGCAAGTCAATGCGCTATCGCTTAATAAAGATTGACGTTATCACAATTTGATAGTACAATACTCTTACTTTGTTTTTAACACTTACTTTGTGTGAGGGTAGTTATCAATGGTTATTCTTATATTCGGTGCATCGGGTAGCGGTACTACCACGCTTGCGGCGTCTGTTGCTCAACAACTGTCCGTCAAGCACCTCGATACCGACAACTATTATTGGAAATATACGCCCGTCCCCTTTACCGAAGCATTGCCACAAAACAGACGTGTCGAATTGTTGCGCAAAGATATGTCAAAATACGGCAATGTGGTTATCAGCGGTTCACTGAGCGGTTGGGGTGTGGAGCTTACGCCCTTGCTCAGTTGTGCCGTGAGAGTAGAGTTGGAACCCAACGAACGTATGCGTAGGCTGATTGAGCGTGAGCGCAGTCGATTTGGCGACAGAGTGCTACAGGGAGGAGATATGTACGACGAGCATTGCAAATTTGTCGAGTGGGCGCGCGAGTACGACTACTGCAACGATGTGTCACGTCGCAGCAAAGCACAGCACGACAAGTGGCAAAGTGAGTTGCATTGTCCTTTGCTTACTGTCAACAGTGCCAACAGTGTACAACACAACACCTCACTTGTAGTTGCTTGGCTCAAAAACAACGGTATATTGTAGTGGACAAAACAAATTAGTTAGTTGCTTTGCGTTTTGTCAAACGTAAACGGAACAATATTCAATATACCCGTTATTAACTAACGTAAATAATTATGACTTGTAATATTAGTACACAAGCCCACAGCAATTTTGCTGTGGGCTTGTGTTGTATACAATTATTGATGTATGTGCTAAGTATAGTGTATCAATGTAACGGAAACTAATGCAAATATATTATTTGTTGCACAGCATTGTATTGCAAAAACTAACTATTGTATCTGTCGGTTAGCTGTTGTGCCAATGTGTCGGCACACTTTGCCGCTTGTTGTACAAATTGCTTGCATACTTCTAAGTCTAAGCTGTCGCAGTGACTTTCTATGTTAATTGTTTGCACATTGCGTGTACTTAGTTTGTCTATCACGTTGTCCCAATTTACAGTGCCACAAAAGGGCAACAGATGTTGGTCCTTTTGTCCGTTGTTGTCGTGCAGGTGCGTTGTCCATACAGGTCGCGCAAGATATTTGAGTACGTCATAGTCTTTGCAGTACACGTTGTCGTGTCCGCAGTCGTAGCATACGCCAATTACAGGACTGTCAAGGTTGTCAAACACAAATTTGTTGAATACAGGCATACGCAAGTTTTCAAATGCAAGTTGTACCCCCAACTTTTGCGCCCGCTGTACTACTTTTTGCAGACGCTCAATGCCCAACATACTTGGTGCAGGCGGTGTGTTGGAGCTCGACAGATGAACAACCGCCACAGGTATGCCGTATTTGTCGCACGCCTCTACAAGTTGTATGAGGTGCTTGTCGTACACACAGTCCTTTTGCCACAACGTATTGCAATATTGATAGTCGCAGTGCAAATTGACAATATCGAGATTGTATTGCTGGCAAAGTTCAATTTGCCTTTGTTTGCTTTCCCCTATCAAGCTGTCTTTCCACTGCAACATAGCTCCTTCAAAGCCGCATTGAGCCATGAGTTGCAAGTTTTGTTGGTAGCTTAGTTGTGTACAGCAATAACTTACAAGTGCTTTTTTCATAATTTCCTCATTTCAATTATACAGCAATGCGCATTGCTTTGCAACATCAATAGGTGTGTTTGTACAAATTTTGCTTGTATGCGTCATAGTTTGGGGGCGTTGGGTATAGTTTAGTAATGATTAAGTGAAAGCAGAAAGTGCAACAAGGGGGAAAACAGTGCTTGGGTATCAACAACTGCTCAAAGAGGTAGAACAGTTTGCTATGCACGGCATAGAAACAGGCGTGGTGGGCAATTCGGAGTTGGGCAACGCCATACCGTACATATTTGTAGGCAACAAGGACGGCAACTGTATGATAGTGCAAGGCGCTATGCACGCGCGTGAACACATAACGGCACTGTTGGTGCTGTGTCAGGCAAAGCATCTGGTTGCGTGTGGCAAAAAGTTGTCGGGCGGGATATACTTTGTGCCAATGGTCAATCCCGACGGTGTGATGCTGTGTCAGGAAGGACTGAGTATAGTCAAGGACAAGACGCTAAAAAACAGACTGCTTACTATCAACGGTGGAAGCAGTGACTTTTCGCTGTGGAAAGCCAACATCAACGGTGTGGATTTGAACGTCAACTTTGACGCGCATTGGGGAGAGGGTGTTCAAAATGTGTTTTACAAGTCGGACGCCAACTATGTGGGTAAATGCCCCGAAAGTGAAGCCGAGAGCCGTGCGCTTGCCGATTTTACTCGCAAGTTGCAACCCAAAGTTACGCTGTCTTACCATTGTAAAGGGGAGATAATATATTGGAAGTTTTTTCAAGGCGCATTTAGAACAGTGCGTGACAGGCGGTATGCTGAGGCGTTGGCAAAGTACACAGGATATACCACGGTGGACGGCGATGGCAGTGTGGGCGGATACAAAGATTGGTGCATACAGTCACTCAAAATACCGTCTTACACTATAGAAGTTGGTTCGGACAACTACGAACACCCCTACCCTTACAGTCAGATGGATGATATTTTGCAAAAAAACCTCGATTTGCCAAGACTGCTACTCAACACTGTAGTAAAAGACGATATGCGTCTTAAACAGTCGGGGCTCAAGCATCTTATGGAAGATTGACAGTGGCAAAATTTGTCGCATTTTGTAGCGTAAAAATTGCAAACGGGTATTGACATTGCCCACTTGTGGGCGTATATTGAAGTTAGCGGAGCAGTTGCTTGTTGCACGCCCCGTTAAGGAGGTAAAGCGTATGCAACTATTGATGTTGATAGTGTTGTTTGCGTCCGTATTGGGCGTGTCTTACGCAGTGTTCAACTTCTTTACTGTCAAAAAGATGAAAGAAGGCAACGAACGCATGCAGGAGATAGCTTCTGCTATTCGTATAGGTGCCAACGCATTTATACGTTACGAGTACAAGTTGGTAGCAATTATTGGGCTGGCAACGGCAGTGGTTATCGGACTTGTAATTGCTTGGGAAGCAGGTATTGCCTTTGTAATAGGCGCAACTATGAGCGCAACAGCAGGACTTGTAGGTATGAAGATAGCAACCTACGCCAACGTACGTGTGGCTAACGTGGCAGACCAGACACGTTCTACAGGTAAGACGCTCAAAGTGGCTTTTCGCGGCGGCAGTGTAATGGGCTTGTGCGTGGCAGGCTTTGCATTGTTTGGCATATTTGCAGTATATATGTTGTTTGGCGTATGGGAAGGTATGCTCGACCTGTCCACAGGTGTGTTGCCCACTAAGGTCAATCCGATAACAGGACAAAGCTACAATTTGTCCCTTATATTGTCGGGCTATGCGCTTGGCTGTAGCGTCATTGCTATGTTCAACCGTGTGGGCGGTGGTATATATACCAAAGCCGCCGATATGGGCGCCGACCTTGTAGGTAAGACAGAAGCGCATATACCCGAAGACGATCCCAGAAACCCCGCAACTATTGCTGACAACGTAGGCGACAACGTGGGTGACGTTGCCGGTCTTGGCGCAGACTTGTTGGAAAGTTATGTTGG
Source organism: uncultured Eubacteriales bacterium (assembly GCA_949289125.1). Lineage (GTDB taxonomy): Bacteria > Bacillota > Clostridia > Christensenellales > CAG-314 > CASEME01. Next base: position 11,012 of record CASEME010000019.1, read on the forward strand.
GGCAATAATGTCCTCTGCCATACTTGCCATAGAGATATTTTCACACACGGGAGGGTTTAACTCGCCCGAACTGTTGACGCGTATGGTGTTGTTCCCAATGCTGTTTTGCGGTATAGGTCTTATTGCTTGCGTAATAGGTGCGTTTACTTTGCTTATTAAGCGCAGAATATCGGAAAACCCGCACAGAGAGCTCAACCTTGTCACTTGGATATCGGCAGGTATTACCGTTGCAGCTGGTTTTGGACTAAGTTGGCTGTTGTTTGACGGTCAGGACGCAACGCAACTCAAAGAAGCAGGTTTTGCTTTGGGCAAACTGTCACCGTGGGTGGCGGCAAGTATAGGTATTGTGGCAGGTATTGTGATAGGTATAATATCCGAATATTACACCAACTACGACTACAAACCTACAAAACGTATTGCTGAGGCTTCCAAAGAGGGCAGTGCATTGACAATAACGCAAGGTATGGCAACAGGTATGATTAGCTGTATGTTGCCCGTTGTGGTGTTGGGTGCGGCTCTGTATGCAAGTTTTGAAATAGGCGGTATGTACGGCGTAGGCTGTGGAGCTATGGGTATGTTGTCCTTTGTTGCGGCAACTGTATCTGTGGACACATACGGACCAATCAGCGACAACGCAGGCGGTATTGCTGAGATGAGCGGTCTTGATGAGGACGTAAGAGCAATTACAGACACTTTGGACTCTGTAGGCAACACAACTGCGGCTATTGGTAAGGGCTTTGCAATAGGTTCGGCGGCGCTTGCTACAGTATCTATGATGAGCAGTTATCTGTATGCCTTTAGTGACCTTGAAACGTTGCTACTCAATATCATATCTAAAGAAGTGTTGGTGGGCGCTTTGCTTGGTGCGGCGTTGCCCTATCTGTTCAGCGGTATGTTGATAAACGCCGTTGCAAAAGCTGCGCGCAATATGGTAAGCGAAGTAAGACGGCAGTTTAGAGAAAACCCCGAAATACTTACAGGCGACAAAAAGCCTGACTACAAGACTTGTATAGAGATATCCTCTCAGGGTGCACTTAAAGAGATGACTTTGCCTGCAGTAATATCCATAGCATTCCCCGTAGTGTGTGGCTTTATATTTGGCGCAGAGTTTGTTGGCGGCATATTGATTGGCGCAACCTTGTCTGCAATAATGCTTGCTATATATACAGGCAACGCAGGCGGCGCTTGGGACAATGCCAAAAAGTATATCGAAAAGGGCGCTTTGGAAGGCGAAGGCAAAGGTTCTGCGGCACACGAAGCGGCAGTTGTGGGCGACACAGTAGGCGATCCGTTGAAAGACACAGTTGGTCCGTCTTTAGATATACTAATTAAAATTATGAGTACTGTATCGCTTGTGTGCGTAGTGGTATTTAGTAAGTACAATCTTATGAGCTTGCTGTAAACAGTTTTGCAACAAGTAAGTCAGTATTGAAGTAGTCTATAAGGCAACAATTTGCCTTGTTACAATATAGTTGACAACAGGGTGCGCTGTGCGGAAGGCAACTTTCCGTGCGGCGCACTTTTTATTGAAGCGTGGTATATTTGGCGTAATACCGTTGTGTGTAAAGGAGTGCAAAAAATGTGCTTTCAACACAATTTGACGATACAATATACCGTCAATATTACATTTGCGTGTTGCTCCCACCCAACACACAGACAAGTTTTGTACGTTAGTAAACACAATTAAATATTGTGTCTGTTGTCGTACAAAAAAGGGTGTAATAATGAAATAAAACTTGCAAATTCCAAATTGACACAGCCTAAAACAAGTTATATAATCATATAAATAAATCAAATTCATTATTGCTCACTTCGGTGCAGATCGGAGGTAAATTATGAAAGCAATGCTCAAAAAATTGATACTTAGGCGGGTAACCATATGTGTACTTGTTATCATCCTTTTGGCATGCGGCGTATTGGCAACAATGGATATGCCTATCAACTTGTTGCCCAATATCAATATGCCTATGTTGGGTGTCACTGTGGTGTATCCGGGAGCAAGTGCGTCCTCTGTAGAGAGTGATGTTACTACCGTATTGGAAGACAACTTCCGTTCGATAAGCGGTATCAACAATACGCAGACGCTGTCGTACGACAACGTGTCTATAGTTATACTAACTTTTGACTACGGTACCGATATAGAGGACAAAAAGACCGAAGTCAAAGAACTGTTTGGCACAATGACGTTGCCTTCCGAATGTGAAGAACCTATACTTACTGCAGTGGATATGAACGGCAGTGCAACGGCAACAGTCGCTTTGTACAATACTGACGGCGATATGGACAAACTGCTTGCAGACGCTACAAGTTTGCAAAAACGTCTGATGGGTATAGAAGGCGTAGGTAGCGTATCGTTGGTAGGTGCGCCGTCAAGACAAATCAACGTTAAGGCATTGAGCGGTCTTGAAATGGTAGCTTTGTTGTTGACTCAGGCATTGTCGTCCGAAAACTACGACATACCGCTTGGTACAATTATGGCGGACGGCTCGGTAGTATCTATCCGCAACGCTTCAGACGCAACGAGCGTGTTGGACATAATGGGACTGCCTATCAAACTGCAACTTGATGCAAGCGTATTCAGTCAGTTGCAGGCAGTGCAATCGGCAGTAAGAGCGTATGCAACGTGTACTTTGCAGGAGTTTGAGGACAATGTACAGTTGACTTTGGACGCACGTCAGCACATGATTGATATGGACGGTATGACTGCCGACGAGTTGCAAAACGAGCGTGACGGTTTGGGTGCAATGAAGTCTGTTATGGAGCTTATCCGCAACAACACGGCTCCCGAATTGAATATGATGTGGAATATGGGCTTAAAGCAGATTGTCACCGATCCCACTTTCCAAAATATGACGGACGAGGAATTGCAAGCCATTGCAGACAACAGAGGTATTGACGTTGAGTTGCTCAAATGGGCACGAGACGGCGCAAAAGACGGCACGTTGGAAAGCGATTGGAACAAACTTGTGGCCTTTCGTGACATATATCCGCTAAGTGATACCAACGGCGACGGCACAAAGGACGGCGAAGATATCACTTACGAGCAGTTTGCCAAACTGTTCCGTCAGGGCGGACAAGAAACGGTCAACGGCGAACTGAAGACATATGAAGGTCTGGACATGGTGCACGACGAGTGCGGTTTGCCAGATTGTGACAAAGAGCATATGACCGAACAAGAAACGGCAGACGCTTGTCAGTATGCCGAAAGCGTCAATCTCGTTGCATTTGACAATATTATACAAAGTCGTAGAGATGCCGAAGAAAAGGGCGAAACTTATGTTATTACAGACCAGGACTATGCACAGCTGTTTAGTACTTTGACTGCAGAAGAAGGCTCAGTAACTCTTATGTCCGAAGACGTTATACACGTAATACGTTCGGACAACTATGAGACAGAGGTATTGCCTGCACTAAGAGAGTACAAACTTCGTCACGTGGTGACGGACGAAAGTAGCCCCGACTACGGCAAAGCTGTTTATGCCAACGGAGAGATATATCGTGAAGACGAAAACGGCAATGCAATAAACAAAGATGGTATAAGAATAGGTTTGGACGGCAGGCTTGTAGATGCGGACGGCAATTATGTGGACGCTAACGGCAACAAACTTACTTTGACAGACCAACAACGTCTTGAATATCCCTATTCGTTGGGCGAATATTACATTTTTAGCAGTGCAGAGCTTGTAGAGCTGTATTCGGCAATGAATGCCGATATGGATATGGGGCTTACTCCTACAGAGGAGATAGTGCATTTTTTGCGCAAAACTGACTTTACCAAAGTAACGGAGTCCAACGGTACATCTACTTTGCTTGTGCCTCTTTCCTCATTGGGATATGTAAGCGACGATGTCTATTATGACAGTCACGCACAGTACAACTCCCATACTGCAATAGTTGTCGAAGTGTACGCCAATAGCGAAGCTAATACAACAGAAGTTGTCAATACAGTAAAGCAGTATATCAGTGACAGCGGACTCGAGTGCGAGATAGTACTTATTGATGACACGGCACAGTTTATTACTGATAGCGTAAGCAACGTGCTTTCGTCCATCATTATCGGCGGTGTGCTTGCAATATTGGTCATTTATCTGTTTGTGCGCAAGATAGGTTCATCGTTGGTTGTATCTATCACAATGCCGTTGTCCGTACTTGTAGCATTGTTAGGTATGTGGGCAATGGGTATATCGCTCAATATGGTGTCGTTGGGCGGACTTGCCGTAGGTATTGGTATGTTGGTAGACAACAGTATAGTTGTGTTGGAAAGCATTACCAAACGCAGAGACGCAGGCGAAGACATATACAACAGTTGCGTCAACGGCACGGCAGAAGTGGGCGGCTCGTTGGTAGCTTCTACTTTGACCAATATCTGCGTATTTTTCCCCATACTGTTTACACAGGGTTTGACAAGAGAAATATTCTACGACTTTGTATGGGCAGTTACCTTCTCACTTGTGATGAGCTTGATTGTGGCAGTGACAGTAATACCTACGCTGTATTACCTCATTTATCAACGTACTGCAGTGCTTACAGACAGTATCAAAGCGGGTAATCTCAATCTCGCTATTGCAGAAGGCAACGAACCGCGTGCCGAAGTTACTACAGCAACTAACAATCAATCTGCACAGCAAGACGAACAAGACAAAAAAATGTCCAAACATCAACGCCGAATGCAAAAAATTCAGCAACGTATGGAACGCAACGCTCAAAAGAGCTTGCAACGTATGAATAAGGGCGAAGGCATATACGGCAAAATTTTGAACAAGTTGCTTGCTCGCAGAGTGCTTGTATGCGTAGTGGCATTGGTAGTATTTTCTACCAGCGTATTGCTTGTGTTTATGACGGGTACAGACTTTATGCCCTCTGTGGACAAAGGCGAGATAGAAGTGAATATGGCGTTTGATTCCTCTGTGACGCTTGAACAGGCACAGCAGAACACCGAACAGTTGCGTGACGCCATTTACAACAAATACGAAGAAGGCTATATCACTCAAATAGCAACTACAGTGGGCGTACAGGGACTTATGGCTACAGACGTAAGCGGCAAATTGCGTATCAAATTGGATACGTCCAAAATTGCTACAGGTACTATGGCGCAAGAGATACGACAGCTTACGCAGGAAATGGGACTGAGCGGAGTATCAGTAACCGAGATGGACGGCATTGTAGCAACAGTCACAAGCGGTATGTCGGGTATGTCGGTGTCCATTGTAGGTGAGGATAGCGATGTACTGTACGAGATAGCAGGCAAAGTGGAGCAGGCGCTAAAAGAAGTGGACGGTATTGTAGCAGTCACCAACAACGCGTCTCAACGTATAGAACAGTACAGCTTTGTTGTGGACAAATACAAGTGTGCCGAAAAGGGCGTTGAGTATTTGGCTGTAGTAGGCTTGTTGAGAGTGGCGTTGTCCGAAGACACTGTTATCACTCTTGATATAGACGGCAACAGCTCCAACGTAATTGTGCGCGTGGCACAAAGCGCTGTTCAAGATGTGGACTCGGTACTCAACCTTATTGTAGGTATGACAGCGGATGGCACAGTAAAAGTGCGTGACATATTGCGCACCAACGCCAACGGAGAGTTGTTTGCCGAGGACGGCGGTGTTATTCATAGTTACGAAATGTCTGTTATCAACAAGACGGACGGCAACTATGTAGTAACTTTGGACGTAGAGTCCTACGGCGTAGACACGGGTACTATAGGTAAGCGCATACAAAATGCAGTCAATACTGTGTTGGTGGACTACCCCGGCTATCGTTATGAAGAAAGCGGTGTATCCAGTTACCTCAACGAAGCATTTGACGGCTTGGTAGTGGCACTTATAGCAGCATTCCTGTTGTTGTACGGAGTAATGGCTTGTCAGTTCGAATCGTTGTTAAAACCGTTTGTTGTCATTATGAGTATACCGTTCTCGTTTACGGGCGGTTTCCTTGCATTGGTAATTACAGGCACTACGCTCAATATTGTGTCCTTTGTGGGTATCATTATGTTGATGGGTGTAGTTGTCAACGGTGCAATAATTATGATTGACAAGATAGACTTGCTGATAAAAGAAGGTATGACTCCGCAACAGGCTGTTGTCGAAGGTTGCAAATCTCGTTTGCGCCCCATACTTATGACAACACTGACAACGGTATTGGCTTTGGTTCCCCTTGCTTTGGGATTGGGCGACGGCGGAGAGTTGATGCAGCCTATGGGTATAGTTGTCTTGGGCGGCTTGTTGCTTGGTACGTTGGTTACTTTGGTGCTTATACCTTGCTTCTATTGCATAGTAAAGCGCATCAAATTTGCAAAACCTCCCAAACACAATGCAAAGCGTGGCAAAAAGCACGTTGAAGAAGAGCAAGAACAACAAGAGTTGCAAACAGCAAGCAAAACCAAAACAAATAACAATACTGTACAATAATGTACAACAAAACAGCGATTGCATTTTGGTAGCAGTCGCTGTTTTAATGTATTGCTTTGCGTCCCATATCGGCGCAAAGTATTGATATTTGTATATCTTTTTGGTATAATATATTCAAAATAAATGCTACACCCGTTGTGTCGTATGTCAGTTGAGCGATTGCACGGGCGATAAGGAGAGCGTATGCACAAAAAGAAACCTGTTGTTGCCATTATGTATGACTTTGACAAAACTTTGTCTACTACCGACATGCAGGAATATTCGTTTATACCGTCGCTCGGTATGGAGCCGTCAGCTTTTTGGCAGATGTCGGACGAGTTGGCAAAAAAGCACAATATGGACCATATACTTGCCACTATGATGCTTATGATAAAAAAGGCAGAAGAAAAAGGCGAAGTGCTTACTCGTCAAAAACTTGCCGAACACGGCAAAACGGTAGTTTTTCACAAAGGTGTGGACAGCTGGTTTGAGCGTATCAACGCTTTTGGCGAACGTCTTGGCTTGGACATAAGGCATTACATAATATCTTGCGGACTAAAGCCTATGATAGAGGCAAGTGCTATAGGTGACAAATTTAGCAACATTTTTGCGTGCGACTATGTGTACGACCAAGACGGCAGACCTATTTGGCCGTCTATTGCTATCAACTATAGTAGCAAAATACAGTATATGTACCGTATCAACAAGGGTGTGGAAGAAGTGTACGAGCACAATGCACTCAATATTTATACACCCGATGAGGAGCGCCCAATCAGTTTTTCCAACATGATATACGTTGGCGACGGGCTTACCGATGTGCCTATTATGAAAATCGTGCGTCAGCAAGGCGGTTCTGCTATTGGCGTGTATCAGCACAAAGAGGACGGCAGATACCTCATTCGTGACGGCAGAGTGGACTTTTATGTAAAGGCAGACTACCGCGAAGGCAGTGAGATGGAACACGTTATGAAAGCCGTGCTGTACAAAATACGTACTACCAATCACTTTGAATATTTGTCCGATATGTCTTACCACAAGGGTAGTTTGGGCGCAAAGCAAGACAAGGAGGACATTGAGGACAAACAATGAAGTTAAAAATTGTCAGCGACTACGACAGCATGAGCCGTGCCGCCTTTGATATTGTACACAAAGTAGTAGAAGACAAGCCCGACGCTGTGTTGGGTTTGGCAACGGGCACAAGCCCTTTGGGATTGTACAAGCTGATGGTGGACGATTGCAAAAACAACGGTACAAGCTACAAAGATGTAAAGACGGTCAATCTTGACGAGTATGTGGGGCTGAGTGCGGACGACAGGCAGAGTTATGCGTACTTTATGCAACACAACTTGTTTGACGGCATAGACGTCAACCCCGACAACACCAATCTGCCAAACGGTATGGCGGGTGACCTTGAAGCCGAGTGCGAGCGCTACAATGCGTTGCTCAACAAGTTGCGTCCCGATGTGCAGATATTGGGGTTGGGTAGCAACGGTCATATTGCTTTCAACGAGCCCAATACGCCCTTTGACAGTACCACGCATGTCGTTCAGCTTGCAGATAGTACGGTAAAGGACAATGCACGTTTGTTTGACAGTGTGGACGAAGTGCCAAGACAAGCGCTTACTATGGGCACGTCCAACATTATGAATGCCAAAAAGATAGTTATGTTGGTAAGTGGCGCTAACAAAGCGGACGCGCTAAAAGCAATGTTGGAAGGCAAATGCAACGAAAGTTGCCCTGCAAGCATATTGCAAAAGCACAAAGATGTAACGGTTATTTGCGACACGGAAGCGGCGCAAAAGCTGTCACAATGAGTAAAATTGATTTTTTTCACTTGTATACTGTGCACAATAGCCATAGTATTATCAGTATGTGTGCATCAACGCTGGAAGCACACGTAGATTGTTGTATATATCGTTAAATATCCATTGTACGCCGTTTTGTAAGCACATTTTGTGCAGTCAAACGGCGTATTCTGCCAAATAGCGCAAAAAGCAACAAAGGGTGCAAATTTTCGACACATTTGAAGCCGTATTATTAGTAAGAATTGACATAGATGCGGAGAACAGACAAGATGTACGCCAAGAAAATACTTATTTTTAACAATGCCGACAGCAGATTTGCCATATCGGGCAAGCAATTATGCGGTATGGTAAAACTTATCAACAACGGTCAACCTTACACCGAAGGTTCGTTGGTAGTCACCAACGCCGACGAAAAGACGTTTGGCGAATGGTGGTTGTTGCTCTCTGTGGACGGAGAAATATTTGCCTATAGCGTAACTACGCTTGACCGCTTTGCCTTTACTGTGGATACAAGATTGTCCGACAATGTTGGGTGTGCGCTTATCAAACGGGAGCAGATATGCAGAGTAGTGGCAGTAGCGGACGTAGGCGTCAAAGTGCTTAGCGACTATCTGCGTGTCAATGCCGACAAAATAGTGCGCACTGCGCCCCAAAACGGTGGCAAGTACCAAACAGAAAGCAACAATACTACGGCGTACGAAAAATTTGTTGCCGCAACAGACAATTATTATGGAGAAAACGCAGTAAAAGCGGCGTATGACGTGGACAGACTGAAAGACGTGGTAAAACAGCGTTACAGGTCAGTCACCGAATATTCAGACGCCTTTGAGCGGTACTATGCAACGGGCAGAGGGGACAACTATTACCAATCTGTCAAACGTGAGGTGGCAAAGTTGTTGGTGCAATTTCCGCCCTATTATCCGCTTATGGCAAAGTTCAAAGAGTCTTTTTTTGTGCGAATAGACTTTCCCGATACCGACAGATTTTTTGTTATGGGGGTATTGCAACAAAAGGGAGAAGTGCGCTATATATGCTATGGTTTGCCGGGACAAAAGGACACCTTTTGCGACAAAGATTTTGTGTATGTGGACGGCGATCCCGAAGGCTTTTGGATGCTGTATCAGGACGCTGTGACCGGTCAGATAACTGTTTGGCGCGACGAATAAACATTTTTTTACCTTTTTTAACAAAAAAAAATTAAGTTTGGTGAGAGTTGTACACAAAACGATTGCAATTTTTGGCAAGATGCTTTATAATTTGAACGTATGTTACCTAATTAAGGAGTACGATGTTATAATGCGTAAATTTTCTAAGACACTTATATTTATTGTAATGGCAGTTATGATGGCATGTGTATTTGCCTTTGCCGCTTGCAATACTACAGGCAATTTTGTTTATCCTGCAGCTCCTGCAGAGGGCGCAGTATCAGGCAACGGCGGTTTGTCCGTTGTGTACGGCGAGTATCTGTACTATGTCAACGGCAATCAGACAACGGCATCTTCTACCAACAAGTACACAGGCGAGGTAAAGACGGGAGATATTGTACGTATCAAACTGAGCGATCTTGAGGCAGTACTTGCTTTGAACGACGATACAAGCATTGCTTCGGTTGATTTGTCCGAAGAGATACAAAAGGCAGTATTCGAAAAAGCAGAAGTAGTTGTTCCTATGTTCTACTACAGCGGCAACACAACGGAAACTAACGTCAACGGCTTGTTCATATACGGCAACAAACTGTACTTTACTTCTCCCAACAACGCATTGTCTGCAGGTGGTAATGTGTTGAGCGATCAACTTAGTGTGTACAGCTGTGACCTTGACGGCCGCAACCTTGTCAACCTCTATGCAATGGAAGGCAATACTTTCCTCAATGCTATTTATGAAGTAGATGGCAAAGTGTACCTTTTGTATGTAGATACAGGTCTTATGATGGTAGACTTGTCTGCTGACAAGCGCGAAGCTAAAGAAATTAGCAAAACAGCTACAGGTGCTAAGTTTGATACTGCTTCCAAATCTGTTGCATACGTCAATGATGACGGCAAAGTGTGCACTTACACAGCGGGCGCAGAAGCTGAAGTAGTGTTGCAGGACAACGCAAACAAGGATACAATTACTTACACAATTACACAACACAACAACGGATATGTGTATTTTACCAAAGCCGATAGCGAAGACACAGTAAGCGATTTTGGCGTATTTGCAGTAAAACAAGGTTCGGAAGCAGTACGTATCTACAACGTTACTAAGGACAGTAGCGGTACTGCAATTACCTACCTTTGCTACAACGAACAGGTAATACTTACAGGCAAAACATTCAATTCTTCTCCTGCCGCTTATCAGTTGTACCTTACAAGCGGTGACGGCAGTGTAAAAGATTACTTGTTGGAACACAACACCAACGACAAAGAGATTACCTTGTCGAGAGTAGAAGGCAATACACTGTATTACACTCGTGACGGCAAAATGTATTCGATGGATTTGTCATCTACAAGCGGTTATACGGCTGTCGAGCTTTCCACAACAATTACCCCTAACGGTTGGGCACCTGTAGATACAGTGGTAAACGGTAGCAACACCTATTTCTTGACATTTGACAGCAACAATGCTATCTTGTGCTACCAATACAAAGAAGTTGACGGTGAAAAGAAAGCTGTATCAACAGATATCACAGTTATTGTTCCTGCTGAGGAAGACAAATAACAAAAGACTATATTATACAACGTACATTGAATAAATGTGAATGTGTGTTAAATAGCAATTTACATCAAAAATTATCCCCTACTGCATTTGCAGTGGGGGATTTTGTTGCAGTGGTGTCTAACTTCAATATATTGTGTTGGACACACTGCAGTTTGCTAGTAAATTACTTTTAATAATAGCAGTATGACGGTTAAACTGTGTTGACAAACCTTTGACAAACAGTAGTGCTTGCATTATAATATTGTCAATATTTTGCGGTACAGCTACCGCTTGATGCAGAGAGGAAATTATGGCAGAAAAACAATTTGTAAAAGAAATAGCCGATATGAAAGCGGACTTTCCGCAGTGGTACACCGATGTGGTGTTGAAAACCGAATTGGTTGACTACGGTCCGAGCAAGGGCACAATGGTGTTGCGTCCTTACGGATATGCAATTTGGGAAAACCTTCAGCACGAGTTGGATAGCCGTTTTAAGAAGACAGGTCACCAAAACGTGTACTTTCCTTTGCTTATACCCGAAAGTTTGTTGAAAAAAGAAGCAGAGCACGTAGAAGGCTTTGCTCCCGAAGTTGCTATGGTAACCGTTGCAGGCGGTGAAACTTTGTCCGAACCGTTGGTTGTAAGACCTACCAGCGAAACAATAATTTGCAGTATGTATAGCAAGTGGGTAAACAGCTACCGTGATTTGCCTCTGCTTTACAATCAGTGGGCAAACGTAGTGCGTTGGGAAAAGACAACACGCCCGTTTTTGCGTACAAGTGAGTTTTTGTGGCAGGAAGGTCACACTGTGCACGCAACAGAAGAAGAAGCTATGAGAGAAACGCTTGGTATGCTGTATTTGTACAGAGATTTTGCTAAGGAAGTACTTGCTTTGCCTACATTCATAGGCCGTAAGAGCGAAAAGGAAAAATTTGCAGGTGCAGACGCTACATACGGTATGGAAGCAATGATGTTGGACGGCAAAAGTTTGCAGGCAGGTACAACTCACCACTTTGGACAAAAGTTCAGCAAAGCATATGACATACAGTTTTTGGACAAAGACGGCAAGCACAAGTACGTATGGCAGACAAGTTGGGGTGTATCCACACGTCTTATTGGCGCACTTATTATGGCGCACGGCGACCAAAGAGGTCTTGTGTTGCCTCCGCGCATTGCTCCTGTGCAAGCTGTGGTAATACCTGTTGCCGCTCACAAAGAGGGTGTTGTGGACAATGCTCAAAAATTGGTCGCAAGATTGGAAAATGTTGGCATTAGAGTAAAGGGCGATTTTTCGGACAACTCCCCTGGTTGGAAGTTCAATCAATGGGAGATGAAAGGTGTGCCCGTTCGTCTTGAGCTTGGTCCTAAGGATATCGAACAAGGTATGGTAACTATCGTCAGACGTGACACTTTGGAAAAGTTTACTTTGCCGCTTGAAAATATTGAGCAATCTATCATCAACCTTTTGGGCAGAATACAGTGCGATATGTACGAACGCAGCCTTGCTTTCCGTGACGCACACGTGCGCACAGTACACAACATGGCAGAGTTGAAAGACGCTTTGGATAGCGGTTGCTTTGCAAAAGTAGTGTGGGATAAGGACGAAAACTGTGAAGCAGAAGTCAAACAACAACTTCAGGCTACAGTAAGAGTAATGCTTGAACAGGAAAAACCTTTCCAAAAGCAATGTTCTATCTGTGGCAAGCCTTGCAAAAATCCTGTAGTTGCGCTTATTGCACGTGCATATTGATGCAAGTGTCTAACAGTTTGGTAAATATATTGTCAATGCGCAACAATAAATAAGTACAAATAACAGCAGATGTGCGAAAGCCGTATGTTTTATAGGAGTATTCCGTACAGATGAATTGTCAAACTAAGTGCAACACTTAGCGAGATTTTCTTGGAACAAATCTTGCGGTGTTCGGAAATGCAAAACTTTCTTGGGCCTGGCGTTGATCAACGCCAGGTTCTTTTTCAGGGTCGCGGGACTGACCCTTGA
>CASEME010000020.1 GCA_949289125.1 uncultured Eubacteriales bacterium
AATTGCACGAGTACATAGAGTACTATAACAATGAAAGAATATCCATAAAACTAAAAGGACTGAGTCCGGTACAGTACCGAACTCAGTCGCAAGTAACAATTTAATTATTAAATATTTGTCCAACTTTTGGGGTACACCCCAAAGTGCTTGGTTTTTAAGTTATTATATATTTCTTGTGAGAAGCAATCTCCGCATACAATATTTGATTTGCCATCTTTACGAATAATCATATTTGTTATAGCAAGAGTGTATAAATCGGTATCAAGTTCGACACCATACAATCCATTTTTCTTTACCTCTAATATTTCAGAGGCATTTGCTTCTTTACACATTAAACCCATTGCGGTTACAAGAAAAGATGCTGAACCACAACATATATCAACAACTTTACTTTGTTTATTTATTTCACCCAATTTGCACATGAAGTCAGTTAAGTGTTTTGGAGTTAAAACAATACCTAAACCTTTTCCGTCAGTTGAACTATATTTAATAAATTCGTAATAGAAAACGCTTAAAGCGTCTTCGGTATATTCATAATGGTTCATCATAGGCAAAATTCTCATTTCAAGTTGTTCAATAAACCAAGCAAGTGAGCCATTTTCACCTAAAGGAATAGATTTAATCTTTTCATTACTCTTTATTCTTCTAAAAGAGCTTTTAATTGCTTCTATTTTTTCTCTCTTAATATCGCTATTATCAAGAGTTTCTTCAATGGAATCAATCATAAGCTTTACTAAACTATTAAATGAATTAATATTGTTCCATGTGTTTCTAAAATCAGCATTTTGCAATGCAATAAGCATTCCTGCAATAAATATTGGTTTATCTTTTTCTGAAATTTTAATTTGCCTTAATTTCTCATGCATTATTTGAGAAAGCTCTCTAATCTCTTGCAAAGAAAATTTTCTTTCTAATTTTTTGCCCTCTACAAGATTTAAGTAGTTTAATGGCTCCAATATTGTGTCTTTTGCTTTTTTAAGTTCTTGATAATCCTCAAATCCTTTTTTCCAATAAAAAGTGTTAACTTTAACATTCTCTTTAGAAGTTCCACTAACAGCCACAGCAACAACATTATAATCATTTTTTAAATGCTTTGCATAAAATAATGCGCCATCAACAGCATATTTTTGTGGCATATTCTTTTCTGAGCTTTCATGTTCTTTAATGGATTTTTTGCATTCTACTAAAATAATTGTGTTTTTGTCTTTATTAAAAGTTACTATATATTCTGGTTTCGCTCTTCCAGAACCAACAGTTTCGTAATCATCTAGAGAACAAATAGCAGGTTTTCCACCCATTTCTTTTAGGCATTTTTCAATTTTATCAAAATTATCAGCTTCGCCTTGTGGAAAAACAAAACCAAAATCATTTTCACCTAAATCAACGCCCATTTCTTTTAATACTAAATTTTCTGAATATCTTTCGTTCGCCATTTTATTTCTCCTTTCTCACTATTGCTTTCTTCTTTTCATCTTTTAACTTTATTTCTAAATTGCTTATGTTTGTTAATTTCACTTCATTATCTTCAATATAAAAGACTAAACTATCGCCATTTTCAACATGCAATAACTCTCTTATTACTTTAGGAACTGTTATTTGCCCTTTAGAAGAAAGAATCGCTTCTTTTATTTTTTACATTTTCAAACTCCATTTTCTTTACTTTCTTTACTTTTTAAGTATAACAAAAATAAGTTTTGAAAGCAATTATTTTAAGAAAAAAATAAGAAATGCTTTTAAAATAAGCATTTCTTCAAAACTCAAATAAAAATTTCATAAATTTTATTTGCCCTACAAATCGCAACTGCGTTCGCACACGAGTTTAAGTCTCATATTACCGCAATTTGGCAAGGGTGAGAATTGAAGCTGTCCCGCCATAGCGTGGCTTGCTTGTGAGTCACAACAGAAAGAATGACACCTATAAAGGTGTCTTTTTTTCTTTCTGTTGTTTCTTTTGAGCTTCGCCACGCAACTCTCTCTTGTGTTGGGATAGCGAAAAAATGTGACGCTCACTTTCGTTCGCTATTCCGTCACTTCGTTACTTACGAATCCCTCCGCCTCCGCCAAAACCTAAGCTATCTGAGCTTAGGTTTTTTTGTTAGCTTTATCAACAATTTTTTTCCTTTTAAGTAGCACTATCTTTAGGCAAAAAAGTATTTAATAAAATGTAAATATGCAAACTATTCTACAGCAAAGACACATTGATTATCTTTTTATGTTTTTTGATTGCATAATCATAAGCCAATTTTGTGCCACTATTTGGTTGATAGTTTAATATGCTATGTTTAGAGAGTTTACGTTTTGGTGGTTTGTACTCTTTGTTATAATAAAACACACAATAATAACTTGCATCTATCATTGCAAAATTACGTTGTATGTAACTCGCTTTGTTTGATATTGCTCGTGTCGTATAATATATTTCTTCGTCTACTGTTAATAAATTTGTATTCAGCTTATAACTACTATATATTTTTTGCCAAACTGTACGCTCGCTTTCTAATATGCAAGACTCGTGATTGCAAGTATATGCTATGCGCTTAATGTGCGGATACTTTAATTTGAGTTCGGTCACAATGTTTAGACAAAAAGACACAAAATTACTCCTACTACCAAATAAAAAATTTGTAGTGCCACAATACACAATCAAATTTTCTACAACTCCTTTAATTTTTTGTTTTAAATGTTCGTCACAATCAACCGCTCTATGCCCTAAAAACACACAACTCTTATGTATTTCCATAATAAAAAAACTCCCAACGTATTCATTTTGAATACTGTCAGTAGTCATTATAACATATTTTATGTGCTTGAGTATTCATTTTTGTAGAAATACACAAAATTTATGTATGTGGCTGTCTTATGAGCAATAGTCATTTAACTATAATATTAGTGATAACAAACTTGCTCATTGGGAGTGACCAACGATGGAAATAAAAGAAATCTTAGCACGTATAGGTTATGTAAGAAACAAAGCAAATTTGTCGGCAAGAGAAGTTAGCTTGCGTATGGGTATGAGTCCGCAATATGTTGCGCAATTAGAAAGTGGCAGAATTGTGTTGACTGTGGAAAAACTATTGCAAATACTTGATATTTGCAACTTTTCATTGCAAAGATTTTTCAGTCCCAACATTGACGATTACGATGTAGATACCGAGCTACAAGTCTTGATAGAAAGTCTGCCCGCTGACAAAAAGAAAAATATTATCGAGTTTATAAAAACATAAAATGCGTTGTAACTACATTTTAAGATGTTAATTTGACACAGATACCATTGCAATATACGATTGCCTGTATAAATCATTAGTTTGCATTACTTTAATGATGCAGAGAATTTATCTATTAAGTGGGTATCAATATCTATTGTGTAACAATACCAACATTATTACATAGAGGACAGACAGATGGACAAAAGTAAAAATTACACAACTACACTTCCCGAAGATTATGTGCTTGTAAAACATGTTGACGCAAAGAAAGACAAAAAACTAATTGCTATATATACAATATTATCTTTTGTGCCTATTGTAGTAATTTTGCCTATTCTGTGTGTTGTTGCATACTTTGTCAATGGATACAACATATTGGATAATGCCAACGTTCAGTTGCGCATTGTTGCACTGTTTGTAACGATAGGTGTATTTGTACTGTACATAATTTTGCACGAGCTTACACACGGTATCACATACAAAGCCTACACAGGTCAAAAACTTACTTTTGGCTTGACTCTAACTGTGGCTTTTTGCGGAGTACCCAATATTTTTGTTCGCAAAAAAGCATCATTAGCCGCACTTGTTATGCCTTTTGCTGTATTTTCAGTCATTTTTATTGCATTGACAATAGGTCTGTGGTTTATCAGTCCATTATACGGCATATTGGCAGGGGTATTATTTGCAATACACTTTGGCGGTTGCGTGGGAGATTTGCATTGGACATTGCTATATCTCACCAAATTTAAGCATTGCGACACTCTTATGCGCGATACAGGTCCGCAACAATGGCTGTATATCCCCAAAGAACAAGCGCAAAAGTACAATATCCCTATTGTTGCTACCACACAAATGGTAATTGACCATTTACCACTTTGACAAGCAACAATATACCAAGGCTTTGGGCGCCATAGGTAAGTAGTATAAGTCTTTCACTGATGTTGTTTGACAATTACCAATAAACTCAAAAATAAATTCCCCTAATATGCTAAATTTGCTTAGCCATATTAGGGGAATTGTTATTTAATAATCAACGCTACAAAAGTATGCGCTTACTAATAGATTGCGTGCACCAACTTTACTTCAGCACTACACTGCTGTATGCACTCATTTGCAAGCTATTGCCGTTGAGTTTGCACTCCGATGTAGCCCAACCACGCAAGGTGGACACATTGATAGGCGAAACATCTACAGTAATTTCCGTTGCTGAGATATTGTGAACAACGTACACAACACTACCGTTGTACTCGTATCTTAGTACTGCAACGTCCTGTCCCAAGGAGTACACTGCGGTGACTGCGCCACGGGCAATCTCAGGGTTGGCGTTGCGCAAAGCAATTACCTTTTTGTAATGATTGTATATACTGTTTGCGTCCTTCAACTGCGATGCAACAGTACCGTTGGTCTGTCTGTCAGCAGGATAAGTAGAACCAACAGGGTTTTGCACTGTATCGCCGTCACCCCACAGCATAGCAAGACGTCTGTTGGCGTCGGTATTTTCATCGCCACGGCTACCTTTCATACCTATTTCCTCACCGTAGTAGATATAGGGATTGCCTGGCATCAACAAATACAAGTTTGCTGCCATTTGCATTGTCTTGTCATCTGCGTACAAATATCCTGCCGATCTGTCCATGTCGTGATTGGACAAAAACGGTGCCATAATAGCATTGGGGTTGCTTTGTTTTACTTGATTGTAGTAGCTTTCCACAGTACCTGCAAACCAACTTGTACCGTTGATTTTGACCGCAGAGGCTATATCACCGTTGGGCTCTGCAAAGGGGAAGTCAAAGCAATTTATTGCTTGATAATATTGCATTATGGAAGACCGATCCGACCAATTTTCTCCTATCAAATATGCGTCGGACTTGTAACTCTTACAAGTTGTATCCAGCCACTTCAACAATTCTATATTTTTGTCGTTATCACCATAATAGAAGTATTTTACTGCGTCCAAACGGAAACCGTCTACATCTACGTCACTCAGCCAAAACTTGACTATGTCGTCAACCGCCTCTTTTACTTTGGGATTGTCGTAGTTGAGTTCGGGCATTTCGCTGCTAAAGTTGCCTTCGTAGTACCATCTCTGTCCATCGGGATCGGTAGCAAAATAGTACCAACCACTATCCCCGGGCACAGTACTTACTGTATAGAAATCGTAGTAATCATTGTTGACGTCGCCATTAGTACGCGCCTGTTTTGCCTCGATAAACCAAGTGTGCAAATTGCTTGTATGATTGAGCACAAGGTCAATAATAATGTTGATGCCACGCTTGTGACATTCTTCTACAAGTTGACGCATTGTGTCCATAGTGCCGTACTGCTCGTCTATTGCTTTGTAGTCGGAAACATCATACTTGTGATAACTGGGCGAAGGCATAATAGGCATAAGCCAAATACCTGTAATCTTCAAACTTGTGCCGCTGTTGGGATTGCCGTCATTGAGATAATCCAATCTGTTGATTATCCCTTGCAAGTCGCCCATACCGTCGTTGTTACTGTCGGAAAAGCCTCCGACAAATATCTCGTAAAACGTACGATAATTGTCGTCAATAAATGTGGGTTTTAAGTTGTCGTCAATGGGCAATCTGTACTCACTGCTGCAACCAGCAAGGCACAACGCACTGACAATCAACAACACCATCAATACAGAACAAACAGATATTATTTTTTTCATACTTTGCTCCTATTTTTTGATACTCTAATTGTAAAACATTAAATAACGATAGTCAATAGTATTCTAAAATTTTGTACAGCTCTTTATCGTCAAATTTACGACACTCCACCACGTAGTAGATATCAAAAATAAGCTACTTTAACAACAAAAAAACCATATATTGTGGATATTTACTACATAATGTGGCCCAACGCCAATACAATACGCCAAAACGATAGACAAATTGCCAATAAAACGCTATCCTTATTACCCATACTAAAAAGGAGAACACTTAATGCTAAAAAAATATATATCTTTAGTAATTACTGCGTCGGTATTGGTAATTGCCTTTGTATTGGGCGGTTCAATACTTGCAATACCTACTGCTACAGACAACACAAAATATTTTAGTGCAACAAATGCACTCAACTATCTCAAAAACATTGCAAGCGAGCCCCACTCGGTATTCGACACACAAGCTCACGAAAATGTACGCCTTTACCTCAAACAGACTTTGACTGATATGGGGCTGACTGTGGAAGAACACAACTGGAGCAAAGACGAGCTTGACTTTATGGGTGCGCTTGCTTCCGACGGCACGTTGGACAAAACACAGCCCATCACCTACGACATCAAAAACCTTTGGGTAGAGATACCCGGCAAAAGCAAAACAGGTGTGCTACTTATGGCGCACTACGATTCGCGCGGACACATAGGACGTGCAGGTGAGCTTGGCAATTCGTACGGTGCGGCAGACGATGGCTTTGGCGTGGTCACTTTGTTGGAAATTGCACGTCTGTATGCAAATGTTGCACCACAACAGTTGGAAACAAGTATCTATATTTGCTTTACCGATGCAGAAGAAACGGGAATGTTGGGTTCTATACTCGAAGCGCGTGACAATCAAACAATTCAACAACACGTCAACTTTGTAATCAATGTAGAAGCACGTGGCGTAACCGGCCCTGCCTATATGTTTGAAACAAGCAAAAACAATCAAAAGGTAATGGAGCTGTATGCAAAAGCAGGTATGCCAATGACTTATTCGGTGGCAACTGCAGTCTACTCGATAATGACCAACTATACAGACTTCACGTCTATGCTCGAGATTGACAAAGCAGGCATCAACTTTTCTACGTTAGACAACATCAACTATTACCATGTGCCGCAGGACAATTTGTCCAATATCAACGTCAACAGCATACAACACTATGGCAGTCAAATAATGCCCATCATCGAGGAATACACTTCCAACGCAAAGTATGCGGACATCAACTACTTTGACGCACAACAAGATGCAGTATTTTTCAACATTTTGCCTGGCGTACTTGCAAAGTACACTTCCGCAACAGCTGTTGTTTGGTTGGTAATTGCCGTAGCAATATTTGCCTTTGCCGTGGCTTTACTTATAATTAAAAAGTCAATATCTCTCAAACGTACACTTATTGCTCTTTCCGTTGTACTTGCGTCCGTAATAGGCGCGGCAGTTGTAGGCTTTGTAATATCCTACCTTACTGCGCTAATTGTAGGTTACCCGTGGAATCTCACCAACCTTAGAGTCAAAGGTTCGGGCGTACCCTTTGCGCTCAGTTTCATAATAGTATTGGGGCTTGAGCTGTGGTTTTGTATCAAAAAGTTTGGCAAAAATACAGCACGTGCTACCGAATATCTTGTTGCAGGTACATTTTGGAATATGCTATTTGCAATAGTTACCACCTTTGCATTGTCGGGAGCATCCTTTATGTTTGTATGGACTGCGCTGTTGGCAGCAGTAGTACTACTTGTGCGCACACTTACACCCAATGCAATACTGCACCACGTTGTTTGCTCGTTTACCAATGCAGTGGCCTTGCTTATATTTGTACCATTGCTGTATTCTCTGTTTATTGCAGTTACAACAGGCGGCTTGCTTGCATTGACCTTACTGTTTGCCTTTGCAATGTCCATACTGTTGCCCAATACCTTTTTGCAGATGCAAATTGATATTACTCAAACAAAATGGACACACAAGGGTACAAAATTGCAACAACATACTAATTGAAAATTTACAGCTTGCACGGCATTGTCACAACTGTGACAATGCCTTTTTCATACCAGAATTGATCTACACAAAAATATATCCTATAGAAATTAAGATTACAGTAAGCACAATTCATAAGATTTTATTTGCTTTTATTCGAGAGTTAGAATATAATGTGTATATAATGTTGTGAGGTGTACAATGTTAAGTTTTGTATCGGCAAAGGAAATTGCAGAAAAATGGAATATTTCGCAACGACGAGTTGCCATATTGTGTGCAGAAGGTAGAATAGAAGGTGCTATGATGGTTGGTAATATGTGGATAATCCCCAGCACAGCATCAAAACCTGATGATAAACGATTAAGCAAGACGGCTGAGCAAGAAAAAAATACATTAAAACCTTTCGTAAAATGGGTAGGTGGCAAAGGTCAGCTTGTTGATGTGTTGCTTGACACAATGCAAGCAACAGGGAGAACTTACACAAAATACTGTGAGCCAATGATCGGTGGCGGAGCTTTGTTATTTAGTTTGCTTGCTAAAAATCAATTCAAAGAAGTTTACATAAGTGATACAAATGAAGAGCTTATCAATTCTTTTCTTGTCATACGAGACAATGTGGATATGCTTATTGAAAAACTTCAAGAGATGCAAACAACTTTTTTGCCCATGAACGATAATGGCAGAAAATACTATTATTATCAAGCACGAGACAAATTCAATTCATTAAAGATTACTCACGAGACAGCATTGGAGAAAGCAAGTTTGTTTATATTTCTTAACAAAACTTGTTTCAATGGATTGTATCGAGTCAATAAAAGCGGACAATTCAATGTACCAATGGGAGCATACAAAAATCCTACTATTTGTGATGAAATCAATTTGCGTAATGTATCAAAAGCATTACAAAATGTAACTATTGTGTGTGGAGACTACACATTGTGCCAAAATTTTGTAGACAATGATACTTTTGTATATATCGATCCACCATATCGACCTATATCTGAAACTTCTTCATTTACTGCATACAATACAGACTGCTTTGACGATAAAGAGCAAATAAGATTAGCAGAGTTCATAGAAAAAATTTCACAAAAAGGAGCTAATATACTACTTAGTAACTCTGATCCTAAAAACAACAACCCAGATGACAACTTTTTCGATGACTTGTACAAAGGTTACAACATAGAAAGAGTATCTGCAGTTAGAGCAATTAACAGTAATAGTCAAAAACGTGGCAAAATCAAAGAACTAATAATTTACAATTGAGGTCTCAATATGCAAGGAAAAACAATAAATTTATATTTGATTGATGGTGAACCTACCAAAAGAATAAAATGCACTTTACAAAATTGGACTGGTTTAGTTTATAAAATTCCTAGAACTATGCTGGAAGATTGCAAAGAAGGAACCACTAATATCGTAAAAGATATGAAAAAGACCGGTATATATTTTTTACTTGGAGAAGATGCTGAAAGTTCGGAGAAAATTATTTATATTGGACAAGCAGTAGTACGAAAAAATGGGGAAGGGCTATTGGGCAGAATACTCGAACACAAAAGAAACACCAAAGAAAAGTATTGGAACGATTGGAACGAGGTTATTGTTTTAACAACACAGAATAATTCATTTGGTCCTACAGAAATAAGCTATTTGGAAAACAAATTCACTGCTCTTGCGATGGAGTCTAAAAGATATATAGTCAAAAATAGCAATGAACCAAATCAAGGAAATATTACGGAAGAAAAAGAAAGCGAACTATATGAATACATTGATTATGCAAAAATGATCATTGGAGTTTTAGGTCATAATGCATTTGAACCAATAATCAAGCCGTTACAACGCACCCAAACACTTATAGAAAAAAACAATATTTTTAAATATAAGGGAAAGTTCGATGCAAGAGGCATTTTAACTACAGAGGGTTTTGTAATATTGAGTGGAAGTGAAATTAACCCAATTATTGGTCAAAGCAAACGCACTTATATAGAACAAGCTCGTGAAAATCAAGCTAACAAAATCAATGCAAATAATCGAACGACAGAGGACATATTGTTTTCAAGTCCTTCAGCGGCTGCATGTTTTATTGGTGGTTGTAGCTTAAGTGGTAATGCAATGTGGATAACTGAGGATGGGAAATCTCCTAAGGATGTATAAGGAGCTTATTATGAAAAGAGACTTTAAAGACTGGTTTGGAAAATTCAAAGAAAGCATTTGTGATTATTCTTATTACATAAATTTTGATAAGGTATATAGAAACGTAGACAATATCAAAGTTGAGTTAAACATACTCAATTCTTTGGTGGGAAGTAAAAATATAGAACAAGAGTTTTTGGCTTTGGTGCAAGAATATCCCAAAGTATTGAAGTGCATACCTTTGTTGCTTGCTGTTAGAGAGCAAGAGATTTATGCAATAGATCCAGAAGGCGAATATAAATTTAACTTCAGAGATAGTAACTACACTTTGCAAGAATATGTTATGTTCATGCGTAAAACTGGATTATTTAGATTGATTTCTGAACGCATTGTAAATAATCTTGTAGATTATGCGACAGGTGTTGAAGTAGGATTAGATAGCAACGGGCGAAAAAACAGGGGCGGTCATTTGATGGAAAACCTTGTAGAAAGTCATTTGCAAAGATTAGGCTTAGTAAAAGATAAAACATACTTCAAAGAACTAAAAGCAAGCACTATTCAAAAACAATGGGGCATAGATTTATCGGCAATATCTAATACAGGAAAGACGGAAAAACGATTTGATTTTGTAGTAAAGAAAGATAACAAAATTTATGCGATAGAAGCAAATTTTTATGCTGCGAGTGGCTCAAAACTTAATGAAACAGCACGAAGTTACAAAAACTTAGCTATTGAGGCTAAAGAAATACCCAACTTTGTTTTTATTTGGATTACAGACGGTTTAGGTTGGAAAGCTGCAAGACATAACTTAGAAGAAACTTTCGACGTTTTAGATACAATGTTTTGTATAAATGATTTAGAAAACGGAGAACTGGAAAAACTTATTTATAGCTGATATGAGTAAAAAAGTATCTTTACAACCAGAAAACTTTGAATTGCAAACCAACACAGTATGGAGTTTTCCAGCTCGTGGCAAATGGGCAACACATGATGCTAAGTATCGTGGCAACTGGTCACCATATATTCCACGCAATGTAATACTTAGATATTCGCAAGAAAACGATACGGTACTTGATCAATTTGTAGGCGGCGGCACTACTGCAGTTGAAGCAAAGCTCACACATCGTAATTTTATCGGCATTGATATTAACCCCTTTGCAATAGAACAAACACAAACAAAATATCAGTTTGATTTTGATACCACAACTACTACAAACCTACTACTTGGCGATGCTCGCAACTTGCCGCTCGACACCGAAAGCGTGGATCTAATCTGCACTCACCCACCTTATGCTAATATTATTAAGTACAGCGATGATATCGATGGAGACTTGTCATTGTTGCCGATTAAAGAATTTTTATATGAAATGGGCAAAGTTGCAGAAGAGAGCTTTCGTGTTTTGAAAAATGGCAAATATTGTGCAATACTTATGGGTGATACAAGGAGCAAAGGTATGGTACAACCTTTAGCTTTTGAGACTATGCGGATATTTGAGCTCGCTGGTTTTAGGACAAAGGAAATAATTATTAAAGAACAACACAATTGCAAAACCACTGGCTTTTGGAAAACAAACAGTATAAAACACAACTTTTTACTTCTTGCACACGAGTATTTGTTTGTATTCAAAAAATAAATGATAATTTGCAAAACTATAATTAAAATACGACTATCTGTACTGAGGATAGTCGTATTTATTTATGCTTTATAAAATATTTAGCATATTACTCTTTGTGCACACACTTACCTACGGTTGCGTCTGCCGAAGATTGTGAGCACCATTACAAAAAATCTCAAAAAATACACCAATGACACAAGCATTGAAGACAGATAAGTCAAAGCCGCAGCGGACAACACTTTGCTTGCGCCTTGCAATTCATCTTCGGTCAGTATGCCTTCCTTGACAAGCATCTTTTTGGCACGTCTGCTTGCATTAAATTCCACAGGCAAAGTAACAAGAGTAAACAAAAACGAACTACCGTACAATATAACACCGCTCAAAGCGATATAAAAACCTACTGTACCCTCTGTTGTCGTTGCAAACAAGTCTATCATAAGTCCAATAAGCACCAACGGCATTGCCAACCTTGCGCCAAAATTGACCACAGGCACAAGAGCAGTACGAATATTATAAAACAAATATCCACGCTTTTTTTCATAACGTGCCCCAACTCGTGTGCGGCCACCGCCACTGCGGCAACAGAATTGCTTTGGTAAGTGGCGTCGGACAAATTGACAAGGTGTTTGGACGGCTCCTAATGGTTGGTCAACGTTCCGCTTACTTTGCCTACTTTGATGTCGTCAATTTGATTGTTTTGTAACAAAAGTACTGCCGTATCAAAGCCGGTCATACCCGAACTTGTCTTAACTTTGTCGTATCGAGCATAAGTTGTGCTTACTTTGCGACTTGCATATATGGAAATAATCATACATACCAATATCGCACCCAAAAACCACAGATAATCAGTTAAATACATAATCTACACTCCTATTGATATAAGTATGTGCTATTTTGCCAATTACTTAATACAGCTATACCATCAAAATTAGTCTTGAATAAGGCTGCGCAACTTGCTCATACGGCTATCCAGCTCGGCACTCTGTTCGGCACAAATGAGCAGTTCAGCCGCCATATCCTCAGTAATTACATTGTCTTTTTTGTATATAAGCTGATGTTCCAAACTTGCCCAAAAGTCCATAGCAATAGTACGTAGCTGAATCTCCACTTTCATTTCCTTTTTTTGCTCGGCAAGATAAATGGGTACGGCTACAATCAGATGCAAACTTCGGTATCCGTTGGGTTTTGGATTGGCTATGTAGTCTTTTTTGCCAATCAATACAATATCGTCCTGTTTGAGCAAAGCGTCCGCCAACATATATACGTCTTCCACAAAGGAGCAACACACTCTTACGCCTGCTACGTCATTGAGATTTTGTTCGATAGCAGCAACGGTATAAGGACAGCCGTGTCTTTCCAACTTGTTGATAATACTTTGCGGCGACTTGAGCCTCGTCTTGATACTGTTGATGGGGTTGCGGTCGTGTTGCAACGAAAATTCTTCGTTGAGTACATTAAACTTTGTCTCAATCTCCATCATTGCGCATTTGTAGTAAGACATCAGCTTGACTATAGGCATAGACTTTTGTTTGATGTCGTCCAACAAGCCGCTTTCCTTCCACTTTGCAAAGGTTTGATTGTTTATCTTTATTTTACTTTTGACTTCAGTTTTTACTACGTTTTCCATTGTGCACCACCTGTTTGTCAAACTACTTGTAAGTGTAAAACAACTTAAAGTGTAAGTATAATTTTACACAACATTCTTAAATACCACTTAAAAAAGCAATTAGACGACATCGAATAATGTACGCATATTGCTGTGTAGGTGTTTTGTACAAAGTCTTAGTACACCAACAACACCTATTATTGCATTGAACTGTTGCCAATAATATCGTATAATGTGATAAACTACGGTCGGAGCAAACTTATGAAAAAGATTGTACTAAAAATAAGAGAAGGCGATGTATTCAGCTTTTTTGACAGCGAGGACAAAAAGGAAATAACTATCGGTTCGCGTAGAAGTGCGGATATTGTCATTAAGTCGTCTTACATACAGCCCGAACAAGCCAAAATACTGTACAAAAACGACGTTTGGTACTTGCAAGATTTGTCGCAGGAAAACTGCAAAGTAGACTTGCTTATTGACGGCAAAAAGCTAAAAAAACCGTTTGTAAAGCTGGACAAAAGTATACAGTTTTGCATCAAAGGTCAAAAGAAAAACAACCTTGTTGTAAAGATTACGCCCGTCAAACAAATAACCAAGCGCAAAAACACTTCGGCGTTTGACCTCACACGTCAGACTATCACCAAAATTGGCAGAGCAGCCGACAATGATATTGTTGTGGACAATCCTCTGGTATCGGACAAGCACTGCTATATTGTCTATGACCAACAGGACTGTTACATAGAGGACGCACACAGTTTTAGCGGCACATATATCAACAACAAAAAGATAAAGCGCAAAAAGCTTAACGACTACGACCACATATCCATACCGTCCAAGGCGTTTACTTTTTTCAAAAACAAACTGCTCTACTCCTCTTTGAAAGGCGGTATATGTATAGACGCCGTCAACATCTCCAAGGTGGTATCGGACAGAAATTCCAAGCAAAAAGTATCGTTGGTGACTAATGCGTCGTTTAGAATTGAGCCGGGCGAATTTGTTGCCATTATCGGCGGCAGTGGCGCAGGCAAGTCCACACTGCTTGACTGTATCAACGGTATGCGCCCTGCAACCGATGGCAAAATATACTACGACACCAACGACTTTTACGAAAATATCAACTCTTACAAAGGTGTTGTAGGATACGTTCCGCAAAAAGATATTTTGCACGACGACCTGACAGTTGAGACAGCGCTTTACTATACAGCAAAACTGCGCACACGCACCGACATATCCAAAGAGGAAACACTGCAACGTGTAGCGCAGGCTATGGCGGACGTAAGTCTTACAGGCAAAGAGCATTTGCGCATATCTGCACTGTCGGGCGGTCAAAAAAAGCGTGTATCCATAGCTATGGAACTTTTGGCTGATCCCAAAATAATCTTTTTGGACGAACCAACCAGCGGACTTTCGCCCGACCTTGACCTCGAAATGATGAACTTGCTCAAAGAACTTTCGGGTAAGGGCAGAACAATAATAGTAATTACTCACACAATGGACAACCTTGACCGCTGTGACAAAGCGTTGTTTTTGGGCAGAGGCGGACGCGTATGCTACTATGGCAAAGCCAAAGACGCACTCAAATGGTTCAACAAACGCACATTTTCCAACGTATTTTTGGCACTGTCGCAAGAAAACAACAGCATATTGTATGCAGACAAATACAGAGCAAGCGACTATTACAAAGCACTTTACAAGAGTTTTTGCGACTTGTACGGCGACAACTGCATTTTGCCGCCCGTAACTAATACAAAACACACAACAAGCACTGCTGTCACTACCGATAGCAATACAGACACTACAGACAATGGTGACACAACAGAGGTAAATACTGATGAAGAAGTTCAAACGTCACTCAGCCAAGATTAACATTTTACACTTCCACATATTGGTAAGAAGATACTTCAGACAAATATTTACCAATGTAGCCACCTTTCTGTCTCTGCTGTTGGAAGCACCGCTCATGATACTAATTGTGTATATATCTTCGGACAAAAACGCTTTTATCAGACATGACGAAACAATGGCAAGCGTCAATATGTTTTTGCTGGTCATCATTGCGTCAATGATGGGCATACTCAACAGTTATCGTGAGATTTGTAAGGAACGCGACATACTTTCACGTGAAGTGTACGGTGGATTGGACGTAACTGCGTACGCGTTGTCCAAGTTTGTTGTACTTGCAACAATAGGCACGGTACAATGTTTGATACTGTTTTTTGGCACATTGCCTTTTATTGACTTCAATTTTGCTAACCCTGCCACAGGATACCTGTACTGCGCATTGGCGTTGGTGTTGACCAACCTGTCAATAACGGCATTGGGCTTGTTTATATCGGCACTACTCAAAAATCGGAAAGTGCCATACTGCCCGTATTGGTAATTATTATTGTTCAAGTGGTATTTTGCGATTGTTTGATTGTTTTGCCAGACGGGGCAGCCCCCATCAAACTTATTACCCCAGCAACTTGGGGCATTGCGGTATTTGGCAATCAAACACATATGAACAGTTGGCACGAAGAGTACTTTACCAAAGAACTGTACAATCTCAATCCGCTCATCCCCATAGCCATACTTGTAGGCTTTACTCTATTGTTTGTTGTACTTACTATAGTAAAACTAAAACATAGCTACAAACAAAAAGACTGACACTAAAGCCAACCTGCATTAAACGCCAATTTGCACCAGCATTTACATTATCAATACTTGGCAATAGGTATATTTTTTGACATACGGCATACCATTACAGTATGAGTACTGCAAAAAAATGTGTATTAGTAGCAATAGGTATTATAATAGTAGCTGTTTTGGGAAGCGTGTTTACTTCGTTAGGACAACAGTGGTATAGAACTTTGCAACATCCGTCAGAGTGGCCGCCTGCGTTTTTGTTTGCCGTTGTGTGGACAGTTGTTTATATAATAACTTTCTTTACACTGTGCAACACTGTAAAAGAGCAAAACAGCGACGTCAAAAAGCTGATTGTGCTTGCAATATTCAACGGTGTGCTCAATATACTGTGGTGTCTGGTATTTTTTACACTGCAACAACTGTTTTTGGGTGTGGTAATAATTGTGCTCAATCTTGCCGCAGCAATATTGTTGATATGCGAAGTGAAAAAGCAAAGCAAGCCACTGTGGTATTACCTCATGCTTATCTATCCCATTTGGGTTGGTATAGCCACCACACTCAATACCGCAGTATGGATACTTAACTGAGTGTTACACAATAGTGAGATTTTATCAACACTATTGTCCTTTAATAATAGCATTATAGTAAAAACAAATTTTAATTTTTTATACTATATATCAATACAGTTTTCAATATAATAAAAATAACAGCGTTGCATCAATGTCATTGCAACGCTGTTGATTGTTAGTTAGCAGATTTTCGCTTTTTCAATTTTTTTGTTTTCGGCAAACTTAATTTGGGACGAAGATTGCGTATATAAACACCAAACGTCACCTTAAAATATGCAATCATCACCCAATACAGAGTTTTGCGCAAGCCTTGTTTCCATATCTTAAAGCGCAAGCCAAGTCTTGCAAAATTGTCATAGTGCATATCTTCAACACTTAGTAGCCACTCGGTATCTTGTTGCGATACATTGCAAAGCATACGCCAATACATTATTTGAGAAGTCGTGCCAAACGTCGAATAATTGCCGTAATCTCTTATGCAAATTGCTTCAAACTTGCTCATTATCTGACTTTGCATCTGAGATATATAGCTGTCAAAAACTTTTCTGTCGTCGATCTCGTTGGCAAATTTGATATGTATACTGTCGCCTTCGCATTGATAGCCGTCTACTCGTGCATGGTCGGCACGGCAAATTTGCTCGTAATCGTACATCTTGATGCGATACAGCATATTGGCATACTTAAACGACTTTCTTTTGCTGTACATTAGTCCGTACTTTTTGTTGTTGCCATATAGCTCGGGCGCTCTACAACCTATGTAATAGCCGCTTATATCCACCTTACCGTCAAAAAACTTGTGTATAAGGTTTTGCATAGTACCTTTCCAACCGACATCGACGATATGCATACCATCTTCCAAAAAGTTTGTACCAAAAGTATCGAGATAACGCAAAAAGCCTTTGTGCTGATCAATACGTTTTTGCTCATAAATGCGCACAAAAGTAATGTTGTGGCGCAACTTTTTGTAAGCCTTACACTTTTTGAAATTGTAGTAGGCCTTGTCGATATTGATAGCCAACTGCTTTTCAATCAGTTGTATGTCTTCTTTTGCAAAGCCCAAAGTTATCAAAAACCGTCTTACTGACATATTGATTGTTTCGTCAATAAGATAGTCAAAGGTTTCCTGTTCCAACGGATTTAAGCCGGCTATCAAGACAGAGTTTCTGGATACCAACAGGTAGTTACTTTTGATTACTTTACCATTTATCTCACAATACTTGTCAAACAACTTTTTCAAAAACTGTCCTTCTCTTGACAAAAAGAACACTTCTTTGGCGTTGTTTTGAATCAATTTTGCATGCAAACGCTTAACAAACAGATACAAAGAAAAAGCAAAGTTGCTGTAATTGTATTGCTCACCATACTGTTGAAAAACATGTTCCAACGCTTCAAACTGTGCGCCGTATTTCAAAGCTTTTGCGTCAATAGTGCGCAAAGGCAATTGTTCATATCTTGGTTTGACTCTGTGTGCAGCTATACCGCAACGCTTTGCCTTAGCCACATCGGACTTTCTGTTGTCGCCGTACATCGTGACGTTGGCTTTGTCTAATTTGAGCTGTTGTAGCAACTCTTTGTACAACTTTCCGGTACGCTTAGACTTATGATATTCGCAAGATACAAAAATATCGTCAAAAAGATGCGCCACTCCCAGTGCTTCCAGCCAAAACCTCAATACTGTGCTGTCGCAATAAAAGTCCGATACCATATAGATAGCGCAGCCGTTACGCTTGTATTCGGCAAGTTTGTCCACCATTGCCTTGTTGACATAGTGACTTTGTCTTTCCGCCGCTTTGTATTGGCTAAGAGCATCGTCAACAAAGTTGTCCTGACTAGCTGCTATCGGCAAAATGGCTTTGAGCTTGCTATACAGCACTTTGGCAATGTCTTGAAAGGTGTACTCGGCTTCGCCTGTCTTCAATTTGTTGTGCACTGCCAATTTGTTTTTTATTTTGTTGAAAGCTTTGTACAATACAACAGGTTCTATACCATATTGCTGTCCCAATTTCAACGCCCAGTCGAAAATTACCCTTTGGGGCGTTGCATTTCTATATATAACTGTATCAAAACAGTCTACAAATATTGTCTTTTGCATATAACTACCCTTGTTTGTCTTTTGTCCCTTATTTTCCTTTCAACAGGCATACACCTGTTTTATTGTTCGGCAATGTCCTGCTCGGTGCGCAGGGCAAAGACAGATAGCTGAGATTGTTTTTTGCGCTCGTTGGTAAGTGTCACTTTGGTAAGTCTATTGTTGTTGTATGTTTTGTAATAGTATGCCAACTGCGCGCAGTCTATACAGCAAGAATAGGTGGTAATGGACAATTTGCCGTTGTCGGTAACTACATTGCCTTGCACCATAGCCACAGAGTCCAAGATATGCATCACCTGCGCTACACACTCTTGTGCGCTTTGTCCGCACTTGCTGTATGTTTTGCCCCAAACAGTCCTGACAAAACGCGATACCGACGAACTATCCCCAGGCAAACCTACCGCACCCATTCCTAAAGCAAACGGATGTATGTTGTACGCTTCGCTCAGCTTATTGGCAGTATTTTTGGCGGACAAAGTGAGATATTGCTTGATGTTGTCACAGTGAAAGGGGAAAGGCGGATTGTTGGTCAATACACCAAACACATTGTCGTATATTTTTAGCCCATCTGCAGTACGCTCTATAGTCAACGAGCCACTATTGTCCGATACAATCCAATGCAAAGTAGCAAGAGGCAAACGTTCATTAAACGGTATGGCAACTATGTCCACATTGGACATTAAGTGTTTAACTTGCTCAATGTTGGCACATTTGCCCAAAACAAAGGGTATAAGCTCGTATGGCGTAACAGCCACGCCTTTGGCGTCTTGTGGGCTACAATACACTGCATTGCCCACGAAGTTGAGCCCAGCCATACATAAACCTTTTTCGTTGACTGCCTCAGCATACAACGGGTAATTGTCCGTGACGTTTGCCATACCTATCAACGCATAGTGCTCAGTAAGCGTGCCAGCGCACTTAGTTGTTAGAGGATAGTTTTGGGGCATTATTACTACCTTTTCGCCAAAACTCATATCTATATCCATATTACGACCAAAGTACATCGTTTTGTTTGTCAAAGTAAAAGCTGTACACATAATTGTCTCCCATCAATACGGCATTATGCAATCAACCGCTGTCACAATAAAGTATTGTCAATATAGTAATATGTTATGTGTGTATTGTCAACAACAAAATTAAATTAGTTTGTCATCGTGCACATACAAGCAATATAGCTCCCTATTGGTGATAAATTGCAACAAAAAAGCAACTACAAAGGTTGCAGTTGCTTTTTGAAGCTAAACAGACTTTATACCATTAAATAAATGTATGATTATATTACATTGCGCTGACATAGCTATCGAGGTCGCTCGGTGCTACGGGTGTTTTGGTAGTAGCTTGCATTTCCAAAGATATGGTCAAATACTCGTCCCTCATAGTATTCATTACTACACCATCTACCTTATTGTCTTTGATAACAATATACATTACGTTGTGTTCGTTGCTCGGATCGGACGCTTTTATTTTCAACGTGTTGCCCGATTCTGCTACGCTGAGAGTAACTGCGCTACTCGTCAACATATCCATAATGTCACCGTGCGGCAAAAACTCTGTGCCCAAACCTGCAGAAGATACTGGCTCTTTGACTTTGTTAGTGCCATCGTCTATGTAAGCATACTCCCCGTCCGTGTAGACAGAACCCTCAACTGCGCCTTCAGGACCACCTGTAGATTTGATAGTACCGCTCATCTTAACTACGCCGTTTTCCACTGCGTATATAACGTCCAAAACAGCTTCTCCGCTTATAGCCTGTGTTGTACCAGAAGCAGGTACATTGACCTTAACAGACATCTTTACTTGAAAGTTGGATGAAATTACTGTATCAACGTTTTGCAATTTCTGTTCAACCTCTGCTGCTGTTGTTTCTTTGTAGTTGCCCGAAACATTTACCAACGAGCTGCTGCACGCTGCAAATACAGCAATAGAAGCTATCATAACAACGCACAAGGTAAGTGCCAAAATTGTTTTCTTCATACTCTCTTCTCCTTTTGCACAAAAAATGTGCTTTTTATATTAAATATATTATCACCCTAAATATGTTTTGTCAATAATATTAAAAAAATTGCAATATTTTTCACTTAAAAATGTTGTTTTTGACAATTTTCACTAGTTGATAGTATGAACATACTTGTGATACATATAACCACACTACTCGCAAATAGCCTGCTACAATGCAAGTACAACTTAGTATGTTTTGTGCACAATTTGACAAATGCAAACTTTGTACCTTTTGCAAACAACATTTGCTTTGATAAATTGTTGCAAGTAACAAAGCAAACCACAAAACACTCTCAAAACACAAAAAAATGGCAACGCCACAATTTGTAGCATTGCCTTTTGAAAATAATTATCTGTACAATTTGCAGTCGCCCCAACCTACGCCGCCTTGTCCGCTTGTATCTGTTACACTAATCTGCAAAGTACTAACGTTGTCGGGCAAACTTACTGCAAAATATGTCATATCTGTTTTCCAACCGATATTGGACTTGGAAAACAGCAGTTGCCCGTCTGCATACACTTTGACCGTGGCGTTGGCGTAATATCCCCAAGATACATTGTCTCTTATAACTTTGTCCACTCCGACATATCCTGAAAAATATGTATAGTTTTTGCCAGAGATGTTGTTAGTAAGCGTAATTGTTCCGTTTGCCTTTGTATATATTCCATCGACAAACTTGTTTTCACTACCGCCATAGTACAATGACACTTCCCTATTGTTCCAATTTGAAGAGCCTGTCATTGTTGGCGTCAAAGCGTTGAGTAAGTCTGTAGCTGTATAAACATATACTTCACACTTACCGCTGACGATATTGCCAAGGCTGTTTTGGGCGGTTACCGTCAATGTGTACCTGCCCGACTTATTGGTGTTTATAGTACCAGTATAAGTTACACTTTTTATTGTAGTTGTGTTAGCAACACTACTACTTACATTTACTAACTGCTTTGCATCCAACTGAGTGCCTGCTGCCAATGTGTAGTTGGTCTTAATGTTAAGCAATGGATATTTGGCAAGATTCATATTGTAGTCGGTAGTTGCCAATGTAGGCATAACTCCCGGGCTGTAGTTGCCGTGGTCGTAACGGTCAGAGGTAGCCGAACGAAAATTGAAAATGCTCCAAGTAGTATCGTACCAATACCATTGCCCGTCTAAGTAAGCGTTGTTCCACGCGTGCGCGCCTCCTGCAGTACCTACAATATTAGCAGACCTTATGCCCAACCTGCAAGCAAGATACTATGCACCTTTGGAGTAGCCCGAGCAAATAGTTTGTTTGGTAATAAACGCTCCGTAAAATCCGTCCGCATAATTGACATTTGCGTAATGCAAAGTAGGTGTATAAGCGCTGATTACTGCATGCAACATTTGTGCGTCCGTCATGTCGTAAGACAACTTGCCAAAAAATTGGGTAACTTCCTGTTCTGCTTGCAAATAAACG
This sequence comes from uncultured Eubacteriales bacterium, assembly GCA_949289125.1. Classification (GTDB taxonomy): domain Bacteria; phylum Bacillota; class Clostridia; order Christensenellales; family CAG-314; genus CASEME01. The sequence continues at coordinate 21,952 of CASEME010000020.1, forward strand.
TTGACGTTATTGTGACAATTGTAGTAGCCGTTAGCGCCATTGTTGAGATTGATTGTTACCGTTTCCACCAATCCATTTTTGTAGGTAGCACTTACGCCTGCACTCTCTCCGCTTCGCCAATCGTACAAAAAGTACAACCTTGCTTCGTCATATATCAGATACTTCTTTATTCGCGTTATTTCGTTGGGCAAAATATAGATGCCTTCTTCCTGCAAATTAAGAGTAAGCGAGGAACGCGAAGAATCGGATATATTTACCTGCAACAACTGTTCCATAATATAGTCGTACGCAAGTCGGGATTGTTCGCTTAGCAAACTGCGTCCATAATACACAAAATCAGCAAAAGGCTGTGTTAGATATTGTTGCGTAGCGTCCGTTTGGTAACGTTTGTCCGACAAAACTTTGAGTTTCACAGTTTTTTGTGCAACCACATCGCCATCTTGCGCCTTGTAGGTAATATTGAAAGTACCTACCTTGCCGCTTTTGTAGTCGGTGCTATAAGTAATTGTGTCGGACAAGTTGCGTCCGTCCCACGAATATGCCTTGGCATTGCTAAGCAAATTGGCCTCAGTTACCGTATACGGATTGGCAAACTCCATATCGTACACCTGCAAATCAGGTTTGATGTCATCATAATATGTAAGCTGACAATCTGCCCACACTGCGTGGTCATGACCATTGTGAGCCAACGAATCGGCAACAAGTGTGATGCGGTCTGCGCCTTGTATATCTATCTCTATGTATTGTTGATTGCTGTACGCATTGAACTCTTGCGAAACAAACACCTCTTTGTTGTCCCCGTACACATAAAATACAAGGCTGGTAGATGTGTTTTGCACACGTGCCGTTTTGTTGACGCCTATATATGCACTAAAGGTAGTAAAGCCCATTGTGCGCAAGTTTTCGAACACCAAAGTAGAATATGCGTGCGCATAATATCCGCGCTGATGCACTACTTCCGTGCCGTCCTCGTACAGCGACAACAAATTGCCGTCGTTGTCCTTATTGACGCTGAGATTGCCGTGCCCTACGCTCTGATAGTCATATCCCAACTCATCGAGATAAATTTGCTTTTTTTGCGGTGGCTGTTGCGGAACAGAGGGCTCCGAACCCGAGTTTTCATTGTCGTCCGGATTGGTCTGTGGCTTGTCGTTGTTGCCGCCATCAGACGTATCACCATCTATTACATTGTCATCTCCCGATACAATGCCGCTATCTGTATTACTGCTCGATGTATTGCTACTTACTACACCTATTGTTATGGCGGCAGTAAGCAACATAACCAAAAGTACAGATACCAATACTATTAGTTTTTTCTTAGTAAAATTCACTTACAACTCACTTTATTTTTACTACACCTTTTTAGTCAGTTGCGCCAATACCCCAAAAAATTGGTGGCAAAAATTTTGACTGTTACACAAAGCAATATGCTTTGGTCAATGTAAAAACACAACAGACTATTGACCTAATCGATGCGTACAAGCATTATACTCATCTGCCGATATACTACAACTTTATACTGCCGACAAATGAAAAAAACTATTTGATTAGAACTACCGCTTGCCTGTTGATATTTATTTGTATTGCACAAATCACATTGCACTCAACAAAAACACACTGTTGATATTTACATACACTGCTTGTTGTGATAAAATGTAAAAAACAAAGTAATGAGTTTAAGTATGAACAAAACATTCAAACAACAGCTATTATGCAAAGTAGTACCCAACCTCAACAAAGCAGACTTTTGGGGTGAATTTCCCACGTACTACAGAAAAACTGAGGGATATATAGAGATAATCACTTTTGTAAAAGACAAGTACCAATGTGCTTATACAATAACGGCATCTGCAGTCAATCTCAACAAAGATAGCCAACACAACAACATCAATTACAATATTTACTGCAGTGACATCGACAAAATTACCGCGCACCAATGCAAACGTTTTTACACACTCACCAAAAGTTGCAACAACGAACAGTTTCGTTACGGTGATATTTACTTAGCATTGGGTATGGGCATTGTAAGTATCAGCCCGCAAAGCAAACGCCCGTTGGGCATACTACTTACAAAACAAAGTGACAAGCAATGGGACAAATTGTGCAACACTATCAACAAAAGACTGCACAAAATATACCAATGGCTCAACAAACTAAAACAAGCCCTGTAACACACAGGAAAATCAACTTGTTGCCAACATTTATACGCTAACAGCAATATATATTTTTTCTATTTTGCACTACACAATTAACACTACGCATGGAATTTGGGCACACACTAACGCTAAAATACATAAAAGCAACTTAAATATTGCACTATTTGCAAAAATATTATTATAAATATTGACTCAATATTACACATTTTGCGCGTGCAAGCATCTTAATTAGCAACACAGAGCAAACATTGACAAATACGGCAAGAAAATGTATAATGATACACATAATAAAATTGAATAATCGCAAATTATTACAAAAGAAAACTATACAAAAAAGAGGACGGTTATGACAACACCACGGATAAAGATTTATGTTTCCTGTCACAAAAACTTTCATGTGCCAAACAACAAGTATATATTTCCCATACAAGTTGGCACTGCGCTTAGCTATGAAAAGCTAAAGGGTATGTTGTATGACAATAGCGGTGACAACATTTCCGACAAAAACAAAAGTTACTGCGAGTTGACAGCTCAATATTGGGCGTGGAAAAATGACGATGCCGACTACTACGGCTTTTTCCACTATCGCAGATATTTTTCGTTCAACAAAACAAAATTTGAAACAAATCCGTTTGGCGAAGTAGTAGAAACGTATAACGATGACGCCACAATGGAAAAATATAATATAGACGAAAAGACCATTGCCGAAGTTGTACCCAAGTACGACCTCATTATACCCACAACAGGCGGTTTTGAGGACGGCAGTTCTATATACCAACAATACAAACAAGCACCTCAGCACATCATATCCGACCTCGATTTTGTGCTCGACGTAATCAAGCGTGATTATCCCCAAATGTACAAATATGCTGTAAGTTATCTCAAAAGCAAAAAGGGATATTTTTGCAACATGTTTATCATGAAAAAGGAGTTGTTCAATCAATACAACGAGTGGCTGTTTGACATACTCAAAAAGCACGAAGAAAACGTGGATATATCACACTATGGCATACAGCAGTATCGCGTACACGGCTACCTTGCAGAAAGATTGTGTGGCGTATACATCAGCTATTTGCTACACACACAAAAGTTGAAAGTTCTCAAACTTCAACGCGTATTTTTCCAAAAACCCGAAGGAATAGACAACATTTTGCCCGCGTTCAAGCAAAACAATGTTGCAGTAGTCTTTTCGGCAAACGACTTTTATGTGCCTTACTTGTCTGCACTACTGCAATCTGTCAAGCAAAACTCCAACTTGCAACACAACTATGACATACTTGTGCTTACCAACGACATAAGCAAAGACAATCAGGCTTTGCTAAGCAAGCAACTTGCTGCCGACAACTTTTCGTTGAGGTTTGTAGACGTTGGTCGTCTGATGCGCAGTTATCGCAATTTGCCTTTGCGCGGACACTTCCGCATAGAGACATATTTTCGCATACTTTTGCCGGAGATGTTGCCGCAGTATGACAAAATATTGTATCTCGACAGCGATATGATTGTATGCGACGACGTTGCAAAATTGTACAACGAAGATGTAGAAGGCTACTTGCTTGCAGCTTGCCTCGACGCCGACAGCGCAGGTCTGTACAACGGTTACGAACCCAACAAAAAATACTATATCGACAATGTTTTGAAACTAAAAGAGCCTTACAAATATTTCCAAGCGGGAACAATACTGTTCAATCTCAAAGAGTTTCGCAAAACATACACTGTTGACCAGATGATGAAGTTTGCATCATCATATCAGTGGGAATTGTTGGATCAGGACGTACTCAACTACCTCGCACAAGGCAAAGCAAAATTTGTTGATATGGCGTGGAACGTGATGATGGATTGGCGCGGAAAACGCATACGCGACATAATATCGTTAGCACCAAGAGACCTTGCCGCACAATATATGCAAGCGCGCAAAGCCCCCAAAGTAATACACTATGCAGGCCCCGACAAACCTTGGGACTTCCCAATAAGTGACTTTGCTTGGGAATTTTGGCAATATGCACGTCAAACGCCTTACTATGAATATATGGTATATCGCAACCGCGATCATGCCCTCCATCACTTGGTTGGCAAAAAAACAAGTTTTGCGCAAAAACTGTACAAAATACCTATGGTAAGATGGTTTGTCAACAAAATGTATCCCAAAAACTCGCAAAGACGAGAAAAACTTAAAGCACGACTCAAAATATAATGCAAAATTTGAAGGAAATATATGAGCATCGACAAAAGCATAATTAAAGTAGAAAAAAATATTTGCACAGGCTGTTCGGCCTGTGCAAACGTCTGTCCGACACAAGCAATCTCAATGGTAGAAAACAGCGAAGGCTTTCTCTATCCTGCTGTAAATGCAGAAAAATGCGTCAACTGTGGCAAATGTTTCAATATCTGCCCTGCAAAACATTATGAATTTGGCAACACACAGCCCCTTAATTGTTTGGCAATAGCAGGCGATGACAAATTGAGAAAAATTAGCTCGTCTGGCGGTGTGTTTACTATGCTTGCCGAAAAAGTAATAGACGATGGCGGCGTTGTATGTGGCGTTGTATTTACACAAGACTACAAAGAAGTATATCACACCATTGTTGACAACAAGCAGGACCTTTCAGCCATGAGAGGTGCAAAGTATATTGAAAGTCGCACAGGTGACGTTTATAGTAAGATAAAACAATATCTTACAAAAGGAACTAAAGTATTGTTTGTCGGTTGTCCTTGCCAAGTAGCAGGATTGTACAGCTATCTGGGCAAAGACTACGAGCAGTTGCTCACTTGTGACCTGCTGTGTCATGGCGTATCTTCGCACAAAGTGTACAATATTGTATTTGAAAAGCTGTTTGGTTGGCAAAACATTGATTACGTCACTTTCCGTACAAAGGACAGAGGGCACGATTGTACCAACGGCTATGCAATTTTGAAAAACGGTCAAAAAGTGCCTTTTAATATTTCCAACAATATGTTTGAAGAGGCGTTTCATCGTTCCAAATCTTTGAGACTTTCCTGCTACAACTGCAAATATGCACAGCAACAGCGTACAGGAGACATAACTTTGGGCGATTGGTGGAACTTTTTCAAACACTATCCCGAAGTGGACAACGACCACTTGGGTATAAGCCTTGTGTTGTGCAACAATCAAAAAGGCGTCAAAGCAGTAAAAGCACTCAAAAAAGAATGTAAGTTGTATATGGACACCGATTTTGAGTTTGCTCGCCAATACAACAGTTTCAAAGGCAACCACTACAGTGTCGACGCACGCAAAAGCTTTTTCAACAGTTTGCTCAACAACAACGGCAAGGACTCCACTCCTTATGACGTGGGTATTGTAGGTTTTTGGAACGGAGCCAACTATGGTAGCGTGTTGACCTACTTTGCACTCAACACCATTATCAACGAGATGGGCTTCCGCACAGTAATGCTCAATCAACCTGTGCTCAACAAAAGCAATGTTTACCAAAACCCGCGAACATACAAATTTGTATCGCGCAAATTTAACATAAGCGACTACTATTATTACAGCGAACTTGACAAGCTCAACAGACTGTGTCACACCTTTGTACTTGGTGCCGATCAGGTGTTTGCAAGAGGTTGTATAATAGGTAAGGAACAATTTTATCTGTTGGACTTTGCCTACGATGACAAAAAGAAAATTGCTTATGCGTCCTCATTCGGGCACAAGAAGATTTTGTTTAAGCCCAACGAAAGAGAAATGCTGCGTTACAGATTGTCACGCTTTGACTATCTGTCCGTAAGAGAGTATGACGGCATAGAAAACTGCAAAACATTAGGCGCTACTGCGGTATTCAATCTTGATCCTGCATTTGTGTGCGACAAAAAGCACTATGATATGCTTGTACAAGATTCCAAACTCAGTCTGCCCGACAAATATATACTTGCATATATACTTGATCCCAACGAATCCATAAGACAAGCGCTGTTGTATGCAGAAGAAAAGTTGGGTTGCACTGTCAAAGTAATACTTGACGCACATGCAGACTTTGAGACCAACAAACATAAACTCAACCTTGACGATAGAGTGTTGGAGATAGAAGAAATAGAAGACTGGTTCAGCGCATTTGCGCACTCGTCTTTTGTCATTACCGACTCTTTCCACGGCACTTGCATGTCGATAATCAATCAAAAGAATTTTATATCCATCGCCAACCCCGGACGTGGCACAAGCAGAACAGACACTCTCAAACAACTGCTGCACATTGACAGCAAGATAATTGACAACGCTGATGAAATACTGAGCAATCCTACACTGTTTGACGATGTGGACTACAATTCTATCAATGCTATTTTGGAAAAACAAAAAGCAATATCCAAAGACTGGTTGTACAATGCGTTGGTATCTCCGCAAAATCACAAAGTACTCGGCACTACCGATGAGGAGCAAGTCAATTACAAAGAACACTACAACAATATTAAAAAATCAATGTCTTTCAGACTGGGCAGAGCAATAACACTGTTCCCACGCAAAGTGCGTGATGTATTTAAGAAAAAATAAAGAAACAGCGAATCTGTATATAGATTCGCTGTTATTTTTTGCAACTACTTCTGCTCTTTGCGTTCTGCCATCAATTTATTCAATTTTCTTTTGGGTACTACTTTGACTATTATACTTTCCAACTCGTCAATCCTTGTTTGCAACTGTTGAATTTGCTTAACATTATTGAGCGCATTTTTTATCATGACATTGGTATTATATAGTTGCGCGCACAAATTTTGCACACTGTTGGTAAATCTAAAACCGCATATGTTGTCTATGCACTCCATAAGATACACATAATATTGCTCAACCATGTGCAACGGGTGCAACCCCCAAATATGATTGCAGTCTGCAAGCACGTTAGATGGCGTAGGGATATAAGATACAGCTCTACCTGACAGCGCTTCTTTCAAAGCCGCATTGACATGCGCAAGTCGCCTATTGGAACGCTCAACATTGCGAAACTTGGCAAAAGGTACAACTTTATGTTCCTTTACTATTGTTTCATTTGCAAGCTGTGCCTCAACTACTATTACTTTTATATTGGGATACTGAGCATAAATTTGGTCAAACAAAGTTTTGTATCTATCTACAAGCTCTACCTTTGGTATGTCCAGCAAAGAGTAATTACCAACAATTTCTATTGGCTTTTGACGATAAACTCCGTTTATTTGCGAAAACCACTGCATAAACCTCGATGTATTGAGTATGTCATATTGCACACCCTCATAGGATACAAGCATGTGGTCGTAGCGCTCAATGGCAAGGTCGACAACAAGCAAATCAATGTCTTTGGCGGCAAAAAATTCCTGCTTAGTACGCTTAGTCAACTCAAAGAAAAACATCTTTTTGTCATACGCAGGTACTTTGACATTGTCGGGAAACTGCAATTCTTCAAACTCTATCGGAAAACTTTGGTAGTCCAAAGTAAACAACGATGAGTGTTCGAGATTTGATACAATCTCATAATTGTTCACTTGTGATTGAAACCGAAAAGCATCTCGTGAAATACACGAGCCTAATATAGCTACTTTCAATGACACTCTGATATCCTCCGTGTTCATTGTAAAGCTTCAAACAGCAACTTGTCAAGCAGAGCTATATTGTAAACTCCAATTATTACAAAATCCAACTCGGACGAGTAGGCACAACAGCTGTTGCTGTCACGTCAAGCCACGCCTTGTACCAGCTGTTAAGTTCTGACTTTTGCTCAGCAGTCAGCGTATCATACCAAAGTTGCCCTCTGTTGATAACTACAAAGCACTCACTTTGTCGTCTGTTGCGCAGTTGTTGTAATTGCAGTTGTTTTGTATCGTTGGTCTTGTCACGTGCGACTAACACACCATTGACGATGCAATAGTTATATATGCCGTTGTCATCTTTGACCGAATGTCTTTGCGCACCGTGTCTGTCGGTGTTGTTGGCATCTATCACAATGTCGCTTGCAAGCGGCTGCTCAAACGCTTCACTAAATATCTTCGTTACCACGCCTACATTGTCTGTACGTGCGTAAATTTTGTTGATATAGTTTTCCATATTTTTGCACTCCCCTTTTTACAATTCGGCATCAGCTTCGTATTCTCTCAAAGTACAAGTCGTAGTGTTGCTGTTGACGCCAAACATAAAGCCGCTATCGGTGTAGTATTCTGTAACTTCCACACTCGTACCCTCTACAATATTGAGTGTGGGTATCTTGTTCATCCTGACAGGAAATATTACCTGTCCTCTTTGATACCCTCCGCCATAGTTGCATGCACGCCAAGCCGCTCTTTGACGCACAAAGTAACGCTGACATCTCAATGTCTCGGTAGATACATTGGGTGCAAAATACAGTGTACAATAAGCGCCTTCTTCCAACTTAATCCAGTTGATTGTTACATCAACCGCAGCAGCAACCGTTGCCACAACAGCCACTGTGTAATAGGTAGTGCCTTTGTAAAGCCTTATCTTGATATTTTTACCTTCTATGTTCAAGGCACTGTTTTCCGCGCTGATATTTTCACTCTTGTATGTTGTATCGTCAACAGATACAGACAAGGACAAGTTTTTGCCACTGAGATTGTCGGGTATTCGCTGTACCAATATATAGTCGTCTGCATTGGCTGTTGCATTGTGTATGCGTACACCATTTTCCACAACAGACACCGTTGTGTTGTTGGCATTGATAAACCATCTGTCCACCGTGTACTTTGCATACCCTGTGTAAGAGGTCAACTCACGCTGATTTATTTTGAAATTGCCGTTGAGTAGCATGTTGGGACGATAGATTGTGCCTTTTGGGGCATAGGTGTTGACAATATTGTTGCCATCACCGTCTGCCAACGCTTTGCCTGCCGTCAAACTTTGGTATGTGCCTTCCATTGAAGGCATATCTCCCTTGTCGCCTTTGTCTCCCTTATCGCCCTTAGGTACTACAAAGTTGAAATTGTTGCCCGCACTTGTGACAAAGGTATAAGTATGATTGCCTTGCTCGTCTGTAGAAGTAAGATTGAGCGCGAAAAGCGTTTCGCCCGTTGCGCCTTTGGGTGCTACAAAGTAGAAATAGTTGCCAAGGTTGGTAGTTATTTTGTACTTATTGTCACCGTTGGTCAACGTCTCTTGCAAAGTGACGTCCGTTATGTATTCACCTGTAAGACCGATATCACCCTTGTCGCCTTTGTCTCCCTTTTCGCCTTGTTTGCCTGCTTTGACAACAAACTGAAACTGTTGTCCGTCCGACATAGACACTGTGTAGATACTGTTGCCATCGCTGTCTTTGCCTGTCTCCACCATTGATGTGATAGTTGCGCCTTGCGGACCTGTAAGTTGACCGCTGTCAAGCTTTTGCTGATAATCTTCCACAAATTGGTCGCACTTCATAGACACTTCTTGCGCGTATTGGCGGGTGTCCTCGTTGTACTGTTTGTCTGCGCGCATAACTTCCATTGTTGCCAAAGCATTGGCAAAAAAATCCCTACGTGCATTGTTTTGCAAACGAGCGTCTGCACATGGCGCAACAGTGATTGTGCTATTGGCGTCTATTGTGCTTTTCCACAAGGTCAGCTCGCTGTCCATTGCACGCACTTCTACCTGCACTTTTATAACGCCACTGTATCGCAAAATGTAGCTTTCCAACGGGTATACCACGTAAGTGCTATCCTCTTGAGTAACAGGCGCAAGCAAAGGTGTGCTGTAGCAAAAGCCGTTGGGACAGGCAAACTGCAGCATAAACTTGTGCCCCGAATACTCAGTGGGTATGGCAATCTGCAATGTGGTAGTAAGATGCTCGCCCTGCGACACTGCTGTATCTTGCGACAAAACAAGCGTTTTGTCTTGCCTCAGTTCGCCCGTTATTATAAAGTTTTGCATATACCTCCTTATTTTGTTTTAGTCAAACATTATCTGCAATATCACTCTAACACACATTGAAATACATTTGCAGGTACTGTGCCAAATTAGATAACTTAGCTTGCGCCACACTGTGCACCAAGTCACAAAAAGAAACACATTTTGCAAAATAGTATAGACAAGCGACAGTACTTTGTGTATAATGTACAAAACTTTAGGAGAACAACTATGCTCGAAGTAAAAAACTTAACCAAAATATACAATATGCGCTCGGGCGTGCAGGTACGTGCGCTTGACAACGTTTCTCTTGCCTTTCTCGAAAAAGGTATGGTATTTTGTTGGGCAAGTCGGGCAGTGGCAAATCCACCTTGCTCTACGTGTGCGGCGGATTGGACGCACCAACACAAGGCGAAATAATAATAAAGGACGCTCGAGCAAAGATTTTTCTGCAGAAGACTTTGACAGCTATCGCAACACTTTTGTGGGCTTTATCTTTCAGGAATACAATATTCTCAACGAATTTTCTGTAGAAGACAACATTGCTCTTGCGTTGGAACTGCAAGGCAAGCCCAAAGACAAAGCGCTTATAGACAGTTTGCTCAGCCAAGTACAGTTGCAAAACTTTGCCAAACGCAAGCCCAATACACTTTCGGGCGGACAAAAGCAAAGAGTGGCTATTGCACGTGCCTTGGTCAAAAGCCCCGACGTAATAATGGCGGACGAACCGACAGGCGCATTGGACAGCAACACGGGTAAGCAAGTGTTTGACACTCTCAAGGAGCTTTCCAAAGACAAACTGATAATTGTGGTATCGCACGACAGAGAATTTGCCGAGATGTACGCCGACCGCATAATAGAACTGCAAGACGGCAAAGTAATTAGCGACGTCACCAAAAACAGCACTCCTGCTACCAAAGCAAGTGCCAACTATAACATAGTAGGCGACGATACACTGCTTATACCAAGCGGCAAATCGCTGACAACGGCAGACCTCAAGGCAATCAACGGCTTTTTGTCGCAGTCACAGCAAGATATACTTATTTGTCGCAACAGCAAGGACAATACCAACATCAAAAAACTTATCAAAATAAATGACGACAACTCGCAAGACAACTTCGTGCCCATTGCTAACCAGCCTCAACAGCGGCAATACACATCGGAAGAAAGCAAGTTTGTGCGTTCCAAGCTACCGCTGAGGCACGCACTGTGAATAGGCGCAAGCAACATCAAAGCAAAGCCTGTGCGCTTTACCTTTACCGTGCTACTGTCCATACTGTCCTTTGTAATGTTTGGTCTGTTTTCCTGCGTGATGTTTTTTGACGCTGTCAAAGTCAACGCATACAGTTTGGCACAGTCCAACGCACAGTATCTTGCTGTTGCCAAGACATACGAGCAGACGGTTACTAACTATTACCCAGACGAAACATATAGCTCGATATCCAACAAAGCCACCAATCTTACAACTGCGGACATTGACGCACTTAAGGCAAAGTACAATGTTATTCCTGTATATATGTCCGCCAAACGCAGTTCGTCCATACAGATAAGCAACCTCACGGTAAAAAGCAATCAGACATTTTATACAAATTCTGTTTATGGCATAATAGACGGTGACAGTATTCAATATACTATAGACACTGCACCACAGGACAACGAGATAGCCATATCACGCTATCTGTACGACTGTATAAAGACAGGTACTTTGTACGATAGCGACAACAGAGTAATAGTTGTTGCAAACAACAGCGTAGATAACATTGTACTTAGCATATTTGGCACCTATTACAAAGTAAGCGGAGTGTACGAGCAACAGACCATTGACAGCAAGTACAATGTGGATATGAACACGCAACTTGCATACGAGTGGAACACTGCTCTATCCAACGATTTTTACGCATACATAGCAATCAACAGCAATACTTATCAACAGCTAAGCCAACATATAGACGGGCTCAATAAGGACGACGTACAACACACACAACAGATGGACATATATTTTTCCGACAATATGCCCACCATACAATACAACGGCAATAGCTACGACTTTACGTCCAACCAATTTGTCGTAGCACAAAGTGCTACATATTACAACAATGGTCAGAAGGTAAAGGGCGAGATACCGCTCAACAACATCACGTTGCATTACAACACATATATGAACATTGTTTCTGACAAGTTGAACGCAATTACTGTAAGCCCAGACGACCAAGAGGCAACTAAGCAAAAAGGTGCCGCAACTGATGCACTCAACAGATTTTATCAGCACTATAACATAGACTACGCTGAGTTTGACAGTGATATCAGTACAATAATGCAGTTTATCAACACTTACGGCAACGGCTTTGCACCCAATGTCACTATCAACAATATCACTTTCAATGTTGGAGGCTTTACAAACAGTTATGTATCATTGCTCAACAAAAACGACTATGACTCACTAAAAACAAATTCGGTCAATTTGGGTTGCAGCGTTACCGAATACAGCACAGACTACAACCCGTCCGAAATGTCTTCCACTATTTATCAGGGGGCGTTTATAAACATTGACGGCAAGAGCGGAGAACAGTTGCAAGCATTGCTCAAAGATACAACAACGCCACACGACCACTCGACATATCAATATTCCAACAGTCTGATTGACCAAATAAGTTTGATAACATACGCTATGGAATTGTTTTCCGGTGTATTCTTGTACTTGGGCATAGGACTTGCCATACTTGCAATGCTACTGCTATTCAACTTTATATCGTTATCAGTTGCCAACAAAAAGCGTGAAATAGGTATACTAAGAGCAGTAGGCGCACGAGGCACAGACGTATTCAGAATATTCTTCTCCGAATCGGCAATTCTTGTTGCCATATGCACAGTCGCATCACTTATTGCAACTGCGGTACTGTCTGCAACAATCAACGGTACACTTTCGGGCAGAGTAGGTACCAGCCTGTCGCTGTTTGTGTTTAATTGGGTGACAATAGCAATGGTAGTAGGTATTGCAATACTGACTGCCTTTGTCGCAACATTTTTACCCGTCTACAATGCTTCGCGCAAAAAGCCTGTAGAAACAATACGTTCCAACTGATTACAAAACGTATTGTTACAAACTTGTCACGCCAATATAAATCAGATTAAAAGCAAATATAAACAGACTGAATAAAATTGTTCAGTCTGTTTTTTCTACAATATTTAACAGTAACCCCAAATTGCATTTTTTTGCAATGGTATGAAACATAGCATTGCTGTTGCTTTTTTGCGCATTTCAATACAATTATTGCCACAGTACTGACTGCTATTGATAATTTGCAATGTTTGTGCTACAATTTGAATAAAGGAGGTTGCTATGAAAAAACTACTTGCTATATTTTCAATACTTGTTTGCATTTGTGTGTCAATGACTTTACTGGTTGCATGCAACAACAATACCCCACCCACAACGGAAAAACAGACTTACACCATTACTGCAACTAATGGCACCAATTACACAATACAAGCCCCTGAACAAGCCAAGGAAGGGGAAACAGTAACACTTACTGTCAAAGCAACAGACGCCATTACCAACATTGAGTCGGTCAAAGCCAACGATACATTGTGTACAGTAGGTACTAACAGCAAATATACTTTTGTAATGCCCTCTGCCAACGTCACAGTAACTGTCACAACAGGCTATGTTCAGACAGAAGTACTGACGGACGACGTACTTAGCTGGCGAAGCAACACACCGTCGCAAATTGCCAAAGCTCAACAAGGTGATGAGTCTTGGGCAAGGCAGATTGTGTACTTTGATTTTGCCGAGTATCGAAACGTCAAAAACGGCGGCGAAGTAGTTGTTACTTCACTCAACCCCGACATCATACCGCAAGAGGCACTATCTACACCCTATCTGCACACGGTGGATACAGCCAACGGATTTTGCGACTATGGCTCTTTTGAAATAGCATTGGGCAAAGTATCCACAGGCACTGCCTACATTGCACTGCACGCTGTAAGCGGCACAACACCGTCAATAGACGCTACTATTATCAAAAAAATTGAAGTGGTCAACTATGGCGAAGTAGAAGTAACTACTTGGGAGGAAACAGTGACCATTGACTTGTCCAACATATTTGACGACTACCAAAACATCAATATATCTATATCGGACAGTGACTATCAATACGGCACAACAAGCAATACAGTCAATATTGTTGCAGACAAAGCAACAGTAGCAGTGCCCATTAAGTATGTGGTCGGACACGCTTACAATGTAACCGTATATATTGAAAATTCGGGAAGCGGCAGCAATATTCAGTTTTTTGACCTCAACGAAGTAGTAACGGCAAATGCATCCTATGTTGACGGAATGCTCACATTTACACTAATAGGACAAAATATCACACTAACAGTACAACCGCTTTAATTAGTATATTGACACTGCGTGACTGACAAACACATATTAACTTTGATACTTCAACTACAATACTATATACAACAACACAACGAGTTGAACCCAATGCGTCCAACTCGTTGTTGTTTTTTTGTACCTCAATTTACAAATTATTTATCAGCAAACACCCACATTGTTGCACCAACTTAGCTGTTGATGCACACAAGTTGGCAACAATTAGCTATCCGTTTACTTTTTCTTCTCACTGCGACGCTTGTCGTTGATAACACCAAGTGCTTGCTCGTCAATCAAAGTTATGCCTTCCTGCTTAGCAATGTTTACCATCTGCGTCAAAGCGGCTTTGAGGAATATGCGCGGTATTTTGGTGAGCTTTGCACATGCTTCCTTAGTAAATTTTACGTTGGGATCGATGCGCTCGGCTGCATAAATGACGGATATTACGTCGCCTTCCTTTGCCTGTATCTTTTCGGCTATAGGACGCTTAAATTTGGTATACCAAAAGTTGGTACTGTCACGGTATCCGTAGTCCACAGGCACAGCAGGAAAAGCACTTGCCTTGACGCCGTTGACTATTGCGTCATACTGTTTTTCTTTCATCCATATTTTGTCAATTTTAAGTATAAAGTGTGCGCCAAACTTACTGGTAATACCGTTGAAGTTGCGATAAGGCGGCTCGTAACCCTCAAGACAACCTGCCTTGTCTTTGTATGCGTCTTCCAGGCTGTCGTCCCAAGTGCACTCAAACACCTGATATGCTTCGTCCACAATTTGCGGTCTGTCTTTGCCCAACGTGCTGTCGGACAAGGTAAATATGCAGTCTTTCATTTTTTCCGCGGTAGTTTCACCGGGGAAGCCCAAACGCACTGCCTCTTTGTAATACTTTCGGCTATCTGTAATAAAGTTGAGCGGCGCCTTTTTGGTGCGCAACAGGTTTTGTGCCGTATTGGAGCTGTTGCGTGTTTCAAGCAACATTGCGTAGTAGTCTTTGCCAGCTATGTAGTAGGGAAAACACAACGAATATGCGCCGAGATTGGTCTGTCCATCGGGGGACACTGTGCCTATCAATATAGTAGGCATAGGAAAGAACGCCGAAGTCTGATAAAAGTTGTCTACAATTCGCAAATCTTTGAATTTTTCCATAATTACATCTCCTTGTGTTAATCGACTATATTATAAGACTGCATCGCTTCAAAGTCAATAGTCGCACAACAAATGCCTTATTGAGTAAACTATAGCCAATATTGCAAGCAGCATTGCTAAATAGTATTGAGTGTGTGAGCATGCAATTACGGGGTAGCAGCAGTCCACCCAAAAAGGCAACAACTCTGTTAGCAAGTTGTCGCCTTACTCAAACTGTAAGTGTTAAGTGTAGTATCCACATTGTACAATTTGTTATTGTCTACACTACTTGTTGACAAACGCACGTGTTTTTTTACTCGGTGCGTTCTATTGCCGCAACAGGGCACTGTTGCATTGCCTTTATAGCCTTTTGTTGGTGTTCGGATGCTACTTCTCCCTCTATAGCTTGCGCTTTCTCGTTGTCGTTCATAGAAAACACCTCTGGACAAGTAAGCGCACACAAGTTGCAACCTATGCAGTCTTCGTGTACTACAAATTTCATATCCATTACCTCCTTATTACTATTATTATCATACAACAACCTGTCTATTACTTCAACAGAAATACGGCAAAACTTATGCAAAAAACATTGTTGCTGTAGCATCAACTTTATCATTTGAACGACTGTTGCACATGCACTCTATTGCAAGCATCGTATTGACTGTAACACAACTACGTGCCACCTTACACTTGTTGCAAAGCTACATAGGTGCATTGACAACTACACACCTCATTTAGTATAATGCTGACATATAAAAGTGCAACAAATAGCAAACTGTTTGCAAAGGCAAGGTGTGCCACACTAACATTACGCACCACACACCGCAACGACATGCCTATCAACGTTGTTGACAAAGGGGGGACACTGACAATGAAAGTAAACAACATAGATGTATCCTTAAGTTTGGGACAACTGTTGCACAAAAAACACTTTGTTACACTGTACTTAGGTATGGCGGTAAGTTTGTTGTTTCCGACAATTACTATTGCGCTTTTCTTTTTCCCACAAATTATCAGCGACAACCAACTGTTGTATGCACTGATTACAGGCAACATTATTTTTGTTAGTTTCTTTTGTGTTTTGGTGTATGTAAAGGTAAAAGACACAAAGATAAAAAAAACCGTAACTATATGGTTAGAAGATGCAATACAGTTGCAAGCACATTGCAAAAAAGTAGACCAAATAATGGCAGGCATGCAACCCAAAGCAGTCAAAATCAAAGTAACGTTCAAATTGGACGACAAAGCGCTTTCCAAAGTGAGCACGGCAAAAGTATTTGGCGGACAAAGCGGATACCTTGGCACGTTTACAAAGTACGCCGACAAAGATGTTGTCATTTTGTATTCGCCTCGATATGACGAAGTACTTATTGTAAAAGAGTGTTGATAGACATTACAGCGTATGCTTGTAGCAATTATTTGTTGTAGCATACTGTTGCAATATTGAGTATTCAACAGCAATAAAATTGTGTTGACAATAGCACAAATAGGGGGCGACAAAGACGTGATTATATTCAGTGGCGAATATTCGCAAAGCAGTAAACAGTATTTGCTCAAAATACTTGCCAAAGGTGCACTAATAAGCACCCTCATCACCACCATAATTTTTACGGCAGTAATAATTGCATTGGCAATAATATACGACATGTGGATACTTACCGTTTTTATAGGTATTTTAGTTTTGTTTAATGTCGCTATCCCCATCAATATACTCAAATTCAACCAACAAAAAACTTATGATAGTATGTTGCCCTACAAAGTCAGCGTCAACGTCAACGGAGATATCTTTGCACAGTTCAACGAGCAAGATGTGTCAAAGTGCAAAAGGACGTCAAAAAGATAATTGGCGCCCACGGATGCTACTATATTGTTTTCAAATTTCCCAAACAGCGCAATATACTTTGCCAAAAAGATGCAATAATAGAAGGCACTATCCAACAATTTGAAAGTCTATTTGCCGACAAGATAGTAGGCAAATAATTTTCCGCACCCTTGATAAATTGCCGTTGTCACAATTACCACCACTGCAACCACCTGCCCACAATTATTAACAAACATAATTTTGCACACTGCCACTATAAAGCAACAAAAAAGACACCCTGTTGAGGGTGTCTTTTTCTATCACTGTGACTTACTAAGCAAGCCACGCTATGGCGGAGAGCCTTTGACGTAAATCGAACAAGTTATTGCGAAAACTCGATCGCTAGTCTTTCCGATAAATCAGAAAGAGATTTTATCAAACCCAGATTGCTATATTCAAAGCTTTGCGTTATGGCATCCCACTTCATAAATCCAAGACAGTGTTCACACACTTTTTCATTCACTATAGTTTTTATATGTGATAAATGGGTTTCCGATGATAAAATTTGAGAAAGTCTTGTACTTGCCCCATTATTGATATTAAGCAACAAACCATATTTTGCTCCAGATACCAGACAATATCCAACAAGTTGTGACCATTCTTTTAAACCAACACTTGGCATTAATTTTACTTCAAGAATTAATATTTGAAATTTATTGCCGTCTGTAACCAATGCAAAAATATCAAGATTGAGGGGGCAAACATTCTGTACAAATTTTGAGGCACAAGAACATTTTTCTGGATTATCGTTAATTATTTGATTTAATTTTGCTTTTAACTCACCGATTCCCCAAAAAACACTTAATTCTCTATTGCATATAGAACGAAAATTGCTTTTTAGCTGTGCTTCGATAAATTGTTGTATTTCTGGATAATAAGAGACTTCGTTTTTCTTAATCATTTTGCAAGTCCTCCAGTGTAATCGGTCTAACAACCATTTTATATGCATTCTCTGATGAAAAAGAGACGAGTCTTGAATACACGCGAGGATTAACAGGCCCTACCAGAGCACTCCTATCTATACCTTTAATAATCAACGGAGTCAACAAATCAGGGCGTTTTATTTCAACTGTAAGAGTACCATTCGATAAAATATGCTTATTTATCAGATCAATATAATTCCCTTTAATTCGAGTCCCGTTTAGTTCATCGTTATTTGCGATGACATACGCCACACCTTGAAGGATTTCCAGTATAGGATATCCACATGAATTATTATTGCCATACATTAATGTTGATTTGTTGTTTTCATAAATACTGAGTAACTCAGAAACATGAAGATTAAAAGTCTCATAATTTCGTTCTGAATACAGGGTCGTCTCGTTTATTATTTTCTCAATTCGCTGTGTTGTTTCCTTGCATAATATAGGAAATGGATTAATGTATTCTCCCACCCGAGCAAAGCATTCACATATTTTGTCATAAGGCGCATGTTCGCAACCTAAAACCGCGCAAAAATGACGATTATGCAAATAATGTCCGCCTTTTATTATCTCTGGTAAACGAGCATCATTTTCGCCTTTATGTATCGTAGAGGGTGATATATTCATAGAGCGCGTCTCGCATATTTCTGCCTTATGCGTTTGATGTTGCAATGCTCGATTTTCAATCGATGTTTCTGCCTTTGTTCTGAACGCAAAAGCACCGAATTGTGCATATTGATCCAGTAAGATTCTTAATTTAAATCCTTTACACCAAGTATCATAAAATGGATTTTTTGTGCTATGAATATTTGGGTGATTCCATATAACTTGATCAGGAATGCAATTTATACTATAAAGCAGATGACATAAGTTGCACACAAATTTATAATTAAACCCTTTTATCTCAAAAGAAATAATTTGATGCTCATCTGTAAATCTCCTATGTGTCTTTGCCATACTGCCAATTGTATCTGCAATACCAGCAATAAATCTCCTTTTAAGATTTACATCAACTAAATCTTGTATAAGAAGAGTTATGTCTGCTTTGCCTCGTAGTTCGCCCTCACATTCAATGCCATAATGCGCAAAATCTTCTTTTAAAGCCGTTGTATCGCCTTCGCACAAAATGGTCCATGTTCCTTTAGGTGTTGTTTCATATTGAATAGATAAATTATAAACAGCTCTAAACATTTGACCAACTTTCATCAAAATATCTCTAGCTATCTGACCGGCTCTTTGAGGATTTTCTATATAAGATCCCCATTTGTTATAAGGAAGTTTAATTCTAAATACATCTTCGGCATTGCCGAAGATTCCACCTCCAATGATTATACCTAATAGATATGCTTTATCAGTATTCAAAATATAGATTCTCCTTCTAAAAAAATTTGGTCCATGATTGCAGAAGCTATATTATATGCCAATATCACAGGAACAGCATTACCAATAACTTTATACATTGCAGTTATATTGCGAGTAGTGTCTGTAATAAATTTATAAGAATCTGGAAATGTCTGAATTCGTGCAACCTCGCGCACAGTAAATCTTCTATTTTCAGTAGGATGGATAATTCCACAGTTCTCAGGCTGAGCAGAAGCAGTTATCGTTCCACTAATCTCATCACGAGAAAATCTACGATAAAATTTTGGTGAATGATATTTTTTCATATTATCTCGTATTTTTTTAAATCTTGGAGCCAAATGTTCATATGGAACATCTTTCCAAGAGCCACCCTCAGGGATAAATTTTACCATTTCCAATGCCTGTGGTGAGAATGGCCATGCAACATTATTGTCTATATCTTCTGGAATTGTCAAAATATTTTTTAATGTTAGACCTTCACGACTCATTTTTGCAGGAAAAATAAAAGTTTTATTTAAATCCTTTCTTACTCCAACAAACAATACTCTTTGTCGATTTTGTGGTACACCATAATCAGCTGCATTCAGCAATTGATAAACCACATTATAGCCAATCCCATTCATTACAGAAAGATCTTCAACAATAACATCAGCAAGATTTCTACCATCAATATATTTACTTGACAAAAGACCTTTAACATTTTCAAAAACAATTACTTTGGGCATCTTTTTCTTAATTATACGCAGGCACTCTTTATAAAGCATTCCGCGAGAATCATGAACACCCTTTCTATTTCCTGCATTTGAAAATGGTTGACATGGAAAACCTGCAGTCAATATATCGCCATTAGGTATATCGTCCTCGTTTACAGACAGAATGTTATTAGGATCAATTTCTCCCAGATTTAATTTATAAATAGCTTGTGCATCTGAATCAAAATCATTAGCCCAAACAATATTAAATCCTGCCTTTTTAAATCCATAATCCATGCCTCCGCAACCAGCGAACAATGATATTAATTTTGGTGAGCTATCACCAAATTTCTTAGGCGTATGCAAAGTAGATGCAATAACTGTCCTGTTGGATTTTGATTTAATATAATCTTCTATATCACAAAAGCGTATTCTTAAAGAACGATTACCTAATTTAGAGGCTGGCAATATACCATTAGTGATTAACCTTCGGATCGTTTTCTCTGATAACTGCAAATAAGAAGCGGTTTGTGCAACTGTTAGTAATTCTAAATTCATCTTTAACAACCTCGTAAAGTTTGTATTATACTATTGATTATAACAAAAAAATGTTTATAAGTCAAAGTATAATAGAAAATAATGGAAATAAAAGGACAATGATGGACAATGATGTGTATCTCCAAAAGTGTTTAACTTTTGGGGTACACCCCACAATCTTAATTCATCTGAAAATTTTATTTTAAGTAGCAAATACATTTTGGCACTGTGGCATGAGCTTGTCTTGGTACAAGTCGACTCGTCTTCGCCTCGCCGAGACAAGCTCACGCCACAAAGAAATGCAAGGCAATAAGTAAAGTGAAACAATCTAAGCAAAACCACTAGTTACAAAGAGTTTGTCAATAAATATGCAAGTGAAGAAGAAACAAATAGTAAATTAAGCTAACTAACATTGCAAAACTGCTAAAATACACCAAACAACACTTATTACAACATTAACATTCAAGATTGTGGCAATACCAACAAACAAACGACATAATCTGCCCCCTTTTTGTCTTTCTACTGTGTGCCTTTGGGTGTAATTTCATACAAGATTTTATAATGTTTTACAATGAGTTATTTTAAGCTTTGGATAGATAGTTGATATATATTTTACAATGTCTAAGTTGTGTATTGTATAAAAAAACCTAAGTCGATACATTCGACTTAGGCTTTTAATTTGGCGGAGACGGTGAGATTCGAACTCACGTGCCGAAAACTCGACAACTTGATTTCGAGTCAAGCTCGTTATGACCACTTCGATACGTCTCCACGCGTTACCTATATTACTACACCGCTTATCTTTTGTCAATCAATCTGTGTTATTACAATGTGCAAAAGCCATTTGTGCATAGTACTTTGCATAGTGCGACAAGTGTGTACTTTGCTATATGTTGTCAATGTATCCTTTTTTACCGCCACACAACTTATTGACTTACAGCAAACTATATTTTCAGCTCACTAAGGGGCACAATTTTTCTATTGACAAAGCAACAACATTGCACACCGCTTGGCAGTTGGGACGTCACTGCGTCATAGTCGGTATTGAGGTCATTAGCCGCATGACTGTCACTGTTGACGGTGACATACTTGCCACCGTGCTGTGCGTAGTACTCCACAAGGGACAACGCAGGCATTGGGTGCGCTAATCCTTTGCGCAAAGACGATGTATTTATCTCGGGCACAATGCCTTGTCGGACGCACAACTCCATACTGCGCCGCAGTTGGTCTATATCTTCCACGTAGTCATCGTGATATCGCTTGGGCAGGTCAATATGCCCCAACACGTCAAAACCGCCTGCCGATACCATATCGTACACAAAGCTGTCGTATATGCGCTCGTATTCTCTACGCGAACAGTCTTTTTTGACAAACATATTGTAATCGAGCGGATAATGTACCGAACCTATTATCATATCCAACCCCAACGAATTGACAAATTGCAACTCTTTGGGGTGCAGATGAGGCTCGCCAAACTCTACCCCCGACAAAATAAGCACTTGTCCTTTGTATTCTTGTTTCAACTCGCCAAACTCTTTGGCACGGCGCTCAAACTGAAAGTCGTTGAAAGTATTAAACAGCTGATTGGCCTCTATGTGGTCGGTAAAACACAACACTTTTACTCCGCGCTGTATTGCCATATCGATATACTGTTGCGCGGTGGCTTTGCTGTCAAAACTATAATTGGTGTGTATGTGCAGGTCTGCTCTCATATTTTCCTTTCCGTCATTGTTGTAGTTGTTGCTCAGGTACTGTTTTATTTGTTAGTTGCAACAAATTTGATATCCACACAAAACTCGTGCTCAACGTTAGCAGGTATTGTGTATTGCGGTTTGAGGCAGGCAATGGCGGGCACATCTCCACCTACACCTCGCTGTCTGCCGTCTATGTTGACTGTCAAAGCGTTTTGCCTGCCCAATAGGTCGAGGTGAGTTGCCTTGTCCAACATCTCGGTAGTATAGGGATGCACAGACAGTTCAAAACTTTTGTCCACCGCATTTATCTCTATACCGCAGTTTTGGTCACCTATGCTTGCGTATCTTACCTCTGTACGGTTGCCGTTTTCTTGCGGGTACAAGTAATCGTGTATCATATCTTCGGCATTACCCTTCCATACTGAAAGTTTTGCCGCAGAACAACGGTCGCAGTAGTTTTCCCACAAACTTTTGCCGTATACCGTAATTCCGTCCACTTGCTCTCTTAGGCGCATACTAAAGCCGTACCGCTCCAGAGGCTTGCAAGCAGTAACTTGCATACTTATGCGTACAACGTTGTCGGACGAAAAAGCATATTTGGTAACAAGGTTTTTGAGATACTTCATTTTCCAACGCACTGTTACTGTTACTACGCCGTTATCCTCTGTTTGTACAGTGGTCTTTACCGCACGCAACGTTTTTTGTCCACGCAGATAGCGTTTTGTACCCAACACAAGGTCGGCAAGCCACTCGGGCACAAAAGGCATAGAGTCATTGTCTATTGTTGCTCTAAAGAAGTTGGGCGCAAGCGCACCGCTAAGACTCTCTTTGCCGTCAATTATTACCGAAGAAAGACAACCGTTGCGCACTCTGTACAACGTGCTGTCGCTCCATATATCCACATTGTTGCCACGTTGTTTGTAGCTAACGCCGCCGTTGAGGTCAGGCGTATTAAACTTGTATGGCACAAGCACTATCTGTTCGTAAGCCACCGTATGCCCTGCATCACAATAGGAAAGGGGCTGTTTGGTAACAAAGCGTATATTGAGCACTACTTCCTTGTCTTCGGGTAGTTTGCGCTTAGGCAACTTGTAGTAGGTGGTAGTACGCGGCGCACCCTTTAGCTCCATTGTCTTTTCGTACAATGTTTCGCCTTCAGCTTCGTAGCTTAACAACATGTCAAACTGTGACAAATCGGTAAAGTTGTACTCGTTGTACACAGCCAATCTGTCGTCCTCGCGCTGTACCCAAATGTGCTGATACTGATAACGCACTTCGTACATTGCAGGGTTGAACGAACGGTCGCCACGCACAATGCCGTTAAAGCAAAATCTTCCGTCGTTGGGCTTGTCGCCAAAATCTCCGCCGTAACACCAACGAGTTTTGCCCTCCACCTCACGTTTGATTGCTTGGTCGGCAAAGTCCCATATAAAGCCGCCCGAAAGTCTGTCGTTGTTGCGATACATCTGCCAATAATCGGCAAAGTTGCCAAGGCTATTGCCCATAGCGTGCGCATATTCGCACTGAATAAAGGGCAAATCTTTGTACATCTCCGATGTGTAGGGCGTGCCTTTGAGTGCCCAAAGTGACGCACAGTGTCTAAAAGGCTTGTTGTCCACAATGGTCTGCAAGTCTTCCAACTTGATATACATACCGCTCAACACATCGCCCACTTGTCCGCTTTGGTCGGGGTGGTAATGAATAAGACGTGTTTTGTCTATGGCTTTTATTGCCTCTTTCATCTTAGCAAAAGTGCTTCCGTACCCTGCCTCGTTGCCAAGCGACCACATCACTATACAGGGGTGGTTTTTTAGACGGTTGACCATATTTACCGCACGATACACACACTGCTCGCTCCATATCTGTTTGCTGTCCGGTATTCTGCGTGCCATACCGTGCGTCTCGAGATTGGTCTCAGACACTACTAGTACGCCCAATTTGTCGCACAGTTGGTAAAATGCGTCACTGTCGGGATAGTGACTTGTGCGGATTGCAGATATATTGTTCCGTTTGCACAGCAATATATCTTGTTCGTTGAGCAAGGCAGGTACTGCGTGGCCGTACTCGGGGTGAAACTCGTGACGATTGACGCCAAACAGCTTTATTTTTTTGCCGTTGAGCAATATACATGGCTCACTATCCTCTTGCTTGGGCAAAACCTCTATTTTGCGAAAACCAAACTGCCACGTTCTGCCGTCTACATATTGGTCGTTATTGTACAGTTTGACGGTGACGTCGTACAAATTGGGTGTTTCGTCCGACCACAGCTCTATATTGTCCACGTTGCAAGACAACACTGCTTCTGCAGTACTGCTCGAACCAACTATCACTTGCTGATTGATAGTTGCTACAACTTTACCTTGCAAACTAAGTTGCACTTCGGCGTCCATAGTTGCCACACTGTTTGTGTGGTTGGATACATTGAGTTTTGTCACAAACTCTGCCGCATCAAAGTCTTTGCTCAACTTGCTGTAACTAAAGCCATCGGCAACTTCTATTTGCGGTTTGTACACCACATACACACTGCGGAATATGCCGGACAAACGCCACATATCTTGGTCTTCCAAATAGCTGCCTGTGCAGTATCTGTACACATTGACGGCAAGCACGTTGTCGTCCTCTGTTACAAACTTGGTTATTTCATATTCCTGCGGAGAAAAAGTATCTTCGCTGTATCCCACAAAATTGCCGTTGATGTACACTTCTGCCGCACTATTGACGCCGTCCAATTTGATAAACACACGCTTATCTTTTTGTTCGCTGTCTATACTAAACACTGTGCGATAGCAACCCACAGTGTTTTGTGAAGGCTTTATATGCGTACGCGTTCGGCAAATTGCCTTGGGGTAACGTATATTGGTATATATAGGTGTGTCGTGCCCTTCTATTTGCCACTCGGACGGTACTTTGATAGTACCAAATGCGCGCAAGTCTGCTTGAGGCAGCTGATAATTTTTGGGTATGTTGTGTGGAGTCTTTGCCAAAAAAAACTGCCATTGTCCGTCAATACACATTGCAGTTGTATTGCCCTCACTATCCAAAGGCAAACCTGCCGCATAGCGAGGCAGGCTGTTGACATCATATATGCTTACATTGTTGTAGTAAGACTTGCGCATCGTTATCCTCCGTTGTGCAGTTGTATGACAATATTGTACCACACTGCGCCGCTTTTGCAAATACTTATACAGTCAAAAATTGTGCTTAACCTACATACTTTTGCAATGACACAAAGTGCGTCCATAGACAGCAAAATTGACAATCTTCCATTTTCTTAACTTACAAAGCCGCAATTATACATACAAAGTACTTTTTGTGTCGTTATACTGTTGACAAATGATAGTTGTGCACATATAATATAGATAAATATCTATGTGAGGATAAAGATTATGCAAAACAATGATATGGTAGCAGTACTCAAAGCATTGTCAGACCAGACAAGACTACAAATATTTGACCTATTGCGCAACGGCACACTGTGTGCATGCAAAATTTTGGAAAACCTCAACATCACTCAGCCTACACTGTCACATCATATGAAAGTGCTGTGCGACTGCGGACTTGTTGATGCTACCAAAGATTGGAAATGGACGCACTACTCTATCAACTGCCAAACGCTCAATCAATTACTTGCCTTTCTCGGTGACACAAAATGTCGCAGGCAATAATTTTTTTGTGCCTTTCACATAGACAACTATCTATATAATGGAGATATAACAATGCAAAACGACAACAACACTACCAACAACGAGCCCCAGCAACTGCAAACACAGCATTCCAACGATGGCACGCAAACTGCACCCAAGTGGTCTACCAAACGCAAAGTTTTGCTTGGTGTGGCAATATTTGTGGGCGTCATCGCTGTTGCCATAGGTATTGCGGCAATAGTAGACGGCACTAACGGCATTGTGGCTTTGGGCGACTTCGTCACCAAACAGATACTTGGTATGCAGTGGTTGGATACACTGCTCGGCATGGCAATGACTGCATTATTTGGGCAACAATTTGCCTCTTCTACGTGGGGCAAAGCTATACAGTTTTTTGTGTATGATACAATCAAAATAATTGTATTGCTGTGCGTACTTATCTTTGCCGTATCTTATATACAAAGCTACTTTCCGCCCGAACGCACCAAAAAGATACTTAGCAGGTTTCACGGCATAGGTGCCAACATGATGGGTGCGTTGCTTGGTACCGTTACACCATTTTGCAGTTGTTCGTCCATACCGCTGTTTATGGGTTTTACCCGAGCAGGCTTGTCGAGCGGCGTAACCTTTAGCTTTCTCATATCCAGCCCGTTGGTAGATTTGGGAGCATTTTTGCTGCTTGTCAGCGTGTTCGGCATTCCTGTAGCAATAAGCTATGTTGTGGTAGGTCTGTTGCTCGCAGTAATTGGCGGCACTATTATCGAAAAAACGGGTGTGGGCAACAATGTGCGCGAATTTATCACGCAAGGCACAATCAACGACATTGACCAGCCCGATATGACGCGTCGTGACCGTGCTGTGTATGCCAAAGACCAAATGTTATCCACTTTGCGCAAAGTATGGATTTATATACTTGTAGGCGTAGCTATAGGTGCATCTATACACAACTTTGTGCCTCAACAATGGATTGAGGCTGTGCTTGGCGAAGACAAGTGGTACAGCGTACTTATCGCAAGCGTGGTAGGCGTGCCTATGTATGCAGACATATTTGGCACAATACCCGTTGCCGAAGCGTTGTTTGCAAAGGGCGTGGGCTTAGGAACTATTCTGTCCTTTATGATGAGTGTCACTGCACTGTCCTTACCCTCAATGATAATGTTATCCAAAGCCATAAAACCCAAACTGCTGATATGGTTTGTAGTTATTGTCACTGCAGGCATAATAGCTATTGGCTATATATTCAACGCAATATATTTTTTGTTTATATAGGAGATACAAAATGAAAATAGTAACACTGGGCAACTGTTGCAAAAAGTCCAAACTCAATCACATCAACGCCGTACAAGCGGCAAAAAACTGCGGTATTGAAGAACCTGTACAAAACGTGGCAGATATGTCACAAATTGTATCTTACGGAGTAATGAGCACTCCCGCACTTGTAATTGACGACAAAGTTGTGTCCACAGGCAGACTGCTTACCGTACAACAGATAGAAGCACTTATAAAGGAGAGACAACAATGAGTTGCAACAACGTCAACAACTGCCCTTGTTCAAAGACCACTTGCCCCAATCACTCGCAATGTTGCAAATGCGTTGCTAAGCACAAAGCAACAGACAGCTTGCCCTACTGCTTGTTTTGCGACAACAATGGTGACAAATCCAACCGCAATTACTACAACTATTTGAAAAAGCGTTTTGAACAAGACACCGACAATGAATAACTTTGTACATTTAACAAATTAGCTTTTTTGTTGCACACTACTAACTGCGCAACAGCCGACTGTATTGCAGGCGACAAGTATGTATTGACTTGTCGCCTGTTTTGTAATATAATGTGCAAAAAAGCAATATGAGGAGCATTTACTATGAAAAAGATGATGATTACCTACATAGTGTTGCTATACCTTACCTTATTTTCACTTATTGCAATGATGATTGTAGGTAGTGTAGAACAAACCACCGGTTCGCAAACCTCACCTGCAATGACTGCAACAATGGGGTTGTGGATGGGCTTTGGGATATTGAGTGCTATTTGGGGTTTTGTGATGTTTATTTTGGCGTTGATAAGAAAGTACGATGCACACCAATGCCCCTTTGAAATCACTATGATTACAAAACTCACCTTGGTACCCTTTTTTGTAGTAAACTTTATTTTTGGCGTCATGTTATCCATAGGTTTGTTTTTATGGTTTATTGCCCCTTATGTATTGATTACTGAGATATTTGGCGTACTGTTGACATACGGCACAATGATTGCCACCTCTTCGTACAATCTCAGCTATATGTATAACTCAGTTAAATACGGCAACCGCAAATGGCATGATTGGGCATTGATGTTTGTACTGCACTTTATATTTGTTGCCGATGTTGTTGCCTCAGTAATGCTGTATGCCGACTACAAAAAGGCGCAAGCATACCAGACAACACCACCTCAACAGCAAGATTACATACCGCCTCAACAATAGAATACAAACCTGTCTATTGTACAGCAAAGCTATATATAGTATTCATTTTGCAATAGAAAAAATAAGCACTGCAAAATGTTGAGCATACCACGCAACAATTTACCGCAACAAAATGGATGATGCGTTGCACAAACAAAAGCCATTGAACTTGGTAGCGTTATGATGATTGCCAACGTTCTGACACAAGCGGTGTGAACTTTGTAGACAAACCTGTATTTTCTTTATACAACAAATCAATAGCATAGCCAAAAAAGCAATGTAGCCACATTACGCTACATTGCTTTGTATTGCAAAACTATTATTTGCCAAATTTGCACAAATATCCACTAATTATTGGCAATACTCAATACAATAACGCCAACTATTGACTACTTTACAACAAAAACGATATATTATTACGCAGTTGTGTTATAATAAGCTAAACTACTGCTTAATGGGAGAGCATAGATGATAAAACAAGGTATAATCAATTTTTTCAAAAACCTCAAATATTTTTTTACACCGCTCGGCGCTATTGCGCTTGGGCTGATATTCGGACTTTCCGTACTTATACCTGGCACGCTCAATTCGCTATCTGTATTTGCAGGTGATGTGCAGACAATTATGAGCGACACCTCTGTAGATATCAACGTGCTCAAAGACAGTGCTGTAGCCGCAGTAAAAGCACTCGATTGGACAGACCCCGTCAACGCACTCAAAACTATGCTGAGCAATGGCTGGATAATGCAAATGCTCGAAAAGTATATCGGCTCTTTTGTGGAAAACACAGAAGGCTACACCCAACAGTTTGCCAATTCGGTCAACACGCTTTCCAACGAGATGGCCACCTATATTGCCATTGTACTTTCCTTTGCTGTATTAGGGTTTATTGGCGGATATTTTTTGACAAAGTGCCTTATTCGCAAAGATATAGCCAAACGCTCTATATGGAAATTTTTGATCAATGCGCTTGTGGACGCCATTATTACTGCCACTATTGTTGCGCTTTTCTTGTGGTTTTTGTCCATATGGAAGCCGAGCATTATTTTTTCCACTATACTTTCCGTACTGTTATACGGTTTTATAGCACTGCTCGAAGCATATGTTGTGCACGCTTACAAAAAAGTACCATTTGGCAAAATAGTCAATGTAAAAAATATATTCAAACTTTACCTTACCGATGCAATAATTTTTGTTGTGGCGGCAGCTTGTATATTCGTGCTGACTATCTTGACTAACGCACTTGTCGGTATTTTTGTAGGAATAGTACTTATGGAAATTGCCTTTATAGTGATAAGCCTCAACGCCGAAGCCTACGTAAAGATGCTTACAGAACAAGCGCAACCCACTGCCAACACCCAAACAGCTTAAACCACTCTCACAACAAACAAACTTTCCCAACAAAAAAGACTAATTTGCATAGACAAATTAGTCTTTTTATATCTTTATTTACTAATTAAGCACATATACACAATGGTAACATTGCATATTGGTACTTGGTATTTTAATTTTCACTAAGACGTTGTATTTCTGCCTTAATCTCGTCAATAACTTCGGTATTAGAAATAATTTTTTTATCTCCCTGCTTGTAAGAATAAATATAAAATACTTTGCCACCAAACTTTTTAGTAAATTCAGCATGCGATTCGAGTTGTATAGATTTTTCCTTGTAAATTTCAGATATACTTGGCGCTTTTGATACAGGCTTTATTTGCAATCCAATGTACTTATCGTTAATTTTGATATAAAAATCGACATTGTAATGCCTATCCCACTCGTCCGAAGACGGTTCTATTTTTACCTTTAGTATATCCTGCAACTGTCCATATATAGTACTCTTCTCACGCATATATCCGTCAAATGTACGGTCAATAACAAGTGCTTTTATGTAATTGATGCAATCTTCCTCGGTAATTTCACCTATCTCTGCTACAAGCACCTCTGTTATTTTTACATACAGTTTTTTGCCCAACTCAACTATATGTTGCTCACTTCTCACGTTGGCAAAGTAATAATCCTGCCATTCTTTCAATGTTTTTGGCGCGCACGTTCTTATTGCTTCTGAAGTTGCTCCCACATTGCGCTTAAAATTGAGTTGAAATCTGTTAGTTGCGGTATTCAGTATCCATTCCTTTGCCATTGCTAATACTCTCCAAAAATTTTTGTTTGTATTTGTAGTCTATTGTCGTGTCTATTGACACAAAACCCGTACGCAACAAATGATTGTTGACAAATGTTTTGTTTTCCAAATACACATAACACGCCGACTCGTTGTCGCTGCTATCCCCCAAGCTATCATACTTCAAAAACACTTTGTGTCCCTTGAATTTATTTTGCAGATATTCGATAGCTTGTTGCTTATGTTCGGCATTTTCTTTGATACCCAACAAACGGACTATCCTTCCGTTATTTAACAGTAGCTTTTCGGGAGAAACAACTTGTTTTACGATGTATAACTCAGTCTTTTGGGATGAATTGCTATCGATTTTTGATCCGAATTGCAGCTTTTTTACATCAACCTTTTTATCCATTTTGTGTGGATCTTTGAATAAGTATGGCAACTTGTCCAAAGAAAAGGTATTGTCCATAACCTTAGAAAAAGTGACAACAGCATTTTGTTCACTGCTAACGCTACCCAACTTTTCTCTGATTATCGGTATAAACTTTTCATTTATCTCATAACCTATTGAGTTGCGTTGCAAATTGATTGCAGCAAAAGAAGTAGTTCCGCTTCCCAAAAACGGATCGAGTACAGTTTCTCCCACAAACGAAAACATTTTAATTAAACGTTTGGGCAGTTCTTCGGGAAACATTGCAAGGTGTTCTGATTGTCTAACACCACTAAAGTTCCAATGCGAAGCAAAATATTCATTCCACTCTTGTTTGGACAGCTCCGATTTCTGCTTTTGTTCTGCAGTCGGCTTTGGCGCATTGCCCAATTTTTTGAAAATGAGTATAAACTCATAGTCCATTTTCAATATACCGTTTCTCGGGTAGGGAAAACTACCCATAACTGCTCCGCCACCCGAAGTATTCATTGTGGTAGCCTTTTGCCAAATAATTGCACCCATGTAGTCCATGCCCAAAGTTTCGCAAAACCGAATTATTTCGGTACGAATAGGAATAACTTTGTATCGTCCGTAATATACCGAACGCGCAAATTGATCTCCTATATTGATGCAAAGCCTACATCCGTCTGCAAGTACTCGATAACACTCTTGCCAAACAAGATTAAGATTGTTGATATATTCCTCGTAACTGTCGTTAAAACCTATTTGGTTGTCGTCACCGTAATCTTTTAACTGCCAATACGGGGGAGAGGTAATTATCAGCTGAACAGATTTATCTTTAATCTGTTTCATGCTACGACTGTCTCCCAAAATAACCTTATGATTTGTCATAAAAATTTCCTCAGTGCTATTACTATATCACAAAGTGCACTTAATTACAAGCACATATTATTTGGACAGTAGCCACACATCACATATCAAAGTATGCTTTTTATTGTTGAATGTTATAAAACAACAGTCAGCTGTATTATGCGCCTTACCAAACAACGTGCAAAAGAAAATACAAACTGTTAGTTGTGTTTCTCTTACACAGACACATTGTAGTTTTACCTTAAAAAACGAAGTAACACTGCGCGATAAAAAGGACTGCCGACAATCAGCTGACCTGCTTTATTATCCTCAAGTAGTAAATTGCTAACATACTTGGCGCGCCTTACGAAGCGGCGCGGCAAAAAAAGGACTGCCAATAATCAGCTGCCTGCTTTTTATCCTCAAGCAGCAAATTCTTAATTTACTTGGCGCGCCTTACGAAGCGGCGCGGCAAAAAAAAAGGACTGCCAATAATCAGCTGACCTGCTTTATTATCCTCAAGCAGTAAATTGCTAACATACTTGGCGCGCCTTACGAAGCGGCGCAGCAAAAAAAGGACTGCCGATCATCAGCAGTCCTTTTTTTGGCGCGCCATAAGGAGCTCGAATCCCTAACCTTTGGTTCCGTAGACCAACGCTCTATCCAATTGAGCTAATGGCGCATAAGCCGTAGACGTTACGCATACAAGTGTGTATACACAACGTTTACGCATATTGCACTTTCAAAGTGCTTTAGTATTATACAGCAACAGCACAATATTGTCAACCGAATAATAAAAAAAATGTGCAATATATGACTTTGGGCGCTACACGGTATATACTACCCATAATGAAAAAAATTGCTACAAATTTTGCCAATTTTCGTCAACATAATTGACATAAACAATGCTTACGTCTATAATCTTAGTTGTGATGAGGTAAAGTATGCAAACTTTGTATTATGGCGGCAATATACTTACAATGTCAAAAAAGATGTACACCGAGGCTATTGTGACCGAAGAGGATACAATTATCTTTGAAGGTACGCTCAAAGCTGCCAAAAAATTTGTCAACAAAACACACCGCACAGTCAATCTCAAAGGCTGTGCTTTGATGCCCTCTTTTGTAGAAGCGCACGCACATTTTAACGATATTGTATATGGCTACCTCAGTATTGACGCAAGAGAGTATTGGCAGACAGACGACTTGTTGCAAGCAATAGTAGAGTTTGTACGACACAACAATCTTACTACCGACCAATGGGTAATAGTACGCCACTTTGACAATATGCGTATGCAAAAGCAGTCTTTCCCCACCCTTGCCGAGCTCGACCAAGCAGCACCCGACAACCCTGTGGTAATACTGCATATCAACAACCGTATGGGCATATTCAATAGCAAAGCGTACGAATTGGCACAACAGCTGTACAATGACAGTTCACTTACTGCTCACAACGGCTATGTTGTACAAGAAGAATATATGCGATTGGCACACGCAGTGCAATCGCCTTCCGAACAAAATATATTGGACGCTGTAGGCATAGCGCAACGTACACTGCTCAAAAACGGTGTCACCACCGCAACAGACTGCGTACTTACTCAGGACTATATGTCTATATTGCGCCAAATTGTAGACAATCATCTGTTGCAAATGGATGTTGCAGCATACGTGGAATATAGCGCATACGATGGTTTTCGCAGGGCTTTTGACAACTGCATAGACAAATATTATAACGGTTTCCGATTGGCAGGCATAGGCATTATTATTGACGGAGACCTACACCACCAAAGCGCGCGTGTCAACGATGGATATATCAACGACCAACAAAACAACGGCAAACAGTTGCTTAGCAATCAACGCCTTGTAAAAGTGATGCAGACGGCAAGCAAATACGGTGCACAACTTGCCATACAAGCAAACGGCGATGTGGCAGTAAAACAAGCGTTGTGGTGTTATGACAAATTGGACGCCAACATATACAGACGTGCCCGTATGAGCCCTATACTTGCGCATGCACACATTGTGGAACAGACATTGCTCAAAAAAATGCACCACTTGCGCATTAGCCCGTGCTTCTTTATTGACGACATTGTGCGTCACGGTGATATAGATTTGCACTTGTTAGGCAACAAATTTTTCCGCAACTGCTATCCGCTGAAGTCTGCACAAGATATGCACATCAAATATTCGTTGTGCCGTGACATTGGCGACACAGCTTCCAGCCCACTCAGTTGTGTACAAAACGCAGTACTGCGCACAACAAACGGTGGTATTGTGCTTAATGAAGCTGAAAAGGTTGCTCCTATAGACGCCCTGCGCGCTGTTACTGTCAATGCTGCACACGCATTGAAGGAAGATGACAAAAAAGGCACTCTTTTGCGTGGCAAAAAAGCAGACATGGTAATATTGTCCGACGATCCTACCACTGTTGCAGACCGCAAAATAGCACAAATTAAGGTTATGCAAACAATCAAGGACGGAGTTGCCGTATATACAAATAAGCTGTGGCAACAGTAATTTTGCCAACATCAATCACATAGAGTTGTCGCAGACAACACAATACACAAATATCAGCATTACCAAATATACACAAAAGCACACCTGTTTTGCAGGTGTGCTTTTGTATTCTCTGTTACTTTGTAGTTGTCGTTATCAATAATTGTAATATAGTCCGTAGTGCCGCTCTCTCAACAGTGTTTCGTGTTCAAAGTCTATATCGTATTTGTGCAGTTGGGTATAAGCCACCGCTCTTTTTACCGTTATTTCCAATATACACACTGTCGGATCTGCCTCATTTACCATATCTACATACACATCGGCAAGCTCACGGCGCACCACTTTGCGCAGTTCGGCATTGGCTTCAAGCAAGGGATGACCGATATTTTTGGCTACGCCGTACAGTTTTTGCGCTTTGTACACCAAGGCTACACGCGGATTGCGTGTAATTTCTGCCACCTTATTGGTATTGCTGTGCGTAACAACATACATCTTGTCATTGTGCATAAACGAGTATACCGAACGTATATTGACGCCTTGTTCTGTCTGTGTTGCCATAGCATAGATAAGACGCTCTCCAAAACGCTCTCTTACCACTTCGCAGGCTCTGCCCCAATATTCTTGCATACCAAACCTCCCTTTTGCTTTTTGTCGTTCTTAATTATATTTTACCATAAAAGTACACTATGTCAATACCAAAAATATGCACGTCCGCTTTTTTTATTAACGGGCGTGCACAAAAAAATTTATTCTGCAAGCAACATGCACACTTCAGAGGACAGTTCGGCTACATTGTCGACAGGCAAACCTTCTATAAGCCTTGCCAATTTGTACAAAATATCGGCATACTTTTGAAGTTTGTCTTTGTCCGATACAAACAGTTGTTGCAACTTTGCATATACAGGGTGTTGTACGTTGATTTCCAACACTTTGTCGGCTTTTATCTTGTTGGTTTGCTGAGGCATGCTATTGAGCACTTTTTCCATCTCAATAGACACTTCTCCCTTAGTGGTAAGGCACACAGGGTGATTGCTAAGTTGCTGAGTGCCCACAACGTCCACAACTTCACCTTTGAGACTTTCTTTTATCCATTGCAACATCTGCTTATCTTGCTCGGAGTACTCTGCTGTTTGTTCGCCACTCTCTGCCGATACCGAACGGAAAGGCTTGTCGTTGTATTTGTCCAACATTTTCAACGCAAACTCGTCCACGTCATCCGTAAGACACAGTACGTCATAGCCCTTTGCAAGCACTTTGTCGCATTGAGGCAGACATTTGATAGCCTCTACAGTATTGCCGCAAGCATAATAGATATGCTCCTGACCTTCTTTCATACTGTCTGTATAATCTTTGAGCGTTATCAGTTTGTTGTTGCTAAGAGAGTAGAACAAAAGCAAATCCTTCAGTTTGTCCTTGTTAGCACCCCAATCGGCATACACACCGTACTTGAGTTGCAAACCGAACGTGAGGAAAAACTTTTCGTAGTTTTCTCTATCCTTGTTCAACAAGTCGGTCAATTCGGAAGTAATCTTTTTCTCTATATTAGAAGCAATCAACTTCAATCTTCTGTCGTGCTGAATGGTCTCACGCGAGATATTGAGCGTCAACTTGCTGTCCACAAGACCTTTTACAAAACTGTAGTAATCGGGCAACAACTGCTCGCACTTGTCTGTTATCAACACACCGTCCGAATACAACCTCAAACCTTTTTCATAATTTTTGGTGTAATAGTTGTAAGGTGCGTGCGAAGGAATATACAACAAGGCTTTGTAATCTACCACGCCTTCTGCCGAAGTATGCACTACTTTAAGAGGCGGTTCAAAGTCGTAAAAAGTCTCTTTGTAAAATTCGTCATATTGTTCTTTTGTGACTTCGGACTTGCTCTTTCTCCACAACGGCACCATGCTGTTGACAGTCTGCCACTCCTGCTTAGTTTGCTTCACTTCTCCCTTGTCGTCATAATCCTTAACTTCAACAAGCAACTGTATGGGATAGCGTATATAGTCCGAATATTTTTTGATAAGCGAGCGCAAAGTGTATTGGTCGGCAAACTTGCTGTAGTCCTCTTCCTCGATGTCGGGCTTGAGATGAATGACAATTTTGGTACCTCTTTCGGGCAAATCTGCGCTCTTAATGCTGTAACCTTCCACACCGTCCGATGTCCATACATTGCCTTTTTCGTCATCAAAACTACGTGAATACACTTCTACTTTATCTCCCACCATAAAAGCAGAATAAAAACCAACGCCAAATCTGCCTATTATGTCGATATCCTCTGTACTTTGTTCTTTTGCGTCGGTGTTTTCCGTTTTCCACTGTTCCGAACCACTTTTTGCTATTGTGCCAAGATTGTCTTCCAACTCTTTGGCGGTCATGCCTATGCCGTTGTCGGCAATGGTCAATGTGCGTGCCTCTTTGTCGCAAGATACTTTGATGGCAAAGTCCTCTCGGGTAAGTCCGCTGATGCCACCCGTAAGACTCTTGTAGTACAATTTGTCTATAGCGTCACTTGCATTGCTCAATAGTTCTCTCAAAAAAATTTCTTTGTTGGTGTATATAGAATTGATCATTATATCCAAAACTTTTTTGGATTCTGTCTTAAACTTCTTCATACTTGCTCCTTAATTGTAATACAACAAAGAGCCGTACCGTGTTGGTACGACTCTGTGCGTACTGTTGTTA
Source organism: uncultured Eubacteriales bacterium (assembly GCA_949289125.1). Classification (GTDB taxonomy): domain Bacteria; phylum Bacillota; class Clostridia; order Christensenellales; family CAG-314; genus CASEME01. The sequence goes on from CASEME010000020.1 coordinate 59,112, forward strand.
TTATTCAATATCAATCTTGTGTTCGTTGACTTCGGGCGCCTGTTTGGGCACAACAACACTCAACACGCCGTTGTTGTACTTTGCCTTAACATTTTTCTCGTCTACTTCGCCAAGATAGTACGAACGTGTGCACTGCATGCTACGCTCTCTTGCTATATAATTGCTTTGCTCATTTTCCTGCTCTTCTTTGCAAGCGGAAACAACAAGGTTGCCTTTTTCCAATTTGAGGCTTATGTCCTTTTTGTCAAAACCGGGCAGGTCGATGTCCAAAACATATTCTTTCTCGGTTTCCTTAACGTCGGTACGCATCCATTTGCTACCGTTACTGCCAAAGAAAGAACGGAAGAAATCATACGGTGTATCAAATTGGTCGCTCAAATCGCGGTTTTTCTTAGTGATGTAGTATTTCATAATGGTATCTCCTATAATGCTGTATTGAGAAAGGTTTTACAAGCGTTTAGCAAACTTAAGTTTTATTTGTTAGCACTCTTTCCCTTTGACTGCTAATATTATAGCACATATATTTCAAATGTCAACTGCTATACAGCAAAATTTTCAAAAATTTTTTGTCAAAATTTGTTCTATTTGGCTTTGTAGCCCTCAGCCCGTACATTTATATATTACTTAGCCATTTTTACCGCTTAGTACTGTTGTTATACAAAAAAAAACGCTGTCTCTGTATATCGAGACAGCGATTGGACACATTATGTAGTTGCTAACCGTTGCAATCATTGCAACACAATATTATTTCACAACAGATTAACGTATATTTTTGGAGGCAAGCACATTGCTAAGCTCCACCATCTTCTCCACCGACAACGACTCACCGCGAATATTAGACGGCAAATCTATATCTGCAAGTATATTTTCTGCCACAACTCTATCAATACCAAAAGTGTTAACAAGGTTGTTGACCAACGTTTTGCGGCGCATGGCAAAGGCGCAACGCGTTGTTTTGCCAAACAACTTGATGTCGTCAATGTTGTGCTTGTTTCTGTTCATCTTGATATTGATAACCGCACTGTCCACATTGGGCACAGGATAAAACAACGTGCGGTCGAGCACCTTGATAAGGCTTACGTCTGCAACTACTTGCACTGCCACCGTTATTGCACCATAGTCTTTTGTGTTTTCCTTAGCACAAAGACGTTGTGCCACTTCCTTTTGAATTGTAAGCGTAAGACTTGCAACTTTGTCACTACCTTCCACAAACTTCATAATAAGCGGCGTAGTTATATAATATGGTATATTGGCTACCACTTTGTATGGTTTGTTGTCTGTATATTGCTTTTCTATTGCAGATACTTCTTGCTTCATCACGTCCGCCATCACTACTTCACAGTTGTTGTAATTTGCCAAAGTTATTGCAAGTATGCTTTGCAAATTGCGGTCTATTTCAAAGGCGACTACTCGCTTTGCCGCACGACAAATACTACCCGTCAATGTGCCTGCGCCTGCGCCTATTTCCAACACAACGTCCTCTTTGGTGATACCGGACAGTTGTACAATCTCGTCCAACAACTGCTCGTCAGTTAAAAAGTTTTGCCCAAACTGTTTGTTAAAACGAAAGTTGTGCTGTTTCAAAATATCTTTTATTTGCATAATAATTACCTCATAGGTTGGAATGTAGCGGACTACACACTGCAGTTTGTCTCGTACCAATATGCAACAGTTGCCCAAATTGCTTGTTTTTTTCTTGATAATGAAAAAGGGTGCTTGCATCACCCTTTAGTTTTACGGTTATAATGTTTTGTAGACAAATTTTGCAAAGCTATGTCTTGACACAGCAAATTACTGTTGCTGATGAGCTTGCGCCTGCTCCGTATCGTCATCAGTCTGCACCTGCCGTCTGTATTTGCGTACCAATCGGTAAATTTCCCCCAATTTCCAATAGGACAGCAAAAAGAACACAACTACGCTTAGCCACAGTACAAACGATATAAATATAACCAACGGACGATTGTCTGCAAGCACAATGCCCAATCCAACAGACAGCACAATAAACACAATAAAGGCTATTGTCGTCATTATGCTTATAGATACAAAAGTACCAAATACTATCGTTTTGTGCACAACAGGTTTTAGCTGTTCGGGCGTAAAGTTGTCCGATTTTTTAACATACGGCAACACATATTTTTTTTGTTTGCGTCTATGCTGAACGGATATTTTTACCGTTTCTTGCTTTTTGCGCAATTTTTTTTCTTTGCGAGTTTGCCCCGACATAATTTACAACTTACAACGTCGTAGTTGCAAGTTTTCCCCCTTTGTAAACTACTTTGACAGCACATGAGACACATCTTAGCCATTGAGGCCGCGTGCCTGTCTGTCCATGTCTTCTATTACAATGTCGTATATTTCACCCAAAGTTGCACAGTACTGCAACACCAACCAAGGTTCATTGGTATGGAAGTGAATCTTCACCAATTCGTCGTCGCCTACTGCCAACAAGCAGTCTCCGTCAAAATTCTTTTTGAAGTATTTGCTTATCTCAAGGTCGTCTAAGTCCTTGCCTTCAATAAGCAACTGCGTATCGTATTTATATTGCAACATAATATAAGCCCCCACCTATATTTTACTTAATTACATCTTTTGTATCAATATTACTACAAAAATAAAACAGCGTCTGCCAATCAACCCGCAAACGCTGTTAACTTTGTGTAAATAATTTTATCGTTTACCGATTGTAATAGACTTTGTATTCTTACACGCCGCACCAATTAGTCTGCAACGTAAGGAATAAGAGCCATTTGTCTTGCACGCTTTACAGCAACTGCAAGCTCTCTTTGGTGTTTTGCACAAAGACCGGTCATTCTTCTGGGCAAAATTTTACCTTTTTCGGTCAAAAATTTGCGAAGTTTAGCCACGTCTTTGTAATCTATGCCTTCTGCCTTTTCCAAACAAAAAGTACATACCTTTCTGCGAGAAGGTTTTCTCATAGGCTTTTTGAACTCTTTATTTTCCATTATCTTATTCTCCTTATTACTGTATTAGAAGGGCATATCGTCATCACCGTCATCGGTTATCTCTTGCAAAGAGTCTATCGAATCACGACGAACGGGATTAGATTGTTGTCCCTGATTGCCCGAGCCGCCTGCACGGTTGAGAAACTCCACTTGGTCAGCTCTGATGTCTACAGTTTGACGTTTTACTCCGTCTTTTTCGTAACTGCCGGTTTGAATACTGCCCACTACCGCTACTTTGCTGCCCTTGGTAAGATACTTAACGCAGTTTTGCGCCAAAGCGTCCCAAGCAACTATGCTGATAAAGTCTGCGGCATTGGACTCGTTGTTTCTGTTAAATCTGTTGACGGCTATTGTAAAGCGACAGTTGGTGTGTCCCGAATCGAACGTGGTCGCCATAGGATCTGCCGTAAGATTACCAATCAGAAAAACTTTGTTCATACTTTGTACCGTCCTTACTTAACTGTTACAAGGTGACGCATTACGCCATCGGTGATGTTGAGTACACGTTCTACTTCCTGAGGAAGAGTTGCTTCGGAAGTAAAGTTGACCAACACATAATAACCTTCGGACTTGTAGTTGATAGGATATGCCAATTTCTTAGCGCCCCACTTGTCCACGTTGTCAACAGTACCACCGTTGTCCGTAACTACCGCATTTACCTTGTTGACAATAGCTTCTTTAGCTTCGTCTGTAAGGGAATTGTCGATAATGTACAAAAGTTCGTAACTGTTCATACTTATATCCTCCTTATGGTCTTATTTGGCCACAGCATTAGGCTGTAGCAAGGTTGCTTTTATCAAGCTGGAAAATTATATCACTTTGTACAAGATTTTGCAAGTGTTTTTGCCACCTTATTGCAAAGCTGCCCTTTTGTGGGCATTTTTTTGTTGCACAAGTACATATATATTGACTTTTTTGGCTGATTCTATATAATATAACGTGTTACACACAGCAACTGGTCAATATGCAAAGCCAACTCACTTGTTCCAACAATACAACACTACCAAATTTGTTTCCGTAGTTAAATGGATATAACAATGCCCTCCTAAGGCATCGTTTCGGGTTCGACTCCCGACGGGAACGCCAAAAAAACAAGTGGCTGTCGTTATTGACAACCACTTGTTTTGTATTATTTAGTTACCATACAATGTTACAAAATAAATCATATTAATGTAGCGGAAGTACAATTTGACAGCTTTATTAAATTTTGATTTATATTTTGCCTATTTTGCCGAAATGAATTATGCTTGTGCATTTACATAATCAATTACTACATTAATCGGTATACAATATGCTATTCCATAAACTACATTGCCAAGATTATCTTTTGTCCTAAATGTAGTAATACCGATAAGCAAGCCATATTCATTTAGTAATGCTCCGCCACTATTGCCTTCTGCAATAGTTAGGTCACACTGTATTACTTCACGTTTTACTCCATCATATGTAACGTTTAATAAAGGTATTCCTATTATCCCTTTGGACATAGAAAGTCCATAATTTATAGTATTACCTATCGCATATACCGTATTTCCACTTCTTAACGTAGATGAATCACCTATTTGAAGTGGTTTAACTTGAATTGTATCATCCGCAATCTTCAATACTGCAATGTCTAATTCTACATTGTATTTGATTAGTTCAACTTCTCTATAATCATCTTCATTGGCAAAGCGTATTTCATATTCTTCAAACAAATGCACGACACCCAACTGCTTATATGTCACAATATGTGCATTAGTTACTAATGTACCTTGCTCATCTATGAATTCAGCAGTACCAAAGCTTTCCCCAATACTTTTCGATGATGCCTTGAGTTCCACAATGCTATTTATATTGTCATAGTATATATTTTCTGCAGTTGGACTATTGTTAATGTTTGCAATAAATAATACAATTGCTATAATCACTACAATGGCTATAACTCCAAATATTATTCCTATTTTACTTTTTGACATCTAACTCCTACATGTAAAGTATAACAATTTTCTAGCTTATTAAGTTCATAATTATTACGTATACTTATAACATATAAATAGTATGCTTTTCAGTATTCAGTATATCTATACTATTTATATATATTGTAAATTGTTCTATAATCTAATTTAGTATCAGCATTAATTTGCTCAAATTTTATATTTTTTGTTACTGACAACTCAGAATATTGTACAGTTTCCACACCACTAATAAACATTTTGATCTCATACTCATTGTCAATCAAATATCTAATCGTTTTTTTTGCAGTGTAAAATACATTAGCAAATTCATCAAAATTTTCATTATTTTGAAAATTATTCAACGGCTGTTGCAAAAGGATAAACATAGAATCAAAATAATATGTATATCCATTAGCGTTTTCATATTTTCCCCAATAACCAAATTCAACATTTTCATTGCCAAAATAATTTTGTTGTTCAATATTTTCAAAAGACCGGAAATAGCTATATTCCCCATTTTCTTTCAAATCAAATATTTTTTTTATTTTAACAAGATCGTGCTGTTTTATTAGCTTGTTTGTTGTTATAAATAGCACATCGCTCATAGTTCGTTCCACTCAAATAGAATAATAATATGAATGCACTGTAAATCCATTTACGCTCATATGTGATTTGTTTGACAGGGTTGCGTGATAATGAGGCAGTCCCTTAAAGTCCAATGATGTACCAAAACCATTAAATGCTTTTACTATTACTTCTAAAGCATCTGTTGATTTTTCTGTTAGTGAACTCCATCCTAATGTAGACATTTTTAGAGCCATCGCATTAATAGTATACCGATTTGTCAAATCAACTAATATTGGGCCAGAAGCATTGTTGTATTTAACTACGTGAAAATATATCTCAGGATCTTTCTTCTTTCTTTCTGAATCAGTGATATCTGTAATCGCTTCCTTCGTATCATCATTCCATTTTGCATACGTAATATTGTTTTGCATTGTGACTTCTATACCAGGATATGCCTTTTCCCACATTTCAACAGTTATTGCAACACCGGCCGCTATTGCCGCAGTAATACTTGCATATCCAGCTATGGTCAATGCACTGGCTGCAGAAACAGTTGAAGCAGTAGCAACACCAGCAGCGACTACTGCAGGAGTAGCTGCTCCGCATGTAACTGCACAAACTGCTACAACTGCAACCACTACAGCTGCTACAGCAACTACTGTTGCTACTGTCTTTAGCAAATTGCTAAACCATCCACAATTTTGTATCAATCCTGCATCTCTCATTTCACTCAACAAAATGCCTTCGCCATTTACATTCATAACAGCGTCGATATTACCTTCGTCATCGTAAAATGCGACACCTGTTAGTTTATCAATGCTTATTTATCCCAATTCATTAATCATCAACGCTGTAATGGTTACAACATTTGTTTCTGCATCGTATGTAAATTCATAGCTTATTGACGCATCTTGCAATTGCTCAGACTCTTCAACACTAAGATTGTCTATTTCATTCAACAAATCAGAGCTTATCTTTTGCTCTCCTGTGAATGTAGTCAACTCACCTTCGTGTTTCAGTTCTGCATTTTCAAACTCTGCCAATACAGATTGATTATCAATCGTTGAATAAGTTAATTCAATATCACGTACGTTTACATTGTCTTTGTTAACTGTACTAAACAGATACCACACCGTAAAAATAACGGCTAAACTCAAAGCAACGATAACAAAGATAATTGATTTTTTGCTTTTTATTGTAATCATATTTCCTCCTATTATTTTAATTTAATACATTATAGCAATTCCAATATATATAGTCAATATTAACACAAAAAATTGAATATCTCGACAAATCTCGCTGTTATAATGTTTATTTGGACAAATTGCCTTATCATATCACATTTTCGTGTTTATTCCAACTAGATTGTGACAGCAAGGCTTAAGCTAAAGTTTTAAGTTAAAAAGTTTTTTTGTCTTTTAAAAAGTATAAAAAAAGTATAAATTTTAATATAAAAGTTATTTTGAAATAGGAAAAATAATGTGAATTTTGAATAACAAGTGCTGTTTTGCGTGCAAAAATACTCATTTTAGGGCTTATTTTGCACGATATTTTGAGTTATTTACAATATTTTAGTTAAAAATCGTGACTCCTAAGGCATCGTTTCGGGTTCGACTCCCGACGGGAACGCCAGTGCTCGCGCACGGCTGACTATGTATTAGCTTAGTTGGCTGTGCGTTGTTTTATATAAAATAATGTCAACATATAATGGCAGAAAAAGACATTGTTTTGCTCAACAAAAAAAAGTGACAAATGTCACTTCTTTGCTAACGCTTTTTATTATGTTTTTCGTTTAATCTAAAAAACAATTATTTTAATTTGCGTACAAGCTGTTTTGACAATACATAATGTTTTCAAAATTTCCAATTTCACGCTTATGTGTAATGTATAATAGTTATTTTAAAAATTGCTTTCGGTCTTCTAAATATTTGGAGACAGGACATAGTCATATATGTAAACCTCGAGTCCCGGCACCGGAAAAGGAGGCTTTTCATACTTGGCACCTGCCGGCAACGTACACAAATATTTTGCGGGATTTCTATCTCTCCATTCTTTAAGGACTTGTACCTGGTTCCTTACTTTCATTATATCTGTCCATTCGTCAAAATACTTCAATGCGTCATTATATACTTGTTCAGTAGAATAGACTGTTAGCAGACAATAGAAATGACCATAATCAGAACAATCCCACTTGCATGCTCCTACTATTGAAATACCTGCTCGCACATAATAATCTCCCTTACAATCCCAACAACCTTGTACATCGAAGATAAGTACAAATCCGGTTTCTATTTGCTTAGTCCAGTGTTGTCTGCGACCTTCACGAGTGTATCCATTGGCTTTGAGTAATTTGTTTAATTCTTTTACAAATTGTTCTTTGGGTACTTGGGGAAATACGTATTCTTGCATAACTTTCCTTTTGAATATATTACATATATTGCTCACAATTCTAATTGCTTGTCACCAACAAGGTGCTCGTACTTTGCCTTAAATTAGACAGATATAATCAACTTAACTACACCTACTTTTACAATCCTGTGTACGTGTTTGTCTAACAGCAACGCGCATGCCCGAACTTAGCACATATCATCTGATGTTAGTCTTTGTCAAAGCCTCGTGGACGTTTTAGCAGTCTGGAACGCTTTGAACTATTACACAACTCACGTTGTCGCTGGTATTTCATATGCGTATCTGCATGATGACCGCAAGCTTTGGTAACAAGCATATTGAGTTTACCCTCAATTAGATCGTTATCATCCGTGCTACTTTCTCCGCTTTTTGTTGGGAAAGTACCTGTATTTTGAATCGCCTTGATAATATCTATATTTTTGATGGTCATAAGTATCCTCCTTACAATAAATTGCACAAAATAGTACACCCGACAAGTACCACATAGGCAATGATACCAAACACAACAACCACAAATCTTTTTGCCTTTTGCTCCACTATGGGTGTATTGTTGCTTACACATTGCGTATATGACAAAATAAGCATAGTGTTCATTTGGTTAGTTGTCGTGTTGATTGCCAAATATTCATTCAGATTAAACCCTTCAAAGTTTTGCACACGCAAAGTATAGTAAGTGCGCACGTTGATTATCAATATGGACAATACCAAGCAATAACAAATAGTCATAATGGACAAAATAAAAAACACAAGTGCAAACACCTGACCAACATTGACAGGAGCAGACGTTATGCCCAAATAAATTTTGTCCCAATCCAATGTCTGAATATAAAAAGGCAACACTGCCACTATTACAGAAATAAGTATGCTTGCTCGAGTCTCTATTGACCTTGCTCTTGCAAAAAGTTCGTTATGCTCGTTTTGTAATGCATTCAACAAATTGGATGTAAAATCCTCACCTTTAGTCTGTTTTTTAGCCATAGTAAATTTCCCTTTCCGTAGTCAATAAGCGTATTTTGTACAACATTTTGCATTGTTGATATTTCTATTCTAATGTCCTTACTTCTTACATTGAGTGATATATTTTTACATAATTGCAACTCAACAGCTCAACATACAAATTGAATATATACACTTATGCTATTTGCTCAACTGCTCTACTATGCTGTACAGTATGCTTTTGTCAGCTTCACTGCTCCAAAACTGTGCCATTGCTTGCAATTTACAGTTAATCTCGCTATCCGACAAACCGTTGCTACGATAAATAATGGTCAACAACGCATTTGCCCAAGCCTCGTCTGATGTATTTATGGCTTGCAACAAACTGTCCTTTATAATTTCCCTAAACTGTGTAAAGTTGTCTGCAACAAAACTTGCCATCTCCACACTACCAGGCCAGTTGATATCCTGTAGCCACATTAACATTTCATTGTAAACATCTGCAACATTGTTGATACCTCTACTAATCAACACAAGTGCAAAAGCTCGCCAATATTTTTTTTGACAAAAGGGTTGTAAACCAATATGAGTAAATTGCCTAACAAAAAACGCATTGGGTAAAGAGCTGCGTGCAAACAATAATATATTTTCTCTGCCAACTAAATGATGGGTTTCGGACAAAAGATGCAGTTGTTTTTTCCAATCAAAAGTATGTTGCATAGTATTTGTTGCCATAGAGTTGTGTTAATAAATGTGTAGTTTTGCAAAAATAACTTTTATGAAAGTACCACTATTTCCTTGCTTTTGCACCTTGCCACAACTTGCAAAAATAACGGATTGTTTCGCAACTTTATATTATCATACAAATTATGCAAAGTCAATATCAACAGAAAAAACTACGTGTGGACTACAGCGCACAACTGAAAACAAGCAACACCGCACTTGCTATTGCACCTACTACACAAGTACATTGTTGCAAAGGTATTGACACTGTTGTTATTTCCTTTGTATAATTTGTTATAAGTAATTTAATTAGTCGGGTACGCGAGGTTGGATTGATGGTAGATTATTTATCGACAATAGAAAAGGGATTGATTATTGAAAACCCCAAAATTGTATTGCCTTGGAATTTGCAGAAGAAAGAGTTGTTTGACAAGTTCAAAGATATCAATACAGTAAACGAAAACTACTATACTATCAAAATAGTTTTGGCAGGAATAAATTTTGTTAACTGCGCAGGACTTCATTTTGAAAAAGAAAAACTAACACAAATTGACTTGTTTGATGACACAAACAGTTGTACGGAAACAGCTGTGGGTAAGATTTTTGACAGCAATCAGTCGGTATTAGAAAACTTGTTGGGCAAACCCACAAGAAATAAATTGTTGGAAAAACTTAAAGAAGTGGACAAACAATATAAGTGGCAATTTGGGCACATAACAATAATACATAAATTGTGGGACAGATTTGGAATAGAAGAGGTTTTGAAAGTATACATAAATAGTTAGTAAATTGATTAACTCAATTTACTATAAGTGTTTTTTGGAGCATCGTATACTGAAAATTTGTGCAACAAACAAAGTTAAAAACGGCAAATATCGGCAAAAATAGCCATATTACACTTTTGTTATACGCTACAAAAGCACAATGCACAAATAACATCATTTTCATATTTGGTCGCGCTTGACATAGCATACGCAACATAGTATCATAACGTGGATATAATTTGAGCGTGGTCAAAAAAATGTATACTCTTTTACTTACAATTATTTATCTTGCTTTTATCAGCCTCGGTTTGCCCGACTCGCTATTGGGTTCGGCATGGCCGGCAATTTACCCTGACTTCAATGTACCCGTATCCTACATGGGTATTGTGTCTATGGTAATATCGGCAGGCACAATAGTATCCAGCCTGTTATCCAACAAGTTGACAACCAAACTCGGCACCAACATTGTCACGGCATTCAGCGTATTGCTGACAGCTGTTGCACTGTTTGGTTTTTCCTTTGCCAATGCATTTTGGATGCTGATTGTATTTGCTATCCCCTACGGACTTGGTGCCGGAGCAATAGACGCCGCACTCAACAATTATGTGGCTATGAACTATTCGTCCAGACACATGAGCTGGCTGCATTGCTTTTGGGGAGTGGGCACAATAATAAGCCCGTTTGTCATGAGTTACGCACTCACAACCACTACTTGGAACGATGGTTACCGCATTGTCGGTTTTGTACAGATAGGAATATGCTTGTTGCTGTTTTTTACTCTGCCTTTGTGGAAAAAGCAAAAAAAACGCCGACACGCAACCCACCAAAACCGTCAGCATTGCCAGTGCTTTGAAGATAAAAGGCGTACCTTTTTTGCTGATAGGATTTTTTGCATACTGTGCCGCTGAGGCTACGGCAATGTCTTGGGCAAGCACATACTTTACAGAAGTAAAAGGTTTCACTGTGGAAAAAGCCGCACAGTTTGCTTCGTTGTTTTGCATAGGTATGACGGTAGGCAGATTTTTGAGCGGTTTTGTCAGCAACAAGGCAGGCGACAGAAACATGATATTGATAGGCACGTCTATACTGTTGTGCGGGACAATAATGCTGATGTTGCCTATTACAAATTCCGTCTTTTCTCTCATTGCCTTTTGCATAATGGGACTAGGCTGTGCGCCCATTTATCCAAGCATTATTCACGCAACACCCGACAACTTCGGGGCAGAAAACTCTTCCGCTGTAATTGGAATACAAATGGCAAGTGCGTACATAGGCACAACCTTTATCCCTCCACTGTTTGGCGTTTTAGGTAGACTGCTTGGATTTGCCATTATGCCCTATTACCTGTTGATTTTTGTAATACTTATGATAGTAATGACCGAAATTACTTTCAAAATTGCACGAAAAAACAAGCAGCTTTGTGCTCAAAATAGTCAAGATAGCAATGTATAAATTTTGCAGGCCTCAATTTTTGGCGTCTGCAATTTTTAGTTTTAATCAATAACACTATTACCAAACACATTGTTTGATATTTTTTCTGACATCTGTTTGTTTTTGTTAAAAATCAGTATTGAAAATATCACTTTTTTATGTATAATCATTTTGTTGTAACGGTTTCAAGAGGAGGGCGTCTATATGGATACACAGTCAATAGTATTGCTCGTATTTGCAATATTACTTTTCTTCTTTGGTATAGGTTTTGCTTTATATAGTAGTTTGAAGGAAGTGAGGAACAACAAACAAATTGAAGAAAACCTAAAAATGCTGGACAAAATAAACAGGGAAAAAGAACGCCAATTTTTGTTGCAAACAGCTAACGATGTTTTGATTGAGGAAGATTATTTTCAAAAATTGCTTGACTGGGCAAATATCAACGTACTTTCCGACTTGCCCGATTACCTACGAACTTACTATGTCATGTATGAGCTGTACGACTCTTTGTGCGAAACAGGTATCAATGAATTTTTTGTCAATGCTCGCTTTTATGACGGACGTGAATGTCAAACCTACCTGCTACAATGTTGCAAAAGCTTTGGCAACAGAAAACTTACCCGACTTTGCAAAAAAGCACTTGCAATAGAAAAGAAATACAAAATATCCGAGGAAGAAGACTGGTCAGAAGCCTGCCAAAAAGCGCTGGAAAAGCCGGACAAAAAGATTTACAAGTTTGACGATAAATATACCAAGCTATTAAAAGAAAGCAAGCAAAGCAAGACGCAAAACTGCAAAAACACAATCTTAATCGTTTGCAATGGATAAAGTATGCTGATCATATATTGATTTATCAAAAGTACAAAGAATATATATTTGATTGGGCTAACAAATACGGCATTGAAAATTTAGCGCCCTATGTCAAAACATATTATGTTCTATCCAGATTGAACGACGACTTGTGCGGCGTTGGTATAAAGCCTTTTTTGCGCAATGGTACATTAGGCGACAGACACCACTTAAAAGACTACCTCATTGACAGCTGTAAGGAAATAAACAACACAACGTTGACACAACTATGCAACCAAGTGCTCGATTTGGAACAACAATACAATATCTCGCAAAACGAGTTGCTGCCTTTTCCATGTGAAGAACAATTACAAAACTTGAACACGAAATTTGTGCAGTTTAACAATAAGTATTCTTTGAACGATATGATTGAGGAATATTTTGGCAAAAAATACCACAAAGACTGTATGGGTATGTTTGGAATTGTACAAGCGGGCTATACAAGACAATTTTTGGCAAGTAAAGACAAGGACGCTGACTACGATATTTTTGTCGGTTGGTACAGTGACAGTTGCCGTGAGTATGACACCGCTATGCGCAACAATCCCACACTTTACGGCGCATATATTGCAATGTCTTACCACAATGAAGTGTGCAACGGAGGCTTTGACCAGTTTTGGGACTATGCGGAAAACTCAAAATGGGATTTGGAACAAATAAAGACGTTGTTTCAACAAGTGTTGCCTGCCGATATGTATAAGTTGTATGTGACAGCACTTACTACACACAACAACGGACAAGACTGCGAAGAACTTAACCAGCAATACGACTATGACAAAATGCAAGATGAAGTTTTGCCCCAATTAGCAGCAAAAGTGGGCGACTATTACCGTCAACGAGCTACGACTCACAATAAATAATTACTTCAATACCACCAAATAACAATTACCGCCCCTTGCACTCCCCTTGACACTACTACTTGTAGTACATATAATAATTTTATTATGCAAACCTTATCGCTAAGTTTGCAAAAACAACCTTTTACACTACTCAATCGCTGCACTACAAATGTGGGGCTGACGGCGTATTAGGGATAAGGGTAGGTTATTGAGGCTATACCTATATCAATTAGGAGAACTAATGTTTGACAAAATAACGAGGAAAAAATTTAAAAGGGTTATTGTGTTTAAGTATACACCTATAAAATAAATTTATCCTATCACACTCACGTTTTGCACCATTACTTACGCATTAAAAATTTGTCTATATACCCGACAAAAACTGTAGAATACCATTTTTGCTGTATCCATTACAATATTTATATAAGTTCATTGACACAAATACACATACTCTGTATAATTTTATTATATAAATTGCACTAAAATGGAGCATACAATGAGCGAAAACAAGCGTTGCACTACTTTTTCTTACCTTACAGCTTTTGTAGGGTTGCATTGGGCATTGTTTATCGGTTGTGCGTTGTTTGCATATTTGGCAATAGACCGTGCACAAGACATAGAAGCAAAGGGCACAACAACTGTTGTTGTGTTTGCCTGTTTGGCAACTATTTTCCTTATTGGGCTTGTTGTATCTTTTGTACTAACTGTCAGAGCAGGTTGGATAAGCCCCGTATTGTTTGACAACGAAAAAGTCTGTCAACGACAGCACGGCAAAATGATAAGTTGGTATTGGCAAGATATAACGGACATTAGCTGTCACACGCATAGGGCGTGGCCTTTCAAAAATTCGTTGGAGCTGCCTCTATTCAAAATCAAATGTTGTAAACACAATTATACGCTATCTTTTGTGGCAACAAAACAGGTGCGCCAACAATTTACTTCATTGTGCACCAACCAAGCAATCAATGAGAAATTTAGCCAACTTCTGAAAGAGTGCGGCTTTTATTACACAGCAAACGATAAGTAAGTCTTACGCATTGAATATCAAAGTTGCAATGTTATACATGCTATGTTGAGTTGCACTATAAAACTGACCAATGATTACAACGCACGAAGATGTACTAAATTAAATAAAAAAACAGAAAATAGTTGAAATAAAGAAAAAAACAAGTTAAACTCGCTACAAATTTGCACAAATAGGTAACAACACACAGCAATAGACATACTGTTGCTTTGTTGGTGGGACAACTGTACACACTACATATTACTATTATTGTTACGAGGAAACAATGCTTAGTACTCTTACAAGACTTGCCAAAGAGATAATAGAACAATGCAACTTGGCTACTGATACAGCGCATTGTCCCAATAGAGAAGTGATTGGGATAATAAAGCGCGAGTTTGAACAGCAATATATGTCGCTTACTAACAACAATAAAGTTGTAGTACTCAACAAATACAAAGATTTGTGGGCTACACGCACAATAGTAGATAGCGCCAACTTGGAGTACAACCAAGATTTGTTTGAAAAGGTTTTCCAATTTGCAGAGCTTTGCAAAAAGGTAAACGAACAATATCTTGTAGTTGTGCACAACTGACAAAAGTATTAGCAATGCGATATGGCAACTGACTGTTATTGCTTACATTACACCGTTACGTGGAGGCAAGGCTTAAAGTGAAAAAAGAACTGAAATTAAAGAATGCTATTTATTCAAGTTTTGCTGTGGGTATATTCTTTTCGTGTTGTGTAATATTTACTTGCACATTCGGCATAGTCTTCACATACTTTGCTGAAGAGGCACGGGATTTTACAGTAGTATTAACTATAGGTGGAGCAGTAATAGCAGGTATTTGGATAATTACACTAACAGCAATGTTGTTTTGTAAAACTATTATTGTTACTGACGCGGAATTTAGAGTATATAGGTGGAAAAAACTAAAATGGTCAGTACGCAAAGAAAATATATTAGAATGTATTTATACAAAACCCGCTTGGTACAAGTTTCTTTTTCCAATGGAAACGCTGAATATGTATAGTTTTCAATTTGATACAGAAGACGAAGGTATTTCACCCAGACATTATCTTGATTTGTCATATAAACAAGTAAAGAAGATACAAGAAAACTTTGATTACAATATAAGAATAATAGGTTCCATTAACGAACAATAACAGGCAATAAACATACTGTCTGTTGTAATATTGATTGTGCCTGTATATCTTACTGTCAAAAACAGCAACAACAAAAGACAGATTAACATATGGTTAGCCGATGCAGTAAAGCTAATGGCATACGCTTGCACTATTGGTCAATACAAAGCGCCAACTTTGCCCAAAGGCATACGCATACGAGCAACTTTTGAACTAAACGGCAAAAAGTATCACAAAGAAAGCGACATAAAAGTATTTGGAGGGGCAATGGGATACATAGCCTCTTTCAAAAAGTATGCCGACAGATACATAAATATTTTGTATTTGCCGCAGTATGACCAAGTAATGATACTAAAGGACACCGTCAATACCACCAAAAACACAATACAATAGGAGTAATTAGTTATTATGCGCAACATAAAGGTTAGCCAACGAGAGTTGGAATTGTTGAACAAATGCGGATGCACCCTTAATAATGTATATGTGGAGTGTTCCGAAAAGCAAGCAGAAAGTATAATCAACAATATTTCTAACTATTTTGCCAACAAGGGACTACAACACAATGGCGAGCCCAACGAGTTGGGAATTGAACTGGAAAACTTGTTGGATAAGTTTTACAAAGAGTGAGTACTTGCACCACACAACAATTTGTACCACTATATACTACAGAGATTGTTATGCGCAACAAAATAGTTACTTTGTAACAATTTATCCATTGGGTAACAAATAACATGTTGTTGCTTTGCGTTGCAAATTGATTGATAACCAACATTTACATACGCTACATCACACTGTACACCTATACACTCATTGAACAACGGACACTACAAAAAAAAACTGTATATGCTCTTTGTTGTAAAAAATAAGGACTGAGCACGGTACTATATCCGCCTCAGTCCTTTTTTCAACTATTGATAGGTGACTTTGATACTGTTTACAACAGTTACAACACTGCTTTTACTTAGCTTGCAACGCTTGCGCTGTGTTTTGCAAACGCTGTTCAAAGTACTGCTTTACAAGCTGTTTGTCGCCACTTGCAACTATTTTGCCACTATCCATCAGCAATGCTTTGTCGCACAATGCTTGCGCGCAACGCACATCGTGGGTGACGGTAACAATGGTATTGCCTGTCTGTTGATGCAATGTGTTGAGAATATCCACCAAGCGATACAGACCGTTGTAGTCCTGCCCTACTGTTGGCTCGTCCAACAACAGCACTTCGGGCTGTGTTGCCACTACTGCGGCAATGGACAATCTACGCTTCTGTCCTTGCGAAAGTGACTGCGGATGTCTGTCCAACAAGTGTGATAGTCTGAACAGTTGGGCAATGTCCATAGCATACTGTTTGCTTACTGCGCCAAACTCTATTTCTTGCCTTACTGTGGGCATAAACAACTGGTAATCGGGGTTTTGGTACACTATACCTACCTTCTTAAACCACTTTTTGCTTGCTTTGCGTTTGACAAACACTTTGTCACTACTTTGTGTAACAATGTTGCCCGTTGTGGGTTTGTTGAGCCTTGCCACAACTCGCATAAGCGTTGTTTTGCCACAGCCGTTTTCGCCCAACAATACCACTCTTGCCCCTTTGGGGATAGTACAGTTGATATCCTTTAGTATTTGTTTACCTTTTACCGAATAAGTGACGTTTTGCAAGTCAAACAATATCTGCTCTGTGGGTTTTGTTGTACAAATATCGGGTATGGTGGCACAATTGTCATACAAATATTGTTGCGTATTGTTGACCACTGCAGTTTTACCTTGCGATAGTTGCCACACAACGTCGGCATAAGGTAACACCATATCCAACCTGTGTTCTACAATAATGATGCAGTAACCTACATCGCACAGCTTGCGCAATAGTTGCAACAAGTACACGGCATTTTCTTTGTCGAGGTTGGCAAGCGGTTCGTCCAAAATGACAATGCGTTGTCCCATGGCAAGTGTGGACGCAGTGATGAGCCGTTGCTTTTGTCCACCAGACAAAGTGTGAGTTGCGTCCTTTTTATCGAGCTTGAGCAAAGCGCATACGGTGTTTATCTGGTCGTCCATAGCACTTCTGTCCATTGCCAAGTTTTCACACCCAAAAGCTATCTCGTCCTCTACTATGCGGTTGATTATCTGTTGGTCGGCATTTTGCAACACAATGCCCACTTTGCGACATACACTGCCTATGCTTTGCCCCGATATATCCACGTTGTCCACAAGTACTTCGCCTTGCAATTTGCCTTTGGTAATATTGGGAATAATGCCTGCAATTATGGATACCAACGTCGATTTGCCTTTGCCCGACATACCGCTAATTAGCGTCAACTGTCCGTAATGAGCGCAAAAATGCGCGTCCTCCAAAATATTGTCTTTGCCGTTGTAGCTAAATGTTACGCCCTTAAGGTGTATAGCAGGGTAATTAAGTTGAGAAGTTGCGTTTGTCATAGCAGTATTACCAACAAAGCACCGCCTACGATGCTTAACATATACAAAATGTGAAATATTGTTACATAAGACGGTCGGTACACCACAAAAGGTGTGCGTTCCATCACAAAGCCGCGCGTCTCTACCGAGAGTGCCAACGTATCGGATATGTTGACAAGGCGCATAACAAAGGGCAACAACAATGCGCGATACAGTATGCGTATATTCAATATACCGCCTGCACCCCTTGTGCGCATTGCCTCACGCACACGAGCAATCTCTGTGCGCAAAGTGGGCGTAAAGGACATTGCAATAAGCATACCCAACGTGATGTGACGTGCAACACGCATCTGTTGGAAGCAACGCGTCATATCCACAGTGCGTATGCTCATACCGCCCACCATACCCAATAAAATAGCGCAAAAGCGATATATCATTGTGCGTGCTGCTACCCACGAGCCATTGGCAAAGTAGCTGATTGTGGCAAATATACCGCCTATTACTACCAACGCTATGCCCACCTTGACAAGTGCACGCCAAAAGCCGAATATCAGCATAACTACTGCGCACACAACAAAAAAGTACCATGCGTTCTGTTGCGTTGCCACCACCAATCCAAATACCACAACAAACACTCCGCACACCAAAGCTATGGCAGGGTTGAGCGGTTTTTTGACGCTGAAAAAGGTCATTTCTTTATCACTCCTGCTTTTTTTAGTTCTTTTGCAATTTTTACACCTATAGTTGCGCCCAATACGCACACTGCAAGCACGGCAACGCTCATACCTATAGCAATCCACACGTCACCGCCAACATAGGCATTGACTGCCTGACCAGCCTGCGCTTTGTCCTCAACTGTGTAAAAAAACCTTATCCACACATACAAAAAGGGCAATGTCAACGGCATATACAATGCAGACGCAAAGGCACAAGCAATGTTTTTACCGTAATTTCTGAACAACACAATGGTAAACAGTTCGGATATCACCGCACACGCAAGCAAACATACAAACATAGGCGGAAACATAAATACCAACACTATACCACTGAACAGTGCCATAAAGCACAACGCCCCCACTTTGCGCACTTTCATAAGCCCTATTGCCGGGAATATGGAAAACTGCAATCCCAAGCACAGCTGAATAATACCAAACAGCGGTACTTGCGTGATAAGCGGCATAACTGCACCGCTAAGCAACATACACGCCGCCATAATGGCAAGAAATACCACGTCACTTATGCCAAACCGTCTGAACGCCGATTTGTCTCGCCCTGTACTGCTTGCAACATAGGGGTGTGCTGTTGCCGCATTTGCCGTTATGTGGCTGACAAGCACTTCTATGTTGGCACTGTCTTGTTGCGTGTTGGTGGCAACAACTGCCGCTTTGGCGTCACGAGCAGACGTGCAAGTGTTAAGTTGTGCGCACTTGTCGTTAGTTTGCATTGTTTTTTATTTCCTCCAATTTGCCGTTGTGCACTCTGTACACCCTGTCGGCTATTGCCATTGTAGACTCTCTATGCGATACCAAGATGATACACTTTTTGCCTTTGAGGTTGACAAGCGATTGCAAAATAATACCCTCGTTGATACTGTCCACATTGCTTGTAGGTTCATCGAGCAGTATAAGACTACTACCGCGCAAAAAAGCTCGTGCCAACCCTATGCGTTGTTTTTCCCCTGCGGACAGTCTGTCGCCCAACATACCTGCCATTGTCTGGTAGCCGTCGGGCAAGGCCTCCACAAACTTATCTACAGACGCCATCTGCGCAACCTTCTGCATCTCTTGTTGCGTGCAATTGGGGTTGGCTATGCGCAAGTTGTATTCCAACGTCTCATCAAACAGATACGTACTTTGGCTTACCATACTTACGTTGTTGAGCAGACTGTCTGTGTTGACTTGGTCGATATCTGTATCGTTGTACAGTATGTTGCCACTATCCTTTTGCCAAAAGCGCATAAGCAGCTTGAGCAAAGTGGACTTGCCACAGCCTGACGCGCCTACAATGCCCACTATCTCGCCTTGCTTGGCATACATAGAGATATCTTTCAACACTTGAGCATTGTGGTCATATGCAAAGTTGACGTCACGTACTATAAGCTCGTTGTACTGTATGTCCTTGCCATCTGATATTGGTCTTACTGCCGGTTGTTCACTAAGCAAGTTGAGTACACGATCCCCAGCTGCAAAAGTCTGCGTAAGACTACCCGGCAAGTTGGATATGGCAATGACTGCGCCAAAACTGCCTACTACTGTTGTAACACCCACTATCATATACCCTACAGACAACATATTGCTGTACACCAACAATATGCCCACGGCAACAGTTGCCAATATAAACAGCGTTACACACACTTCCATAAGTGCATAGGCACGTGTAGTGCGTTGTTTGACTGTATGGTTGTGTCGCAACAGTTGTTCCGAATATTGGTCCACTGTAGCACTGCGCTTATCTCCTGCATTGTTAAGCGTAATGTCACGAATACCCTTGATACTGTCCAAAAAGTACGCACTAAAGCGTGCAAACACGCTACGATACTGCACGCCTGCTTTGGACAGACGTTTGCTTGTGATAGGTGGCAAAACTACTGCTATTACCAGATGCGCCACCAAAGCCACCAAAGCCAAATACCAACTTGACACAAAACCTACAAACAGCACAACACCCGTAGTAGTCAATAGTGCTATCAATATAGGGGACAAGGTGTGTGCGTAAAACACTTCCAACATTTCTATATCGGCAGTTATCATGGCTATGATATCGCCCTTTTGTTGACTTTCCAACTTGGCAGGGCACAAAATGCGCAGCGCACCAAATATTTTATCACGCAAGGTCGCAAGCAATCGGAAGGCTATGTAATGGTTGGAATACTGCTCTAAATATCTCAAAGCACCACGCAACACACCGCACGCTATGCCCAAAGCTATTATCCACTCGTAGGACAATGCTACAGTTGCTCCCACCGCTTTGGCTACTGCAAGCGCACCAAATACGCTTACTGCCATAGCGCAAAAGTATCCCAACACACCGTTTAATACGGCAAGCAACATAATGTATGCTAGGCTACCCAACAGCACCACCAATCTTGCCATTATTTTCAGTCCGCTACGGCGCACCTTTGTGTTGTTAGTTTTGTTGCTCATTGTTGCTCTCCTTTGTAGCCGTTTTCCAACTGCTTTTGCGTGGTGTACAGGTTGTAATATCCGCCTTTTTTGTCCATCAGTTGCATATGCGTGCCTTGCTCTGCCACTGTGCCATTGTCCATATAGTAGATATTGTCTGCGTCCACTACATTTTCCAACCTATGCGAAATGACAATGATATTTTTTGTCTTGCTCATCTTGCGCACAGCGTTCATAATGATTGCTTCACTTTCCACGTCTATATTGCTTGTGGCTTCGTCCAACAGATATATTTGTTTGTTGGCGACCAGATTGATTGCAAGTGCCAGACGTTGTTTTTGTCCGCCCGACAAGTTGTTGGCGTCTTCGCTTATTACATAGTCCAATCCGCCTTTTTGTTCAACTACGTCATACATGTTGACTTGCTTCAGTGCGTCATACATCTGTTGTTCTGTGCACTGCGGGTTGGCAAGCAAAAAGTTGTTGCACACACTGTCGTTGAAGATATAGGTATTGTAGGACACGACAGACAGTTGACTGTAGTACGAAGCGCGACTCAGCTCGTACAAATTGTTGTTGCCCACATTGATACTGCCTTGTTGAGGCGTCAATGCGCCCATTATCATATTGGCAACAGTACTTTTGCCACAGCCGGACTGTCCCACTATTGCATACAAACCTTTTGTGCCAAAATTCATATTGACGTTATTAAGCACAGTGCGCTGTCCGTCATAACTAAAAGTGACATTGTTGATAGCTATTTTGCTGCTGTCTGCCACTTTGTCGCCCCACTGTTGTTCGGACGTCTGCAACAACATAAGTATTTTTTTGCCTGCACTTGCGCCATTCATTGCTATGTGAAATGCCGAGCCCAACGCACGCAGCGGCAAGAAAAATTCTACCGCCACCAACACCAAAAACAACGCTACATAAGGTTGAAGCGTACCGCTTGCCATATCTGCTACAGCAAAGCCAACGCCTGCCGCCGCACCTGCAAAGGCAACAAGGTCCATAATGGTAATACTTGCTAACTGCATAACAAGCACTTTCATAGTGATTTTTCTAAATTGTTCTGCCTTGCTGTTCATACGCATGTGCTGACTACCGTCTGCGTTGAAAATTTTTAGTTCTTTCAGTCCTTGCACGCTATCCAAAAAGCCGTCACCCATAGACATATACAGCCCCCAATATTTGGCAAACACCTTTTTTGCATATTTGGACACGGCAACAATGGATACAGGTATCAAAGGTACACAGCACAGCAATACCACTGCCACACGCCAATCCAAAAATACGCATAGCGCAAACAGTAAAATTGGCGCAATCATAGAATAAAAAAACTGTGGCAGATACATCGAATAGTACATATCCAGCTGCTCTATACCTTCCAACGACATCTGAGTAAGCCCAGCCATACTTACATCGTTCGTACTTCTTACGCCAAGACGGACGATTTTGTTGTACACATCGTGACGCAGTTGTTTTTTCACCTTTGCGCCAAGACGTTCTTTGAGGTTGCCCGATACCATAGTGCTTACAAGTCGTACAACCACTGCTCCCAAAGCTACGCACAGCGGAAGGATATAACTTGCAAGCTCACCACCCTCTATTGCCAATTTGACTGCATAGCATATACTTGCCGTGATAGCTATGTTGGCTACCATGCCAAGTATCATAAGCAACACTGTGCCCACTATGTACTTTTTGTTTTTGCCCATCAGTTGGAGCAGAGATTTGTCTATCATACACTATTCCTTTGTTTGTAAATTGATTGTTGAAGTATTGATTTTGTTTTGCTTTTTGGCAAGTTTGGCAAGTTGACGCTTTTGGCGCAGTGTCTGACTTACGTGCTTTATTGCAAGTACAGGGTGCGACCATATCATACGCTTACCCGAAAAACGCATTACTTCGCGTATCTTTTGTCGCATATCTGCTTTGTAGCAATGTATTTTGCAGTTGGAGCAAAAAGGTTTGTTGTCGCCCCAAGGACATTTTTGACGGCGCATCTGTGCGTACTCCAACAGACCACTGCACTCTGCGCACAACTGCCCTTTGTGCGTGTGATGCTTTTTGCGACAATATATTTTTATCATCAATTCCACTACTTGAAGTTCTTTGTTAGTTGTCATATCTTTACCATAAATTGCTTTGTTGGGTTAGCCACCGCTAACTCGATAGTCATTATAATATCACTATTATATTTTTGTCAAGCAAAAGTTAGCATACGCTAACTATGATTTTTGTGTTTTTTTAGGGGGGGGATAATCTTTGTCACTGCCCAACCGATTGGCAACTATTGTTACTTGTGCATGTTGCAATTACTTTCGTTTAGCAATGTCCTCATACTGCTCTTGTGCAATGTTGTTGGCGCAACTCAACAGACTAACAGTTGCATTCTCACAAAACACACTACCAACAAATAAAAAACTTGAGCAACACGCATATTGCTCAAGTTGATTAAAACTATATTGTTGTAATTTTGACAGTTAAGTTTGTAAATAATAAAGGAAGCTGCATTTAATCCTTCTTGTTTTTGTCAAACAAGTGTTGAAAATTGTATACCGCATGGTTTTTAGTCATATTTTCGTCAATTTCAAAGCGATTTGCAAGCACTTGCAGCGCTTTGATAAAACTATCACTACTATTGTTGTGTTGTAGCAGTTGCTGGCTTTTGATATATTTTTGCCAAAAGATATTTAGCACCATTTCGTCTGTTGCCAAAGACATAATAGCATGGTTGCGCGTATAGACATATACAGATTTGGCATCACCAACCTCACCAATAATACATTCATTACCATCAGCAACAACGGTGTTCCTTCTGTACGGAAAAAGCTGTTCGGCATCGTCTATATTGTACGAAAATACAGTTGCACCTTCAATTTTTACAGGTTGAAAGGCAAATATGTACACTTTGACATTGCGTTTGATAGCTTGAGTTATATTTTGCTCCAACAGCTGCAATGTGCTATTCCACACAGACATCGATATCTCAGATTGTGCGTTGTCTATTACCTCTTTGACTTGTGCAAGATACTTGTCCTGCCCAACAATGTTCATTACATATTCGTTTTGACAGTTGTCGTTGGCAATATTTTTCAATATACTTTCTGCTTCTGCCAAATTGTTGCTATTTTGCTGTTTAATATGTTCAAGTAATTGTTCGTAAGGTAAACATTTGTAAAAGTTGGGCGTACCATCCAATCGTATGACGTATCCTTTGCTTACAAGCCTATTGATTACTTCATATACCAAAGACCGTGCAACACCAGATAGTTTGGCAACTTCATAGCCATTGAGTACTTTGTTTTTGAGCAAAGTTGTGTATACTTTTGCCTCGTTAGACGAAAAGCCAAGACGTTCTAAACATTCCAAATGTTCCATAATACCACCCAATACATTATACAGTACCGCACTTGTATTGTCAATGCTCATACAGTTGCGCTTGCTTTACACTTATCTAAACATCAAAATTTGAGCTTAGTGCCCACAAAAGCAAGTTGGGCAAAGTCTGCCATATTGCTTTTGATTATATAGTCCAAATAATTGCCCACCATCAGCGCATAAGCGTGATAACCCATTGGATTGGGGTGAAAACCCAAGCCAAATGTTTGACGCATATTGTGATCATAAGCAGGTGCATACTTTGCCATATCCATAAGGTATGTGTAGCTGTACAGTTTGCACACCTCGCCAAGTCCTTGACTTATTTGTTGGATAACAGTATCGCACTGCTCGCCCCTCAGTTGTGGTGACACCAAAAAGATGCGGCAATCTTCCTGCATCGATTTGAGCTTAGAGATAATTTTGCCCAAATTGCCAAAGAAAGTATCGGCATTTTGGGACGGTTGTTTGACGTTGATATCTTTTACACTGCCCAACGGGTGCCCAAATACAAAAGTATCGTTGTTACCAAGAGCAATGATATAACCCTGATTTTTTTGCCAAAAATTGTTGCTGTCTGCCCAACTTGTAAAGTATTCTCTTGTGGTCATACCGCCACGCGAATAGTTGTTGTATGTTGTGCCCGTTATTCTTTGCAATATTGCAGGCCACGAATACTCGTACATATCGTGATAGCAAATTGTGCCGTTTTGGTCACGGCTTTCAAATTCGCCCGACGACAGCGAATCGCCTATTACGCCTATGCTTTTGAATATACCTGCAAAGCCGCACGATACGTCGATATTGTCCAACGGTTTTTGATTGGGTTGCAACAAAAATTTGTCCATTTCCATATTATTCTCCTTTATCTTGATTGTTTGATGTTCTGTCCCATTCGGTACCAGTTACTTTTTTCAAATCTATGCCACGCGTCTCACCTACAAAGCGCCACATAACTAATATTGCTACAAGTAGCCCAGGCACAGTCATTGCCAAATACATATATCCATAATAACTTTCGGGTATTATTGGCACAAGTATCATCGCCACAACGCCGATCAGTCCGCCCATAACGCCGTTAATAAGCGTATTTATTACCGTTACCGACGAACGCAAGTTGGTAGGAGATGACTCTGAAAACATGATGCTACCTATTGTATCGCCTGCGCCCCAATAACTGCCCATAAAGCCTCCTATTGCAAAACCTGTAATAAAAGGCGTCCATGCCAATACACCGCTTATAATAAATACAGTATAACATATTATTGCACAAGATGACATAGCAATTATTGTGGGCTTTCTACCTATTTTATCGGACAACATACCTGCAACAAAAGTAAACACGGCATTGCCAACCGGATACATATATAATGCAAGCGTTATTTGCTCTTCAGTCATCTGAGCAAATTTGCTCATAACAGTGCTGTATGTACTTGTTGCCAACGATGCCAAATAGAAAAAGCAGCATGCAACAATTAAAAATCTCAACTGTCTGTGCTTAAACGCAAACTTAATTGCATTGATTATACCACCCTGCGAATTTGCTTCTTTTTGCTCTTTGCTAATTTGTTGCCTTTGTTCAATAGGCGTTTGCAGATAAGATATTCTTTTTAGCAAAAATGCGTTTGTCTCTTTAGCAAAAACCAAAGCAAAAAAGGTCATTGCAAAACCAATTAGTGCAGGTACAAGATACACTATGTGCCATTGCTCACCTATATTTTGCATCAATGTCTGCCTAAGCAACGGTACCAACAGCGTGCCGAGTATTGCTATGGACTTTACTATAGAGTAGTTGCGTGCACGTGTTTGCTCACTCGAACACTCCAAAATATATACACACTGCATATCGTGCGACACCATAAAGCCCATAAGAGTACCGCCAATCATATACACTACAATATCTTGTGACAAGTATACAATAAACAAACCCAATGCCATACAAAAGGTGTTGATTATCAAAAATGGCTTTCTGCCATATTTATCGGCAAGCGGCCTGTACAGCATTATCAGTAAAGTTACAGGATAGGTGATGTACCCTAAAGCAGAAAAAATTGCCAACCCTTGCCCATATTCCATACCCATATTTTTAACAAAAAATTCTTCCACTATGTTGCTTTGAAATTGTATGGATATAGTAGATGCTATCTCGTCCACTATGAATATCAATGACAATATCATAAATAGATATGTCAAATAAAATTTGTTGCTTCGTGCATTGAGCTGTCGTTGCCGTCTTTGCAACTCTTTTGCTTCCTTTTGTTGCAACTTTGCTAAATCCTTTGCCATAATTGCTTTATTGCCTCCAATTTAGTAGTTATATTTACAACTACTATTATTATATAGCATAAAAATTAGATGTCAATAGGCTTTGCAAATTTTGTTTGCATTATTTTTTCAAACGTTGCCCCCGCGTTGCTTAGAATTGTCTAAAATATAGCACACTTATTTTTGATGTATTGATAAATTCACCATTGCAAAAATGTTATTGCAAATAATACCGATACATGCGAACGTGCTTGTATCGGTATAAATATAAGTAGATTATTGGTAAATATTTATTTGGTACACAGCGATTTGTCAGTGTTGATACATAACCAAATACAGTTGCACCATTTGATATTTATTCCGTGTATGGCATTGCTTGCCAGCAATCACATTTGTTGTATCTCTTCAAGCTCTTTTTGCGTACTTTCTGCCAATTTTTTAATTTTTGGGTTTTCTACCATTGCTTTGATAACTGCTATAGGAGTTACTATAACACCCAATATGCAAAAAACAACAAAATATATTAGCTTGAGTAAAAAACCTTTTTTTCTGCGAATATTGCCGTCGCTGTCCACTACGTAAGTTACGCCTTCCTTTCTTTCCTGCTCTCTATGCGCGCGTTCGCCTTCTTTGATGCCTTACAGTGCCGTATAAAAGCCACACAAAAATACGCCTATACCAATCATAGTGTATTGTTGAGTAAATGCGCTTGTTTCTCCCAAAAAAGCTGCAACAATAAGTATTACGCCTATTATGTACAGCACTATACTGATAATTGTCTTTTTGATGTTGTTTTTGATTGTCCATTGGTAATTGTTGATATCTGCTTGCAATATTTCTTCATAACAATCCAAGCAAACCGTGCCAAAAGTAGATTTGAGGTGCTTTGTTTGTTCAAAACAATCACTACACAAATAGTCATTACACAACGAACACTGCGCAACTGCGTCATTTTGCGGATGTCTGCTACACTTCATACCCTTTCTCCTTTGCATTTTTTTTGATCACAATGCTTCGCCGCACTACTAAATTTCAAACGCCACCACTTTTGGTAGCTTTTAAGCGCGCAACAAAATATTGTATTGCTTGTATTAGACAATTATTGTCTAATACGTGTTTATTATATAGATAAATAGTGTCTATGTCAAGTGTTTTAGCAATTTTTTGTCTATAATTGAACTATGAAAAATTCCTTTTCGAGCACTTTGCGAGATTTGCGCAATGCCAAAAATTTATCACAATCACAACTTGCAACTCAATTAGGTACCACACAGCGCAAAGTTTCTTATTGGGAATCGGGTAAGATTGAGCCCGACTTGGATTCTCTCATCACTTTGGCTGAGTTTTTTGAAACAACGGTAGACTATTTGTTGGGCAGGTCAGACTTTTGAACGCACAGTTGTGCTTAGACTTTTGGGCATTGACATAGCTATATTGTTGAAAATTGGTATTTCTATGATGGCGTTGCACAACCATTGCATTGTGAAAATATACAATATTTGAGCACCACTGTATTGATACCATTTGAAAAGAAATTACAAGCAAATTGTAATGCAAACTCAAAACACGCAACCTAAATACTTTTTGTGCAAAAAAACATCAGTGTGAGCAATACAACTCACACTGATGCTTACTTTTGTATATTCTCAATCGTCAATAGTTATAGACAAGAATATTTAGCAAATGTAGCTAATCTATGCAACAAGTTTTAAGACAGGTCTTCCAAAGAAATTTTGCCTATATTGATACCTGATGTCCAAAGTCCATCGCCACCATAAGAATATTGAGGATAATACGGATCATCAGTTGCTTTTATAATATAAAACGATTCTATGCCCACATTGCCTTTGTCGCCGGTGTCTATTGCACACCACAAAAATGCCATACGGTACACTTCGTCACCAAAAGTTACATCACGGGACAAGTTGTACCACTTTCGTACAACCTCATAATCTTTATCCTGCTCGACATCATATGAGCTGGATGAAATGTCTGTAACCTCGCCACTGCAATATGCAAAAAGGTCTTCTATACTTTGGTCAAAGTTCGGCAAGCTCGCTATTTTATTGTGCGCAAAAAGACTTTTTAGTCCTTCTTTGTCCTTACTTTGCAGGTGCTCCAAGAATGTGTCAATCTTATTAGCTATATCTTCACTCTCGGAAGGTCCAAATAAGTAACCCAATATGCCACACCCTGCCATTGTGCTAACACATATAAGCAGTAAAGCCACAGTTAAACATACTATTGCCGTTTTTTTCACATTAGCGCTCCTTTTTGCTGTATAGCTACAAATTGCCATTAGTTGTTTGCTATTCCTTGTGTTGGTTAGTCTGCCTACACTTTAATAATACCAATATAACACAAATGATACAGCAAACAAGCCTCAGTTGCTACTTCCACTAAGGCTTGGTGTAGAAAAGTATGTTGTCGCATAATATTTGCATAATTATGCTTGCATTCTGCAACAAAACATAGCTATTGCAAACTATATTTTGTTAACACAAGCGCACTATTGCATGTTGAATATGTCGGGGATTATGTATGTACAGACAGTTTCCAAATATACAGGTTGCTTTTTGAAAAGTCCTTTGAGTTTGTACAACGTGAAAAAATCACCTGCCATTTTGTTTGGCAAAACAACAACGGACTTAATAGCATTGACCGTTTTGCCTTTTCTGTCAATAACAGGT
>CASEME010000021.1 GCA_949289125.1 uncultured Eubacteriales bacterium
ACACCGCAAATTATTGCAAATATTAAGTTGGTTTTATCAAAATATTTTTTCATAGTACCAACAATATACAACAAAAAATATAAAAAGTCAACAAACAGTCTTGTTAATACAAAAAGGGGCTGTAATGTAGTCCCTTTTTTGATTGATGCGTATTATTGTAAATAGAGTGTATAGTTACTTTTGCTACATTGTCTTGCCTTATGCTGTCTGTTCTGACACTTGCGCAAGGCGCTGACTGCGGAATTGCTTGGGCGTCATGCCGTATTGGTCCTTAAACTGTCTGTTGAAGTAGGATATATTGTTGTAGCCTACTTGGTATGCAATGGACGATACGTCGTCTTCAGTGGACAAAAGCAACTGCCCTGCAATGTTGAGCCGATAGTTGTTGATATAGTCCACGCAGGTAATACCGCAAAACTTCTTAAACAGTTTCATAAGGTAGTATTCGCTGTATCCGCACAGTTTGGCAAGCTGTGCAAGGGTAATTTCGTTCATATAATTGGCGCGGATATATTCCAATACTTGTTTGATACTGTAATAGCGTTTGTCCTCGGGCAGATTGACAGTTGCTTTTACCAACCGTCTGCTGTACAAGTGATAAAATATCCAATACAGATTGGCTTTGACTTGCAACTCAAAGCCGTCTTCCTTTTCGTTGCCCATAAGTATAGCGGTGATACTTTGGTCAAAGGCGTGGTATATTTCGTCTGTTGTACGGATAATGGCGGGCGCAACCTGTTTGGAATTGAGTATAGGCGCAAAGTACTTCAAGGTGCATACGTCTGCGCCGCCCGTTTCTAATAATCTAAGATTAAACACAATAGCGTCCAAAGACATATCGTGATTGCCGTCACGGTTGATTGAGTGCATGACAAAGGGGGTAAGTATTATTATGTCCCCTTGTGCGGCGTTGTACCACTTGCCTTCTATGCAAAAGGTGCCCTGTCCCGACTGCACTTTGAGTATTTCCATTTCCTCGTGCCAGTGTATTGGGTAAAAAGGCAACAGGTCGGATATGTCCGTATGGTATTTTGCCAAAGGGCTGAGCGGTGTACCGTGCGTAGTTTTTTCCTTAAATTGCAACAGATTGTCGTTCATAGTCGAATTTCCTCGCAAAATAACAGTATTGTGTTAGTAATTGTCCATATTATAGAAGATTTTTTTCAACTTGTAAACTATAATACTAACGTAAATTCAATTTGCCGAGATAATATTTGTTAATAGTATCACAGATAGGTTTTCTCGGACGCAGGGCAATATACCGCATGTACATAGATACACGGTTGTTGCTTTTGCGGTTTGTCAATTAGCCAACGTGTTTTTATATAGTTTATCTTCTTTAATAATGTGCGAAAGGACGGGAACGGTACAATTTACCACCCGCCCTTTCGCGTTATTGTGTTTTTTTGTGTCAGTCTATTTGTTGATGTAGCAATTTTTCCGTACTTGCCTTTATTGCCTTTTTGTGTATGCTGTGGTAAAATATTGCAATGACATTTTACTACATACGGGGGTAAAGCCAACAGTGTTACTCATTCATTGTGCCGATATTCATTTGGACAGTCCGTTATCGGGCGTAAAAGACGCCAAACTGCGCAGGCAAGAGCTGATAGAAAGTTTTGCCGATATGGTGGAATATGCTCACAAAATAGGTGCGCAAGGCGTACTTATTGCCGGCGACCTTTTTGACAACGACGGTGCAACTACTGCTACGGTCAACAACGTGGCGCACATACTGTCACAGTATAGCAATATCACCTTTTTTGTAATAAGAGGCAATCACGGCGGCAAACGTCAGTACGAGGCACTTGCTCAATACAGGTTGCCCAACGTGAAGTTTTTTGCCGAAGGTCAGTGGAGCTATTACAATTTGGGTGACGTGTGTGTGGCAGGCACAGAGCTCAATGGTACGACGGACAACGAAGTGTGGCAACAGTTGCAACTGCCCGACAACAAATACAACATTTTGCTGTTGCACGGCGACGTAGACAACGCAGTGTATGGCAAAGTAGATGTCAAAACATTGTCCAATTCAGGCGCCAATTATGTAGCCTTGGGACACCGTCACACCTTTGGCAAGGCAAAACTTTCAAGGGGCGGTGTTGCCGTGTATAGCGGCGTGTTGGAAAGCCGTGGCTTTGACGAACGGCAAGGTTCGGGCTTTGTGGTATTGGATACCGTGACAGGCAAAGTGGCGTATGTTCCGCACGCAAAGCGCAGTGTAGTTACTGTCAATGTGGACGTCACAGGGTATGGCAGTGACATTGCGTTGGGGCAAGCGGTAGAAAAGGCAGTACAAGGCGTCAAGACCAAAGATTATCTCAATTTGGTGCTCTGCGGCACACTCGATAGCGGTATCAAAGTGGACAGGTTGACAGCACGACTTGAGGGGCACTTTTTTGCACTGCGCATACAAAATGACACTATGGCAAACATTGACACAGACGCATTGAGCAAAGAACTGTCCATAAGAGGCAATTTTGTCAAACTTGCCTTGCAAAGCATTGAGGACAAGCGGTTGTTGGACGATGTGTTGACAATGGGACTTGCCGCATTGTCGGGGGAGGAATTGTAAGCGTGAAAATAGTCAGTGTGGAGATAAGTAGTTTTGGCAAACTCAACGGCTTTAATCATCAGTTTGATAGCGGCGTCAACGTTGTAGGGCAAAACAACAGCTTTGGCAAAACAACGCTTGCTACTTTTGTGCGTGCAATGCTGTATGGTTTGGACTACAGAAAGCAAAACTCACCCTATTATTACAAAAATTATCAGCCTTGGGGCAATGACGGCAGGTTTGGTGGCAGCATGACTGTGGAGCATAACGGCACACAGTATCGCATAGAGCGGTATTTTTCTGTAGGCAAAAGCGGCCAACTGCTCAAAGTGATAGACTTGTCCACAGGCAGAACAGTGGATACCGATTGCCCAGGTGAGTTGTTTTTGGGGCTTACGGCTACTTCGTACGAACAGAGCGTGTACATACCGCAAGAAACAGTAACCGTTGCCAACAACGAAAACTTTGAGCAAAAGTTGTCGGGTATGATGCAGGGCGACAAGCAGGACAACAACTACGACAAGGCGGTAGAAAGACTGCGCAACTATATGAAAGAACTGCGTGCCGAACGTGGCAGAGGCGGTACAATCAATATGTTGGACGAGCAGTTGCAACAGTGTGAGTTGCGCATACGGGAGCTAAAAGGGCAGGAAATAGCGCAACAGCAGTGGAAAGAGCGCGACAAACAAATAGCCGTGCGCCTCAACGAGCTCAATATGCAACAAAGCAAACTCAACGGACAACTTGCATCTTTGCGTGCTGAGGCACTTAGCGCACAACGCACAACGGACAACAGTCATATGGAGCAAGTGCGTACAGCCAAAGAGTATATGGCTACGCACGATATTCAGCGTATCATTAGCGACAGGCGTATGTTGGAAAGTATTGTGGCATTGAGCCACACTGCACACACAAACAACAAGCCAAGTGGCTTTTTGATTGCAGGTATTCTGCTTGCAGTGGTGGCAGTTGTTTTGGCAGTAGTGTTTGCAGTGCTACAGTTGTATGTGTACATTGCCATTGCAGGCGGTGTGCTACTTATGAGTGTAGTATTGCTTGTGTTGGGCAGACGTGACAAACCTAACAAAGCAAAGTACAGTTTGGACGAACAGTTTGTGTCAAGGGCACGGACAACATACAATGTGCCTTCGGGTAGTGTAGCCGACTTGCTCGATGCAGTATCCCGTGAAGAAAGCAAGTACAACAGTTGTCGTACCATAGTAGAAGTATTTGGTGCAGCGGCAACGCAGGCAGACCGTCATACCGACCAACTTGCAACTATGGAGCGCGATATAGCTACGCTTAACGCACAGTTGGACAGCATGTTGCAAGAGCGTGACAGGTTGTTGCGCGAGAGTGGAGATCTCAAAGGGCGCATACAAAATGCAGACAGCCAAAACGATAGTGTTGTTGTCGCAGACAAGATAGAGCAGTTAAAGGCTGCTATAAAGCAAGCCGAATACAAGTACAACGTGGCAAGCCTTGCACGCACATTGCTCGACCAAGCTCGTGTGCAACTATCTACTGCATACATACCGCGTTTGGCAAATCTCAGCTCGCGACTTATGGACAAGGCAACGGGCGGACAGCTTGCCTCTGTCAACGTGGACAACACATTTGACGTGTCCATCACCGAACAGGGGCAGACGCACTCTATCAACGAGTACTCGAGAGGCGTTAGAGAGCTTGCGGCGTTTTGTTTTCGCGTGGCATTGTCGAGTACAGTATTCGGGGGCAATGTGCCACTGCTTATTGTGGACGACGCATTTGTCAACTTGGACGAACAGCGTTTTGACAGCGCATGCAAGTTGCTTTTGTCTATGGCAAGGCAGGGTACGCAAATAATATATATGACCTGTCACCAACGTAGCAACAGAGTTTTTGCAAAAAGCATTGATTAGTCAATGTGCTTTGTGATATAATCATAATTGACAACACAGCAATGCGAAAATTGATACAAAAAAAAGGAGCAGTTTATGAGTTATACTCTTACAACGGCACGCGAGATACGCCAACTTACTTTGAGATGTATTCACAGTCAGGGCAGTGGCCACGTCGGTGGCAGTTTGTCCATTGCCGACTTGTTGGCAGTGCTTTATGACAAATTTATGAAGTACGACAGCACACAGCCCGATATGCAGGGCCGAGACAGACTTGTGTTGAGCAAAGGTCATTCGGGACCGGCATTGTACGCAACACTTGCATTGAAAGGCTTTTTCCCTGTAGAGTGGTTGGACACACTCAATCGTTTGGGCACTCGACTTCCCAGCCACTGCAATATGGTACTAACCCCAGGCGTTGATATGACGGCAGGCAGTCTTGGACAGGGACTTTCCTGTGCGTGCGGTCTTGCAGTAGCAAGCAAACTTTCACGCGACAAAGCGCATATATATTGCATATTGGGCGATGGTGAGTTGCAGGAAGGTCAAAATTGGGAAGCGGCTATGTACGCAGGCGCAAAGGGACTCAACAACCTCACAGTATTTGTGGACGCCAATGGTATGCAGATAGACGGTACTACCAAAGAGGTAGTCAATGTGGAAGATATAGGCAAAAAGTTTCGTGCATTCGGTTTTGACATTGCACGCGTCAACGGACACGACCACGAGCAACTGTCCGACGCTATTGCCAAAGCATTGAAAAGCAAAAAACGCCCTGTATGTATAGTAATGGACACAATCAAAGGCAAAGGCGTGGACTTTTATGAGCAAATGGGCATTGCAGTGCACAGTACGTCTTGCAACGACGAGCAGTACGAACAAGCAATGCAGTTGCTGAAGTGAGGTAAAGTATGGAATTGAGAAAAGCGTATGTGGCTAAGTTGTTGGAACTTATGCAAAAAAACAAAAAAATAGTCATTTTGGACGCCGACCTCGCTGCGGCAGGCGGAACAAAGCCTATTTATCAACAATTCCCCAAACGTGCGTTTGACGTGGGTATTGCAGAGAGCAATATGACATGTATGGCTGTAGGTATGTCTGCTTACGGATATATCCCCTTTATTCATAGCTTTGCGCCCTTCTGCTCTCGACGTAACTTTGACCAGATTGCAGTATCAATCAGTTACAGCGAACAAAATGTCAAAATAATGGCATTCGATCCCGGTATTACCGCAACATCCAACGGCGGTACGCACATGACATTTGAGGACGTTGCTATGATGCGTGCTTTGCCCAACATCGTAGTAATGGATATTGTCGATTGGGTGCAGATGCGTGAGGCTTTGCCGCAGATTGCCAACCACAAAGGCAGTGTGTATGTGCGTATGGCACGCAAACAAACCGAACAACTGTTTGACGAAAACACCTACCGCTTTAAGTTGGGCAAGGCGGACAAACTGAGCGAAGGTAAGGACATTACCATAATATCCACAGGTTGCCTTACTATTGACGCAAGCAGAGCTGTACAGCGTCTTAAAGAGCAAGGTATCAATGCCGAATTGTTGTGTATGGCAACAATAAAGCCTTTGGACGAACAAGCAGTGTTACAATCTGCCAAAAAGACAAATGCAGTGCTGACGGTAGAAAACCACAGCGTGCACGGTGGACTTTATTCGGCAGTTACCGAACTGTTGAGCCGTGAATATCCTTGCCGTTGCGATGCAGTGGCAGTATACGACCGCATAAGTCAGGTAGGTAGTCTCAACGATTTGAAACGCGATTACCACCTTACCGAGCAGGATATTGTGGACAAGGCAGTTGCTCTTGTCAATAGCAAACGCAAATAATAAGTACTTGTATACAAAACTCCGCACAGGCGTATGCCTCTGCGGAGTTTTTTTGTTTAAGCAACAAACAATTAAGTATCAGACAGTTTGTGTAATTGCAAATATGTGGCAAAAAATTTCTTTTGTAATAAAAATATTGATTAAAAATATGTTGTATGATATAATGCATATAAGCAAATTAACGTAACAAAATTTGTTACATAAGGGGTATATTATGAAAAAGCAAATTGGCGTATTATTGATTGTTGCTGTATTTGTTGTTACTGCAGTTTTTATGGCGGCTTGCACCCCAACAATAAGCAAAGAATATGCGCAGTACAAAGAAGTTGTACAAAATGTGCAAAAAAACAGTCTGGACCTTTTGGGACAACAAAACAAGTCTGCTACAAAACTGTCCAAAATGTCTTTGACTCAGGCGCAACAAGACGGACTAATGGGTGTGCTGGATAGTTACAAATATACCCTTAGTCAAGAAGAAACAGACTACATCAAAGGTTACTTTGACGCGGTAAGTGAGGTGTGTTTCAATCTTCCCTTGGTAGCAGGTTATGCACTGTCCGACTACAAGAGGGAAAGTAAGTTTTATGGCGTAGTGGTCAATGTGGAAGAACAAGGCTTTTATATGGTAACGGACAACAGCGGTACCAACTTTTACAGCAAAGTGCTTGTATCTATGTCCGACGAGCAAAGCAAAGACGTGTTTTATTACTTCGACGTCAACTATGTGTCGGCAACGCAGTTTGACTTTGTTGTATACGAAATTTGCGAGGACGACAGAGGTACTACTTGTTATTACGGCAATAGCAATTTAGACTTTGTTGCATTCAATGCAAGCGGTGACTTTGTAATGTTCAGTACAACATCGGGCGGTGCAATTATCAATGGCAACAAAGAGCTTGTTGCACAGTGCTATCAATACTTTGAGGCACAGCAAAATGCTGTTGACAAAGAAACAATGCGCAGTTATCGCAAGCAGTATGACTATCAGTTTACTGCTTCCGAGTGGCAGACAAGTTACGACAAGTTTATCAACGGCACTACGGCTGCGGGAACAGGGGAGTTTGGTTTTGAAATTGTTGACGGAGTAATTACCCAAATTAAAGGTAATATCAATGATTGTCCTGCCGAACTTACTTTGCCAACGGAGGCAAACGCCGTGTATTATCGTCTGGAGCTACCGTCCAAAGTTAAAAAGCTCATTATCCCCGACAATATAAAGTCCGTTAAGATGGAACGTCAGCAGCTTGACAATTATACCAACGGCACAGACGATGACAACTATCAACGGTATCAAGACCTTGTGGACTGTCCTGCTAAATATTTGATGATCAATTTGTTTGACGACCGTAACAGCGATTTGTTGTTGCAGTCTGTAGCAGTGCAGGGCAATTCGAGTGTGTTTGAGGTCAACAACAACTGTTTGTACACCAAAGACGGTACGTTGGTGTACATACCCAACAACAGCAGTATTACAAAGTTGACTTTGCACTATGACAAAGTAGGCGAATATATCCTGTCCCGTCAAAACTTTATCAAACTGAGTTTAAGAAATATTAGACAGATAGATTGCACAGTTGGCTATGATGCTCAAAAGGATATGCTTGTTGATTTGTTTTATATGTTGGCATATGACATTGAAAGCGGTACTACGCTCAACCTCGACTTGCTTACTTTGCGCATAGATACAGATTGGTACGAGTTTAGAAGTTTGGACAACGTGCCGTCCGACATTACAATAGACCGTATCGATATGGTTGGAGAAGCTACACAATGTCAGGCTAATTTTACTGCGTTGTTTGACTTTGACGTCAACGAGTTGCACTTTGACGAAGGCTTTGACAGTGCAGAAGTGTATTTTATTGACGGCGCAACGGTAAATGACGTTTATTTTGCAAACAACGTTACACACTTTGACGCTATATGCAATGACAACACGGCAAAACTTCATATCCCGTGGACGCAATACGAGTTTGAATACGGACGCCAATACGAGCGTATGAGCATCAACGAGTATCAGTATCAACAGTTTAATTGGGACTATACTACCAACGTGCACGAAAGAGTACTGGGTGAGGGATTGTCTGTAATATATGAGTTTTTGCCTATGACGAGTGACGAGCTGGACAAGGTGGAGATAGCTAAGCAGTTTGGCAATATACAATTTCATGGGAAAGACTACAACTGCGGGCTTTTGTTAGACTACCAACATGCCGAGTTGTACGGCTACAAAGGCACGGGCAGTACAATCACTGTTCCCACAGAGATAGCAGGCTATCCTGTTGTGGTGTTGACGCTGACCAACGAGACAACGGCAAGTTTTGTGCCCACTATAGACGGCGTAACAAAACTTATTTTGCCAAATACTTTGGTCAAGTTGGAATTGCGTTCGTACTATGGCGACAAATTTTATCATTTTGACGAGATAGAGTACGCCGGTACAATGGAACAGTTCAAAAGTATGTTTGATTCAGAAGTAGATCTTAATGCCGTATATCGTTGCTGTAATAGAGTAACTTGCAAAGACGGTACTTTGCGTAGTTATGACTACGAGCAATGGCAATTTGTGGACAGTCAAGACAGTCAAACACAGCTCAACATAATAATCGATTGGGCAACTTGGCAGTATGGTGATAACTATGTCACTACTTTGCAAGGCGAGCTGATATACAGCGGACAGAGTTACACCCAAAGACAAGACCAAATCTCCGGTGTGCCGACATTAAATTTGATTGACAGTGCCACTCCCGAACGCAGGCTGACCTTTTGGTTGGTGGTCAATCGCCAAGACAAAACAATTACTATTAGCAATGCAACTTTGTACGATACGGGCGGCATGGAAAGACCAATAACATTCAATTTGGTATCCCACAATCCATACGAAGGCGCACTGTTGCCCAAAAACAGCAACAACTGAGTGCGGTGCAAAACAATTAGTAATAATACCATATGTGACTATTGTGTCACAGCAACAAAAACGATAGTATTTTGCAAGCAAACAACAACGGGCAGAGCCACAAATGCGGCTACTGCCCGTTGCGTATTATGGTGGCAACAAGTCTTACTTGTTGTGAATAAGTTCTATCAACGTGGTATGCGTTTCATCAAATTGGTTATACGCGTCAATAATGTGTACACATACCAAAAAACCTGCTTGCCTTGTGCTCACCAATACTTTTCTAAGTTTAGTTATCAAATGCCGTTGAGTGAGTTAAAACCGTTGTTGGAGGTGCTTATGCTGTTGTTGCCGCAACACATTCTGCCGTGATAGCAGTAGAACAACATAATACCAAAGGCAATTATCAGTCCTTTGGTCAAAGACAGATTGTTTTGTCTGTCCAACACTGCATACAGCAGCAAAAGGTACAAAAGGTTTTGATACAAAGACATAGCTATCTCCTTGTTGCAAATATAGTTTTTTTACTACAATATGCGACAAATTAACTGTTTGTGTATATGTTAGAGTAAAATTGTGTCGCAAATGCCCGAAAAAGTACAAGCTGTATGTACTTTGCGTTATGAGGAGGTGTATAGACGTGTTACTTGCTACCAACGAAGTATTGGAAGATATAGAGTACTATCTTCCCGACAAAGCCACAACGGAAAAGATAGCGCAATTCTTTTCGCTGTTTTCCGACTATACCCGTGTGCGTATGCTGTCCGCTTTGGCGGTGTCGCCTTTGTGCGTTACTGACTTGTCGCGCATACTCAATATCAATCAGACCACAGTTTCGCACCAACTACGCATTTTGCGTGACCTCAACGCCGTAAGCTACGAACGCCGTGGCAAAATATTGTATTACAAACTTGCCGATTCCAAAATCAACGACGTGCTGTTGTTGGGAGTGGAGCAGTTGGGATATTGAGTAGACAAGCGTATATTCAATACGTGTGACGTTGTTGCAACAGTTGTCCAATACGGAGTGTAAGACGGTTAGCGCTTTCCCTCCTACAATATATATTGTATTGTATGCGCAGCCGTGCCAAAAAAGGCGGAGAAAACACATTTTGTGCCTTCTCCGCCTTTGTTTTTTTGTAATAATTTGTAGTATGTAAATTGTACCTATGTTTACTTTTTGAGCAACAATTCGGTTACTTTGCGTACATCGCCGTTATCAACAATGTATTTAGCCTTTACTTTGTCGGTATATACGGGCGACAAGTTGGTGTGCAAATACATACCGTCAATACGCGCACGGAAAGCACCTTCCATATCTTCGGGTGCGCTGTTACCAATCATGATAGTCTGAGATTTGTCCAAGCCGTATTTTTCTATCATGATGTTGAAGAATTTGACGTCAGGCTTTTTGCAACCGTAATCGGAAGAATACAATATGCCGTTGAAGTACTTTTTGATACCCAACTTTTTAATTTCTTCGACAGTAAATACTTTTTGAGCGTTAGTCAAAAGGTAAACCTTTTTCTTTGCACG
Organism: uncultured Eubacteriales bacterium; assembly: GCA_949289125.1. Taxonomy (GTDB): domain Bacteria; phylum Bacillota; class Clostridia; order Christensenellales; family CAG-314; genus CASEME01. Next base: position 10,711 of record CASEME010000021.1, read on the forward strand.
TTTCAACTGTTGCAGTACTTCTATTACTCCGTCATAAAGTCTTATGTAACGAGTGGAGTATGCTCTGAATACTTGTGCCAAGTGTGTAGCAAGAGATCTGCTTGCTTTTTTGCCTTTGTTGGCAAACAGTTGTTGGAAAACTTCTACAATATCTATCTCGGGGCATTGACAAGTGTCTTTCAAAAGTGCGTCTTTCCATTCGCAAGCGGTAAAGAATGCAGCCTTAAGCTCGTCTGCCTGATAGTGTACATCGTAAAAGCTCATAGCTTCTGCCATTTTTTGCCAATCGGTAGAGTCATACTCGTTGGTGTTGATGTCTACCAGCGTGCCGTACAGGTCAAATACAAAATTTTGATACATTGTGTTGCCTCCTTGAGAACAATTTTTTATTATGTACAACAATATTATAGCATTTTGATGCACAATACGCAACCGCTTTATCTATTCTTAGTGCTACAAAATAACACAAACCTGTCATTTTAATTTTGCTTAACAAGCAGTCTGCCCTTTGTCATGTCGAATTGTGCATATTTTTGTGGCAACAAGTGAGGCGCTACGGGCGTTGCGGTGGTAAGTATTATTTGCACTTTGTCCGAAAAGGTGAGTAGTCTTTGTTGGCGTTGCTCGTCCAACTCGCTTAGTACGTCGTCCAACAACAATACAGGATATTCGCCGGTCAGTTGGCGGATAATCTCCGTTTCGGCAAGTTTTAATGACAGTGCCGCTGTGCGCAGTTGTCCCTGACTGCCGTAGTTGCGCAAGTCTACGTTGTTGACGGACAATATAATGTCGTCACGCTGACACCCTGCGGTAGTAAAGCGCATCTGTATGTCCTTGTTGAGATTGGCAGTCAGCATAGCCTGATAGTTGTCTGCAATCTCGTTGACGTTATTACCCGTTATTTTGGTGCAGTACTGTACATCGAGCTGTTCTTTGCCGTCGGTAAGTTGCTCATGTAGTTTGCGAGCAATTTGTTGCAGTTGCTGACAAAACCGTGTGCGCTTTACAATCAACCGCGCGCCTTCTTCGGCAAGCTGTCTGTCCCATACAAAAATAACGTCCTTTATGCGTTGTGTGTCCGATACTTGTTTTAGTAAGTTGTTGCGCTGTAGCAGTGCTTTGTTGAATCGTTGCAGACTGTAAAAGTAGTTTTTGTCCGTCTGGCACAAGTCCACATCCATAAACTTTCTGCGTTCGGCAGGCGATTGGCTGACTATCTTTATTTCCGCAGGGGAGAAGTACACGCAGTTGAGATACCCCAACAGGTCGCCCGTCTTGGCAAGCGCAACGCTGTTGACGGCAAGTGCTTTTTTGCGGCGGTCGGAAGCAATGCCCACGCTGATGTCGCCCTCTCCGTAACGGCAGGAGTAGCGCACTTTGACGTGTGCAACGCTTTGTCCCCACTGTATCAGCTCTTTGTCCTTGTCTGTACGCGCAGACTTGCCTATACAACACAGGTACACGCTTTCTATTAAGTTGGTTTTGCCTTGCGCGTTGTCACCGCAGATAATGTTGAGCCCGTCGGACAGCTTAACCGTCTGATTGACAAGATTGCGGTAATTGCGCACTCCAATCTCTAATACTTTCACACAGATATTATACACAAAATGCGTGCGTTGCGCAAGCTAAACGCAACATTTGACAAGTTGCGCAGTGGTAAAATATGCCACCGTTATTTGACCGAATTTACTTGTTTGCAACAAAACGACTATTTTGTCGTTTTGCAGTCATATTGGCTTGTAAAGGCAAAGGACGCCCTCAGATTGTGAGCAAGGTCAAAAAAACTTTGTCAGAACAACGTATTTTGACTTAACAAAACGCACGTTGTGTGCTATAATATAAACGGTCATTATTGGGCGTATTTTGTCGCCCGAAGGAGAGTGTCAAATGGCAGAAAAGAACAACATTTACTCCGAAGAGCAAATACAGGTCTTGGAAGGTCTGGAACCGGTTCGCAAACGTCCCGGTATGTATATAGGCTCTACAGATGTCAAAGGATTGCATCACTTGGCTGTAGAGATAGTGGACAACTCCATAGACGAGGCGTTGGCAGGCTATTGCCACAATGTCTATGTCACAATCAATGCCGACGGTTCGTTGACTATTGAGGACGACGGTAGAGGTATACCGTGCGGTATTCACAAAAAGGAAAAGATATCTGCCGTAGAGCTGTGTCTTACCAAACTGCACGCAGGCGGCAAGTTTGGCGGTGGCGGATACAAGATAAGTGGCGGTTTGCACGGCGTAGGTATGTCTTGCGTCAATGCACTGTCCGAGTGGTTGGTGGTAGAAGTATTTCAGGACGGCAAACATCACTACCAGCGTTACAGCAGAGGTGTCCCCGAAAAACGTCTTGAAGTAATCGGACCTGCCGACCATACTGGTACAAAAATTACTTTCTATCCTGATAGTGAGATATTTGAAACTATAGAGTGGGAATACGACCGCTTGAAAAACAGATTGAGAGAAGTGGCGTACCTCAACAAAGGTATTACTATTACTCTAAAGGACGACCGCGACAGCCGTCAGCGCAGAGAAGTATTTTGCTACGAAGGCGGTCTTGCAGAGTTTGTAGACAATTTCAATCGCACCAAATCAACTATTTTCCCCAACACACTGTACATTGACAAGAGCGTCAAAGAGGGCGAGATAGAAGTAGCGATGCAGTTTAACGACAGCTACACAGAGACAATACACAGTTATGCCAATAACATCAATACCGAAGAGGGCGGCGCACACTTGGACGGCTTCAAAGCGGCATTGACCAAGGCAATCAACGACTATGGTCACAAATACAATATTCTAAAAGAGGACGAAAAACTGTCCGGTGAGGACGTAAGAGAGGGTATTGTTGCAGTAATATCGGTAAAATTGGAAAATCCGCAATTTGAAGGTCAGACCAAAACAAAGTTGGGCAACAGCGAAATGCGTACTGCAGTCAACCGCGTAGTGTGCGAAGAACTGTCCACTTTCTTGGAAGAAAACCCCAAAGAGGCAAAGGAATTGGTGTTCAAGTCTGTCACCGCTCAGCGTGCAAGAGATGCGGCGCGCAAGGCAAGAGAGTTGACGCGAAAGAGCGCTTTGGAAAGCTCCTCTCTCCCCGGTAAACTTGCCGACTGTCAGGAAAAAGATCCAAGTCTGTGCGAAATCTACCTTGTCGAGGGTGACTCTGCAGGCGGTACGGCAAAGCAAGGCAGAGACAGACGTTTTCAGGCAATATTGCCTTTGAGAGGCAAGATACTCAACGTGGAAAAGGCAAGACTTTCCCGCGCGTTGGAAAACGAAGAAATAAAATCTATGATTACTGCTTTTGGCTGTGGTATATCAGACGACTTTGACGAAAGCAAGTTGCGTTACGACCGCATCATCTGTATGACCGATGCCGATGTAGACGGTAGCCATATTCGCATACTTATGTTGACGTTCTTCTTCCGCTTTATGCGTCCGCTTATCGAACACGGACACGTGTATATAGCACAACCGCCCCTTTACAAAATAACTAAGGGCAAGCAGGAAAGATATGCGTTTACCGATGACGAGCGCGACAAGATATTGGAAGAGATTGGCACTAAGGGTACGGAAGTATCACGCTACAAAGGTTTGGGCGAAATGAACGCCGAACAGTTGTGGCATACAACTATGAACCCCGAAAGCCGCATTATGTTGCAAGTGACAATGGAAGACGCTTACGAAGCAGACGAACTGTTTACCGTGCTTATGGGCGAACAACCCGAGTTGCGCAGACAGTTTATTGTGGACAATGCCACACTTGTAGGCGAGTTGGACGTATAATAGGGAGGTTGACGGCACAATGGCAAAAAAAGAAGAAAAAAACAACTTTGAATACGTCGAGGCGTTGAAAAAGACAGTTGTCAAACCTATAAAAGTAGAAGACGAAATGCGCAAGTCCTTCATAGCTTACGCAATGGCTGTCAACGTCAGCCGTGCAATACCCGACGTAAGAGACGGTTTGAAGCCCGTTCACAGACGTATATTGTACGCTATGGGCGAGTTGAATTTGTTCAACGACAAGCCTTTCCGTAAGAGCGCACGTATCGTCGGTGACGTTTTGGGTAAGTATCACCCCCACGGTGACTCTGCAGTGTACGACGCTTTGGTGCGTCTTGCGCAGGACTTCTCTATACGTTGTCCGCTTGTCGAAGGTCAGGGCAACTTTGGTAGTGTGGACGGCGATCCTGCTGCTGCACAGCGTTACACAGAGGCAAGACTTTCCAAAATTGCTTCCGAAATGTTGCGTGATATAGACAAAAATACAGTAGACTTTTACCCCAACTTTGACAATACTTTGATGCAACCCACAGTGTTGCCCAGCCGCTTCCCCAACTTGTTGGTCAACGGTGCGGACGGTATTGCAGTAGGTATGGCTACCAATATTCCCCCTCACAACTTGGCAGAGGTGGTAGACGCAGCCATAGCTCAGCTCAAAAATCCCGACATAAGTATAGACGACCTTATGAAGATAATACCTGCTCCCGACTATCCTACGGGCGGTATTTTGATGGGCAGAATGGGTGTGCGCAACGCATACCGCACAGGTAAAGGCAGTGTTATTATTCGTGCAAAGACAGAGATAGAAGACTATGGCAACAACAGACAACGCATAGTTATCACCGAATTGCCCTATCAGGTCAACAAAGCGCGCCTTGTAGAAAGCATTGCAAATCTTGTAAAAGACAAGCGCATAGAAGGTATATCGGATATACGTGACGAGTCGGACAGACAAGGTATGCACGTTGTTGTAGAGTTGAAGCGTGACGCCAATGCACAAGTTGTGCTCAATATGTTGTTCAAACATACGCAGTTGCAAGTATCTACAGGTATCACTTTGCTTGCTTTGGCAGAGGGCGAACCCAAGATACTCAACCTCAAAGAGATACTCAGCTACTATCTGCAACATCAGCGTGAAGTTATTACTCGTCGCACCAAGTACGATTTGGAAAAAGCGCAGGACAGATACCACATTGTGGAAGGTCTTGTAATTGCACAGGATAATATCGACAGAGTAGTAGAGATTATCAAAAAGAGTGCAGACAGGTCTGCTGCGCAAGTTAAGTTGATGGTGGAGTTCCGTTTGACGGAAAAACAGGCAAACGCCATACTCGAGATGAAGTTGTCAAGATTGACCAGCTTAGAAGTAGAGAGTTTGCACAACGAAATGCGTCAGTTGGAAATAACTATTGCCGACTTGAAGGATATCCTTGCCAAACCTCAACGTGTTGCCGACATCATCGAAGGCGAAATGACGGAGATAAAAGACAGGTACGGCGTTGCTCGTGCAACAGAAATATCCACCGATTATTCGGAGATAAATATAGGTGACCTTATCGAAAAAGAAGACGTAATGGTAAGTATGACGCACTATGGTTACGTCAAACGTCTGCCTGTGTCTGAGTATCGTACTCAGCATAGAGGCGGTAAGGGTGTTACTGCGCACAAACCTCGCGAAGAGGACTTTGTGGAAAATATGTTTATCAGCAACACGCACGACGATTTGTTGTTCTTTACCAACAAAGGCAAAGTATATTGCATCAAGTGCTACGAAATACCCGAAGCCGAACGTACTGCACGCGGCAGAGCAATAGTAAACATCTTGCAGCTCGAACAAGGCGAAAAGGTAACAACCGTCATACCTCGCAAAGAGGATAGTCGTGGCAACTTGTTTATGGCAACAAAATACGGTCTTGTCAAAAAGACTGACCTTAAGGAGTTTGAATCTATCCGCAAGGGTGGCAAAATTGCAATATCCTTGCTCGACAACGACGAGTTGATAGGCGTCGAGATGACATCGGGCTATGACGAGATACTTATGGCAAGTCACGAAGGCAAGTGCATACGTTTTGCCGAAGAAGAAGTGCGTGCAATGGGTAGAGATGCACAAGGCGTACGCAGTATGAAGTTGGACAAAGACGACTACGTAGTGGATATGGCAGTTATTCGCAACGGCTATGAGGTAGTTACAGTAAGTGAATACGGCTACGGTAAGCGCAGTTCCGTTGTCGATTACCGCTTGCAATCGAGAGCAGGCAAAGGTATCAAAGCAGGTGTGTTCAACGACAAGACAGGCAAACTTGTCAATCTCAAGTTGGTCGATCCCGACAACGACATTATGCTTATTGCCGACAACGGCGTAGTTATCCGTATCAAAGCTAAGGACATCAGCAAAATTGGCAGAGATACCATGGGCGTTCGCATTATGAAGTTCAAAAACGGCGGTGGCAAAGTAGTGTGCGTATCTGCAAGCCCTGCAGAGGCAGACGACATCGACGAAGAATAGTTGATATTATGTAGTACAACTATTGTATACAACTCAATACAACACATAAGCTCCGTAATTATTTGCGGAGCTTACATACAGTAACAGGAGAATAAATGATAAACTACAAACAATACATTGCCGACAAACTGTGCGGACAAATAGACAAAACAGTGTTGCAAAATACCATTGTCACTACGGCAGACGACGCCAAAGGTGACTACAGCTTGCCTTGTTTCAGATTTGCCAAAGAGTTGCACCGTTCACCGCAGGACATTGCAAGCCAATTTGCCAATCAACTTGTGGGTGACGGAGTAATTGACAAAGCAGAGGCAGTCAACGGTTACCTCAATGTATTTGTCAACAGACAAAAGTATATTGACGACGTTATTGGCAAAGTGCGCAGCGAAGGCGACAAATACGGCAATTCCAAAGAGGGCAAAGGCAAAACAATTTGTATCGACTATAGCTCTGTCAACATTGCTAAGTCCTTGCACATAGGACACTTGGGCACTACGGCAATAGGCGGCAGTCTGTACAAGTTGTTCAAGGCGTTGGGCTACAAAGTGGTTGGCATCAATCATTTGGGCGACTACGGCACGCAGTTTGGCAAAATGATAGTTGCTTACAAGCTGTGGGGCGATGACAAACGTATCAAAGCTATGGGCGCCAAAGGCTTGCAGGAGTTGTACGTAAAGTTTCACCAAGAGGAAGAACACAACCCCGAGCTTACCGAACAGGCACGTGAGTGGTTTAAGAGAATAGAGCAGGGCGACGAAGAAGCGCAAAAGTTGTTTTTGTACTTCAAACGCATTACCCTCAATGATGTAAAACGCACATACAAACGCCTAAACGTCAGGTTTGACAGTTGGGACGGCGAAAGTTTCTTCAACGACAAGATGGACAAGCCTTTGCAGTTTTTGCGTGACAAAGGTCTTATTACCATATCAGACGGTGCGCAAGTTGTAGATTTGTCCCAATACGATATGCCACCCTGTCTGCTTGTCAAAAGCGACGGAAGCAGTTTGTACGCAACGCGCGACCTTGCCGCAGCTTTTTATCGCAAAGACACATACAACTTTGACAAGTGTCTGTATGTAGTTGCCTATCAGCAGGATTTGCACTTCAGACAGTTGTTCAAGGTGTTGGAATTGGCAGGTTTGCCTTGGGCACAAGATATGGTACACGTAGCTTACGGTATGGTCAGTCTGGAAGAAGGCGCTATGTCCACCCGAAAAGGTAATGCCGTATTTTTGGAGGACGTGCTGGACAAAGCCGTTCAAAAAAGTTTGGACATCATTACTGCCAAAAACCCCGACTTGTCGGACAAAGAAAAGATTGCCGAACAAGTGGGCGTGGGCGCAGTCATCTTCTCCGCATTGGAAAACGCACGTATCAAGGACATCACATTTACTTTTGACAGAGTGCTCAACTTTGACGGCGAAACAGCGCCCTATTTGCAATACACCTATGCAAGGTGCTGTTCGTTGTTTCAAAAGGCAGGTATCAGCTATCTTGCACGCATAATGCCCGACTATTCGGTATTGAACAACATCGAGTGTCTGCGCCTTGCAAAACTTGTGGCTCGCTTCCCCGATATCATTGCCGAGAGCGCGCACAAGTACGAACCGAGCATCTTGTCCAAGTATCTTATTGACCTTGCGCAGAGTTTCAACAAATTTTATATAGAACACCGCATTTTGTCGGAGGACCTTACTCGTCAAAACGCATTGCTTGCCATGGTGGAAGCTGTGCGCACAGTGCTCAAAAAAGGTTTGGCTTTGTTGGGCATAGACGCTCCCGAAAAAATGTAATACAATTTGTGATATTGCACACCAAACAACCTGTCGTTATTACGGCAGGTTGTTTGTTTGTCAATCTATTTACAATACAACTACTTGCGATAAATGAGTGGTAAACGTATTTGTTGATACTTACGTCACAAGTTGTGTATTGCAAAATCATATGCTTTTTCGCTTATTTGTTTTTACGTCAATAAGCTGTCAAAAGTTGCATTATTCGGCAGTTATATTTTGTTAAGTTGACATAGTACAAACTTTATTTGGCGTTGCACACCACAAAGCAACGCCTTTTTGAGCGAGGTGTGAGCAATGAAATTGCGCAAAGCTGTTGTCAACAACATTATTTTGTATATCACGGTGGGGCTTGCCTTGCTGATAACCGTAAAACCTTTGGACGGTTTGCTTGCTTACGGCGTATATATGGGTGCTATGTACTGCGCGCACCCTATTGTCGCTTCTCTTATGTATATTGCATCTTCTGCTATCAACGGTTTGGACGGCATTATACAAGCAGGCGTGCGCGTGGGGGTTATGGCACTAATTATCACTGTGCACAGGTTGTGGCGCAGGCGTATAGGCAAGCGATTGCTACTATTGTACGTGGTATTGTGTAATATTTTTTACTGTTTGTATGGCAGTGCGGACGGTATAGATACTCTCAACAAGTGCGTCAACGTAGTGTTGGGCGGAGCTTTTGCGATAGTATGTATATATGTGTTGCGTATGCTGTTTACACGCGGACTATCCTACCGTCCTGCTATGGACGAGTGGATATGCCTTGCATTGTTCTGCTCGGTGATGTTTTATTGCATGTACGGTATACATATATCTATATACTCAATAGGGCAGTTTGTTGAGCCGTTGTTTATGCTGTTTGCACTCAGTTGTGGCGGTACTACCTTTGCTTTTGCAGCCGCCGTTGCAGGCGGTATGGGTGCGCTTGCCTCAACAGCACAGTTTGCAACATTGGGTATGCTGACTATTATGGCTGCCGTTGCCTCTATGTTTTACAAAATCAACCGCTATGTTGCAGCACTTAGTGTATGCGCGTGTGACGTAATCCTTGCCTACTTTGCCAATACTTATGGCACGTTTGACGCATTTATGTTGATACCAGCGGCAATAGGCGTAGTGGCATTTATGGCAATACCGCCCCGCTTTACAACTTACCTTGCCGACCTTATTGGTGTACGCACAGGCAATGCAGGCAAAGCCCTTGTCAACAAACTGCGCTACAATCTGTCACGCAAGTTGTACGGATTGTCCGACGTGTTCTTTGCTATGAAAAACACATTTGTGGCAATGACTGTCAATGCCACACCGCCCGACAAAGTACCGCCAATAATAGTTGACCAACTGCGCGACAACGTATGCGCCCAGTGCCCAAGACGTGCAGAGTGTTGGCGCAACAACGGCAACAGTACTCAGCAAGCCATGCTACAGCTTACACAATGTGCCGTACAGCGTGGCAAAGCCACAATTATGGACATCAGTCCCCAACTTACTGTCAGTTGCGACAGACTCAACAATGTGTTGAGTTTTATCAATACTTCTGCCGACAGCTACAACTCATACTACGCTAAGTCAAGCGAAACAGACAACAGCCGATTGCTAATTGCCGACCAATTAGGCGGTGTATCTCGCATTATGCAAAAGTTGGCTTCGGAGTGCAAAGGCAGAGTTACCTTTGACAGCACCAAGGAAAAGGAAACTATCGAACAGCTTACTTTTCACAACATACTTGCTACCGAAGCGGTGTTTGTGGAGCAAAACAATGTGTTGAGCGTAATTGTTACCGTTGCAAAAAAAGATTTGGACGGCGAAGCTATTGCAAAGATAACGGGCAACGTGCTTAAGAAAAACTTGTATGTCGAAAAGGTAGAGCCTACCGATTCGGACACTTGGGTGGCAGTGTATCTTGCAGTACGTCCGTCTTTGCAGATGAGTTATGGCATACGTTCGGTTACCAAAGCAGGTAGCAACATGTCGGGCGATACGCACAGTTTTATAAGTATAGAAGGCGGACGTTTTTTGCTTGCGGTGTGCGACGGCATGGGCAGCGGCGAAAATGCCGAGCGTATGAGCGATACGGCAATAGGACTTGTAGAAAACTTTTACAAAGCAGGTTTTGACAACGACGTGGTGTTGTCGGGCGTCAACCGTCTGCTTACGGGGTACAATACAGAAACTTTTACCGCAGTGGATATTTGCGTTGCCGACCTCAACAACGGGCTGTGTGACTTTATCAAGTTGGGTGCTGCGTCGGGGTTAGTAAAAGTAGGCGGAGAAGTGCAAGAAATCAACGGCAGTAGCTTGCCTTTGGGCGTGTTGGAAGAGATGCGCCCGTCCATCACCAAAAAAGCACTCAATGCAGGCGACTTTATTGTGCTTATGAGCGACGGTATGCACGACTGCTTTGGCGAGGAAAATATCCTTGCGGAGATGCTTGCCGATACCGTTATGACCAATCCGCAAATAATAGCCGACGAGATGATGGAAAAGGCACTTGCAACTTGCAAAAACAAACCTCAAGATGATATGACAATAATTGTGGCAAGATTGGTGCAGTAGCGCATATAATGGATTGTATGAAAACTATTCACCCATACAGTCTTATAGATGACCAAGTTATCATCGAGGACGGCGCAACAGTAGAGGCTTTTGCAGTGCTCAAGGGCAATACTATTGTCAAAGCTAACGCCGTTATCGAAAGCCACAGTTACATAGTCAATTCGGTTATCGGAAGTGGCACTGTAGTGCGTGCAAGCCGTATTACTGACAGCAGTATAGGCGACAACGCAACTATAGGTCCGTTTGCACACATAAGGCAAAACAGCGTTGTGGGCGACAACTGTCGCATAGGCGACTACGTAGAGCTCAAAAACAGTCTTATTGGCACCAACACCAAAGCCTCGCACCTTGCGTACGTTGGTGACGCAGAAGTGGGCAAGGACTGCAATATCGGCTGTGGCGTTATCTTTGTCAACTACGACGGCAGGTTGAAACACCGCACCAAGGTGGGCGACAACTGTTTTTTGGGGTGCAATAGCAATCTCATAGCGCCATTGTCTATTGGCAACAAGTGCTTCGTAGCTTGCGGCTGTACGGTGGACGGCGACGTCCCCGACGGCTCGTTTGTCATAGGCAGGTCGCGTGCTACTGTCAAGCCCGATTATGCGCACAAGTACCTCAACAAGGAGGAGTAAAAATTGTGTGTATGTACGTTTTTGACGTCAAAAAAACCGCATTTTGCATAATGTACTTATGCAATTTGCGGTTTATTTTTTTGTGTACTATTAGCTTTTTATGCTTTAGATAGGGCAATGCGCAAGATATACTTTTAAGTATTAACTGTAGTATTTGTCGTCAACAGTGCAGTTGGTGGCACCAACTTGCGTATTGTTGCCACCAATGGGGTATTGAACAAAGTTATTGATGTTGCTTTGTGTATTTTGTCTATAACAGTATTATTGACACAATAAGCGGTATTACAAGATAGACGGCAAAAATTACAAAGCCGTTGTTTTTTATCAGCTTCATTACTGTTTGTATAGCTACCCAACCGCTTACAAAAGCACAAACTACACCTATTGCCACATTGAGCCACTGTACGGTTAGTTGTGTTTGTATTGCTTCCCACACTTCCACGGCACCGCTTGCAAGTATTACAGGTATAGACAGCAAAAAGCTGAACTCTGCGCTGTCCGACTGATTGACACCTGTAAGGCGCATGACAGATATTGTACTTCCGCTGCGTGACAACCCAGGTATGACTGCCACACCTTGCGTAAAACCTACCAACAGCACGCGCCACCATTTTGCCTCGTCAAGTCGCAACACGGGGCGAGATAGATAGTGGGAGAGCGTCAACAGCACAATAGTCAATGCAAAGCCTATTGGCAACAGTATGCCGCCCATTACTTCTTCGGGTAGCCACATTTTAACAACAAAGGCCAATATAAATGTGGGTATGCTTGCAATTACCACATATAGTGCGCGCTTGTCTTGTATAGGGTGGCGTACAACTTGCCACACTTCACGCCTCATAACTACAAGTACGGCGGCAAGCGTACCCAAGTGCAACATTACGTCAAAAAAAAGATTGCCTTCTATTGCAAACAACTTTTGCGCTAAGATAAGGTGTCCGCTGCTCGACACAGGCAAAAATTCGGTCAACCCTTGTAGCAATCCCAAAAAAATGCTTTGTAATACGGTCATTATTGTCTTCCTTGTTAGTACTGAGTATTCTCTTATGGTATTTTACTCAAAAACCACACTGTTTAGACGAAAATATCAAAAAGCGTTGTTTGCCAATACAAGTTGTGTGTACAAAAGCGTTAATTCGGTTACTTTTGTTTACAATTTTTTGCAATTAGTGTATCATAGAGAAAACAATGTCGCCAAACATGGCGGCGCAACGTGGAGAGTTGATATGAAACTTGGAGTAGTAGGATTGCCCAACGTGGGTAAGAGTACTTTGTTTAATGCAATCACACAGGCAGGGGCAGAAGTCGCCAACTATCCCTTTTGCACTATAGAGCCTAACGTAGGTGTAGTGGCTGTGCCCGACGAACGATTGGACAAACTTGCCAAACTGTACGACAGTCGCAAAATAACGCCCACTTATCTCAAGTTTGTGGACATTGCAGGGCTTGTAAAGGGCGCAAGCAAGGGCGAAGGTTTGGGCAACAAATTTTTGTCGCATATTCGCGAAGTAGATGCTATTGTGCATGTGGTAAGATGTTTTGCCGACAGCAACATTACGCACGTGTCCGACAAAATCAACCCTGTGGACGATATGGATACCATCAATCTGGAACTTATTCTTGCCGATATAGATATGGTCAACAACCGTATCAACCGCACCAAAGTGCAAGCCAAATCGGGCGAAAAAAAGTACAAGGTGGAGTTGGAGTTGTTGGAACAAGTGCTTAAGCATCTCGAGGCACAACAACCTGTGCGCACAATGCAACTCGACGACGAGCAAAAAGCCGTTGTGGACGAGATGTTGTTGCTTACTGCAAAGCCTGTCATATATGCGGCTAACATTGCAGAAGGTGACTTAGGCAAGCCCGACAATCAATATGTACAAGCAGTAACAGAGCGTGCCGCGCAGGAAAATGCCGAAACTTTGGTTATTTGTGCAAAGGTGGAAGAAGAGCTGAGCAAGCTCGAACCGGAAGAAAAGGCAATGTTTCTCGAAAGCTACGGCATCAGTGAAAGCGGTCTTGACAGACTGGTCAAAAAGTGTTACAAACTGTTGCGCTTGGTAAGCTATCTTACGGCAGGCGAAAAGGAAACGCGTGCTTGGACGGTGGAAGAAGGCACCAAAGCACCGCAGGCAGCAGGCAAGATACACAGTGACTTTGAAAAAGGTTTTATCCGTGCAGAGATAGTGCCCTACGACGTTATGTTGGAAGCAGGTGGTTACAATCAGGCAAAAGAGCACGGCAAAGTACGTTCGGAAGGCAAGGACTATGTGATAAAAGACGGTGACGTAGTGCTTTTCCGTTTCAACGTATAGACGAATAATTAGTGAGAGGGTGAAAATGAGCGAAGTAGTAAAGAAAAACGGCAGTGGTAAAGTAAGTTTGGGCAACAAACTTGCATTTGCCACAGGTGACATTTTCGGTGGCGGTACTTTCAACATTATCAACTTTTTGTTTGTACCGTTTTTGACGTTGGTAGTCGGCATACCTATGATTTGGGCAAGCCCGCTGTTGCTTGTAAGTAAAATTTGGGACGGTTTGGTGGACCCCTTTATCGGCAAAATAACAGACGGCAAACAGCCCGGCAGATTTGGCAAACGTAGATACTTTATGCTGATTGCCGCACCTATTGTTTTTGTAGGTCTTATTTTACTGTTTTTCCCGTGGAATTTGGTGACAGACAGTGTTCCGCTGAAAGTCGTGCTGGTAATATTTGTGTATATTCTGTATGCAACGGCGCAGAGCTTTGTGCTGATACCATATTACAGCCTGGCAAGCGAAATGACGGACGACTTTACCGAACGTAACCGCACCAATGCAGTAAGACTTGCCTTTTCGTTGACATCGAGCATTATTTGCGTGTCCGTTCCCGGCATGATGGCTTCTCCCAACGGTACATCTCTTACCGAGTCTTTGGGAGTGGACGCATCGGTAGGATATATCATTATGTCCTGCGTGTTTGGCTTTATTTTCTGCGTTGCAATACTGGTTACAGCATTGTTTGCAAGAGAACAGATAATTATGCCTGCCGTCAAACGCAAGATTTCTTTTAAGGAATTTGTAAAACCCTTAAAGGTCAAGACTTACCGCAGATACCTTGGTATGCAGATGTGTACCAGTATGGGTATGGCTATCATGAGTAGCTTTTTCTTTGTATTCTGCGACTTTGTGTTGCGCAGAGATACCTACTTTGTAGCGTCCGGTCAAGGTTTGTCACGTTTCCCTGTCGGTACAATAGCTGCGTCGCTTATGTTTGTTTCGCAAATAATAGCGTTGCCTTTTTATCTCAAAATGATAAAACTTCGCTCCAAATCCTTTGCCTACATACTTTCGGGCATTATTTGGATAACAATGTGTCTTGTCGTTTTGTGCGTACCTGCCGAAGGCGTTGGCACGGCTCAAGTGACAGACGGCTTTGTATCTACTATCACAGGTACACCCGACTGGGCAATCATACTGTTGGGCTTGGGATTAGGTTTTGGCTTGGGCGGCTGTACTTTTATACCACACAGCAGTTTTGGCGACGTGTGCGATGTAGGACAACTGTACTACGGCGAACGTACCGAAGGCGCATTTTCCGGTCTTACCAACTTTCTCAATACTACTGCGCAAGCAATAGGTCTTGCTTTGCCTCCTCTTATTATGGGCATACGCTCGTTGGGCGGTTATGTAGAGACGCAGTATATCAGTTTGGAAGAATATCAGCTGTATGTTGACGGCGTGTTGAACGCTGTAGAAGGTTTGGGGTTGGAGCTCAATCAATTTGCAATTACCGTTGGTGAAGCAAATGTCAAACTTGTGCCGTTGTTGCAAACAGAAGGTGCGCAGTTGGCATTAAGACTCACCTTTACATTGTTGCCTATGCTTGTTGCAGGGTTGGGAATGTTTTTTGCAAGTCGTTACAGACTTACTGCACAACGTCAAAAGCGTATTGTGGAGTTGTTGGAACAAGATCCTACTACAGAGGCCTACAAGCAAAAACGCATCGAGTTGCTTACCGAATTGCAGGAAAAGTTGCCACCTGAGCTACAACAGCCTACAGACACGGACAATACAGATAGTACGTCAACACCACAATAGTGGACAATTTAAGAGTATGACAACAGTTTGGGTAGTCATACTCTTTTTTTGTTGCAAATCAAAGCAAAGTGCATATATTCAATATCAAGACAATATCTGCAACTAATCAGTTGCGTAAGTTTTTTTGTGGGACATTGTCAAATTTTGTCTGATAGTAGTATTTTTGTCGCACGGTCAGTTGGCAGGCATATTGTTGCTGTATAATAATATTGTAGTGTATTCTCTCTTTGCGGCGTGCAAGCTGTATAGTTGATTGTTTTGTAAGATTGTGGTATAATAACACAACTATGTTAAGTTTTACTACGCTGTTTAGCGGCAGTCACGGCAACTGTTCGCTTGTACGTTCGGACGATGCCAATATTTTGATAGACGCAGGCTTTAGCTACTGTACACTCAAAAAAGCTCTCAAAAATGTAGGGCTGGAGCCTAAATATATAGACGGCATTGTCGTCACGCACGAACATCACGACCACGTAAGTGCGTTGGAAGGTTGGTGTGCCTACAACAAAACGCCCGTATATACGCACGGTAGCATATATGCGGTACTGCTACAAAAAAGTCATGGCAATGTAGTGCCTTTTAGCGGCAAGTTTTGTATCAAGGACGTAGAAGTGGATTGGGTGCGCTGTTCGCACGACTCTGCATTTTGTTGCGGTTATCGCTTCAACAACGGGCACGCAATGGTGGGCTCGGTTACCGATACAGGTGTTGCCGATAACAATATAATACAGTTTTTGCAGCCCTGCCGTACAATAATGCTCGAGAGCAATCACGACGTAGATATGCTCAATCGTGGCAGTTATCCGTATTTGCTCAAACGGCGTATACTGTCCTCATCTGGACACCTTTCCAACGCGGATTGTGCCAATACTCTCAAAAAGCTGTTGGAATACGGCAATGTACGCAACATAGTTTTGGGCCATCTTTCCGAAAACAACAATACGCACGAACTTGCTTTTAACGAATCGGTAAAAGCAGTTGCAAGTCAAAATCTCACTGAGGGCAAAGATGTCAACATCTTTGTTGCCGAGCAGTACGTGGGAGGTGCTACCATTGAATAAGACATTGTTCAACAAACAAGATTCTGTACGCGCTTACTTTGTTGCTATATGCGCAATGCTTGTTATGTCGCTTGTTATCGGTTTGGCTTTTCCAAACGGCCTCAATGGCAACGCTTTTTGGATAATCAACGGCATATACAGTGTGGCATTTGGTATTGTAGCTATTTGTTACGCAGTGGGTGTAAAAGCAGATATTGGATGTTCTATGCGACTAAAGCGCGCACCCAATATTGTACATCTGTTGCTCGAACTTGTAGCTATTTTTGCACTTATCAACGCAATGACGCCTATCAATAATTGGTTTTGCGATTTGATAGAAGCTATGGGGCTCAACCGCCCGTCGGTAAGTTTTACTGAGGAAATGATTACTCAAAACTTTGCCGTTGCAATATTGGTGTTGTGCATAATACCTGCCTTTTCGGAAGAATTGCTGTTTAGAGGCATCATTGGCAACGGATTGACGGACAGTGTAAAAGGTTGGAAGGCAGTTTTGCTGAGTGGCATTATGTTTTCGCTCTTTCACACCAACCCTGCGCAAACATTGCATCAGTTTGTGCTGGGCGCATTGCTCACCTTGTTTGTCATGCGTAGCGGCAGTTTGTGGTTAGGCATCATTGGTCATTTTTTTAACAATATTATGGCGTTGGTGTTGGGTACAACGGTAGAACCAAGCGGTTTTTATGTCACCAATGCGGCTTGGCTTGTACCTGTAGGTTTGATAGTAGTTGCGGCAATTATATTTGTGTATTTGCGCTTTGTCAAAGTCAACACCTGTCTTATTGAGGACAAACAGCAGACAGATGTCAAATACAACTCTGCAGACATAACTTTGTGGGTTGCAAGTATAGCCATACTTGTAGTTTTGTGGGTAGGAGCGTTGCTTTCGTGATAAAGTACAAAATTGTAGCTGTAGGCAACATCAAAGAACAGTATTTTGCACAAGCTGTGGACGAGTATGTCAAACGTATGTCCCGCTTTGTAAAAACAGAAATATGCGAAGTAGCAGAGTGCAACTTCAGAGGTGCTCCCAAAGAGGCAGATATTAAACGCATACTTACTACCGAAGCCAAAGCAGTGCTTAGTCACCTCGAAGGATATGTAGTGGTGCTTGATATCAACGGCAAACTTGTAGACAGTACAGGCATTGCCACTGCGCTTGCAAAAGCCGCACAAAACTATTCTGTAGTTACCTTTGTTATTGGCGGCAGCTATGGTTTGTCGGACGAAGTAAAACAACGTGCCGACGCAAGGTGGTCTTTGGGGGCAATTACTATGCCACATCGTCTTGCAAGGGTGGTATTGGTAGAACAGCTGTACAGAGCATCAACTATCAACAACAACATTGCTTATCACAAATAATGTGTGGGCGCACAGTTGCGCCTCAAATAACGTGACAATAGTCTCACAATAAGGAAATATATGGACAGAATTTTATCACCGATGGCGTTGTGGCAGGATTTTGACGCTGCAGCACATCCATTGGAAACTAACATAATAGAACAGACTGAAAACGGGGGTATAGTAACTCAGCGTATATATTTTACCGGTGTTGCTTTGGATAGCGGTGAAAAAGTGCGCGTGTATGCTGTAGTGTGTTACAAAAACACTGCTTCGCAAAAGCCTGCCGTCTTGCTTGTCAATTCGCCTTCGCAGCCAATAGACGAAGAAGAACTTGCTTTTTGGGCGACAAACGGTATGGTGGCTATGTCTATCGACTACAACGGCGAAAGTACAGCACGTCATTACACAATTTATCCGCAATCTATACCATATGCCAACTATACGGCATATCCTACGGGCGACTTTGATATATCGGGCAATACAGCCAAAGAAACTAAGTGGTACTACTACATTGCCAACAGCAAACGTGCTATTACTTATCTGTTGAGTTTGGGCTTTGTCAAATTCGTATCGGTATTGTCAGTAGGAGAAGGTAGCAAAATATCGCTTGCTGTCATGACGGATAGCTGTGTCAAATGCGGCAGTGTAGTGTATGGCAACATCAATATACCCAACCCGTATGAGACGGACGACGAGGACGATGCTAAGGTTACTGCAGACAGCGATGACGACGAAGTGCATACGCAACTTGCCGAGTCCGAAAAGGCGCAGATATGGGAAATAGGTCTTAGCCCACAAAGTTATCTGCCACTGATAACCGCACCCGTGTATTATGTATGCGGTGGCAACAGCAAGGCTGTCAATGTAGAAAGTTTTAGCAACGCAGTTACGCGCGCCAATGCAGACAGCAGATTGCTTATTTTGCCCGATACGCTCGACTATCTGCCCAACGACGCTACGAGTGGACTAATCAGATGGCTTAAAGGCAACACTGCAGTAGTGTCCGACTTGCATCTTGTAAGTATGGATAGCAAAACGTCACCTGTATTTTGCCTTACCACGTCGCAGGACGCACAAAGTTTGTCGGTATGGTATTGCAGACAGCCTTCGGTAAACGGCAACAATTGGGTGCGTGCTCAGCTTGTGCCCACCGAACAACAGGGCGTGTATCAAGCAACCGCCGATGTATATGTTGCAGACAGCACAGTGTATGCCGTTGCTGTATGTGAAGGCGATGTGACAGTATCGACAGGGCTTGTTGCCGCAAAGTCGGACGGCAATGATGTCAAGACGCCCTCGTTTGTGCTGTATGGCGGTGAAAACGATAGCCCCTTTATATCCATCAACAACGACAACGGCAAATGGCACGGTCAGGAATATTCGCTCAACCGTTGTAAAGGGTATCTTGGTATTTATGGTATCAAAGGCAAATCTATGGGTACTTTTGCCATACGAGATTCGTCCATACGTCACGTAGAAAGCGATGCCGTTACTTTTGATATATGTTGCGACGTGCGCCAAACATTGTATGTTATCACAGTACACGACTTTGGCGGCGACAACCAAACATATTGCGCCAAAGTACAACTTATAGGCGACAGCAAATGGCAACACATAACGTTGTCTACCGAAAACTTTTTCAGAGTGACGGACGGACACGGTATGTCGCAGGATATGACTGCAGATATGTTGGTATTCAAAGCAGACGAAAAGTTTATACTCAACAATGTAATGTTAGTATAACTACAAAGAGGTGAATGTAAGGTGTCCACAAACAAGACTAACGACAACACCAATAACGAGCAAATTGTTGGAGCAGACATCACAAACGCGCAGAGCGGAAACACTGCAGACAATGGTTTGACTATAGAACATACAAACGAGCAACAAGACAATCAACAATTGGTGGAAAACGCGCAACTAACAGACGCAAACACCGATGTAGACTTGCCTAATAACAATGACAACCAACAAAGCGAAAAAAGTAGCAAAAGCGGTGGAAAGGCAAAAAAACGCAGTGAATTGATAATCAACATTGCGTTGGGTGTTGCTATATTGGTGTTTGTAGTAGCAATAATAGTGCGACTGTTTTTCTTCTGTCATATCAGTATCAGTCAGCGTTCTATGGAACCTACCTATCACGATGGCGACAAAGTGTGGGTAAGGCGTGCCAACTCAGCGCAACGCGGACAGGTAGTTGTATTTTTCCAAAACGACACGCACGAAGGTTTTTGGAGTACTTTTACCGAAGATGACGTATTAATAATAAAACGTGTTGTGGCTGTTAGCGGAGACAGTATTTGGGTGGAGAAAGAGGCAAACGGCGAATATAGCCTAAGAGTTAAGCCCAAAGACAGCGACCAAGTGCTTACAGAAGACTATTACTACAAAGACAATGTAAAAGTACAAATACCCAATATGGATGCAGCAACTCTTGGCATATTGCAAGACCATATAGGCGAGCAAAATGCTTTGGTGATAGAGGAAAATTGCTTTTTTGCAATGGGGGACAACCGCCCTATTAGTGACGACAGCCGACACAGCTATGGACAAATCAGTTTTGACCGAATGTTGGGTATTGTAATATAGTGTGGCTATTGTATCTCTCACAAACAAATATCAACTAATTAAGGACGCAGATAATAGCGTCCTTTTTTTGTTGCCATAGTACTGTATACCGTATAGTTGGCACAAAGTATCACATATTAACGGTATGAAAAACAAAAGCAAAGTACCTGTTGCACAACAGTATCTCAAAGACTTGCAGTCTGCCTACGGTGACAGCGAAGACTTTCGTGTGCGCACATTGGCATTAAAGCCCGAAGTGGTAGTAGTCAGTTTGGATACAATGTGTGACGACAACAAAATAAGCCACTGTGTGCTCGAACCGCTGTTGTGTCTTGCTCAACAGACGCTAAGTGCCGATATTGTAGAACAAAAGTTGTCCTTTGCCGTCAAAGTTACCAAAGCGGTCAACTACGAGCAGATGACAGAGTTGTTTTTCAACGGCTACACCTTGATTTTTATACAGGGCGAAAGCAAAGTGGTGTGCGCCGACACTCGTATAGCTTTGGGGCGTGCCGTTATGGAACCGCCCACGTCTATTGTGCTTAGCGGCCCGCGAGAAGGCTTTGTAGAAGATGTAAAGACCAACCTAACGTTGTTGCGCAAACGTCTCAAAACAGAGCGATTCAAAACAGTGGAGTTGTCCGTAGGCAAGTACACCAATACCAATGTAACTGTGTGTTATATTGACGACATTGTCAAAAAAGACGTATTGGAAGAAATATTGCAACGCATATCTGCCATAGATACAGACGGCATATTGGATAGCAGTTACCTAAGTAGTTATCTCGAAAGTCACCGTACTTTGTTGTTCAACAGAGTGGGCAGTACAGAAAAACCCGACGTAGTGTGTGGCAAACTGCTTGAAGGCAGGGTGGCAATCATTGTGGACGGCTCGCCTATGGTGCTTACTTGTCCATATCTGTTTATCGAAGACTTGCAAGCACCGGGGGATTATCACCAAAGTAGCGATATTACTTCTGTTAGCAGAGTATTGAGGTTTATCAGCGTCATTGTGTCGGTATTTTTGCCGGCAATGTTTGTGTGCTTGGAAAAGTACAACTATCAGATAATACCGCTCAAGTTTCTCATCACCGTGCTCAATGCTACAGAGGCTATACCATTTTCCCCACTCACAGAAATGTTGTTAGTAATAGTTATCTTTGACATTTTGCGCGAGGCAAACTTGCGTATGCCCACTGCGGTAGGTATGTCATTATCTCTTGTGGGAGCAATAGTACTTGGTGATGCCGCCGTCAAAGCAGGGCTGTTGGGTGCACCTGCCGTTATGGTAGGGGCTTTGTCGGGCATAGGACTGTATACTATGCCACAAAATACGTTGGTGCTTAGTCTGCTAAGACTTATATTCACCTTTATTGGCGGTGTAATGGGACTACTTGGAGTAATAATTGGCATTATGTCACTTATTGCATATATGGTAAGTATGCAGGACTACGGAGTACCCTTTCTTGCGCCTTATGCGCCTGCCATTCCGCACGACAAGCAGGATGCTGTGTTGCAAAGTCCGCTTGCACGACAGCACAAGCGCCCGCAGTCGCTCAATAATACCCACAATGCGACAAGGAGGGGCAAATGATGCAAAACAAAGTAAAATGGTCGCAAATTGCGCTTATATTGCTACTGATAGTACCTGGTGGCAAATATCTTTCCTTGCCTGCCGCACTTGCACAACAGGTGGGTAAAGATAGTTGGATAGTAATAGCAGTGTTATTGCTGTTAGATGCAATATGTCTTGCTATGACAATAAAAGCTGCTGTTATCAACAAACACAACTTGTCGTTCAATTCGGTATTAACTAACACAGTAGGTGCAGTGCCGTCCAAAGTGATATACGTCATATTTTTTGTGTTGCTACAGATGCGCATAATAACGCTTATGGCGTCAGTATACAAACTGTTTGCCGCAACATTTACCATACGTTCTTCTTGGGTGGGCTTTTGGCTGCCAATATCGGCATTTTGTCTGCTTGTAGTTGCCAAAGGTTTCAAAACAATAGCAAGGCTCAATCAGTTGCTTAGTGTATTGGTTATGTTTTCGTTAGTGTCCATACTAATATATCCTGCTACTCAGCTTGATGTACGCAATTTGTTGCCCTTACCCCAAAGCGACTTTGCTACAATACTGCAAGGTACGTTCAACAGTACATTCTGGTTTGCAGATTATATGTTTCTGTTTTTTGTGCTCGACAGTATATGCCCATCTCGACACCCTTATGTCAGCGTTATGAGCGGTTTTGGCGTGGGCGCAGTGCTTACAGTGCTTATGAATGTATTGTTTATTGCGCTGTACGGTCCGCTTGCTCCCTATACAGACCTTGCCATGAGCAAAGTCAGTCAGTTTGCTTTGGCGCTCAATACCAATGGTCGTCTCGATTGGCTGTCACTATCTGTATGGACCACGTCGGTATTTATCAAACTTGCGTTGTTTACCTTCTCTGCATACAAATGTTTGCAATTTTTGATAGGCAACAAGCAGCTCAAGTTTAACTATTGGATAGGTGCAATAGTAGTAGTCTTTTCGCTTACTCCGCTGTTTTTGTCTTCGGACAAACTGCTCAAATATATGTTGCCTTACACAGTCTATCCGTTTTGCGTTGTGCAGTATGTGTTGCCTCTATTTTTGCCACTGCTTGTAAAAATAGCCAACAACAAGCACGATAAGCGCATAGTAGAAAAACTCAACCTTTCGGAGGTGGCGGCTAATGAATAGAGGCAAAAAAATACTCATTCTGTTGGGTTGCGGCGCGCTGTTGATATTTTTGTCATTAAGTTTTTCAGGGCAGGATATATCTGCACGAGCAATAGTACTCGGCTTGGGTGTGGATTGGGACGAACAGACCAAACAGTACCTCATCACAGCAGAGATAGTAAGCCCCGGCGGAGGTAGCGACCAACAGGTAGGTACGTTCAGCAAACTTGTAGACGGCAGAGGAGACACAATGTCGCATGCGCTGTCCGACATCTATGCGCAGACAGGGCGCAAAAGTTCGCTCGGTCAATGCCAAATACTCTTGTTGGGCGAAAGTATGTACAAAAACACCGATTTGTTGCAGTGCCTTTCGTACTTTTCGCTGTCTGAGGCATTTAAGGACAGTTCGTCGGTATGTTGCACAGTAGGCGAGGCCAACGCGCTGATGAATACGCAACTACCGCTATCGGGCAGTATCTCTATGACTTTGGTAGAGTTGCTCAAAGACGCAGGCAAGCTTGTGGCAGTACCGTCAACTACGCTCAATAAGTTTATGCAAAGCCAAATGGTGTTAACTCGTTCGGGCGTGTTGAGCGTAATTGAATATGTCGAAAACAAAGATATACAGCAATCGGACAACGCTGGCGACAGTCAAAAACCACAAGGCACTTACAAGTGTAACACCGTTGCCGTATTCAAAGACAATCGCTTTGTCACTGCTTTGGACGATACGCAATCTTTGGCGTACACCTTGCTTGCTACAGATTGTATAGGTCAGATATACACAGTAAAAGACGACCACGACAACGAATACAATCCGCAGTTGATAAGCGCAGTAGTTACCGACAACTCTTGTGACATAAGCGTTGAGCAACAGGGCGACAAACTCAACGTCACGTTCACCATAGATGCAGAGGTGCATAGCCTTGCTAACGGCTATCACGGCAAAGAAGGCATCTTTTTCCCAAAATGGACAGAAACTATGACAGATGGTATGTTGCAACAGGTAAAGGACAGCATATTTGCTCAGATTGAGGAATACTTCAAAGCACAACAGCAATACAACTTCGATATTGTCAATATCTACAAAGCGTACGAGATAAAGTACGGTGCAAGCGACCAACCTATACAACAACGTTTGCCTATGGAAAATATTGTTATCGATGTCAAAGTCAATGTTACCGAAAACTAACAGTTGGCAAAAGGCAATTTGTACAATTATCACTTTGTAACAATTTTACGCACTTTTGGGCTTGTGCTTAAAAGTGCGTTGTTGTATTTGCAACACAAGCTGTTGTCAGTAGTTGTACTATGTGGTACAATATTGGCAATTACTATAGAGGTTGTTAATGCAATGAAGGGCAAAGGTTTAATAATTATCAATGCCGCAGACAAGAGCGGCAATACACAATACAAAGTAAACAGAATGAGCGAGCAACTGCGGGAGTTGGGTGTTGATACAGAGGTAGTTACCAACGACCATTTTTTGTGCTATGTGGACAGACAAGGCATAGTGTCACGAGCTAAGCAATACGACTTTGCGTTGTTTTTTGACAAAGACAAGTATGTATCGTATATGTTGGAAGCCACAGGTTTGCGTTTGTTTAACAGTGCACGTGCTATAGAATTGTGCGACGACAAGATGTCTACACACATAGAGCTTGCCAAACACGGCATACCAATGCCTACAACACTTGCAGGGGCGTTGTGCTATACTGATGACGCTGTTATTGACGACAAATATTTGCAACGTGCACAACAAATGTTGGGCTTTCCTATGGTGGTAAAACAATGCTATGGCAGTTACGGCAAACAGGTTGAACTTATAAGCAACAGTGAGCAACTGAGGCAGACAGTTGAACGTATCAAAACAAAACCCTATCTTTTTCAACAATATGTGGGCTACAAAAAGGGGCAAGACACACGCATAATAGTAGTTGGCGGCAAAGTGTGTTGCGCTATGCAACGAGTGTCCAACGGCGACTTCCGTTCTAATATCGAATTGGGTGGAATTGGCTACGTGGCAAAACTCAACGACGACTTTGTGGCTATTGCCGAGCGTGCTTCCGATATTCTTGGTTTGGACTACTGCGGTATAGATATACTTACGGACAAAGATGGTAGTCCGTTGGTGTGTGAAGTCAACAGCAACGCTATGTTTGGCGGTATCGAGCGTGTAACGGGCGTCAATGTGGCGCAAGCCTTTGCTTTGCATATAACAAAACAGGTGTATGGAAAGTAGTTGTGTTGTAAACATGCGTGCATATTGCGTGCGTGTACAAATTGGTCAATATGCACAATTTTTGCGTTTTGTATTGACAACTTGGTATATTTAGCTGTACAATGCGTAAAACCGACTAATTGCGGTCAACTTGTGTATACAGTACCTACACAACGGAGGAGTTTATCTATGATAAGTCTCAAAGAATTTTTGCAACAGTCTTATACGGCATACCACGTGGTAGCCAATGCCAAAGCTATGCTCAACGAGCAAGGTTTTGAACAGTTGCGTATGTCGCGCCAATGGGATTTGAAAGAGGGCGGCAAATATTATGTTACAAAAAACGACAGTACGATAATAGCTTTTGTGGTGGGCGACCTTTCGCACTATGGCTACAACATAGTGGAGACGCACAACGATAGTCCGGCTTTGCGTGTCAAAGGCAACGGCACAGTGACTGCCAACGGAGTTACGCGCCTCAATGTAGAACAATACGGCGGTGGTTTGCTGTACAGTATGTTGGACAGACCGCTTAAAGTATGTGGCAGATTGATATTGCGTACCGAACAAGGATTGTGCACACAGCTTGTGCAGTCCGACTACAATGTGGTTATACCTTCACTTGCAATACACCAAAACCGTTCTGCCAACGACAGTTTGTCGCTCAATGTGCAAAAGGATATGTTGCCTTTGCTGTGCGAAGGAGAGGGCGATTTGTATTCTACCCTTACCGACCAGCAGGTAGTGGACGCAGATTTGTTTGTAGTGCCTGACGAACAGCCATTTTATGCAGGGGTGGACAGCGAATTTTTGTGTGCGCCGAGGTTGGACAATCTTTGCAATGTGTACAGCAGTCTTGTTGCCGTTACCGATTGTTTGCCAAAGGGCATTGCAGTGTGTGCGTGCTTTGACAACGAGGAGATAGGCAGTATGACAAAGCAAGGCGCAAAGTCAGACTTTTTGCCATCACTGCTCAAAAAGATAAACGCTACACTCGATTATACCGAGCAAGACCTTGTAGCCGTGCTCAACAGCGCAGTTATATTGTCGGTAGACAATGGTCATGCCGTGCATCCTGCTCATCCCGACAAGTACGATATATGCCAATCGGGACAGGCGTATATGAACGGCGGTGTGGTGGTAAAACACAACGTGCATTATGCCACAGACGGTATGTCGGCTGCTATTGTCAAGACTATTATGGATAACAACGATATTCCTTATCAGGATTATTACAACAGGTCGGACGCTTCTTGCGGTTCTACGTTGGGACTTATCACGTCCACTATGCTACAAGCCAATACTTGCGATATAGGGCTTGCACAACTTGCTATGCACTCCGCAGTAGAAACGGTAGGAAGAAGGGACATCAAATGTATGCAACAGCTACTAAGTGCCTTTTTTGATGCCAAGTTAGTGTGCGAGGGTAACGGCAAATACACAATCGGTTAATTGACTCCGTTAAATTATTGAGTATCGTCCAAGTTGTATATGTGTGTAACACCAACAACCAAATAGGTAAAACAAAACACCCCAAAAACAGTAATATGTTTTCGAGGTGTTTTTCTTCTATATTTATGTAGTTTTCACGCAACAAAACGCACGTTCAAACAACTTTGCCGTCTATTATTTGCGCCTGACAGCTTTGCATAACTTCCAACGCTGCATTGTGTTTTTGTTTTGTTACGCCTGCGCAGTAGTGTGCAAGTACTTTGACGGGTGTTTCGGGCAACAGTGCTTTGATGGCAAGCACGTTGCTTACTACGCAAATGTCGGTGCACGTACCGCAAAAAACTATCTCTTGAGGTACGCAATGCTTTGTGATAGCGTCGTACAACAGGTTTCCCGCTCCAAATGTAGGCTTGTCCACAACAACAATTTGCGCGTTGACATTGTTGTTGGCACTGTCAAATATTTGTTGGTTTATCTGCCAACCGTTGGTATCTTTGATGCAATGAGGCACAGGCAGATATTTGCCTTCTTGCGTGTCGAGGTAGTGGCTGTCGTGCGTGTCGCGTGTAAACACAACCAAACCTTGCCAACTACTCACAAGCTGTGCAATATCCTTTACAATGGCTTGCGCATCGGTGTTGGACAATGCACCGTCAATAAAGTCATTTTGCATGTCTACTACCACTAATACTTTCATTTTGCCGCTCCTTGTGTTGTGTATTTATTGTCTGACGAGTATTGTTGTATACAATACTCAATTATTGTTACTACTTATTGCAAAGTTTGCTTATATTGTTGTCGAGTGCCTGCACAAATTTGCCAATGTGCAGTCCGTCCACTAATCGATGATTGACCTCTATGGACATATGCACCAACAATTTGCCGTCCTGTTCGTAATACTTGCCCCACGCAATGCGCGGGATACAATCGTCTTTGTCAAAGTTGCGCTCGTTGGTAAGAGAAGTAAAGTCAAACCACGGTGTGCACGAAATGTATATAAGCTGGTCACTTTGCGTTGCTGTGTCAATAAATGCTGTCTGCGTTTGCGCTTTGTGCTGTGCTTGTGCACAAAACTCTTTACAGTCGGGCAGAGTGTTGAAAGTGATTATGCTAAATTGGTTTTGATTGGGCAAAAGTACGGTAAAACTCGGATAAGTCTGTTGATACTTTATCACTTCGTTGTTGACAATGCGCATGTTAAATTCTTCCACGCAGTTTACTGCCTTGCTTACCAACCATACCATTGTATAGTAGAAAGACAAATTGTTGTCTTTTGCAAACTGCTTTACTGCAGTTACGTCAATGGTAGTGGTGACAGAATAAAAGGGACAGTCCACCTGAGAGAAAAATTGATATGCCTGTGTTCTTTCCCATTTTTGTAAGTCAATTTTTTTCATGCAAAATTATCCTTTGGGTTAGTTAAAATAAATTGTGTCGCAATAGTATACAACACTGTCTTTACATATAATAAGCATTTTTTTGTTGTGTGTCAACAGTAACGGCATTAAGAGTATAGTTGCGGGCAGTTGGTATAGTTTTGTAAGCAGTGCAAATGTGGTAAGTTGCTCAAACAAAACGGAGCTCGAATTTTCGAGCTCCGTTATATTGTATTGTATAGTTGTTGTTATTTGCCAATTAGGCGCACCTATGTGCAAAAGTATTGTTGCATAATCTTATTGTATTGCAACGCTTAGGTTTACTGTCCGTCACGACCTCCGCCAATGGGTGCAAGTTGTGCCCAAGTAAGCGGACCTACTATGCCGTCAGCATTAAGTCCGTTTTCGGTCTGAAATTGTTTTACTGCCAATTCGGTGTTGGAGCCGAATATGCCGTCTACTACGCCCACAGGGTACAGTTTGGCTTCCAATTTTTGTTGCAGATATTTTACATACACGCCACGGCTTCCACGTCTTAGTGTTGGGAAAGGCGGAAGTTGCAACAGTGTGCGCCAAGTATTGTTGCCCACCAAGCCATCGGGATCAAGCCCGTTTTCTTGTTGGAACAATATTACGGCTCTTTGTGTTGCAGGTCCAAAAATGCCGTCAATATCGATGTCGTAGCCGTAGTTGTACAGCAAAAATTGTAGCAGCATTACAAAATTACCGCGAGAGCCACTGCGCAACAACGGATAGTTTTTGAGGTCGTTTCTTGTTATGTACGGTACTCCGAGGTAAGCGCACACGCCCTGACACGTTTCTTCGGCAACTTCGGTTTGGAAGTCGGGATCAATCATAAGTTTGGCTTCTCTTAAGTTGGTCATAAAGCCTGCTTCCACAAGTGCCGATACGCAGTTGACGTTGGACAATACGGCTATGTTGAGGTTATCCACACGACGTGCTTTCTGTTCTGTACCTTGCGCCAATTTTTCAAATATTTCTTCGGCAAGCTCTTTGCTTTGTACAGGTCGGGGATTGCCTACCGAGTAAAATGTTTCAAAGCCGTTTGCAGTGTTGAATGACAAACCTGTGCCGAACGCATTGTATGCAAAAGTCACAAGCAAAGTGAGGTTTTGCGCATTGATACGTCTTACTCTTGTGGACAATGCAATATCCTGCAATTCTGGTTTTACATCATATACGCGAAAGCCGTTTCTCAAACATGCTTCGATAAACTTGTTTTTTGTAGGACGGTTAAACTCGTTTTCGTATATCTGTCTGTTGAGAAAGGGCATGATAGGCGTACGTTTGCCCGCGGTGGGCGGGTTTTGCCCGTGTTCGTCGTTTGCGCCTATGTAATAATTGCTATTTGACAATGTTATCTCCTTTTACCTTATAGTTTTCGTAACAGTATATGCAGGCAAAATACATTTTGTGCATTGCAAAGATAATACTTTGCGTGGTGCGTTTTGGACTACTTATTTGGATTTATTGTTTGGCAATGTTCTGTTTACAGAAAACTTAAGGTATGGTACAATTACTTTATGAATATTACCAATACCAATTTGCTTTTGCGCCTCAACAAAATGTTGGGCGACAATGTACAACAATATATGGACGCACTCAGTTTATCGCCTGTAAAAGGTTTGCACGTCAATACTACTAAGTGCAGTATGGATACTGTGCAACAGTTGAACTTTGGCGAGCGTATTCCAGAAGGGGACAATCTTATAAGAGTAGCTGATAACGTGCGTCCGGCACTTCACCCTTATTATGCTGCAGGCTTGTATTATATGCAAGAGCCGTCAGCTATGTTACCCGTATCGGCAATAGATATGCCCGACAATGCGTGGGTGTTGGATATGTGCGCAGCACCCGGTGGCAAAAGCAGTCAGCTGGCTATCAAACTGCAAGGCAAAGGTATGTTGGTGAGTAATGATGTGGACAGAAGCAGAGCACAAGTTTTGCGCGAAAACATAGTGCGTATGGGCTACTCCAACGTTTTGGTGGTAAGTATGGATACCGAGCGTCTGGCAAATACCTTTGGCGGTTGTTTTGACGTAGTTGTGGTGGACGCGCCGTGTTCGGGCGAAGGTATGTTTCGCAAAGAACCTCAGGCACTGATAGATTGGAACGAAAACAATATACGTGCTTGTGCATTAAGGCAACGAGAGATACTTATTCGCGCCGACAAATGTCTCAAAACGGGCGGAATATTGCTTTACAGCACGTGCACTTTTGCAGAGGAAGAGGACGAGCGCATTGCTGAGTATGTATGCAGTATGGGCTACGAAGTGTTGCTAATACACAGTAATGTTACTCAATCGGCGCTAAAGTGCAGCATTGGCTACAAGTATCTGCCACATATGTTTTGTGGAGAAGGTCAGTATTTTTGTGCTTTTGTCAAACGTGGTCAGTCGTTACCGCCTCAACAGCATAGTAACAAAGACAGATATACGCCTGCCACACGCAAAAGTCTGTCCATTCTTCAAGAGGTAGCCGACGTTACTCACCTTAATGTGTGTGAAAAAGACGGTATGTTGTTTGTGCCAGCGTATGAGTACAATGTGCCCTGTCTTATTAACGGCGTTATGCTTGGAAAGGTGGAAAAAGACGGCAGACTTACGCCTTCCCATCAACTGTTTACTGCGTTGGGCAACAGATGCAACAACACTGTTGACTTGCAGTGTGACGATATGCGTGTAAAACAGTACCTTGGCGGTGAAGAAATAGCAACAGACAAGGCCAAAGGTTGGTGCTGTGTAAGTGTGTATGGGTTTGCTTTGGGCGGTGGCAAAGCAAGCGGCACAAGACTAAAAAATCACTACCCAAAACATCTGAGAATAAAATAATAAATAGCAAATTAGTACATTGCTACGTTATAAAGCGTCTTTAAATTTGCGCAGTGTTCTTTTATTTGGGATATATTCTTGAAAAAATATATATGTCGCCAATGCGTTAAATAGATTCTATTTATTGTTTGCCAACTTAATTAGCCAGATAGTGTGATTAAGTAAGCGATAAAATATCCATATAGCAAAATTAAACTGTTTTACAATGATATCTATGAACATTATGCTTAATTAGATAGGGCATATTATTATAATACGTTTTGTGCAAAGACATTTGTTATGGTGTAAATTTATCACTCCCCAAACGCTTTACAACAAGTGAATAATGTGGTAATATATTTAGGCAAAAAAACCGCATACTATTAGCAACTATTGGTTTGTTTGAAAGTAATGTTGCAATGGTGTGGGTATAATATTGCAGGGTGATACACAGGTGTTGCCCACACAACAACAGCTTGCTTAGTGCAAGCACAATAAATCTTTGGAGAAATACCCAAGAGGTCGAAGGGGCGCCCCTGCTAAGGGTGTAGTACGGGATTACCGTAGCGAGGGTTCAAATCCCTCTTTCTCCGCCAAGCGGAACTTATAAGAACACCTAGTTTTTATAAGTTCTTTTTTTATGTATTTGATGAACACAGAAATAATTTTTGCGTTGTATATGTCATTTGCCTTTCGCAGTGGGCTGTCTAGCATATCTATGAGCTAAAAGCAACGGAAAAAAATTTGTATATGTAATGTATAGTGCTAGTAGGTAAAACAACTAAATATTTAACTTTCAAAGCTGAGTGTAACAACTCGGCTTTTTTTATTATCGTAAGATTATTGATGTCGTTATGAAAGATTTTTTCAATACAAATTTTTTTCTCTTTCGTTGCTTTTACCAGCCAAAGATAGCAAGTAGATACAATTCGTCATAACTATGCCTTTTTATCTCTGCCGAAAGGCGAAAACTAAATTTGGAGGTAAAAGAGTATGGATACTAAAAGAATGTATCTAGCAGAATTTGAGTGCTATCTAAACGATGGCAAAGTCAAGTTCAACATAGTTGGGGTGACCAAAAATGAAATAACCCTAGCTATAACCAAAGAAGGCAAGATAAGTGTACCTACTTATGACTTGCTAGTAGACGAAAACGGACAATTGTATTTTGAATACGGATTGTATTACAGCAAAATACAATTAGACGACTTCGAGGAGGTGAGCTAATGAAACTTGCATTAACCAACATACGGACTATTAAAAAAGAAACAGGTAATATGCTTACCAAACGAGTATGCAATTACATAATAGACCGTTGGAATGACTACAACGAAAAGCGACATATCTTTACAGATGTATTAGATTATGGCTGTCAGTCAGGAGTAGTAGGCGAACTAATATACTATGCAGATACAGTAAAGTTTTACAAGCAGTACAAAGACGAAATAAACGAACTTTTGTATGACACAATGAGCAGTACAGGACTTTACACCCCTACCGACTTGTTTGGAGATAAGTGGGATAGAGAAGATCCGTTGGCTTTGTAATGTTCTAACCAAAACTTGCTTGCATGGTTTGGCTTTGAAGAAACACTAAGAAATATTGCACAAAACTTTGAACAATTAGAAAGATACATATAAGGAGAACAACAATGACACATAAAGAAAAAGCAATAGAGTTAATGAAACAAATAGATATATACAAGCCATACATAGATGACTTTGAGAAAGAGAACAAAGTATGCGTATATGAAAACTTTGGTGGCTTTTGGGTTTACCAATACCCAGAACTTCAAGAAAAACTTAATAACTTAGAAAAGAAATACGGCTGTAAGGTTTACGCAGTAACTCATGAGTATACAGAATTTGGTGAGCTTTACAGCTTTTTAATTGTACCAAATATAAAAAGAGATTGGCACGACTTGATAGAAAGTAACGGAGATAAACATATTGCATTTGCGTATGTGTGGAATAAAACAGACGATTGGCTGAGTGAGTTTGGAAGTATCTACATTCAATCATTTGGCGGTGGCATTAAAAGAATAGGATAAGGAGAATAACAATGACACCATACACAGTAAAAGCAAGAATAAATAGCTTGCGTGGCAAGTTAGAAGAAGTAACAATAGTAGATATGCTTGAAGAAAACAACCAAACAATATACATAGCAGAGTACAAAGGCAAGCGTTGCAGAACATTATTCAACTGGTTTGTTTGTACCTACTATGTAGACGACATATACGGGGTAATAAATGAAAGCAAAGCTCAATAATCCATACGGCTACAAGATATGTAGCAAGATAGGTAAATTACCGTATGAAGAAAGGTTTTTAACTTATACATACAAACAAGCAGTATATGCAAAGAAAGTATTTCTCACATACGGCATAACAAGCAAAAAGCATAAACCACAATGGTATATATTCCCAATAACAAAAGCCGAAGTAAAACAAGGCATCTGGCGACAAGTCCCCTTTGATTGTTCTTAGGGGGCTTTAATTATTTACAGAACAAGGAGGTAAAAGAAAATGACACTTAATCTAACAACAACTACAAAAGCAGAAGAACTCTTGAAAATATGTTTAGAAGAAAATGCAAGTGAAACACTAGCAGAAAAAATAAACAACGGAGTTGAGATAGTAAAAGACAACATAAAGCTAATTAACAAAAAGAACCTACAAGGCTTTATGAAGTATGCAACAGAAGAAGCAAGAAAACTATCAGAGAAAGGTGCAACAAGTATATGTATTGACGATGCCACAGTATATGGTTGGGCAATACATTACTTTGAAGAAGATAGTATAGAAGGCACATTATACAATTTTGACGGCACAGAGTACAAAAAGCCTATACCTACTAAAACTACATCGAAAGTAGAAGTTAGTGCAACGAAACCCGTCGTTCGTGACACAAACACGCAACAATCTTTCTTTGACTTAATGGAAAATGATACAAAAGAACAACCACAACAAGCACAATCTATTGAGCAAGAACCACAACTAGAACTAATAGACAGGTCAACGGGTGAAATCTTTGACGACAGAGAAAAGTTAGTTGTAAGTAAGCTCAATGAGATATTTGACGGCAACGTACAAGTGAGGTGAAAGAATGAAATACCAAGTAAAACCTATACCAAAGTACATACTCAAACGTATTGAGAAACTCGACCACGAAATTTACAAACAACCACAAGGCACAACTCGCTATTATGCTTATCTGGTAAGACACAAAAACGACATATTGAAAGTTACAGTAGCAGTTAGAAACAAATACAAAGACTGGTATTACAAACAGGTTGCTGTTCATAGTACAACTTCACAATATTGTATGGTAAAAGACATGGCGTATTTCTGGTTAGGTGGTTATGTAGTAGGTTGGTATGAACAAGGACTTACCAAAAACCCTAAGTGGTACGAAAGTACAGAGTGGTGTTACTCAAATGACAAATACTTTGATCCGCATGCACCCGTTGTTAATAGCGAGCTTGCTTTGAAAGTGCCACAATACAAGTACAGTGCAGTGGATAGATATGACGGTGTAGATATATTGAAGTATCTTAAAATCTACAAAGAGTACCCGCAAGTAGAGTATCTAACAAAGTTAGGACTAAGCAAATTAGTAAGATTGAAAAGCATACTCAAAAGGATAAGTAAAGATAGTAACTTTTTCAAATGGCTTGCTAAACATAGGCAAGAGATTACAAATAGCTTTTATTACTCAAATGTAATACATAAGGCTTATACAAGTGGTAAGTCATTAGATTACTTGCAAAAGTACTAAGTATTCAAAAAGTCGCTAGTTAATAGCAATTTGTGGAAAACATTGAAAGATGAATACAGCAATGAACTGAATAGATTGCTAGATTACATAGTAACACAAGATACAAATATTAGTAGTTATACAGACTACATAAAAGCGTGTAAATACTTGAAGTTAGATATGAGCCTAGAAAAGCACAGATATCCACACGACTTTAAAAAATGGCACAATATACGAATAGACGAGTATAACACAGCAAAACTCATAGAAGACGAACAGAAAAGAAAAGCCTTCTACCAACAGTTTGAGCGGGTTGCTAATAAGTACGAAGCACTGCAAAAGAATGGTAGAGGCTTTATTGCAATTATTGCACATAGTCCAAGTGAACTTATACAAGAAGGCGAAGAACTTAAACACTGTGTAGGTAAAATGAACTATGACCAAAAGTTTGCAAGAGAAGAAAGTCTAATATTCTTTATACGCAACAAAGAACAACCGAAAGTGCCTTTTGTAACAGTAGAGTATTCGCTAGAAAAAAGAAAGGTGCTTCAATGCTATGGTGAAAAGGACAGTAAGCCGACAGAACAAGTTTTGCACTTTGTAAACAAAATATGGCTACCTTACGCAAATAGACAACTAAAACAAATAACAGCATAAAGGAGAAAAGAACAATGACAAAGTATTTTAGAATTACAGCGTATTATCCCAAAGACAATTTTAGCTTTATAGCAGACAGTAACGGAATGTTCGAGCAAATGTGGCAATTCAGTGCATTTATGGTTAATAAAGGTGTCAAGATATTAGAAGTAGCCGAGCTTGACAAGACAATAGATATTAACATAGGCACTATTGATATTGACACTAACAATGTAGTAGTGCGAGTATTTCAAGACGATATGCCTGAGTACATAACGCAAGAATACAACGGCAATACCTACAAAGCAATAAAAGTAAAAGACAAAATTTACATACCAAATAAAACTAAAAATGCATAAAACAAAAAGGGTTAGATTAGTAGTCAAGTACATTGACGAAAATCTAGCCCTTACTTTATTTTAACAAAAAATAAAGCAATATTAGATAAGTTTAGGAGAAAGATATGACAGATAAATTAATATTAAATATTTTTGATATAAAACTATTTGGTTTATTTATAATACAATTTCGTGTTTTTTTGTGGACACAAAATTAACTTATATTTTAATATCATTTTTTTAAAAGTTGAATTGACTTTGGTTACTTTTATTGGTAAAATTTACCCATATGTTATTTTATTATTATGCATTTTAACTTTTGAATGCAACAAGGTGATTGCATGGCAAAAATTTATACTTTTCCCGAACTAAAAGAAAGCAAACTTATTTACGACAGAAAAACGCCGTCATTTGGAGTAATTATGACTTTGATGACGCTAATTTTTTTGATAGCGGCAATAGTGTGGGCTGCTTTGTCTGTCAAAACTTATGTTGTCAAGGCGACGGGTCTTGTAACTGACGAAAACAAACTCAACATTATGAATACCGTCTCTGCCGAAGTAAAAACTATCAATGTAGTAGAAGGACAGACTGTCAAGCAGGGTGATATATTGTTGACTTTGGACGGCTATCAAGTAGAATTGCAAATACAGCAACTTTCTGCAATGGTGGAGTTGTACCAAACTCGTGCTCATAACACCAACAAACTTGTAGCCTTTGTCAACGGTTATTTGTTGGACGACGCAACCACACAAGTCAATCCATTTGATGCAGACGATCCGTCAACATCAAAACTATACGCAGACGCAGAAACATTTATCAGTTATGTAAAAAGTCAACAAGAGGCAGCTTCCGGTAATCAAGGTGGTACAACGCCTGATGAAGGTGGAACGGACGGCGGTACCGATGGTGGCACAGAGACAGAACCATTTACACAGGAAAAGTTAGACGAGGTAAAGGGACAATATCTTTCTCAACAGGGTATATACTCGTCATTGGACGAATATATGGCGCAAGTTACTCAATACAACAGTCAAATTGCCATGTATAGCGACAGTTTGGAGCAATACACTGTGCGTGCAACACAAGACGGTGTAATACATCTTACGGCAGGTCTTACTGTTGGTACAATGTTGCAAGCAGGCACATTGTTGGGCAATATCACAAGTGGCAATCAGGACAATTTGCAATTCGATACAACGGTAAGTGCAACGGACAGAAGTAAGCTAACTGTTGGTAGTACTGTAGAAATAGCTGTAGGCGGTGTTATGCAAACAGACTATGGCGTGTTGACAGGCAAAGTAACGGCAATATCAACCGATAGCACTCAGACTGAGGACGGCAATGTGTATTACGTTGTCACAGTACGTCCCGACAGTACTCAGTTGACAGACAAAAAAGGCAACAAAGTCAACCTTACAGTCGGTATGATAGGGGAAGTGCGTATCAAGTACGACCAGACTACTTGGCTCAATTGGATGATAGAACAGATAGGTATAAAGTTTAACTAACCATACGGAGGGAGAAATATGCCGCAAATAGAAATGCGCGAAGGCAAAGTGCTCAAACTTATCAATGTCTTGTCACGCAAAGTACCGTCAGAAGAATTATTGCATCAAGATAAGTACATCAGCATGATGATGACATGGCTCAAAGCAAAAGGCTATCAAACAATGGGACCGCTTATTATGTACAGTTCGGGCGTAAAAGGCGTCAATGCAGAAGGCGTACCGGATATTGATACACGCATAATGGTGCAGTTGCAAAATAGTCACATTAGGTTAGAATTACCCTACAAATTTGAACAAGAGCTGAGGGTGACAGATTGTTTGCTTGCAAGGTTCAATGATCATCCCGATAAGTTGCAATTTGCAACTAACAAATTGACCTTATATGCGTACGAACACGATATAGAGCTTACGGGTGAAACATATATGGTATTGTTGGAGCAACAAGCGGACAAGCTGTTAGCAGACGTCTTTATGCCGACAAAAACAACTAACTAAAATATTCCGTAACTTTTTGAGGGATAAATAAAGACATTTTGGGGAGGGAGTGTTTTGGCAAATCAACAAAAAAGTATCCAGTGGGTGCATTGTCCGTATAGGACAAACGGTATTCAATAAGTCACACAAATAAAGCATATAGGGTAGTAAAACAGTTTGTATGACTATACATTGCTCAGACGGGGTTTTGCTGCATAGCAAAAACATCAACAAGTGTAAGTGCTACTTGACAACAAAAGCACAAAAATAATATAATAAATGAGAAGAATTATGACAAACGCATTGGAAATGAAAAAAAAGCAACTTGGTATTGCCTACTACATACTACGAACTCGACAGAGAGGAGATGAGTTATGTAACTGGCGGATGGAAGGAATATTATGGTTGGGATGCAATTA
The DNA here is from genome assembly GCA_949289125.1 of uncultured Eubacteriales bacterium. GTDB lineage: Bacteria > Bacillota > Clostridia > Christensenellales > CAG-314 > CASEME01. The sequence continues at coordinate 48,768 of CASEME010000021.1, forward strand.
CACAAATATCTTATATGATTGGAGCCACATATACTTTTGTACAAACAGCCATTGGCGTTATTGCAGCAGCTACCGCTTGTGGGGCAACAGGTGGTGGAGCTGCTGTTGGAATTTTGTTAGCTCTTGGTGGGTCAGTGATTTTAGCTGCTGGCGGGTTTAATGCAGCAGTAGCGGCAACTGCTATCATGTTGTTTTTGAGAGATGGTGGGTTTCGTGCAACTTCGTATGGTTTCTTGTTTTGGAGTGTATATTTAGTGGAGGCATTATGAAAAAACAGAAGAATCAAATAGTTTTAGCTATATTGCTTAACTTAACGTTATTCTTGGTGTGTGGAGTAATTGCTTTTTTAGTAGACAGATTTGTAGAAACATCAAAGGTAAAAGCTATTATTGTATGGGTTGTGGTCTTATTAATGATTGCTGGAGGAGTTCTACTAAATTTTCTAATGTTTAAAAAATATAAGATAATAACACGGACTGAACAAGAAGAAAGTACCTTAACAGATAAGAGAAATACGAAAACGAAAAAGATAATAATAGTCTATATAACTATGGGATGCATAGCATTTTTTGCGGGTTTAGGATATGGCCTTTATTTGATGCTTGCGTAAAAAAAGTTCTTGTTACTTTTTGCGTACTACTACGAGCTCGACAGAGAAGAAATGTCTTATGTTGAAGGTGGAGTTTCGGTTGCGACTTATTGGTGGGGAACAAGGATACATCTTACTTATGAAGAGGCGGATGAATTAGCGTACCGATTGACAAATTTGTATGATATTACAACTGTAGTATCTGGACTTATACCAGAACCAACAGTGTCTAAAATCATTATGGTAATGGCTTATGTAAACTCATATGCTTTGAAGTCTGCATTTAGACGATGCAATGGTGATAAAGGTATAAATATTGATTTGAACTGATGCATTATTTAGCATTTATTGGTGGTGGATTGGGACTGAGTGGAGTTGTTATATCCTCTGCTATAAAGCGTGCTTAGTGTGAGGTAAGTATGAAAAAGAGCAAGAAAATATTACTAATAGTAGGCATAGTGTTACTTGTAATAAAAATTAGTTTAGGAAACGCATATTTTATTACTGATAATTATGACCTTAGAATTGCTTCTGATATGTTAAATTGGCCATTTTGGATTGTTATGTTTATTGCAGTGTTTTTGCCGAACAAACCAAAACAAAATGGTGAACAAAAAAATGACAACGATAATTCTAAAAATAATTAACAAGGTTTATATTTTGTAAATTCTGAGTTTGCAAAATTTATTCAGATGTTTAGGGTGCTGTTATCTTCAAAATAACAGCACCTATTTTTGTATTAAATTGCATTTTAGTGCGGTAATTATGTGTTTTAAGTAAATTTAATCTTCATTTGAACAAACAAAGCAAATAGTGTAGTATACAAAGTATATTACGATACATTGCCCGGGGAGGATTTTGTTGTGAAACATAAAATATAGTTCCAAAAATAATAGTTTATATATTGAATTTGTATCAAAATTGTGGTAAAATTTACCTATACTTATTTTCGTTTTTAGGTAAATTTTACTATTTGAGGTTATTATGTCAAAGTTCAAATGTGTAAGACAGCACGACATCACCGACTGCGGTGCGGCGTGCGTTGATAGGGGGTGTTTGCAGTACGTCAAACATTGTGCGTTTACAAATTGATTAAGTTGTATTGATGTAAGTATTTTTTTGATTTAAGTCATAAAAACTATTAAATATTATAAGTATGACTATACATTGCTCAGACGGGGTTTTGCTGCATAGCAAAAACATCAACAAGTGTAAGTGCTACTTGACAACAAAAGCACAAAAATAATATAATAAATGAGAAGAATTATGACAAACGCATTAGAAATGAGAAAAACCAACTTGGTATTGCCTACTACATACTACGAACTCGACAGAGAAGAGATGTCTTATGTAGATGGGGGTATTTTTATTGGTTTTAGTGCTAGTAGAGAGAATTGTATAGCTTTATTTAATTCAATATCGAACTCCGTAGCATGTAGAGCAATAACGGGGACAACTTTGCTCAGTACATTAATGACTGCAACGAAAGCTTGCTTCCCTGCTGTTTATGGAAATGTGCTTGGAATCTTAAGTGCAGCGTGGGGTAAATTTTGTTCTTTATTTACGTCGGGCGGTCCTGCAGGTTGGATTATAGGAGGAATTATTGCAGTTGCGGGGTTAGCTGCAATAAGTTATGTTGCGGGTATGATTGTATGCGGCGCTATGGGTAATGGGTTTAAGATTGGTCTTGAAATTGGTTGGTTTAAAGTAAACACGGTTTGCACATTTATTTGAGTATGAAAAATGAAATTAAAATATATAAGCCAGAAAAACTACTTCCATGGATTGGTGCACCTTTCATGTCGGCATGGATATTGGAATGGATTATTTTATTGATTGGATTTACACCTTATTTGCTCTTCATCAATTACTTGATTGAGGTGTTATTCCTATCCTTATTTTTCATTTCGTACAGGAATAAATATAAATGGTATAAGGATGAGCCAAATTTAAAGATTACTAAATACTTTTGGGTGGAAATGGCTGTCCATATTTTGTTTATTATAGGTGCTGTTGTGCAATCCGCATTAAACGTTTGGATAGAAATAAATCAATCAGGCCTAAATTATAGACATGAATTTTTCTTTGTCAGTTTTATGATCTTAGCATTACATGTTGTTTATATGTGTGTTGATTATTATATAACAGAAAAAGCTGCTATAATCAAAAGTTGTAAAACGATGAAAAAAGATGATTAGTGCTCAACATGTAAATAATTTGTGTCTAAGTATAATTTATACTAGATGTTTACGATATATTTGTTTATATATGCTTTGAGTTATTCTTTATATTAGTAAAATTGTCTATCTTAATGACAATTTTCTTTCTATTATGAAAAATAACATTGTCAAAAATATAATATGTAGACGGCGATGGAGATTTACAAACAATAGATACACAGGACATACTTGATCGATACGAGGCAGAAGCACACAAAAACGATGTGACTTTCTTGCAAGTACTCAACTATGTAATAATAGGTGCACAGATTGTTGTAGGAGCAATCTTGTGCTGTGTTCCTGGCGGACAAGGTATAGGAATACCTCTGTATCTTAGTGGAGCTTTGGGACTGATTGCAGAGGTATGTGCCCCATACATACAACAACTCTTCCTTGGTTTGGACACAATAACTAATGGCTATGGGGCTATGGCTATAGGCTTCAGGTTGATTTCCAAATGGCCTGCTGGCACTATTGCTGGCATAGTGTGCATTGCTATAGGTGCGGCAACTGCATTTGTAGGGTTCAATGACGTTACAGAAGGTATTTTGGGCGATAACCTAATCAAAGATGTTTGGGGAATGAGCGAAGATTCTTACCAGACTTTATCGTTTGCATTAAATGTACTATCAACCGTTGCAACTATCACAGGTAATGTATTAAACTCGAGCCTTACCTCAAAACCAATTAAGCCTAACAAAGTCCCAGATGGAACTGCTCAACCTAAACCTATAAAGCAAACCGATGTTACTACCGATGCTGTTAAAACTGGTAAGGGAGTTAATAATCCTAAAGTTAAAGACGCTGCAATGAACGGACAAAAAGCGCATGCTTATGCTCGCGAACATTCTTTTGAGATATATGGTATTGCAAAAGAAGATACAGAAAAAACTATAAAAAATACAATAACTGGTAAAAAATACGGCCGTGCAGATGCTATAGATTTTGACAATAAGATAATTTATGAGTTAAAACCTAACAATCCTAAAGCTATTGAAAGAGCAAAAAAACAACTGAAAAGATATATAGAAGGAGTAGCAGATGTTTATAAATTGCAATGCACGGGTAAAATTGTCACTTATGACATAGTGGATGGTCAATTTATATTTAAAATAATAGAATTAATATAAACGGAGGAAAAATATGCAAGAATATAGTAGACCTCAAATACCTGAGGCACAATTAGTAAAAGAATTGAACAAGATACTGAAAGCAAATGGATATGCTCGTGTAGGGCGAAAAAAAGAGTGGAGTAAACAAATTGAAACAGGTTTTGTGTTGCGGTTTTTAGTTCAAGGTTCTCGTTGGGATAAAGATGATTATGATGTACGAATTGGCGTATCAATCGTTGGTGTACAACCGTGTGATAATAGTCCTAATGGTCAATTTGAAAAACAACTTAATGTGTTTTCTTCTGAACAAGTTTATAATGATGCAGTTAAGTTTTTTGACGAGTGGACCGATATAATGTTGGTAAGAGAAAGAGTGCAAGCCATTAAAGAATGGCGAGATAGAAATCCCGCAGAATATTTGTGGACTTTACCAAGAGAAAAACGAGAGAAACCACCTTTTAAAGTGCCTATACAGGAGCCGGCTGTATGCGATTATGTGCTGTCTCCAAAATATTTAGAAGACCGAAAGCAATTTTTAAAACAAAATGATTTTTAGTTCGCATATTTCTACAAGTTATGTGGACAATATTAAACTACAAAAGGGGAAGAGATATGAACATTGAACAAATAGCCAAAGAAGACAAAAACACAATGCTTGCAATGCTTACCAACCATTTGGAAGGTTGGGTGCGAGAAATGTTGGAAGAAATGGGAAGTTTTACACCATTTTTGGTGGTGCTTTGCAATGACGACAGACCAAAGTTTTTTGCTGTACCTGTTAACGGACAAACGGACGTGGACGAAGTGTTTAAGGTGGCAGCCAACATGTTGAAAGAACAGACCTTTGACGGAGCAATTTTTTGTATGATTGCACCTGTTATTGACAGAAAAGGCAAAACGGTCAATGCTATTAAGTCCGTTGTTGTTTTGCCAAACAAAATGGCAGGTGATTTTTTCACGTTGTACAAACTCAAAGGACTTTTCAAAAAGCAACCTGTATATTTGGAAACTGT
>CASEME010000022.1 GCA_949289125.1 uncultured Eubacteriales bacterium
ATAACAATGAAAGAATATCCATAAAACTAAAAGGACTGAGTCCGGTACAGTACCGAACTCAGTCGCAAGTAACAATTTAATTATTAAATATTTGTCCAACTTTTGGGGTACACCCCAGTATGAGCGGTTTTTTTGTTTGTAATAAATTTGTCTTGCAACTATCCAACTAACAGTCCATTACGCAGCGATAGACCAAAAGTCGGGGGCAATAATCGTAAACACAGTGCCAATAAGTACACCGCTTATGTACAGCAATGCCACTATCAACAAATTGCTACGCCAATGTTGACGATCCTTCAAAAGCACTGCCAAAGCAATACCGCTATTGGCACACAAGCCTGCAAGCATTGCACCAAAAGTAATGATGCCGTTGGTGTACATACCTGTAATAATTACGCTACTGCCGCAATTTGGTATAAGCCCAACAAGTGCTACGACTAACGGTTGCACATATACTGTCTGCTCCATATATTTGGCAATGTCGCTTTCAAAATAGTACATCAATGTACCGAAAACTATATTGATAATCAATATATACACAAATATCTTTGCCGTGTGTATCAAAGGGTGTTTTACAAACGCCCAAAAGCCTTTGTGCTCCTCCTCAGAGTTTAGCTCGTGTTTGCAACAGCCCTCTGCGTGGCAATCTGTATAGGTATCCGCAACACTTCGTCTGTCAAACGCGTTGATAAGATATCCAAGTAAAACCGCATATACAACTTTGATACCCACTACTATCCATGCCGTAACAAAAGTTTTGCCGTCTGACAGCAATATAGGCAAAGCCTCGTCGCTTGTCGCTACAAACAAGGCAACAAGCGTGCCCATCTTGATATATCTTTCGAGATAAAGATGTGTAGCCAATACGGAAAAACCACATTGAGGCACAAGCCCTATACTGCCTGCAAGCAAAGGCGCGCATTTGCCATTGAGCAATTTGATTGCTTTTTGCTCGGCAGTTTTGCTTTGTTCAAACCACTCTATCAACAGATAGATGATGAGCAAAAAGGGCAAAAGTTTGGCACTATCTATCAAAGCGTCCAAAATAACATCCCACATAATACTTCCTCAATACAACAACTAAGGAACAGTAAAAACCTTACTGTCCCTTGTAAAATAATCTACAAACTAATGCGTCAATCCAACAAATCGTCACACAATTCTTTCAAAGTTTCTTTTGGTTTCAACAACTCTTTGAGGTCTATTGCTGCTTGCTGTTTGTCCGAAGCCTCCACAACTTTGTCTATAGGATTGACAAGGCTATCCACAAGTTTTTCTTCATCTGTCATAGGCGTATTGACGGTGACTTGCGGTTGCGCTTTTGCCTTGACATCGGCAGATGTAGACATCATTGTAAGCTCGCTGGGCTTTGCCTCTACAGCTACCTCGGGCGTTTTCTTTTGTTTGGCAGTAAGAGTTGCCGCCGTTTGTTGCACTGCTGAAGACGCTTTTTCATCTCCTTCGTACACTTTAATAACGTTTTCCAATTTTTTACTCAATGTGTTAAACTGCTTTACCTCGTCAGGCGTCAGGCTATTGAGCATAGTTTTGGCATAGGACTGCCATGTTGCGTAAAATATTTTGGCACGGTTTAATGTCAACTGAGCAAACTGCTCGGCATCGCCCTTCAGTTCGCTGGCAAGTTTTTGACTTTCCACCAACGACTTACTAATTGCCTGCTCGTCAATTTTGTATTGCTTAACCTGCTCTTTGAGCTGCGAGTTTTCCTCGTCCAACTGAAAGATGCGCTCCTTTTGCTTAGCAAGCAAATCTTCATATTCCTGCTTTGTTTTGAGTATAAAAGCATCTACTTCCTGTCTGTTGTATCCGCGAAAGGCTTTTTTGAATTTCATTGTATCGACTCTCTTTCCTTTTTAATAATACTTTGTTTTAGTTCGTACAGCTTGTCCGACAAGTCCACTTTGTAAATATGCGGTCTAAGCAACCGTTTGTACTCCTCCCAAAAAGTTTCGAGGTTGGCAAGCGTATTGCTACGTATTGTAAGTGCGTCCGGACACTTGTACACCAACTTGCCGTTGACAAATATATCTTCGTACAGCTCACGTGTGTAAAAATCGGTAACAGTCATACTCTTCCACCGCTCAACAGGGTGAGTGATTGTATAAGGTTGTGAACTATCTATCTTTTCGTCCTTAAGGCAAATAACGTCGGCTATTGCTTTGTTGTCAGCCTTACCAAACAGCCTGTACACCGTCTTAATTGCGGGGTTGGTCATCTTGCGCATATTGTCGGAAATCTTCATTTTGGGGTGATCTACGCCCTCAGAATGAATGTTGCATATTTTGTAAACACCGCCAAGACTGGGATTGCTGTGACTGGTAATCATTTTGGTACCAACGCCGTAGATGTCTATTTTTGCGTCCTGCTCTTTTAATGATATCAGCACGTATTCGTCTATGTCGCTACTTGCAAAAATTTTGCAATCGCTGTGACCTGCCGCGTCCAACATCTGTCTGGCACGTTTGGACAGATAAGATAGGTCGCCGCTATCCAACCTTATACCCAACGGTTGGTGTCCTTTGGACTTGAGGTAGTCAAACACTTTGATAGCGTTGGGCACACCGCTTTTGAGTGTGTCGTAGGTATCCACCAACAACAAACAGTTGTCGGGATAAATATCGGCATAAGCATAAAAGGCTTCCAACTCACTGTCAAAGGACATTACCCAACTGTGTGCGTGCGTACCTTTGGGCTCAAAGCCAAACAATTTGGCGGACAGCACATTGCTTGTAGAGGACGCACCGCCAATAACAGCCGCGCGTGCGCCATAAACTGCTGCGTCAGGGCCTTGCGCACGTCTGAGGCCAAACTCCAACACCGACGCAGGAGATGCCGCATAGCACACTCTGCGTGCTTTGGTGGCAATTAGCGTTTGGAAGTTGATAATATTGAGCAACGCCGCCTCGAGCAACTGTGCTTCTATGATGGGCGCTGTTATTATCATAAGCGGTTCGTACGGAAACACTACCGTGCCTTCGGGAACGGCACGTATGCTACCGCTAAATTTGAAGTTGGCAAGCCACTGCAAAAAATCTTCGGAAAAAGCTCTTGTAGAACGCAGGTACTCTATCTCGTCCTTGCCAAACTTTAAGTTGCGTATATAGTCGATGGCTTGTTCCAATCCTGCGGCTATGCAAAAACTGCTCTCCTCAAAGGGACGGAAGAGCAAGTCAAATGTAGCTATTTGGTTGTGCTTACCTTTGCAAAAGTAGCCATACATCATAGTTAGCTCGTAAAAGTCGGTAAGCAATGCAAGATTACGTTTGTCCATATTCACCACCTGAAAAACAAATTGTCAGACGTTTTGCTGTTTTTCTGCTTTTTTGCGTTTTTTCTTTTCCTTTTCGGGATCTACATATGGGTGAAGATTTTCCACACCATAATCCTTGTAGACTTTGAACGGATAGAAGAACAACAACAGTTTGTTGAGCTTCACTTGGCACTGCTGTCCGCACTCACAAGTAAGTTGCACATCTTCTGGCTTGAGGTTGCAACGTGCGTCACCACATTGCTGCAACTGTTTGTTGTTGAGTTGCAACTCGTAGCCACAGTAAAAAGCACACAGCAACAAAATGATGCCAAGTACAATTTGGTTGTCTACATAGGTAACAGCTATACCCAAAATAAAGAATATTATACCGCTTGTAATAAGCAAGCCCAGTACTGTAAGCAAGGCATATTTTTTGTAAGTAAGGTGTTCTGCCTGCGTCATAAACTGCTCTTTGTCGCCAGCAAGACGTTTGCCACACTGTTTGCAGTACAACTGCAATCTATCTTGCAAGGCAAATATACCGCCTATTGAGTAAATGGCTGCCACATCGAGTACAAAACCTACGATAAAGCGAGACTCCCCACCAAGCACATACATAACAATAGACACTGCAATCATCACCACAGCAAGTGCGGTAAGTATCCAACGAGAATGTGCCACTTCGTCACGCTCGCTTTTGAACAGTTTGGAATACAGCGCATGCAATTCTTTGCGGTAGATGACGGTAAGCGTCCACAATCCCATAACTATAGTAAACACTGAGACAAGTTGAGATATTTTGATATCGGTCTGCACGTTGCCTATCCACAAATACAAGCTGTCGGTACGTAGCGATTCTACCAAGATACGCACTATACCATAGTAGATACCGTAAAAACAGGTAAGCCAACCCAACTTGTACTTTTTGGAACGTAAAAGCAAAAGACAGATAATAAAGCCCAACAAGGTTGCCATCGATTCGTAAAAGAACGTTGCATAGTGCCACATACCGTCGCTTTCGATAAACACACCGAAGGGAAACCACTGCAACGAAGGGTTGGTAATAACAGGACCAAACGCCTCCTGATTGGCAAAGTTGCCCCATCTACCTATACTCTGAGCAATGAGTAGTCCGGGCATAACACTGTCGGAAACGATGCGGATATCCTGCTTTTTTACCTTGCATACAAGAAAACCGCCTATGTAACCCAAAATAACGCCACCGTATATACCCAATCCGCCACTACGGAAGTTGAAAAACGTTGTCCAATCGGCACTCTGTCCTGCCCACGGGAATATGTAAACATACAGACGAGCACCCAATACACCCATAGGTATAACTACCAAAGCATATATGCAAATGTCGTAAGGATCGTAGCCACGTTTTTTGAAAAAGTACGCACCCAACAATACGGCAATACACATACCGCTAACTATAAGTATGGCGTAAATGTATATTGGCACTGTAAAAATGTAGATTGCGGGATTGCCAATAGGGCCTGTACCGTAGCCAAACCATTCGGAGCCCCAAATCAAATCTGCCATAGCATTGTACATTGGAATAACCTCAAAATTAAGTTGTCAACATTGTACTCTTGTATGAGAAAATTGTCAAATATATTGACGCCCGATAGCCAACATAGGCAACGTCACAACTCAATAATACGAGGTGCAAAACAGTATAATATTTTTGCCTCAACGCACAATAATTATAGCTGTATTACCAAAAACATTATAACACGTACAGCAATATCGTATATGGAACAAAACAACAACAATTTGTCAAAAAAAAATGAACACGCTGCAGACTATCTGCCTCTTGCCACTGTGGCAAACACAACACCGCAAAGTACGACCGATATCTATGACGTTGCGCGCACTCAACAGTATGGCAACACTTGGTACAAGTTGGACAATGCGGCACAGCTATATGCTCTAACATCCAACACCACAAGCAATGCTGTATTTGCAATATCCGTTGTTATGAAAGAGACTGTCAATCCTCTATTGCTTCAACACGCAGTCAACGATATATATGTGCGCTTTCCGACCATTGTAGGAGCAGTAAAACAAGGAGTGTTTTGGCAATATATAGGCGCGCCATCTATACCCCTTGTAGTAATGCCACAAAGCAAAACACTTTGCAGTCCGATAACTACAGACGGATACGAAAGTCAGGTACGCATAACATACTATGGCAATCGTGTCAATGTGGAGTTTTTTCACACGGCAACAGACGGTACAGGAGCAATAACCTTTGTCAACAGTCTTATTGCACGCTACCTTGTATTGAGCGGCAAAGAAATATCGCACTACGTCAACTGCAAACAGTGCGATACAGTTGTAACACAAGAGGAAACAACAGATATGTTTGCACACATTGCTACTCACTGCGCCAAACCGCCTCGCTCACAAAAAGCTATGCGTCTTAAAGGCAACAAGCTACCGTACGGCAACTTTTTGACCTATAGAGTAACTTGCAATTCGCATCAACTTCGGCAGTGTGCAAAAGACAAAGGCGCAACGGTAACCGAACTCTTGAGTGCGTGCGCACTACTTGCAATCAATAAACATGCAACTACCTACAAGTGCAAAAACAAACATCCCATACGAGTACTTGTACCCGTCAATTTGCGTAGTAGGCGCAAGCTCGATACAATGCGCAACTTTGCGTCCTACACCTTTGTGCAATATAACAATCAACGACAGTTGGACGAAGTGATAGCTGACGTCAAACAACAACTGCGCACAACGCTGTCTGACGACAGCTATTTTGACAGTATGGTATCTGCTAATGTACGCACACAACGCAACGCATTGCTAAGGCTTGCACCGCTGTCTGTCAAAAAGGCGGCTGTAAGCTGTGCTGTTGCGCATATAGGCGATGGCATTATCAACTGCGGCACGTTGTCCAACCTCGGTATGATCAATACACCTTGCGAGTTTGAACAATACGTACAGCGTTATGACTTTACGTTGGGCAAAGGCAAAGACACAATCAACTTTGCAGTAGTTACATTTAACGATGTTACCACCGTAGCTGTGACTTCTCAGTATTGCCAACCTATCGCGGCACGCGAATTTTTTACGCTACTTGCAAGCACGGGTATAGATGTTGCTGTAGAAGCAGATATAACGGAGAAAACACTATGAAATACTGTCCTTGTTGTCAACTTGATATTGACGCGCAACACACACGTTGTCCGTTGTGCGGCGCAGAGCTGACGCGTAGTCCGCGACAAACGCAACTTAGAAATGCAGAAAATAAACCAAACATTACTCAACGTCCCTATTGTTCTGTCTTGACAATGAACACACAGTACAAGCAAAGGCTTGTACGTATATTAGCCTTGATACTTGCCGTTGTGTGTGCAACTATCAATTTTGTATGGACGCCGCAAATATTTTGGAGCGGTTTTATAATTGTACTGCTTATACTATCCACCAACAACACACTCAACAGGGCTATACACAAGGGAAACGCAGTCGCAAAAATTGCAAGCGCAACGGCAATACTTACCGTTGTGGCATTGTCGAGTGAATATTGTGTGCACAATACGGTTTTTCCCAATATTTGCCTGTGCAAAGTATTGCCTTGGCTGTATGTGACAGCTGTGCTAATTGCCGACACTGCTTTTGTGTACAAGCGCACCGCAACAAACGGTATGTACAGTAGCGTGTTTGTTTGCTCGGCAATATGTATTGTTCCCAAAGTACTTTGCGCAATTAGTCATAGTACACTTACACATTTTGACCATATTGTTACTACTGTGTTGTGCGTAGTTGGTATGGTCAACACCATAATTATGCTTTTACTGTTTGGCAAGTATGTCAAAGAAGAAACAAAGCGCAAATTTTCCATATAAAACAATAACCGCAACTACCATAGCGCGAAATGCCTAATAGTTGCGGTAATTTTTTTGTACATTCTAATTGAATAGTACGTATAGCTTGCACAAAAGAGGACAAGAATATTAGCAAGCGTAGCGAGGTAACACGTTGCAATGCTCTATACATACTATACAATAGGCACAAACACGAGTTTGCCTTACACGCTAAGAAAAAGTTTTTATATACACAGGAGGCAAATCTCAATGATAAAGAGAGGGGAAATATACTACGCCGATCTCAACCCTGTAGTTGGCAGCGAGCAGGGCGGAATACGTCCCGTAGTAGTATTGCAAAATGATGTTGGCAACAAATACAGTCCTACCATTATCGCTGCAGCCACTACAAGCAAACTTGGCAAGTCCAAACTGCCCACGCACATTCAACTACCTAAGGACAGTTGTTGCCTGCCCAAAAACTCTATTGTTTTGCTTGAGCAGATACGCACCATTGACAAAAGCCGTATTAAAGAAAAGATAGGCGAATTGCCACCTATGGTTATGCAACAGATAAATGACGCACTGCTGATAAGCCTCGGCTTTTTGGCAAACTGAAAAGCAAAGTTTGCATATTGTTTGCTGTTGCAATAAATAATTGTCGACAAAATGTACAGGCAAAAACTACTAATACATCACAAAGCAAAGCGGACGTTGTACCAACAACGTCCGCTTGTTTTTGTTATTACCACTAATGTACAAATAGTTGCAATATAGTTATTCGGCAAGCTCTTTTATGCGTTGATTGAGCTGCTTTTGCATATCGAGATATTTGTCGAGCTTGGCTTTTTCTGCCTCTACGAGCTTTTGAGGGGCTTTATCCACAAAGCCTTTGTTATTAAGCTTGCTTTGCGCACGTGCAATCTCTTCGGCAACATGCTCAGCTTCTTTTTTGAGGCGTTCTGTTTCTTTGGCAAAATCTACCAAATCTCCAAGCGGAATTTGCAGTTCGCCCACAGGCAACACAGCATTGACCGCCTTGCCTTCGTTGGCAAGTTGACTAACAAACATTACACGTTCGCAACCGGCAAGTTTTTCGATATAAACAGCCAACTTTTTGACTGCGCTTTGTTCGGTCTTGACTGCCAAAGTGATACGTTTGGAAGGCACTACTCCGTATTCGGCACGAATGTTGCGCACCTTGCTTATCAGCTCTTTTACTTCTTCCACTACTTTTGCAGCTTTGGGGAAGTTGTATGCCTTGGTGTACTCGGGATACTTGGCAATCATTATGCTTGTATCGTGTTGAGGCAAGCTCTGATAAATTTTTTCGGTGATAAACGGTACAAAGGGATGCAACAATTTGAGTATTTTGTCGAGCACATACAGCAACACGGCAAGATTGACATTGCGCTGTTGTTCGTCTGTACCATACAAAACGGGCTTACTAAACTCAATGTACCAATCGCAGAAAGTGCTCCAAACAAAGTCAAACAACGTCTGACAAGCCATACCCAACTCAAACTTTTCCATAAGCGCCGTGCTTTGCTTGATTGCTTCGTTCAAGCGCGTCAATATCCACTTGTCTGCGGCAGTAAGTTTTTTGCTGTCGATATTCTCAAGAGGCACAATATTTTTGTTTTCGCAATTCATCAAAACAAAACGGCTGGCGTTCCAAATTTTGTTCATAAAGTTGCGTGTGCCTTCTACCTTGTCAGGTGAGAAACGTATATCGCTACCGTTGGCTACACCGTTGAGCAATGCAAAACGCAAGGTATCTGCGCCGTATTGGTCGATAAACTCTACAGGATCCACACCGTTACCTAAGGACTTACTCATCTTTCTGCCCTGTTCGTCACGCACAAGACCGTGCATAAGCACATGCGAAAAAGGTACTTTACCTGTATTGTACAGCGAACTGAATATCATACGTGCTACCCAGAAGAAAATGATGTCGTAGCCACATTCCAATACGCTTGTGGGGAAAAACTTGTCGTAGTCGGGGTTGCCATCGTGGAAGCCCATTGTGGAGAAGGGGAACAATGCGCTTGAGAACCACGTATCCAACACGTCTTCGTCCTGACGCAACTTACTGCTGCCGCACTTGGTGCATACTTTGGGCTCGTTGACGTCGCATATTACCTCGCCACAGTCTTGACAGTACCAAACAGGTATGCGATGTCCCCACCACAGCTGACGGGATATGCACCAGTCTTTGATGTTTTCCATCCAATTGTAGTATGTCTTGGCAAATCTGTCGGGGTGAAATTTGATGTCACTTTTTTTGACAGCGGCTATAGCAGGTTTGGCAAGTTTTTCCATACATACAAACCACTGTTTGGACACGATAGGCTCGACAGTTGTATGGCAACGGTAACATGTACCTACGTTGTGCTTGTGCTTTTCAATTTTCACAAGGTTACCCGACTCACGCAATTTTTGCACAATGAGTTTTCTGCACTCGTATCTGTCCATACCTACAAATTCGCCTGCAAGCTCGTTCATTGTGCCGTCGTCGTTCATAACACGTATAACGGGCAAATTGTGGCGCAAGCCTACCTCAAAGTCGTTGGGATCGTGCGCGGGGGTAATTTTTACTACGCCGCTACCAAAACTCATATCTACATAGTCGTCTGCAATAATAGGTATTTTGCGGTTGACAAAGGGGACAACTACAGTTTTACCCACAAGATGCTTGTAGCGTTCATCTTCGGGATTGACAGCAACTGCAGTATCGCCAAGCATAGTTTCGGGACGTGTAGTTGCAAATGTCACTTTGTCTTTGCCGTCTTCTGTAAAGTAGCTGTAGTACCACAAATTGCCGTCCTGCTCTTCGTACTCTACTTCGGCATCTGACAATGCGGTGTTGCAATCGGGACACCAATTTATTATTCTGTCGCCCTGATAGATAAGTCCGTCACGATACATCTTGACAAACACTTCTTTGACGGCACGACTGCACTTCTCGTCCATTGTAAAAGCAAGTCTGCTCCAATCCGAACTGCAACCAAGCAACTTGAGCTGTTCAACAATACGACCGCCATACTGCTCTTTCCATTGCCAAGCACGTTCGAGAAATTTTTCTCTGCCAAGCTCGTATTTGTCTATTCCCTCTTTCTTTAGTGCTTCGACAATTTTTACTTCTGTAGCTATGCTTGCGTGGTCTGTACCAGGTATCCACAAAGTGTTGTAGCCCTGCATACGCTTGAAGCGGATAAGAGTATCCAATATTGCGTTGTCCAAGCCATGTCCCAAGTGTAGTTGTCCTGTAATGTTGGGTGGGGGAGAAATCATAGAAAAATATGGCTTGTCCGAATGGTCATCGGGGCGGAAATAGCCCTGTTCCATCCACCAACGATACAAATCTCTTTCAAATTGTTGCGGTTGATAAGTTTTTTCCATTTGCATATTTGTTTACTCCTTCAAAATCGATATAAACGCCACAACCCTTTGTAGCAACAAAAAAGCCCGACAGGTTTATCACCCGTCGGGACGAAAAAACACTCTGGTATGTTTTTACGCGGTACCACCCAACTTCCGTACGAAAAGTACGGCACTCTCTCAACAAGCAGTAAGTCAGCGCAAAATACGCCGCAAACTAAGACAAGCAACTTTGTTTGCTGCTACCGTGTCGAATTTTCACCGTAGTCGACTCTCTGTAACGGCAACAATAATGCAAACTACTACCTCTTGCCCTTGTTGTAATTGCAACTATATTGTAACAAACGCCACTGTTTTTGACAACTGTTTGAAAGCAATAAATAAAGTTATTACAACTTGAGATAATCTTGCTTTATCCAACCTTTTTTGCGCATCAACAAGGTCATTCCCCAACACAGCAAAGCGGGCGCAACAAAGTACATCAACGCTATTTCTCCAAGCACAAGCCATATATTGACGCCGTCCGTCGTCATTGTGGTAAAGGTCATTATCGGTCCGACAAGTCCTGCCGTACCCATACCACTGCCTACGGCGTTGCTTGTCATACTTAGTACTGCCGTGGATATTGGCCCCAACACAATACTTGAAATAATGGTAGGTAGCCAAATTATGGGGTGTCTTACTATATTGGGCATCTGCAACATACTTGTGCCAATGCCTTGCGCAACTAATCCGCCCCAACGGTTTTCCTTAAAACTCATGACGGCAAAACCTACCATCTGACAGCAACACCCTACTGTTGCCGCACCTGCCGCAATGCCCGATAAGCCCAAAGATACGCCTATTGCCGCAGAAGAAATAGGCAAGGTCAACGCTATGCCCATAAGAGCTGACACTATTATACCCATAAGTATAGGTTGCTGAGTTGTGCCTATATTGATTAGTTGCCCAAAAGCGTTCATAACCCACGATACGGGCGCGCCTACAAGTAATCCCAATGAGCCCCCTGCAAGCACACAACACAGCGGAGTAACCAGAATATCCACCTTTGTCTTGCCCGAAACAAGGCTACCAACAAACACCGCAAAGTAGGACGCCACAAATGCGCCCAAAGGTTCGCCCACACCCACAAGTATGGTAAGAGAACCGTCAAACGCCACGCCGCTGATAATTTTTTCGGCGTATTGACCGATAAATCCTGCAACGGCAGCCGATACAGAAGTTAAAGTTGACGCTTTGAATTTGTGCGCCACTGCAATACCTATGCCGCCGCCCATAAGCACTTTGGCAAATGTACCTATGGCGTTGAGATAATAGCCAACGTCACCAGGGATATATGAGGCAATCTGACACAGAATTGTACCCACAATAAGCGTTGCAAACAATCCTTGCGCCATGCCCGAAAGACCAGTAATAAAAATGTTTTTGAGCCGCGCCTTTGTCCACGTCCAAAGTTTTTGGGCACGCACACGGTGAATACTTATTGGCTTCGATATGCTCAACTGTGCATCGTAGTTGGCAGTATCCACGCTGTTGTCGCACTGCGCTTTGTAATTGTCGTGAGCACCATTTTGCTCATTACTATGCGCTGTTTTGTCGTCGGGCAATACGTCTGCCTGATTGCATTCTTTGGCGTCCAAGTTTTTAATTTTATTGTTGTTGTCTGAGTGTTTGTGCGGCATAACACAGTACCCCTCAATATTTTGTAGTAATTGTTGCACATTGATATATATTTGTCAAACAAGCGTTGGTACTTTGCAAAAGTCAAGGTACACTTTTCACACATTTATCTACTTGTTAATAAAATACAGATGTACGGAAACTACACCAAATACAACGCACGGAGGAACACTGTATTATGAAAAAAATAATGTGTCTTGTTATGGCGGTAGCAATGATTGCTGTACTTGCACTATCCTTTGCTGCTTGCGACAACAAAGACCCCAACCATATTGTAGTCAACGAAGTTACGCACAGCATTTTCTATGCGCCACAGTATGCCGCTATGGCTATGGGCTACTTTGAAGAAGAAGGGCTGACCATAGAGCTGTCCAACGGACAAGGTGCGGACAACGTTATGACGGCACTGCTCACAGGCGAAGCAGATATTGGCCTTATGGGCGCAGAAGCAACGATATATGTAAAAGTACAAGGCAAAAAAGATTACCCTGTAATAATAGGACAATTAACTAAACGGGACGGAAGTTTTTTGGTAGCAAGAGAACCTATAGAAAACTTCGACTACTCCAACATAGAAAATTCTACAATACTTATGGGCAGACAGGGTGGCATGCCTGCTATGATACTGCAATACGTACTCAACAACAAAGGCTACACCAACAATGTCAACATCACAATGGACTATACAATACAATTTGCTATGCTTGCGCCGGCGTTTGCAGGGGGCACGGGTGACTATGTACCGCTGTTTGAACCCACGGCAAGCGAGTTGGAACAACAAAGCAAAGGCTACATTGTATCGGCAATAGGACAGGACAGTGGCGAAATACCCTACACTTGCTATGCCGTCAATCCGTCCTATCTCAAAAACAACAGCGAACAGTTGTACAAATTTTTGAAAGCAGTATGGCGCGGAACAGAATATATATTGTCTACAGACAGCCTAACCGTTGCTCAAAAACTTGCACCCTACTTTGAAGGCACAAGTGTGGACCTTATCAAAAAAGCTATTGACAACTATGTAAAATACGATGTATGGATGACAACGCCCGTAACTTCGAGAGAAGGAATGGAACGCATACAAGACATTATGCAAAACGCAGGCGAACTGACCGAGCGCGTTGCATACGATGACATAGTCAACAACAGCATAGCCGAAAGAGTACAGGCGGAGCTTAATAGCAACAAGTAAGCTGACTTAACAAAACTACAGGAGAAAATTATGCGGGATATACTGACTTTCGACAATGTCGGTATGATATATTATACCGACACGCAAGAAACTATTGCTGTAAAAAAGCTGACTTTTTCGGTAAGGCAGGGAGAGTTTGTAGCAATTATCGGACCGTCCGGTTGTGGCAAAACAACTATATTGTCCCTTGTATCACAACTTATCAAACCTACCGAAGGCAGCATAACTGTACACTCCGACAATCCCAACGCGGTAGGTTATATGTTGCAACGCGATCATCTCTTTCAGTGGCGCGACATCTACTCCAACATAACGCTCGGATTGGAAATACAACACAAACTTAACGGTGACAATTTGCGCTATGTGGACAGCCTGATAGAAAAATACGGGCTGAAGGACTTTGTAAAACACTACCCCTCTCAACTGTCGGGTGGTATGCGCCAACGTGTGGCACTTATACGCACACTTGCCACAATGCCCGAACTGCTGTTGCTTGATGAACCATTTTCGGCACTTGACTACCAAACAAGACTATCGGTGTGCGACGATGTGTATTCAATTATCAAAAACGAGCACAAAACGGCTTTGTTAGTTACACACGACATAAGCGAGGCAATATCTATGGCAGACAAAATATTGGTACTGTCTGCACGCCCTGCTACCATTGTGGCACAGCATGACACCAATATGAAAGACGTGCCCACACCTCTTTTGCGGCGCAAACACCCTACTTTTTCGCAACAGTTTGACAAACTGTACAGACTACTCAATGGGGAGGGCATTGCCAATGAAAATTGACCGTAGCACATTGTCCCCTCAACATCGCAAATATCTGTTACACAAAAAACACCAAACAATAGCTGTACGGCTGTGGCAAGTAGGAGTTTTGGTAATATTTTTGGGTATATGGGAATTGCTTGCACAGTTGGGCGCAATAGACAGTTTTATCACAAGCTGTCCTTCCAAAATAGGCGTTACCTTTTGGGAGCTTACCGTACAAGGCACGTTGTGGCGACACGTACTTGTATCTACCTACGAAACTGTAGTAGGCTTTGTAATAGGTACGGTATTGGGCTATGCAATAGGCGTTGCACTATGGTGGAACGAAAGCGTCAAACGCATACTCGAGCCCTACCTTGTTGTACTCAACAGTCTGCCCAAAATTGCCTTAGGCCCACTTATCATTTTGTGGTTTGGTACAGGCAACTTGTCTATCATTGTTATGGCAGTCATTATATCTGTTATCATCACCGCAATCAATATGCTGACAGGTTTTTGCGAAACAGATGCAGACAAAATATTGCTGATGCGCGCTATGCACGCAAATAGATGGCAGATATTTACAAAGTTGGTTGCGCCTGCCAACGTGCCCACCCTTATGTCCACGCTCAAAATAAACGTTGGTATGGCTTGGGTAGGAAGCATAATGGGCGAATATATAGTAAGCAAAGAAGGCATAGGATACCTGTTGGTATACGGCGCACAGACATACCGTCTTGACCTTGTAATGACTTGTACAATAGTACTTTGCATAATGGCAGGACTGATGTATTATGTTGTGGCACTTATTGAAAAATGGGTGCTAAAACGCAGAAGTAGGTAAATTTTGACCATTTTTAATGTGTTATAAGATACTATGTTACAAATAGTATTGTACGAATAGCGTATAAAAAGCACAATTTGCGGTGACAGAGGGCTGTCACCGCATTTTAGTTGCATTGCCAAAATCAGTTTTGCAAAAGTACACACTGCAAACACTCGTCTGTTTTGGCACTACTTATCATTACAATTTGTAGCCGACTACACAATACAGTTTTATGATAATTACCCTGCTTGCCACTTTGACTGCATACTTTGACACACAACATAATACATTGTGTTATGAAAAATTGGACAACTGCACTATCCAATGCGGCAATGTTAGCTTCGGCTGTAATAGGCGTAGGACTGATAGGCGGCAAAGAATTGGTATATTATTTTGACAACGGCAAATTGTCGCTTGTGCTGTTTGCGGTGCTGTACTTTGCAGCAACAATGTATTTGCTTGATACAGCTCGCAAAAGTGACAGCTATATGTTGGACACACTGACTAATAGGCTGTTTGGCAAAGCACACTCAATAATATCCTTTGTGTTCAATGCCTCATACTTTGTTGTCGTTGCCGTTATGCTTGCAGGTGCGCAACAATGTATGACAGAGCTTTTGGACATACCGCTGCGCTTCCCTGCATTTTCCATGCTTACAGCACTGATATGCTCACTGATATTGAGTGGCGGTATTGAGAGAATAACCGCATTCAACAAAATTGCCATGATACCCACACTGCTGTTTGTAGTAACGGCGTATATTGTGGCAAGTACAAAATTGCCCATTACGTACAGTTGGAGCGCCAATCAGGCAACGTCACATTCGTTGCAATATGTAGGGTACAACTCTGCACTTTCTATGGGAGTTATTTGTGCCGTGCACAGCAAAGACAAGCGCACAAACAGGGCAACGGCAATTATAGCAACACTTTTGCTTGCCGCAGTAATAGCAATGTTACTCAGTTTTCCGCTTGCCGCACACACAGACAAGGCTATGCCCGTATTGTCTGCAATAGCTGACATCAAGTGGCTATATATTTGGGGCGTAATAACTGTATTTGTAGCTGTTACCACTTCTATACTTGCCAATGCGTTTGTACTAACGGAAGACATCAACACGGCTACAAAAGACAGAAGTTTTGCAGTGTTGTTGGTTATGACAGCGGCAACACTTGTATCCGTTGTGGGCATAGATGCGCTAATAACAAATTGCTATCCGCTAATTACCGCACTATGCGGCATAACACTTGTGGCGTCCGTGATAAAAAGAAGGCGTGCCGTTGCTTGACGGTACGCCTTGAATTTTGTTGGTACAATGTAATATTTACGCTAAAACTTTTGTAACTTAAGTATCGTTACAATAAGTTAAACAAAGTGACACTTCAACTACTTTGTGCCCACTTATCAATTTGTCAACTGCATATACACACTACTTACGCTATAAAGCGAAATAAAAATGCACAGTTCCGCAAAAAGATATGCAAAATTGACGTATATACACTCACAAAATTATTGAGTACTTTTTGTTTCGTTATTTTCGGTCGGTGTTACTCTGTCGGACAGAGCAAACGTATCCCAATATTCGCAATCGATATCGTCAAAAGCGGGGAAGTACTTGGTAAGCGATGACGTTGGGTACATGCGACGCAAAATGCAGTAAGACATTTGCGATACTGCCATAGACACATTATCTTTGCTTTTAATCTTCATAATAGCGTCAAAGTGTTTCAAAACGCTTGCAACTTTACGTTCGCTCAAAGGCAACACACCTGCCAAAAAACACACTGTTATCAGTTTGTCATTGTCTTGCTCGCACATATCCAAAACTTGCATATCAAAAAAGTACGGGTGGGAAAGCGTCTGCACCATCACTTTGCCTTGTTTGTCGATATTGTACGTCCACTTGAGCAGTATAGCACGCACAAGCACATCTGTATCGCCCGAACAAAGATAGGACTTGGCAAACTGAGCAAAATACTCTACGTCTTTGTTGAGCAAAGCTACGTTTTGCAATATTCTGAGGCACAGACGTATGCCGTTGACATAGGTTGTGTTGTCCACCAAATATACGCCCTTAAGGTGCCACAAGTACGCAGACAGCTCACTGGTAAGTTGGGGCGAACAGGTTATGCGCTCATCGTCTTTGCACACAGCAGACAACGAACGCACAAGGTTGCGCACCACTTTTGCGGGCAATATGTTGTGCGCATATATGGGCATAGGAGAGATAAGTGCACTTGGCGCAGTGTTTTTGGGGTGTTTGGAGCAATAATTGACTATTGCCGTACAAAATACTTCGTTGGGATGCTGCGAAAGTATATGTTTGGCAACCTTATTTGCCAACTCAATTTGCCCAAAATTGAAAAATACGTGAATACACTTTTTGAGCAGAAAATATGTTGCCGATTCTTGTTGCTCAAAAATATGTTGCGCAAAGCCAACTGCAAGCGTCTTGTCTTTGAGCTTATCATTAGATATGCGCAAGCTATCCACAAGCACTCCCCAAGTCAAAGTGTCACGTCTTTGATACAAGCTGTCCACCAACTGTATTGCACGTTGTTTGTACTCAGAATACTTACTAAACACTTCGGCAACCGCCAATTTGCCGTCGTCGGTGAGGTCTTTGTTGTCCAACCACTGTGCCAACTGCAAACTGCGCTGTTCAAATTTGCCTGTACGAAGCAAAGTAATGAGTACCATTTCGGCGATGTCTACGTCATCACCGCTATACTGCGACATTTGCTCTGCTACTTTTTGTTCCTCTTTGTACTCGTGGCGCAAATAAAAGTGCTCGGCACGGTCAAACAGCCACTCATAATATTCATAGGAAGATGTGTCAAATATCTGTCCTTTGGTATTTTGTTGATATTCGGCAAGTGCAAAATCTTCGTCAACAATATCATCGGTATTGGTCAATTCATCCTCGCTGTATGTGCACCACACTTTGCTACGGTCGCACGTCTTGCGTGATGTAGGCGTATTGCCCAAAAAAAGCTGCTCGTCGGTAAAGTCCACAAAAGCCTTACCTACAGCATACTGCATATCTTGTACATAATCGTACTGCAAAGCAAAACGTGCGGCATATTGCCACATAAGTTCTCTGCCACAGGTAAATTCCAAAGACTTAAGCAAAAATACCACTCTATTGATGCAACTTTCATAATCCTCATTGTTGCGCAACAAAAACAGGGCATGCTCGTACTCACCCTCTTTTGCGCTTTTCAATGCAGTATCAAGTCGTATATCGTTGTTAATTTTTATTTCTGTCATTTTTTTACAAACAATTTGTCAACGCTGTTCTTGTCAAACTTGTATTTTTTGTTGCAAAAGTGACAAGTTACTTCTATAAAACCTACTTCGTCCACGATAGACTGCGCTTCTTTTTGTCCAAGCCCTACAATGGCACGCTCAAAACGCTGCTCAGAGCAATCGCAATGATAGCGCACGCTACAACTTTTAC
Organism: uncultured Eubacteriales bacterium; assembly: GCA_949289125.1. Lineage (GTDB taxonomy): Bacteria > Bacillota > Clostridia > Christensenellales > CAG-314 > CASEME01. Next base: position 18,395 of record CASEME010000022.1, read on the forward strand.
TTTCTACAAAGTTGTCGTATCCGCCAAAAAACTTGTGAACTATGTCTTTTGCTGAGTTGAATTGAAATTGATAACTCATCTCGTCCATGGCGTACAATGTGGTCTCTACGTTATCTAACAACTGAGCGTCGCAGTTTGGTAGCACCTGCACCAACACACCACCTGCCGCAGTACATTTACCTTCTTTGTTGATAGTAATACCCACAGTCAATGCACACGGTTGCTGTTCGGACGTTGCATAGTAGTTGGCAAAGTCGTCTGCTATTGCACCCGATACCATAGGAGAGGTGCCAACATACGGCTGCTTGAGACCAATATTTTTGATAACGGTAACTTTGCCCGTTTTGCCCACACTTCCTTTGACATCCAGATTGCCATTTGCGTCATAAACGTTGGGGGCATTGGTAACATCTATACAACCTTTTACATTGCCTACAGCGTCACTGCACGCTGTGATACTGCCCAATATACCGCCACCATTGACTACCGTTGTAAGATAATCTTCTTTGTCTTTCAAAGTCTGTCCCATAAGTGCCGCAACAGTAAGTACTCTGCCCAAAGCATCTGCCGATATTGGGCTTAGCGAGTGCAGTTGTATTGCCTTATTGACTATATCTTTGCTGTCTACTGCCGATACAATAATCTGATTGTTCAAAATTGCTCTGTAATAATTATCTGCCATAATAACACCTTACTTATTGTTTGTATGCCGCAAAAGTGATGCGCTGTGTATTTGCCTTGACGGGCGATGCACTGTAGCAATCAACAACATCCACCTTACCAAAGCCAACGTCACGCAAACATTGCTCTATAGCTTTAGCATCGTGAATGTATTGACAGTGACGCTCGTCCTCGCGCGCATACAAACCATTGTCTTGAAGCTCAAACAATGTAAGCTCCATAGTTACGCTGTCCTTGTGCAACTTGTTGTTCCATAGGCAGGTACATTTGTCGTCATCGTAGTAAAAGATATTGTTGCCTATTATTGTACTGAGTTTGTACTGCGAAGAAATATCGAATACAAATACACCGCCACTGTTGAGATTGCCAAAAATCTTGGCAAACAACTTAGCGATATCGTCGGGTTGAATATAATTGATACCGTCATTGACACAACAGAAAAAATCTACCTTTTTGTTGAGGCAAAACGTACGCATATCGCTTTGCACAAATACACCGTTGCTGTTGCTACGTGCTATGTTGAGCATAGCTACACTACTGTCTACGCCTATTACGTCAAAGCCGCGCTTGCGCAACAAAGCAGTCATTATGCCTGTACCGCATGCAAGGTCTACGCCTTTTGTTGCCTGTTGGCTTGACAGCAACTGATACAAATATTGCGACCACTTGTCATAGTCGCAATAGTCGTTTATCAATTTGTCATAATAATTTGCTAATGCAGAATATGCTCCTTGTTGTTTCATTGTGTTACTCCGCATTTTAACTAGTTTGTTTTTGTAAATACACAACACCGTGCGCAAATATTTTGGCTCGGTGTTGCGTGTTGTTGCTGATATTATTTGTTTGCTGTATCTTGCTGTTCGGTTGCGTCTGTTACAACGTTGTCTTGATCAGTTTGTGCAGATGTTTTTTCTTTGTCCAAATCTTCTACAGTTTCTGCATCCAAAATTTCGTAGTTGACCATATCTTCACCGACAACTACTTTACGTACCAAGTGGCCGTCCTCATCTACGAAAGTTTGGCCATCACCTGCAGTCTGTTCTGTCGCAACATCGTTTTGCGCCTTTTTAATTTTTTGATTGCGACTTTGCTTGTATTTTTGCTCAGCTTCCTTACGCACTTTTGCAGGCACAGCTTTGTTTGCCTCGCTTCTCTCTTGTTCGGCAGCCTCCTCGCTAACTTCTCGGTTACCACCTTTGGGTTCACCCTTTTTGTTGACAACTACGGGGTGGAACAACGCAAAAGTTTTCATCATATGAGTTTGCCATACAAACGGCACCCAAAATGCACCCCAAAGCAATATAAACATCAATATAAGAGTACTAAGGCTGGAAGGCAATGCCACATACAGTATGATGGGCACGCATGTGATTATAAAGTTGAGGATATTGGGTATGGTGTTGTACCACATAAGACGCCAACTGTCTGCAAGGTTTTGCTTTACGCTTTGTTTGTAGGTAACTGTTACCGAACACAACACAAGCAGATATATGGCAACTAACATTGCTACTATAGCAAGCAATACAGTAAGCAAAATGGCAAGCCATTGCGCAAGTACGCTTATTGACCACCAATAGAAGGTAAACAGACCGAAAATCATACCTTCCAAAATAATTGTAGATATAGCGGCATAGGCGATATTAGCTTTTACACCTCTGCCAAAGCACTTGAACACATTGATACTGCCTACCCAAAATGCGTCGCGGAAAATGGCAAACACACCGCTAAATACAAACATTACAGGCAAAGCACCCAACAAGCACCAAAGCAAAGTTTCTTGATGTACAAGCAATGTTTGCTCGGCAAGGTAATCGGTAACTGTGCTCCATATACCTGTACCAAGTATAAACGAATTGTAATACGGCAATGTAGTCTGCACACCCGATACAAGCATCATAGAGCGGAAAATGAGATAAATAATCGGCGCAAGTAAAACAAGCACCATAATGTTGACAGCAAACACTTTGCCCATACTTACACGGTTAAGCACTCTAAAAAAGTTCCACTTTGACAAGCGGTTGAGTCTTTTGGTAAGATGTGTGCAACGTTCGTTTTCCAACAATATTTTTGAAGCGTCTATCATATTTTAACTCCGTTAATTTTCTTTGTTTACAATAACACATTTTACTGAAAACAACCTTACGCACTATTATAACAAAAACAAGATATAATTTCAAATATATTGGGCAACTTTGAACAAAAAAGTTTTGCAACACGATTGAGCCTCATAAAATATTACAACAACTATGAGGAGGTATAGATGAAAACTTTAGCCATAGTAGGCGCAACAGGGCTTGTGGGGGAAAGTTTTATCTCAATACTGCAAAAAATATCACCGCCCTTTGAATATGTTTTGTTTGCAAGTCCCAACAGCGCAGGCAAAAAAATAAAAATTCATAACAAAACCTATACTGTGTTGTCAATAACAAAGTTGAACGAAGTACACTGCGATTATGCGGTATTTTTTACCGATGCAGAGGTAAGCAAACAATACATACCTATAGCGTTGGCAAACGGCGTAAAAGTTGTGGACAACAGCAGTTGCTTTAGAATGGACAAAGACGTACCGCTTGTAATAGACTCAGTCAACGGCGAGCTTGCCACTTCGTCTCAACTGATTGCCAACCCAAATTGCACTACCATACAACTTGCTATTGTCATCAATGCGCTAAAAAGTCTTGTGCCAAAACACTTGTATGTGTCCACCTATCAGGCGGTAAGCGGAGCGGGCAGGCAAGCTGTGGAAGAGTGGAAGTATTGTTGCGGATACGGTTCTCTGCACTCAATGCTACACCCTATACACGACAACGTTATACCGCACATAGACCAATTTTTGCCCGACGGCTACACCAAAGAAGAACACAAGGTGATGGAAGAAACAAAAAAGATTGTAGATATGCCCGACCTTGCTATCACTTGCACTGCTGTGCGAGTACCTGTAAGCGTGGGACACTCAATAGCGTTGAATGTCAGCTTTGAAAAGCCATTTAGCGTGCAAGAGGTGCGCGCTCTGCTTGGTCAAGATAAGCTGATTACCGTAACAGACGACGTGGCACACAACGTCTATCCTATGCCCCTGACGGCAAGAGGTACGCCCTATGTGTACGTAGGACGTATAAGAAAAGATGTGAGTACGGACAACGCATTGGAATGCTTTATTGTGGCGGACAACTTGTTGCGCGGAGCGGCATACAATGCTTACGAAATATTGATGAGGATATACGACAATGACTAACAGCAACGGGCGCAAATTGTACACCGCGCTTATAACACCATACGACCAATATGGCAAAATAGATTACCGCTCTGTAGACAGACTGCTGTTGCGTCAAAGCGGTTATGCCGACGGCATTGTAATAATGGGCACCACTCAGGAGAGCACACTGCTTACTGCTATAGAGAAAAAACGGCTTGTAGAATACATACTACAACACTGCGACCAATCGTTGACAAAAATTGTAGGAATAGGCGAAGCTGATACTGCAAAAACAGTGCGCAACGCCGTACGCGCCGCCAAACAGGGCGCAGAGGCACTTTTGGTAGTTGCGCCCTATTATTCCAAATGCACAAAGCAAGGGCTTGTTGAGCATTATCAAAGGGTGTGCGAAGCTACAACACTACCTATTATTGTCTACAATGTACCGCAACGCACAGGGTATGACCTTAGTGCCGAGCAGCTTAAAGAGCTTGCACAACTGCCTCATATTGTAGCAATAAAACAATGCTCGCACAACCATGCAGCAACTAAAAAAGTGATACACGACGTTCCATATTGCGATATGCTGAGTGGCAACGACAGCGAGTGGCGCAAAAAACGCTACTTGTTTGCAGGTGGGATTGTATCGGTATTATCCAACGCCCTGCCCCAACTTGCACGCAAGGCGGTAGACGGTACGCCAACTGCAATGAAAACTTTTGAAATACTTGCCAAGCTGTGCGCAAAAGAAGTATCGCCTGTTGCAGTAAAATATTTGTGCTACAAAATGGGCATAACGGACACTTGCAATATGCGCCTTCCGCTTACACCACCGTCACCATTGCTACAACAGCAACTTGACCAATTTGTACAAAATTACGGAGAACAACTGAAATGATAATTGCTGTAGTAGGCGCGCAAGGCAAGATGGGCAAGCTAATTTGCAACACTGCGTTGCAAAGAGGACACACTGTGATATGTGTAGACAAAGATACGCCACAATCAACAATTAAAGACATACATTGTGATGTGGTTGTAGATTTTTCTTCACCGTCCGCACTGCCTGTTACCAAAAGTATATGCATTGCCAACAACGCTCCTCTTGTATATGGCACAACGGGTACAGACAGTAAAAGTAACAAATTGCTAAAACAGATATCGAAAAAAGTCAAAGTTGTGGCACGTCCCAACTTCTGTTCTTCCTTGCCAGCATTTTGCACAGCGTTGGAAAAGTTGGCACAGACGCTTAACGGTTGGGATGCTGTTATTGAAGAACACCATCACAAATACAAAAAAGACAGTCCGAGCGGAACTGCATTGTATATACAAAACGTGCTACGACGCTATATTCCTGATATAAACATCGTTTCGATAAGATATGGCAATGTTATAGGCATACATAGGGTAATATTTACCAACGGCATAGAAACAATTACACTTACGCACGATGTATCGGATAGGACGGCGTTTGCTTTGGGCAGTGTTATGTGTGCAGAACAACTTACAAAATAGCTAAAAAGCGCTCTCTGCGGGGTAAAGTACAGAGAGCGCTTGTTATATACACAGCCATAAACGTTTGGTAGCCATTCATGCCCGATGCATATCGTAAAATATTTAGTCGTTTTTCTTGTTGCGGTTGTTTGCAGTAAAGAACAAAGCCACCGTACCCGGTCCGGAGTGACTGCCAATAACAGGTCCTAAGGGCATAAGCACAGGTTGCATTCCAAATGTTTCTTTTACCTTGTCTGCAACAAATTGTCCGTCTTCGTCACAATCTGCACAGCAAATGTACACTCTGTCGCTTTCGCCGTTGTATTTGTCTTGCATAAATTCAACAAGTTTTAACAACGATTTTTTGCGCGACATTTCTTTGCTTATTGCCACAAGGCGACCTTCGGTGTCCGAATACAGCACAGGTTTTATCTTCATAATGCCTGCCACAAATGCCTTGAACTTGGATATTCTGCCACCGCGTGCAAGGTATGCTATATCCTCTACGCAAAAATAATGGCAAATGCGATGTTTCAAAGCATCAGCATACTCGTACACTTCCTTTGCAGACTTACCTTGTTCGGCAAAGTCATCTACCAAAGTTACAAGCAAGCCTTGTCCGCCGCTTTCACACAAACTGTCCACTACATAAATTTTGTTGGAAGATTGTTTGTTGAGTTTTTCTGCCACACGCACAAAGTTTGCTACAGTACCACTGCAAGCAGACGCAAAAGAAATATGAACAATGTCTTTACCTTGTTTTAGTAGCTCGGTCAAATACTGTTCTGCATCATATTCGTTGACAAGGCTGGTTTTGGTCATAGCGCCGTTGCGCATTGCATCATAAAATGCTTTGCTGTCAAACGCCTCTTTGCCGTCAAATTCTTTGCCGTCCAAAAAATAATGCATGTTTACACAGCTGATGTTGCGTTGTTGCAAAATATCTTGCGTGAGATCACTTGTATTTTCTGTAGAAATTATAATTTGTTTCATTGCACCGTCTCCAATGTTTTTTACGGCAAAATTATTGCACAAACAATACAAAAACTCAACCTACTGAAGTTTATTTTGGGTAAACGTTAAAGGTATTGAACAGTAGAGAATATTTTTGCCACTCTACTGTGAGTAGAATTACTTTATTCGACAAATATTTTGTCGGTAAATTATATACATAATATAAACTTAGAAGTCACAATGTCACAAATTTGTTATCTGTACTGTTATCGTCAGATAGTAGCATCAATTTATCAATGTTATTGGGGATAAATTGCTAACTATTATTTTACTGAAGTGATTTTGAGTAGCTCCATAGCTTCGTCGGGCGTTGTCATACGTATATTGTCACCCTTTACCAATATGCAAAGAGGCAATCCCACATACGCCACTCCGTCAAAGTCAAATGTAGGCTCATACACTTCGTAGTCATAGTAAACAACAGACAGCTTTTTGATACTGTCATACCCTCTTTGTTGTGCAAAATTCAAAATTGTTTGGTGTTCCATATGTTTTCTCCTTTTATTATTCCAAGTTGACTGTTGCAATTTGTCGCCCGCGTGTCCTAAAACGCAAAAACTACAGTACAGTTTTTATATGGTCACATACTGCAATTTGTAGTTACCCACTGTTTTTCTTCTTTCAATACTCATATATACAGCAAATAGATTTTTGTATTGCATACACTGCATACAGAGTATAACAAATTGGTGTGACAATTATATGTCAGTATTTATTTTTTTAGATTTACAATTTTACAACACTACCACAACGACATTACGTTGCATTGTTTTGCTACATTCAACTTGTTAGAATGTTTTCCCCCTCTTCCTTCAATACACAAAACAAGCGTCAGGAGATATACCCAACGCTTGTAAATTTGAGATAAAATGTTAATGGCTACGTTTGTTGACATTGACAATTTTTGTAGCAATATTATTTACAAATTGAGAATCGTGTTCGACAAACATCATTGTAGACGGATACTGCAACAAAAGTTGCTCTATTTGCACGCGCGAATATATGTCAATATAGTTGAGCGGTTCGTCCCAAATATAAAGGTGCGCTTGCTGACTGAGGCTGTTTGCAATAAGCACTTTTTTCTTTTGTCCGAGCGAATATTGCGACATATCTTTGTCAAACTGTTCACGTTCGAAGTCGAGCTTGCGCAAAATTGTGAGAAACAAAGTGAGGTCAACACCGTTTTGCCGTGCAAAATCAAACAAACTGCCTTGTAAAAAGGACGTATCTTGCGGAACGTACGATACAACAACATTGTTGGATAGGCTTACTGTGCCACCATAATCAATATCACGCCCCAACAAAAGTTTGATAATACTACTTTTGCCACTGCCATTAGTACCACATAGTGCAATGCGGTCGCCATTTGTAACATCAAAGGTAACAGGATTGCAAATTGTCTTTGTACCATAACGCACAGTAACGTTTTCCAACCTTGCAAGGCGTTTTGCCACATAGCGCAATGGGTGCAACTTGAGACTTTCTGTATTTTCCACATCCTTCAACAGTGCCTGCTTTTGTTCTATTGCACGGCGTTGTCTGCTTTCGGTGGCTTTGGCTCGCTGCATCATACGTGCAGACTGGTGTCCGATATATCCCCTGTCGCCAGCGCCCTGTCCTATCTTGGACGCTTCTATTATGTCCGCCCACTGTCGCGTGCGTTTGATTGCCTGTTGCAACTGTTTTATATCCTTTTGCAATGTGTCGTTTTGTTGCTGTTCGTGTTGCTGACGATTGTCAAAGTTGGCTTTCCAACTTGTATAGTTGCATTTTTGCACTTCTATAGTATGCCTGTTGAGTGACAGTATGTGGTCTACACAACTGTCCAAAAAAGCTCTGTCGTGCGATACAAGCACAAAGCCTTTTTTTGCTTTGAGATACTGCGCCACTACTTTGCGTGTTTGCAAGTCCAAGTGATTGGTCGGCTCGTCTATCAGGTGAAATTTGTTTTGGTTGACAAACAGCAAGGCAAGCAATACCTTGGTCTGTTCGCCACTCGAAAGAGTTGCAAATGTCCTATTCAAAATATCTTCTTCCAACTGCAAAGCGTACAGCTCTTTTACAAACTGCCATTGTTCGCAAAAGGGAGCAATTTGGCTAACAATATTCTCTACAGTATTGTTTTTGTCTGCCACCTCATAAGGGAAATAGTCAAAGGGTACAGACGAGATAATATGACCTTGATATTGATATTCACCCATCAATAGTTTTAAGAACGTTGTTTTGCCCTTGCCGTTGCGCCCAATAAAGCCCAACTTCCAATCGGTATCAATCACAAACGAACACTTGTCGAATATTTTTTGGTACGCATAGCCGTAGCTGAAGGTAAGGTTGTCTACTTTGATTATACTCATATAGTCCTCCTCTATGTTGAGAGCTACTTATGCGCAAACAAAAAAGCCGCAAGTTGTACCTTGCGACCAATAAGCAACTAAAGGCAATATGAGTTAATAAATTGACCGAAATATTGCCAACAATTATAAGGGAAGCTATTGAAAAAAGTGCATAACAAAGGTATATCTTGCAAAACTTGTCAACTATGCGCATAAGCATAAGTTGAATATAAAGTTGTTATCTGCAAGAAACTATTGTCATGTCTTTCCTCTCTGTAGTTTTTTTCATTATACACAAAAGTTGTTGCAATGTCAATACCGAAAATTATATTTGTATTGCGTCTTGCCCAAACATACAACAGCAATACAAACTTACGTCTACCATTGCACCACACACTAATGGGTGTATATACTTTTGTTACTTACTCTTGCTCGTTTTGACAAAAACGCAAAATATCGCCCTTTTGTACAGGGTACGGACAAGGCAAAGTAAGTACCTGTTGCACCTTGGTGCATACTTGCACACTGTTGCCTACGCTATCCAATATGTTGTGAGCAACAAACTGTTTGTTGAAACTGTCACCCACAGACAGTATTTCCAAAGTATCACCATCAACAAACTTGTTGCGTTGCTCGATAGTTGCTACACCGTCTTTCCAATCGAGCACAACTGCAATAAATTTGCTTTCTTCGATAGCTTTGCTTGAAGTGTAATATTGCCTTTCCACATCCTCGTCAAAGTAAAAACCTGTTGTATAACAACGATGACTTGCTTTGTTAAGCTCATTAGTAAGCTCGGTCAAACACTTGTCAAAGGCTGATTTTCCCTTGTAGTAGGCATCTATAGCCCGACGGTAAGCATTGACAACGGTAGCCACATAGAAAGCAGACTTCATACGTCCTTCTATCTTGAAGCTGTCAATACCTGCGTCCATCAACTTGTCAATGTGACGCAACATGTTCATATCTTTGCTATTGAAAATATATGTGCCGTGCTCGTCTTCCATAACGGGCATTGCGCTGTCGTCATCTCTGCTGCACTCTTTTACTTCCCACTTCCAACGGCATGCCTGAACACACTCTCCACGGTTGCTGTTGCGATTGGTAAGATAGTTGGACATAAGGCATCTGCCCGAATAACTGATGCACATAGCTCCGTGCACAAAGCACTCTATACTGCACTGCGGTACAAACTGCTTGATAGCCGCAATTTCTGCAAGCGGTACTTCTCGTGCAAGCACTACTCTTTCGGCACCCATTTTGTGCCACATATTAACGGCATATTTGTTGGTTGTGTTTGCCTGCGTAGATACGTGGATATTGAGGTGACTGTGTGTTTTTACAAAGTCAAACACGCCAAGGTCAGACACCAACACTGCGTCCACTTGTGCCTTTTCCAACACTTTGAGGTAATCGCCAAGCTGTGCAAAGTCAGCTTCGGACGCAAAAATGTTGAGTGTTACATACACTTTTTTGTTGATACTATGCGCGTACTGTGTGGCTTGCGCTATTTGTTGGTCGGTAAAGTTGTCGGCAAAGGCACGCAAGCCAAACTGCTTGCCGGCAAGGTATACTGCATCTGCGCCAAAGTGAAAGGCAGTCAGCATTTTTTCATAACTGCCTGCAGGCGCAAGCAACTCTACTTTGTTGGTTTTTGTCATTGTTACTTCCTTTTTTAGCGCACTCGCACCGATACTGTTACACCATCGCCAATTCGATGCAGTTGAGTGTCAAAATCTTTGTCTGAGGTAAGATTGGCAAGAAATTTTTGCAAATTGCGAGCAATGGTTATGTGCTTGTGTCTTTTGTCGGGCAAGTTTTCCACCAGCCCTTTGTACAGCACGTTGTCGCAAAACAGTACCCCGCCAACATTGAGCACGGACTTCAAAAATGGCAAAAATTCGTCGTATTGTCCTTTGGGCCCGTCCAAAAATATCATATCATAACTGCCCGTCAAGCGTCTTACTATATCGCAAGCGTCACCTTCAAAAATGTTTACCCTGTCATACACGCCTGCTTGCTGTAAATTGGCACGTGCAAGCTCTATACTGTGCTCGTCTTTTTCTATGGTGTTGAGCGTAGCCTTAGGGCATGCAGTAAGCATTATTATGCCGCTGTAACCTATTGCTGTGCCTACTTCTAAAATTTTGGAAGGCTGTTTGGCAAGTACAGTTTGTTGCAACAGCTTTGCGGTATCGTCCAACATAACGGGTATATGACTGTTGCGAGCAAACTGCAACATATCGTTAAGTTGCGACATATTACCACTCCAACACAATAGGCAATACCATGGGGTTGCGTTTGAGCTTTACTCTGAAGTAATGCCTTACTGTGCGTTGCATCTCACTTTTTAGCGCGCCTGCATTGTAATTGACGCCCATATCTTTGGCTACTTCGGCTTTGATAAGACGTTTGAGATTGTCTATAGTAGAATCGTCACCCGAGAAGAAACAGCCTCTGCTTATTATTTCGGGTTCGCTCTTAATTTCGCCCGTTGTTTTATCCACACCTACAACTACTACCAACATGCCGTCTTCGGCAAGCGTTAAGCGGTCTTTCAATACAATGTTGCCAACGTCGCCTACACCCAAGCCGTCCACCATCACATTGCCACAAGCCACTTTGCCTGCAAGTTTGAACGTATTGGCATTGAGTTCTACAATATCCCCAAGGTCGGGCAAAATGATGTTGGCACTCTTGTGTCCCAACTTTTCCACCAACATAGCGTGCTGCTTGAGGTGTCTGTACTCGCCGTGAATAGGCATAAAGTTTTTGGGACGGATAAGCGTGTACATCAGCTTGAGTTCTTCCTGACAAGCGTGTCCCGATACGTGAACATCCGCCAAGCGCGAGTATATAACTATTGCACCCAATCTGTACAGATTGTTGATAACGTTGTAAACATCTTTTTCGTTGCCAGGTATTGGCGTTGCAGAGATAATGATAGTATCGTTGCTACCTATACGCACTTTGTTAAATTCCCCGCTTGCCATACGCGTCAAAGCCGACATCGGTTCGCCCTGACTGCCCGTTGACAAAATGACCAACTTGCCGTCTTCTATATCGTCCACTTTGTCAATATCCACAAACAAGCTGTTGTCCAACTTGATGTACCCAACACGCGCGGCAGTGTCAATGTACTTTATCATGCTCCTGCCCGATACTGCTATTTTGCGTTTGTACAACTTTGCAAGCGACATTATCATACCCAAGCGGTCTATGTTGGAAGCAAAGGTAGCAATAATGATACGTCTGCCTTTGTTTTCACTAAACAGCTTATTCATTGTGTCGCTCACTACCGATTCGCTTACAGTGTAACCAGGTTTTTCAGCGTTAGTAGACTCGCTCATAAGTAGCAACACGCCCTCTTTGCCAATCTCGGCAATGCGGTTGAGATTCATAATCTCGTTGCCAAGCGGCGTGTAGTCCACCTTAAAGTCGCCCGTATGGAACACTGTACCTACAGGTGTACGCAAGCAAATAGCCACCGAGCCTGCCACACTGTGCGAAACGTGTATAAACTCTGCAGTAAAATCGTCCAACGACACCACGCTTTTGTCTGCAATAGCCACCATATTGACTTTGTCTACAATATCGTGTTCCAACAGTTTGTTGCCTACAAGCCCCAAAGTAAGTTTGGTACCATATATATCCACTTTGTGTTTGAGTTTTTGCACCAAGAAAGGCAGAGAGCCTATATGGTCCTCATGACCGTGCGTTAGCAAAATACCTTTCAACTTGTCTTGATTGGCTATAATGTAACTCATATCGGGTATAACTACGTCTACACCAGGCATATCGTTGGTAGGGAAAGACATTCCGCTATCTATCACCACCATACTGTTGCCGTACTCGAACACAGTAATATTTTTGCCAATCTCGCCCACTCCGCCCAAAAACATAACTTTGAGTTTGCCCAAAGGCTGATAGTACTTCAATGGATTGACGCTTTGCGTATTGTTTTTGCGACGCTTGCTATTGACTGAGTTGTAATCGTGATTGTTGAAGCTATTGAACTCCTTAGAACTGTTGTTGGCGTTAACTCTGTTTTTTTGTTGTTTTTGACCTTGCTTTTTGGTAAAGTCTTTGGTCTGCAAGCGTTGTCTGTTGGCACGGTTTAGAGGCGAATTGTTGAGGATATCGTCTTGCTTGTCCGCACCCTTTTTGTTGGTCGCATTGCTCCGAAAACTGTCGGCACGCTTAGTGCGCGGTGCCGACTGTAAAGGAGCATTGTTGTTAAAATCTTTTTTCATATTCTCCTTAATATTATTTAATTGTAAAATATATATTTACGGTAATGCCCTACCGCATAAGTCTGTTGTAATTTGTTGCAAATACCCTCATTGCACTACAAAAATATTGTAATAAACTGACGTTGTTTTGTCAACAAATGTCTTGCCCTGTTGGTAATATTATTGCCTCAACATAGGCAAAAAACACATCAAAAAAGTTGATTGCACCGCCAATAGACAAAGTACTATTGACCTGATGTTGCAATCAACCTGTTTGACGACAAAATGCTGTAAAAATTATCGCACTTACAAAGTGCAGTGAGTTAGGTGTTTAGCTCACAAACCGCATTATTATGCTTCTTTGCTTTTTCGACTGTCTTCCATACCATAAATGTTGACACGTTTGGAAAAGTAAGGTCTGTTGTTTGCCTCAAAGTACTCCACCATATTGATACATTTTATAATGTAAAAAGCAATAAGGCTGAGTATTGCAGATACTACAGCAGTCCATTCGTTAAGCAAAAAGTAATTACCAACGGTGACTGCAATCATAAGTATTGCAAGCACGATAAACGTTTTGTAGTACACCGACCAGAAGTGACCGGGTAACTTTGCAAAGTTATTGGTCAAAGCGTCCTTTACCGACATACCATCTGCAATGGAAGGCAACCAAAATGCAAACAGACAAAACCTTAATGTATACAGTGCCAAAGCAATTATCATAGCAGGTATAACCGTCCACCACTTGAAGGTGATGAGGAAAAGCAGATAAAAGCCAACTGAGGCAAATATTACAATAAGGTCGAGCGGGAACGTGACCAAAAACTGCAACAAAACAAATTTGAAACTTGTCCAAAAGCGTTTGAGGAAATACCAAGTAAACGGTCTGCGTGCATTAGTGGTCATAAACTCATTGAGACTCAATGCTGTAGTTAGGTCGGGAGCGGCAATAAGCATACGATATACGCACATAATAACAAGCATAATTACATAGGATACCTCTATGCGGTTGAACAGATTGGGTATGCTTTCAATAGCTTGCTTTATTTCATTTACCTTTTGTTCGAGCGCTGCAGAAAACTCTTGCGCATCAAAAGTGCCGTTAGCAATAGATGTAATAGTATCGGACAAGAACTCTCCAAGTTGGAGTTTGTTGAGGGCATCAAACACTGCTGGCACGAGACTGCCAAACAGCATAACGCACAAAGCAACAACTATGGCTATTATAACTATTTGCAACAGCATAGTCTTAAGCCACAACTGCCAGCAACTGCCGGAAATTCTCAATGAATTGCGAATCTTCATATTCAAATCACCCGCCCTTTAATAAACTGAACGCTGAGGCAGGTCGCACCGTTCGTCGTGATTGACACGGAAATAGGTACGACAAGCAAAGCAAGGAAGAAAACTTAGCCACATATAATAGTACACAGCACATATTACCCAACGCCAATACCATTGTGTGACTACACAACACAACGTAAGTATCACTATTCGGCTAATGACGTAAGTTGCGACTATACGCACTACCGAACGCCACTCCTGATGCATAAGGCGTATGGAGTAACTCATTGCTACATTGACAGAAAAACGTTCGCTATGCACAGCAGGCAATGTACACACAAATACACTTACAAGATATGCAACAAATGCGTCTGCCAACAAAAACAATAGCATACACACAACTACCAAAGCAGTATTGTATACGTTTGGTACAATAAAGTACATAAGACCTACAACAAGGAAATTGAGCAATTCAGACACAAACCAAAGCAACGCAACAAAAAGGAGCGTAGGCAAAAAGCCTCGTATTGCATTTCGCACAATGTGCGAATTGTTGTTTAGTCCGAGTTGCATGTGTCTATTGATTTTGTATATAAGCGAGCTTATCGACAGTACGGCAAACAATATACCTATAACAGTTATCCACCAATAATTACCGTAACGCAACAACGAAAAACCGCCAAACAAACTGTCAACAAAGTTTGTTTGCGTAACGTTGCCTGCCAAATAACTGTTGATTGTATCCGCACTGTTTATTGCAGGAGATGCAAAGCCCAAAATTGCGGCGGGTATTATTACAAAAGGCAATATATGGAAGAAATTGCGAAAATAATAAGCCAGCGCCTTTTTGCTTGGTTTGCTCATACGCAAATACCCCTTTAGCTTAGTGTAATTATTATACAATACTTTGCTTCAATAATCAATCAAATTTGAAAAGTTTGTACCAAACAAGCTACGTTGTATATTTGTGTCCTAACGATTGCACTATACTTTGCAAAACAACACTATTATGTCTTTTTTGCCACAAAATACAAGCAGTTTTGTGCCATATGATGACAGTTTTGTGTTATTTATCACATATAAAATAGTTGCAAGCCTCATAAAAGGGAGTATAATAGTTAATATATTTTTATTGAGGTACAAAAAGCAGTATATGAGTGAAAATAATAGCAATACCACTACCATAAAAATTAAAAACGATTTGACACAAGGCAGCACAATGAAGAAAATACTTTTTTTCACATTGCCAATTTTGATAGGTAGTATATTTCAACAACTTTACAGCGTTGTTGACTCAATAATTGTTGGTCGTACGCTTGGCAAAGATCCTTTTACGGCAGTTGGTACGACCGGTTCATTGTCCTTTCTTATACTCGGTTTTGCGCAGGGCATTACCGCAGGCTTTGCCGTGCTTATGAGCCAATATTTTGGCGCAAAGGATATCAAAAATATGAAGCGCAGTATGGGCACTTCGTATATTTTGTCGGCTGTTGTAAGTGTTGTACTTACAATTATTGCCGTTGCCTGCTGCAAGCCACTGCTTGCAATGATGGACACTCTGCCCGAATACTTTGATTATGCCTACTCGTATATATCCACCATTTTATGGGGATTGTCTGCATCGGTATTTTACAACCTCGTATCGTATATGCTAAGAGCTTTGGGAGATTCGCGTACACCGCTGTATTTTCTCATTGTTGCGTCCATACTCAATATCGGGTTGGATTTCCTGTTTATACTCGTATTCAAAATGGGAGTTGCAGGCGCAGGCTGGGCAACGGTATTCAGTCAGGTACTGAGCGGTATTGCGTGCCTGCTGTATATGCTCAAAAAGTATCCTCAAATAAGATTGTCCAAAGACGATTTCAAAACAAGCTGGAAAATGTGTTGGAAACACTTGCGCATAGCTTTTCCTATGGGCTTTCAGTTTTCAATAATTGCAATAGGCATCATGATTCAGCAGACTGCAATTAACGGGCTGCAAGATACTGCTGTCAACACCGCCTACAATGCCGCGTCCAAAATAGACAACTTTGCCACACTGTCACTTACTTCTCTTGGTGCGGCAATGGCTACATTTTGCGGACAAAACTACGGCGCAGGTAAATATCAAAGACTGCGCGAAGGCGTAAGAAAAGCAATGTTGCTGTGCGTTGGCATAGTAATTGTAACAGGCGCTATGGTTTGGATATTCGGCAAACAGATGACTTATTTCTTTGTATCCGACGCTACACCGACAGAAGTAGACTTGTCCATCAAATATCAGCGCATACAGGCGTCACTGTATATTTTCCTTGCGTCGATATACGTATATCGCAACTCATTACAAGGTATGGGACGAAGTAATATTACCGTCGTTGCCGGAGTGTTGGAACTTGTTATGCGCAGTGTTGCCGCCTTTGTGCTTGTAAGCTTTTTTGCCTTTGACGGCGTGTGCGTATCCAACCCTATTGCGTGGGTGGGCGCAAATATCATACTGTTGCCTGCATACTTTGTGGCGATAAGAAAGTTGATAAAAAAGCAAGTCAACGCACCTGCACAAGCAGACGAAACACAGCAAATTGAACAGGCAACAACCGACCAAACAGTAACCGCAGAAGTACAAGCAGACCAACTGTCCACAACTGTAGCAGACCAAGAAAATGCCGCAGAAAGCCAACAAACGGCTGAAAACACAAACACTGACTGTGCAACGGTGACCAAATAGGTAACAAAGCCGTTTGCAAATAAACTTAAGCGTTATTTTTGAGGGACATAAAATACGGTCCTAAGCCACAAGCTGTTTCGTGAGTTACTACGTATGTCCACTCAAAGTTGGCTCCGACAACATAAAATTCACTATTAGATATATCTGACATCTCTATATTGCGGGCGTTGTCCAAATTGTGAGGCAACGCCCGCAATTCGTCTTCTTCCCACCACAAGCTAATACACCTTGCACCTTTCTTGTCTACTGCGTCATATGCTTTTCGTGCGGCGTCTTTTTGCAAAAAACTGCTTTTATCAATCAACTCAAAGCTAAATACATGCCACACATATTGCCCACGAACACGCTGTTGGTAATGCTCTTCGGTAAGTTGATGTGCAAAAGTATTGAGCCACTTAGCAAAAAAATTGTGCTTTTTGTATTCTTTTACTTCTCGCATATATGATCTAAATTGAATGTCTTTCATATTAAAAATATAACATAACGGATAAAACACTGTCAATATCGTAAATATCAAAACATTGCCTTATTTGCATACGTAATATACCAACAAAAGTGACGAAAATAAAGGCTATACGAACAACAAACAAGCGACCAACTTTAATGTTAGTCGCTATTGTACACGCCAAAAATGCACTATATCAATGTACCTTGCAAAGGCGAACTGATAGAATCGAGATAACTATCTGCATCCACACCTGTTACGTATGCCGTATGTTTGACGATATTATAGTCGCTATCTACATTGTACTGTGAGCGCAACGCACGCACAAATAAATCACTTTTGAGATTGCTATTGCCACACGCCAATGTAAAATTGACAGTATCGCAATCTACTACCTCTATGTTCAATATTTTGTCGTGCACATCCTTTTGTTGGTCGCCGCTTTTGGAAGGTACGGTCATAACAAAACTATTTTTTATACTGTCGTAAGGCAAGTCGCCCAACTGCTTGCAACTAACAGTGTATTGTGCACTGTCTATAGCAGAAGCTATGTTGAAGTTTTGTTCTACGTCCCACCATCTTACAAATGTGATGCCCAACGGACTTGCACTGTTGAGCAGATTGAGCGAATTGTAATCGTTGGATTGCAACGCTACATATTCGCACATGCTCTCCACTCCCAAGCTGAGTGCAGGAGAAAACAACAACTCCATGTGAGGATTGAAACCTTTGGAATACTGCACTTGACACTTAGCACGTCTCAATATACGCGTCATCGTCCGCAATGTATCCACATGTCCTGCCAAACTTGCAGGATATTTCTTTTGGTATTTGAGTATTATCATAATATTATGTCAGACAAAGTATTCTCTATTTTGTATTGTTGTTTACAATATTGCCGTTGCCACGCACGTCTTTGCAAAATCCTTTGCGCTTAAGACCACACGCATTGCACTGCTGATTGCAAGTAGGTGACGTCTTGGCATTGTATGCTTTTTGTCTTTCGCGCGCAAAAAAACTTTTGGTAACGCCAATATCTACATTGTCCCACGGAAGAACGCTATCAATATCTTTTGCGCCTACAATTTCTTCTATATTGACGTTATAACGTTCAAATGCTTTGCGGTAATGCTCCCATTGGAAAAACTCAGACCACGCATCAAAACGTGCACCATCTTTGTACGCATACAACAGACTGTCGGCAATACTTCTGCCCCCTCGCGCAAGTATGGCTTCGAGCAGCGACGTGTCGTAATCGGTATAGGCAAAATCCACACCTTCTGCACGCAGTCGCTCGGACAAATACTTTTGTTTGGTTTCTATATCTGCTCTTGAAGCAAAACCTTCCCATTGGAAGGGCGTAAAAGGCTTGGGTATAAACGTACCGCAAGACACACTGATACGTAGCCCTTTAGATGACTGTCTGTATTGACGATACAATGCTTTGATACGCACAGCAATGTCCACTATACCGTCTATATCTGTCAAAGTTTCGGTAGGCAAACCTATCATAAAATACAATTTTACCGAGGAGTAGCCCTGCTGAAAAGCTTCTGCAATAGTACCAAATATGTTGTCATCAGTGATGTTTTTGTTGATAACGTCACGCAAACGCTGTGTGCCTGCTTCGGGCGCAAAGGTAAGACTACTTTTGCGATTGCCCATTGCAAACTCGCCCTTGAAGCTATCCAATCTCAAACTTGGCAGATTGAGTTTGATATTGTTGTCTTTGGCATAAGGGAGCAACTTGTCCAACAACTGCCTTAATTGGCTGTAATCGCTTGTAGAAAGACTATTGAGCGACAGTTCGTCATAACCGGTATTTTCCAACAGTCGGGTACAAAGGTCAAAAGCATTGTCCGACGTGCGCTCTCGTACCGGTCGGTAGATAAACCCTGCCTGACAAAACCTACAACCGTTGGCGCACCCTCTGAATAGCTCTATCACTGCTCTGTCATGCACCAATTCACTGTTGGGCACAAGCTGACAGTCGGGGGTAAATACGGTGTTCATATCTTTTTCGATATTGCGCACAACCTTTTTTCCATTGATAGCTACAGGTCTGTCCGGCTCGTAGGTAATTTCAGTAAGGTTAGGCACATATATGCAGTCGTATTTTTTGTTGACGTGCTGCAAAAACTGCGCTTTGCTCACTTTGCCTTTCATTGACTTATAATCGGCAATTATTTGAGGCCAAGGAGTTTCGCCCTCTCCTACAAAAATAAAGTCCAAATATTTGTATAGTGGTTCGAGGTTGACAGCACAAGGTCCGCCTGCTACCACAAAGGGAAACTCTTCTCCACGCTTTGCAGTCTCAAAGGGTATGCCTGCTAACTCCAACATGTAAAAAAAGTTGGAATAGCATAGCTCAAACTGCATAGAAAAACCCACAAAGTCAAAATGCTTTAGCGGCGTTTGCGTCTCAAGTGAGCTGAGCAGCATATTGTTGGACTGCAAATAATTGGCATAATCCTGCCAAGGCGCAAAACAGCGCTCACACACCACTCCGTCCAACGAGTTGAAAAGATAACACAGTATGCGTACTCCCAAATTGGACATACCTACATCGTAGCTATCTGATACGCACATGCAAAAGCGTACGCTACAAGGTTTGTCCATATCGGGCAATCCGTATTCTCCACCGCTGTATTGAAATGGTTTTTGAACGCTGTCAGTTAGTTTTGTCACAATAACCTCTTAATTACTTATTGTTAGTTGCGTGCCATTGTTGCCATAAGCGTGCCTACAAGGTTGAGCTCGTCGCCTCCCACAATCTCGTAGCTTATCTTATGCGGAGCAAGTATTGTGTTGAGGTATTTTTCAAAGTTGGCTCTGTAACCTGTAAGTTTGTGGAAAGTTGTACCTTCGGCAACTATAGCAACGGGTGCTCCATTGGGCTGTCCCTTGTATGTAGCCACTGCACCGTTGAAGATTGCGCTCATACGAGCCGCACGGTCTACAAGCTCACGACAAAGCTCTTTTGCCTCAGTTCTGTCGCTGTCCGTATCAAAGAAGCTATAAATCAACTTCTCCTGTCCGTCCAAAAATTCAGACACGTCTTTGAGCGTAAATGGCTGTATATCTGCCTTGCCTGCAAAGTTGTTCTCTTCTTTGTAAGTTTGCAAAGCTACAAGCATAATCTCCGCAAGATATTTGCCACTTGTCATCTTTTCAAACAACTGACTGCCTGGGTTTGCTGTATTGTTGACTACAACTTGGTCAAAGTCGCCCAAACGGAACTTGTTGAAGTTGCCTGCCTCAATGTTGATAATCATCTTGTCATCGTCCGGCTTTTGCTCCAACTTGGATATTGCCGCAGTATCTTCAATATAGCAAATATTGAGACCTGTACCGTATATGTAACCTATATAGGTGCAAAATTGTTTGTCTATATTGTTGGCTTGTCCGCCAAGCAATGTTGCAACAGTATCATTGAGTATAACTATGTTGCGCTGTTTTTTGTCCAATTTGGCTATAGCGTCCAAAGTGCAACGTCCCACTTTGCTACCTACTACTTCGGGAGCGTCTACTTCCTTGGAAAAAGGCGCGACAATGCCGTCTATATCTTTGTCCATCTTTACATTGTACGAAAAACAAAAGCCCACATCACCGCACTTGTCGAGCAATGGCTTTACGTTGTTGGCAATGGCATCATAAAACTGCTCTTTGGTCAGTCTGCCGTTGGTTGCAGGCATAGAAGTACGAATAACGTCTTCTATCACTACGCTACCGTTGTAATCAAAATATCCAACCGCTGCACGGAAGTTGGTACCGCCTGCATCGATAAGCAATCTGCGACTGTTGCGCACTACGTTGTTGATGTGTCCTATGTACGTAGGTATCATAGGCAGACATCCTTTGCCTTCAAGTCCTTGCTGCATTTCTTCCAGCACTTCTTTCACCTTTTTGCCGATGTCAATTTCTGCTGACGACTGATGATGCTTTTGCAAAAACTTTTCTACTTTACTCATTGTTGTTCCCCCGATAATGCTAATAATTGTTTGAGAGTATATTGTTCGCACAAGCCCTGTGCGTAAAGTTCATTTACTCGACGCATACGCATCAAATCCTGCGGCGTCTGCTCTTCTGCCACCACATAGATATTGCAGTTGCGCAGTTTGGTAGTATATTTACCTCCCTGCGATACAATGGTTGATATTATCTGTTTTGCCACACTATCATCTGTAAGCTCAAGCGAACGGTCTACCGCAACCGTTTTGCCTTTGAGCTTGTTGCCCACAACTTTTATTTTTGATGCGTACTCTTTGAGACGAGCAAGCGTTTTTTGCGTCAGTTTTTTATCCACCCCGTCCTGCCCTGCAAGCGAAACAGGACGTACAATTTCGAAGTTTTTGTTGCTACCTATACGCACCTTGTATTTATTAAGCAACTGTTCAAGCGTAAGGCCGCTACTTTCAACAACATACTTTAATGTCATAAACGACATCCATGCGTCGTCTTCACTGTTGTGCTGATTATAATCAAGTCCAAGCTCGGTAGCTATTTTGTTGAGTGCCTTTACTTCTTTTTCGCCTTTGTAAAGTTTGTACAAAAGTTGCGAACACACAAAGTTAAAATCGATAGAGGGCAGTTTGTATTTTGCACAAGCCGCATTGAGCATACGCACATCGCTATCAACGGCATGTCCCAACACAATTACGTCAGGACGAGTAAGAATACTGCTTATCTTGCCGTATATCTCACCAAAGTCGGGCGACTGCTCCAACAGTTGTTTGTCAAGGTGCAAGTCTATACCCACATTTTTTCGAGTGCCGTTAAGATTGTACTTTGTCTTGGGATTGATCCATATATTTTCCCTGCGGACAACGTTAAAATTTTCGTCCGCTTCCACCACACCGATACTGCATATACTGTACAGCTTGTATCCGTTTGCAGCCTCGATGTCAAACGCTAAAAAATTCATACTATTTGCTGTTCATACTCCAATATAACTTTACCAAATTTTATATTTTTTTGCAAGCCTTTAGCGCAAAAAGCAATGGCAAATATCGCAAAACGTCGCAACAAAGCATTGCCTTGTCACGACGTAAAATATATTTACCTTTGCAACATATACAAGTGATTGTACAGTCCTGCATAAATGCCGTTTTGCTCCAACAACTGCTCATGCGTGCCTCTTTCTTCTATACCTTTGGAAGTAAGCACCAATATTTCGTCGGCGTTTTCGATAGTACTAAGACGATGCGCCACCACTATAGTTGTACGTCCTTCGGACAGCTTTTCAAGTGACTGTTGTATCATAGCTTCGGTTACGTTGTCAAGTGCACTTGTAGCTTCGTCCAATATCAGTATAGGCGGATTTTTGAGAAAGACGCGCGCTATGGATATACGTTGTTTTTGTCCGCCCGAAAGTTTGACGCCGCGTTCTCCAACTTGCGTCTGGTAGCCGTCGGGCAAAGTCATGATATAATCGTGTATATTTGCCTTCTTTGCAGCCTCTACTATCTCCTCGTCTGTTGCGTCAAAGTTGCCGTAAGCAATATTTTCTTTTACCGTTCCGCCAAACAAAAATACGTCTTGAGCCACTATGCCCACGTTGCGTCTGAGGCTATATCTCGATATATGCGTTGTGTCCATGCCGCCTATTGTTATACGTCCGTCCTGCACATCGTAAAAGCGCGGTATAAGATGACACAGCGTTGTTTTGCCACCGCCTGACGGACCTACCAAAGCTACTGTTTTACCTTGCGGTATTACAAAGTCAATATCTTTGAGTACCAATTCGTCCCCTTTTACATTGCTGTCGTAACGAAAACTTACGTGTTCGAAGTGTATATCTCCGTCCAATCTGTCAACGCCCACAGCATCAGGACTGTCGCTCTCTGATGCAACGTGCATAATCTCCTGAAAACGCTTAAAGCCTGTCATACCGCCTTGTATGCTCTCAAAAATGGTAGTGAGCGTACGTATCGGGCTGATAATTGTGGATATGTACAAAATAAAGCCTGCGTAGTCGCCGCTTTCTATTTTGCCAAAATACAGCAAAAAGCCACCTTGTCCTGTCTCACTGAAGTACAACAACAAACCGCCAAATACCAACGCCACAAGGTACAACAAATCGGTAAAAAAGCCCATGCCCGAACCGAATATACCCATTGCTTTGTATGCACGCGTGCGAGCCGCAACAAACCTGCCGTTGGATGCGTCAAACTTGTTGAGCTCGTGTTCGGTAGCCGTATATGCACGTGATACTCTTATACCCGATATGGACGACTCCACTTCGGCATTTATCTCGCCCGTTTCTTTGCGCGTCTCGGTAAATGTGCGAGTAAGACGGCTACGTTGTTTTATCGCAAACCAAAACATAAAAGGCAATATGATGAGAATAATAAAGCCAAGATATGGGTTGATGAGAAACACCATCACAAGCGAACCTATGAGCGTAAACGACGAAATGAGCACTTCTTCCGGACCGTGATGCGCCAACTCCGCTACCTCAAACAGGTCGTTGATAATGCGGGACATTATTGTACCTGTTTTGTTTTCGTCAAAGTACGAAAATGGAAGCCGTTGCACATGACGGAAAAAGTCACGCCGCATATCGGACTGTATACGCACCCCCATAACATGTCCCCAATACTGAATAAAGTAATTGAGCCCTGCTTTGAGTATGTATATGCCCAGCAATACCGCACTCCATATAGCAATAAGCCTCAAATTGTGCTGAGGTACATATTGATTGATAATATTTCGTGCGATTGTGGGATACAACAAATTGATACCTGCCACCAAAATGGAGCAAAACGTGTCCCAAAAGAACAGCGCTTTGTGTGGCTTGTAATAAGAAACAAATTTTTTCAACATACCTTTCATAGTGATATCAGCATAACACATAAGACTTGTGCCGTCAAATGTAAACAACGTTTGCACAACACCATTTTTTTGTAATTTTGCAAATATTTTTTGACGTCGACAGCATTGACAAAACACATAGTTGTAACTATAATAAAACGGTACTGTAACTATATTATATTTACGGAGGAAACTATGTCTAAAGTATATTTTACCGATATGCGCACCAAACCGGGCGGAGCTAACCTAATGCAAAAACTCGACAAACTTATGACCAAAGCCGGTATTGGCGATATAGATATGGAAGGCAAATATGTGGCAATCAAAATGCACTTTGGCGAATACGGCAATTTGTCCTTTTTGCGTCCCAACTTTGCAAAAGTTGTTGCCGACAAAGTAAAAGAACTTGGCGGCAAGCCCTTTTTGTGCGACTGCAACACGCTTTACACAGGCGGACGTCACAACGCAGTAGACCACTTGCGCACGGCCGAACTCAATGGTTTCAACAGTATGACCACCGGTTGCAATGTAATAATTGCCGATGGTCTTAAGGGAAACGACGAAGCACTGATACCTGTACGCAACGGACAACTTGTAAAGACGGCTCACATAGGCAAGGCTTTGGCGGAAGCTGATGTAGTAATATCGCTTGCACACTTCAAAGGTCACGAAAACGCAGGCTTTGGCGGAGCAATGAAAAACCTTGGAATGGGCGGAGGAAGCGTTGCCGGCAAAAAAGACCAACACAGTAGCGGTCAACCGCAAGTAGAACAATCCAAATGCGTTGGTTGTCAAAAATGTGCTACACAGTGCAATCACTCCGCAATATCATATGTAGACAACAAAGCGCAAATAGACCACAGCCGTTGCGTTGGTTGCGACAGATGCGTAGGCGTATGCCCCACTGCCGCTATACAGCCTATCAATGACAATGCCAACGAAGCGCTCAACAAAAAAATTGCCGAATACACTATGGCTGTTGTGGACGGCAAACCCAACTTCAATATCAACATCATTATTGACGTATCCCCCAACTGTGACTGCCACAGCGAAAACGACGTGCCTATCATACCAAATGTCGGTATGTTGTGCAGTACAGACCCTGTTGCCATAGACGTTGCTTCTGCAGATTTGTGCAACAAGCAAACGCCCAATGCCAACAGCGCAATATCGGACAACAACCACTGCTGCAAAGAGGATCACTTTGTATGCGCACACCCCGAAACAAATTGGCGCATACAAGTAACACACGGCGAAGAAATTGGTCTTGGCAGAAGCAAATACCAACTTGTAATTGTAAAATAATAGCAACGCACTACTATACTGCGTTTTACACTACCTGCAACAAAATGTTGCAGGTTTTTTATTAGTTACACAAGTCGAAAAGTGAAAATGACGTTAGACATAATTTATTTGTATATCACAAAACAGTCAAACAAAATTGCTTTGCAATAATTACTGTGCTATAATACATCAGTAATGTATATAAATTAGTATATTTGTTACTTCTTGAGTGAACAAATACAGACTTTGAATACTGTTTTGGAATAGTTGAGTAACAACTATTTTACAAAATGCGATTTATTGACAACATATAGCGCAATTTTGGTTGCAACAAATAAATATAGTGAGGGAAAAACAAACTTTATGAACAGGTACGGAGAAGCGTTTGACAAAGCGCTCACGATTGTACAAAATGTCAACTTCAAAAAACGACGCATTGCAATAATTACCACTTGCTGTAGTATGTGTAATTAGCTATTTTGTCATAATGATACTCATGTATTATGCTAACACTACAAGTACGCAAAGCAATCCAACACTCTTGATGATTTCGATTTCTGCAACAGCCAATATAAATACATTTTCTTTTATTGCATTGCTTGCCGTTGCTTTGAACAGAAGTAAGCAAATAAGAATTTACAAAAATGTTGTTAGACGCACATGTGATATTGCAAAATATATGGGCGAAAACGATCAACAGCTCAAACAACAGTTTGAGGCATGCAGACAAGCGAAAGATACGGGTTGGATATTGCACACAGTCAACACATACTATGACAAATGCGAAGAGATGAAAGCTATACGGCTTGCCAACCCCGATTCGCAAACTATCGAATACAACGGAGAAGGCAAGTTTGACGGCGGATTTCTGCAAATGCTCGGTTGGATGTTGTTGTGCACTCTAATTACCGTATGCACAATGGGTATTGCTTTTCCGCTGGCTTACGTTATTTACCTCAAATGGCAAACAAAACATACACTTTACAACGGCAAACGTCTGAGTTTTGACGGCTCTACTACGCAACTGATTGGCAAATGGATATGCTGGCTGTTGCTTTGCATACCAACTCTTGGCATATTTGCATGGTTTATACCAAAAAAATTGCTGCAATGGAAGGCAAAACATACGCATATAAATGGCGAAATGCCCTTCCTTGGCGGTACTTGGGAAGGTAGCGCACTTGGACTGTTTTTCCGCAACATAGGGTATGCACTACTCAATGCCATCACATTTTCATTGCTTATCCCTGTTACTATGTGCTGGAAAAACCAATACGTACAGTCCCACCTTATATTAGATGGAAGAAAAACCTATTTTGACGGCACTGCGGGACAAATATATCTCAAATGGCTGTTAGGTATGTTGCTTAGCATTGTTACTTTGGGTATATACGGCATCGTACTACAAATTCAGATAAACAACTGGATAAGTCAACATACACACTTTGAAGAAGGATATGTGCAAGCTAAAGTATTGTAATAAAAACTGCAACTACTACTTGGCAACATGATTGCACCACACAAACAAATTAACTTAGTTACATACAAAACCGCTCCCTATTTTGTCGGGGAGCGGTTTTTGTACAAGATACAAATTGTTAAACAATGCGATGTCAATATATCAACACAGTGTTGATTGATATTTTGTGTTGTACACACTGTTACTTTGCGCACAAAGTGTGTGTGGTCACACTACATTTCGCACACGTTGTTGAGTTGTTGACGCAGCTTATTGAAGTAAGGGCTATACAAGTCACGGTTTTGTTTGTCAACAGTAGACAAATCACACAGTAGGCGCATATTGGCAGGATTGTCTTGCAGTTTGTATATATAATCGCCCACCGTCATTGCAACTTCTACGTCGTGCGTTACAAAAATTACCGTTTTGGGCGTGTCGCCGTACCACATCAAAAAGTCTTTGGCAAGGCTTTGTTTAATTGCGTTGTCCAATCCACGAAATGGCTCGTCGAGCAACATTACTTGAGACGGATACAAAAAAGCTCTCAAAAGTGCCGCTCTACGTCGTTGACCGCCTGATAATTGTTGTGGATAACGTTTGGCATACTGCAAAATATCTGCTTTTTGCAAAGCGTTAACAATGATCTTGGTGCGTTGCTTTTTGTCGGGATACGCCCTATGCAAAACGATGTCAATATTGTCAAACACCGTCAGTTGCTCTACAAGACGACTTTCCTGAAAGACGACCGAACACTCGGGGCAGTAAATTTGTCCTTGTGATGGTTTGTTGAGCCCCATAGAGAGCCTCAAAAGAGTAGATTTGCCCACGCCGCTATCGCCCATCACTACGTTGACGCAATCGAGATTGAATACAAAGGAAAAATCGCTGAATATCTGTTTGTTGTCGTAACCGAAAGTTACTTTGTCAAAAGTTACTGTGGACATACGTTGGTCCTCCGCAAGATGTAACGTACAAGCGCAACTAACGCTTGCAATACAAAACACAGTACCACGCACGCAACTGTCCAGGCAAGCAGGTTGGCTGTCTCCACGTTAAGGCGTGCGTTTTGCATATTGACGCCTACGCTGTTGACGGTGTTTGCAAGCACCTCGCCTGCCACTATTACTTTGAGCGTCAACGGCAAAATACTGTCTGTAATACGCATAAGCGTACTCAACAATATGGACGGATACAGCTTGAACATACGTACCCTACAAGGAACTTTGAACACTGCGCACATTTCCAAAATGTCCGCGTTGTCTTGCGTAAGTCGCAACACAAATGAGCTATAAAGCAATGGAAAAGCCACCAAAAAAGCCACAAATACGGGCAGTATACCCGACCTAAACCATATAAGTGCAAGCAAAATGACCGACATTGTTGGCAATGAGCGCAACACGGTAACTATAGGATTGAGTACTTTGCGTACGTGCACATTGTCTGCAGCAAATTGCGCCAACACCCAAGCAATAATTGTAGCAAGCAAAAAGCCTAACAATGTGCGTGCTGTTGTGGCAAGCAATGCCAAATAAAAGCTACCCTGAGATAGCAATTTCCACAACTCTGCCAACACTTCCCAAAAATAGGGCAATATAAGTGGCTTGGAGTATGCCAATGCGCACAATGTCCAAATTGTCACAAAAAGCACAAGTGCGACAATCGGATATATCAATGTTATCAAAATCTGTTTTTTGTTCATAACAAGTTTTGTTTACAATCCATAGTAAAAAGAATTGTCGGGCATTTTGTTGCCTACAGATGCCGCATTGAAGTTGTACAATGTTTCAAAATACTGCACAAGTCCGTTGTATGCGTCTTTGGCAGTTACAGTATTGAGATTGCACCTTTGTATAAGCGTCTTGTCAAAAGCTACGCTCGATAATTCTTGAGAGCCACCTTCTTCAAAAAGTTTGCCCAACTTGTCTGCGTTGTCCAACATATACTGATTGTTGCCCATAAGACGTTGCACGAGAGAATCTACAAAAGCACTGTTTTCATCAAGCAACTTTTGCGATACCACCAAGCCTGCTTGCGGATAGCCCTCTGCACCATGTGAGCTATTGCCCCACAGTTGTTGCAAATCAGCTACTATTCTAAGGCTTGTATTGGCAGACAACGCTTTACTAACGGCAGGCTCGCCAATCAAAGCGCACTCTATTTCGCCACTCAAAAGCAAAGGCAAAATTTCTGCTGCTGACGTGTAGTATCGAATTGTGACCACACCGCTTTGCGCTACATCGCCGTCTGCGTATGGTATATTATTGTCCGACAATATTTTTTTGAATACGTATTCGGGCGTATTGCTTTTGCCAATACTGGCAACAACTTTTCCTTGCAAATCGGCAAGGCTCATATCTTGCGACGCTACAAGATACAACAAGCCGTACACATTGACAGTTACCAACTTGTAGCCACTGCCTTTGTTGTACAGATTGGCAGCAAGGTTGGTAGGCAGTATAGCAAGGTCTGCCTGCCCGCTAAGTACCTTACTTTGAGCGTCCTGCCCTGTAGTGATGGTGGTAACAACCTTTGTGCCATTGACAACATTGTCGGCAAGCAAAGAAGCAACAGCCATAGCAGGCGCACCGTCCGGTACTACAAGGCTATATGTTTTGTCGGTATTGGTGTTGGCACAACCGCCAAACAGTAATACCGAGCACAAAATTAACAAACTAAATGTAACTACTAATATCTTTTTCATTGTATATTTCCTATCAATTTACATTGTAAAAGCGGGAAAGAGTATTTGTCTTTCCCGTTATGGTATTATGCTTTGCTTAGACAAACTACCCTACACACTGTGCTAACTAAGCTTTGTAGTGACTATCGTAACCCAAATATGTAGTAAGTTGTCCGTAGTTGTCTGCAGTGAGGTCGACAATGATATTGTTGACGCCCTTTTCATATTGTTGACCGTTTTCGTCCAGCCACAGCTCCATATTGTACAAAGGCGTATTGCTAAGCCCTGCAAGTTGCAGCAATGCATTGTCACGCTCAAAATAGGGATATGTATGATATCCGCAACACAAGCCGTAGGACAGATATATTTCGCTACCCTCTGTACCATAGTAACCGCGTATTGTGTTGATATGGTCGTGACCGATAAACATACCTTTGGTACTTCCAAGCTCTACTGCCGTTGCATACAATCCGGTATTTTTGCCCTGATAGAAGATGCCTACCGTATAACCGTCGTCTACAGTCTCGTCCTCAAACTTTTCACTTTCGCATACAGTGCCTGCAAAACCTTTGACGGGCAACAATGTGCTTGTGTCAATCTGCTCCGGTATAGAGTTGCCCTTTTGCAACTCGTTGGAATAATACATATCGGCAAACTCTTTCAAAGCTATGTGGAAAAATGCCGAAGTCTGAATATTGGCGTCTATACTTTGCAATCCCTCTATTGCCCATCTGTACCAAGCAACCTGATCTTCCCCTATCCAATCGTATATCCAATCGGTCAAAGCAAGGTCCTCTCCGTCGGGATACATGTTGGAATCAAGCATAACAAGACTATAAGCTACGTCGCCATTGCTTTTGGCTGTTTCGCCCTTATAGACGTTTATCAAAAAGTTGCTTTCGCCTTTGATGTTGGAAGGACCCGGATCAAACAAACAGTATTTGTAGTTTTTGAGCAAGTTGTATATTGTGTACTTGCTACAATCAAACTGACTGTCGTGATTGCCGTACACTACCGTCCAATATTGCTGACGCTGTTCCATAAAATCAGCAAACTGTTTGTACGCGTGATATGTAAATATGGATAATGTCAAGTCACCCGTGCATACTGCAATATCGGGTTGCTCTGCTTTCAATGCTCTGTCCAACAAGTCCATAGTACGCCTGTCCATAGACGTAATATTGCCAAACTTCAGTTGCGGATCGGATATTTGCATAATTTTGAGCTCAGTTGCGTCCTCGTCAATTACCAAAGAAGGAAACATATCGAGGTCAAACTGCATATCTTCCGTCCAAGTGTAGCTACCATAAAATGTAGGAGACCAGCTGCGTACCGAATAATTGTGCAAATATATACCCAAAAGTATACTAAATACTATTACTATAGCCGCATATACTGACAACACTATTATTAACGGTTTTTTGTAAATTGTCTTTTTCATACTCACAACCTTTGGATTGGTATTAGTTGAAAGTATTATAGCATACATTAAATTAAAATACAATACCTCAAAAAATATTATTAGCCTTACATGACAACATCACAAAAAATAAATTGATAAATGTACTAAAAAACGCTTGCCAAATTAAAAATAAAAGAGTACAATACGCAAGATAATCTTGGAGGAAAGCAATGCAAGTATTGAGCGTAGCAACAACTATACGAATAAAATCCAATGCTAAGGCGTTTTATTCTTCTTTTTTGCTCCCTCTTTCTCGTATTGTCACCAAAAATATTTTACAAATCAACGCTTGAGTAATCTTATTTACTCAGCGTTTTTTTTTGCAAAGTATTTTGTCTTCAACAAGTGTCAAAAAATATAATCTACGGAGGAAACTATGTCTAAGCCAAAACTCAACCTCAACATAAGCGGCAAAGACCTTGTACTGAGTTTTCAGCACATGTTTGCAATGTTGGGCGCAACAATCACTGTCCCTATCGTAACAGGTATGAGCATACCTTTGGCACTGCTTTCTGCAGGCGTCGGTACACTGATTTTTTACTTCCTTACCAAACGCAAAGTTCCGGTATTTTTGGGAAGTAGCTTTGCCTTTATGCCCGGATTGCTTACCATCTTTTCGCAAGGTGCATCGTATAATGCAGCATCTCTGTCAGCAATGATTTCGCTTGTGCTTGCAGGCGTTGTATATATGTTGCTTGCATTGGTAATAAAACTTGTGGGTGCGTCCAAAGTTAAAAAACTTTTCCCGCCTATCGTTGTTGGTCCTGTAATTATCGTTATCGGTATGAACCTTGCAGGTAGCATTTTCTGGAACGACATAATTGTAAGCACTATCAAGATTGACGAAGCTACAGGCGCACTTTCTTCCAGCCCCGATGCTTGGAAATATTGGACTACAGCAATAATAACGGCTATATCCATAATTGCAGTCAATGCATTTGCAAAACCCAAAAGTTTCTTAAAAGTAATACCCATTCTTATCGGTTTTGTGGTAGGATATATATACGGTATGTGCGTAGGTCTTGTAGATTTCAACCCTGCAAGCGAACACTTTATCTTTGCAGAGACAGCAAAAGGCAACGTAGTTATCTTCCAGATGGCAGCAGATATATGGGGCTTCTGGGGAGCTTGGGGCGAATTGGACGGTTCGTTGCTTGCAACTGCCATTGTGTCCATTGTGCCTATTGCAGTAGTAACATTTATGGAACACTTGGGCGACATCTCCGCCAACAGCACTGTTTGCGGACACGACTT
This sequence comes from uncultured Eubacteriales bacterium, assembly GCA_949289125.1. Classification (GTDB taxonomy): domain Bacteria; phylum Bacillota; class Clostridia; order Christensenellales; family CAG-314; genus CASEME01. The sequence goes on from CASEME010000022.1 coordinate 50,730, forward strand.
TATGACAGACCCCGGACTTCACAGAACAGTATTGGGCGATGGTATCGCTACAGCTGTTAGCGGTTTGCTGGGCGGTCCTGCTAACACTACTTATGGTGAAAACACAGCTGTACTTGCTATTACCAAAAACTACAATCCGAGAAACGTTGCTTTGGCAGCTTGCTGGGCAGTATTTTTGGGAATATTCGTACCCATCGGCGAACTCATCAAAGCAATACCCACTGCTGTTGTAGGCGGTGCTTGCGTAGTACTGTTTGGTATGATATCTGCTAACGGTTTGAGAGCTTTGGTAGACGGCAAAGTAGACTTCTCCAACAGCAAAAATATGCTTGTTGTATCCATCACAATGTCGGTAGGTCTTGGACTTGGCGCAGTAGGTCTTGCAGGCGACATTGTAAGCGCACTGAGTGGCTACACTCTCAACGGCAATTTGCTGAAGATAGGTTTTGCAACATCTGGTGGCGGATTTGTATCAATCAGCGCACTTGCAATAGCTACTATACTTGCTATAGTATTGAACCTTGTAATACCCAACAGCAAAGAAAGCTCTGAAGAAGCACGCAAAGCGTATGACAGCGCTATGGTAACGCTCGAAGCAAACGTTGTGGACTTTGAACCCTACCAAAACGCAGAGAGCACTACACAAGACACTACAGACTCCACAAAAGAATAAAACACTTAGGAGGTAACTTATGCAAAACGTTACAATTATCAATCACCCGCTGATTTCTCACAAAGTAGCAATGTTGAGAGACCACAATACCAACACAAAGCAGTTTCGTGAACTTGTAGAAGAGATAACTACACTTGTAACATACGAAGCATTTAAGGACATCCCCACCGTTACAAAGGAAGTTACTACACCGCTCGAAACGTGCAAACAACAGGTGATTGCCGACAACACTGTAGCAGTAATACCCATTTTGAGAGCCGGTCTTGGTATGGTAAACGGAGTGCACGCACTCTTCCCCACTGCAAAAGTAGGTCATATCGGTATGTACAGAGATGAAGAAACTTGCCAACCGCAGGAATACTACTGCAAACTACCCAATGGCATAGAAAATATGATTGCCGTAGTGCTTGATCCTATGCTTGCAACAGGCGGTAGCGCAATAGCAGCAGTTGACCTTTTGAAAAAACGCGGCGTTACAAAGATTAAGTGCATGCACATCATTGCCGCTCCCGAAGGTATAGAAAAACTGCACAAGGCTCACCCCGATGTACAGATATATTGTGCAACTTGCGACCGTTGCCTCAATCAAAACAGTTACATTTTGCCCGGTCTTGGCGACGCAGGCGATAGACTGTTTGGTACAAAATAACAAAAGTATAGTTACTATACAACATTGAACAAAAATAAATGCGTAACCGTAATATGGTTACGCATTTTATTTACTCTATTGTTGCAACTATTGCTATAGATACACAGCTGTTGTATTTGCTTATATTAGTAAAAGCACCTAAATACCGTGCACTACTTGGTTTGATACACTATTCTGCCGCAATGCTCGCATTTGACAATGCCTTCACTTTTTAATTTGCTGAGCGAACCGCTACTCAACTCCATACGGCAGCCACCACAACTATGCTCGTCTCTGAGGGGCACAAGTACGGGGAATACATTTTGCTGAAGTATCATTTTGTATTTTTCCAACTTTTCTTTGTCAAGTTTGGGTTCCAACTCCTGCTTTTGTTTCATCAGTTTGACAACAAGCGGTTGTTGCTGTTCTTTCTCAGCATTAAATTGCTTAGTGCATTTTTGCCAACCGGCTATGTAATCTGCCAACTTGGTCATCAACTCTTTGTATTGTTTTTCCAGCTCATCTGCCTCTTTGACAATATTTGCACATTCGTGCTCGCAAGCACGCAAACTATCCAAAACAGAAGACATCTTTTTGATAAGATAATTGAGCTCTGTTTCGTCATGCACATCTTGCAACGCTTTGTTGTATTCGTTGACGATTGTTTCCACCTCTTCTTTGTGTTGAGAAAGTGTTTTGAGGCTGTTTTGCAATTCTACAGCTTTACTGTCCAACTTGCTAAGATTATCTTCCGTCTCCTGACGCAACTTGGCATACTTCAAACCGTCCATACGGTTGACGCTTTTTTCCAACTCACGTTTGATACGGCGCAACTCACCGTCAATCTTTTGGTATTCCAATAATTCGTGCTGCATTGTGTTCCTCCTTCAATCTTTGCGTCGTTGCAACAAGCATATCCGTATACTCCATAAGAGCAGGTATTGCACAACGACTAAGTATTTGTTTGCATTTTTTTATTTCTTTGTCTGCATACCACAAAAAGTCTGCATTGTAACAACTGACATTGTTTAGTCCAAATGTAAGCTGTTCGATAGTAAGGCTACGCTCTCCGCTGTTGACGTCGGCAGTAATAAGGTCATAAAATTTGCCGTCATAAAACATTTTGTCGCTTACTATGCCATAACCGTTGCCTACAAGCCACTGTCTTACGTCCTTTTGATTGCGCATAGGTTGCAAAACAAGTTTTGCAGGCAAATGCTTTGCCTTACTCAAAACACTGATTATTTCAAGGCCGCCCATACCTGCTATCACCGCACAATCGGACCGTACGTCTTGCAATCCGTCCATACAATAAAACTGCGCTCTGTCAAGCAACTGCAACTTTTGGCACAAAACACGTGCCTTGTTGAGGCTGGGCTCGCTTATGTCACAAAACAACACTTGTCGCGCAAGCGCGTTGGTCAAAGCGTACGCTCCTACATAACCATGATCGCATCCCACATCAGCCAAAATGTCCACTTTGGGAAGTGCTAAGCATATTGTCTGTTGTCTTAATGTTAGTTGTTTCATCAATCAAGATAATCTCTCAAGTTTTTGAATCTGCCCGGATTGCGCAACTTACGCAAAGCCTTAGCTTCTATTTGGCGTATGCGCTCTCTGGTGACGTTAAACTCTTTGCCCACGTCTTCGAGTGTTCGCGGTTTGCCGTCGTCCAAACCATAACGCATGCGCACTACCTTTTCTTCACGCGGCGTCAGCTTGTGCAATGCGTCCATAAGTTGCTGACGAAGCATTGTACTAATTGCCACATCGCTTGGCGAAGCCGTCTTGTTGTCTTCAATAAAGTCCACAAGATGACTGTCCTCTTCCTCACCTATTGGTGTTTCCAAACTAATGGGATCCTGAGATATTTTCATAATCTCTTCTACTTTGTCCACAGTAGTATTGAGGTACTTTGCAAGTTCTTCTGTAGTTGCCTGTCTGCCTAATTGCTGTTCCAATTCTCTTTGAGCACGTGCCTGACGGTTGATAGTTTCTACCATATGCACCGGCACTCTTATTGTGCGCGATTGGTCGGCAATAGCTCTCGATATTGATTGACGTATCCACCAAGTAGCGTAAGTAGAAAATTTGTAACCTTTGGTATAATCAAACTTTTCCACTGCGCGCAACAAGCCCATATTGCCTTCCTGTATAAGGTCGAGCAAAAACAAACCTCTGCCCAAATGGCGTTTTGCAATGGACACCACAAGTCTTAGGTTGGCTTCGCACAAACGGCACTTAGCGTCTTTGTCGCCCTGCATTGCACGTTGAGCTATATCCTTTTCCTCATCAACTGACAGAAGGGGAATTTTACCTATTTCGGTAAGATAAATTTTTACAGGATCATCAATAACAGCAAGTTTGCTTTGAGACAAAGCATCAACAGTATCACTTGATACAGAATCGTCATCTACGATAACCACACCGTTGTTTTCCAAATATTCATATATCTGAGCATTTTGCTCAGCATCAATGTCTACTTTAGACAGTTTATCTTCTATCAATCCGATAGACAAAGCATTATGTTTGTTGCCTTGCGTCAATTCTTGCAGCAAGTCTTTCAAAAATTGTTCGGTTAACTGCATAAAAGTAACCTCCTTAGTAATAAAACATCACCTAATATCTACGAATTGGCGCAATAACCTAAATGCAGTAGATTGTGTGTATGTAAACTGCGCCCCAAATAGACTCAGTTGTTGCTCAGCTTGCAACATCAGTTGCTCGCTGTATCATTCTTCGGCATAGTCTCTTAGCGATTTGAGGTTTTTGGGGTTGCGCAACTTGCGCAGTGCCTTTGCCTCTACCTGTCTTATACGCTCTCTGGTAACGTTAAACTCTCTGCCCACTTCGTCCAACGTGCGCTGTTTGCCGTCCTCAAGACCGTAACGCAGGCGTATAACCTTTTGCTCACGCGGGGTGAGCTTGTCCAACGCCTTAAACAGTTGTTCTCTCAGCATTGTCTGTGCCGCCACGTCGCTTGGAGCTACCGCCTTGTTGTCTTCTATAAAGTCCACAAGATGACTGTCTTCTTCCTCACCTATGGGTGTTTCAAGACTGACAGGATCTTGCGCTATTTTTTGTATCTCTACCACTTTTTCGGGAGAGATACCCATATAACGGGCAATCTCTTCGGGAGTAGGTTCACGTCCCAACTCCTGCACCAAAGCACGTTGTGCGCGCACCTGACGGTTGATTGTCTCCACCATATGTACGGGAATACGTATTGTGCGTGCCTGATCGGCTATGGCACGTGTTATCGCCTGACGTATCCACCAAGTTGCGTATGTAGAAAATTTGAAACCTTTGGTATAATCGAACTTTTCAACCGCTTTCATAAGCCCCAAATTGCCTTCTGATATAAGGTCAAGGAACAACATACCTCTGCCCACATACCTTTTTGCAATGGATACTACAAGCCTCAAGTTGGCTTCGCTGAGTTTGCGCTTAGCTTCTTCATCTCCACTTAGCATTTTTTCTGCAAGGGCAGCTTCTTCTTCGGCGGATAGCAAGGGGACTTTGCCTATATCCTTAAGATACATTTTGACAGGATCGTCCAACGCTACGTCTGCAACAGCTTTGTAAAGCTCGTTTTCGTTCTTTTCGTAAGCGTCTACAATCTCTATGCCGTTGTTTTCAAGATAACGATATATCTCGGCATTTTGGTCGGCAGATATGTCCATGCTCTCCAACTTTGCCTCTATCTCGTCATAAGATACTCTTGTCTGTCCATCTTGCTTTAGTTGTTCCAAAAGGTTTTCCAACAATTTTTCTGTAATTTCCATAACTCTCACTTCAACTCTTCTATTTGTTTGTTTATTTGTTCTATATTGTGTGCAATCTCGCTAAATTGTTGCTCAGACAGACTACTGTCTTTTAGTTGAGCTGTCAAATGCTCACGTTGCATGCGCAAACGGGCACGCTCAAGCATTGAGCAACATTCGTCAAAATACTTTTTGTCGGTAGCGGCATTGCTTGGCTCAAATACGTAATCGGTAATGCGCTGATACTCTTGCTTGTCCGCATCGGGAGCAACGCTGTATATCATGTCCATTGTAGGACGTGTGCCCTTATCCTTGCAGTCAAATACGTAGTCGTACACTTTGGCAAGAAACTTGTTGCTACACTGCGGTTTGTGTTTGATGTCTGCAAAGGACAATCCGTTGAGTACACACGCCGCCACAAAATACATTGCTTTGTCTTCCGAACTAAGCTCCTGCTCCACCTGCTGTTGCTGTGATGTATCTGCCGAAGCCTCGTTGCTATCTGTAGTTACTGTAGCCTTGTTCAGTGCTCTGCGCAAATATTCTTCCGAATAGCCTGTCTTTAGCGATATCGCTTTGACATACTGCCCTTGCGACAGCTCGTCTATGTCGTCAAGCACTTTGACTGCACCTTTGACAAACTTAGCCAAAGCATTGTTGCGCTGTGCGCCCTCTACGTTGTCTATGTTGTAGTATTTTTGCAATACTGACAATTTGTAGTCCACGAGTGGTAATGCTTGCTCGATAAGTGCTACAAAGGCGTCTTTGCCGTGCGCTTTGATATATTCATCGGGATCCTGATTGTCGGGTATGCTCATCACACGCACTTCCAATCCCTGATTAGCCAAAATATCCATACCGCGTATTGTGGCGTGTTGCCCTGCGGCATCGCCGTCATAGCAAATGTACACCGTGTCGGTAAGACGAGAAAGCAGCTTGGCTTGTTGCTCTGTAAGGCTTGTACCCATACTTGCCACACAGTTGCACACTCCTGCCTGATACATGGCAATAACGTCCATGTAGCCTTCGACCATAATTATGTAAGGCAGATTGCCCTGTTGCTTTTGCTGTTTGGCAAAGTTGATAGCGTACAAGTTGTTTTTCTTGGAAAAAATTTCCGTTTCTGCAGTATTTTTGTACTTACCGTATTGAGCACGTTGTTGCGTCAACGCTCTACCGCCAAACGCTATTACCCTACCCGATATATCAAAAACGGGCACAATAAGACGTTCACACAAAGCGTCAAACTTTTTGCCGGTGGCGCTTTGTTGCACAACACCTGCGGCAATATAGTCCTGCTCGTGATAACCTTTGCTTGCAAGGTAATTGGGCAAGGAATACATATCGGAAGAATATCCTATGCCAAACGTCTTCATAGTGTCGGTAGCAAAACCTCTGTTTTGCATATACTGCCTTGCAACCAAACCACTATCCGAATACAAGCACTTCCAATAAAACCGAGCAGTATCACGCAAAATGTCCAAATAGATGTCGCGCTTTTTCTTTTTTTCTGCCAATTTGGCGTCTGTCTTTTGTCTGCCAAATTCGGGCATTTTGAGATTGGCTCGCTTTGCCAATATCTCCAACGCTTCCATAAAGGTGCACGATTCGTATTGCTGTACAAATTTGATTACGTCGCCCGACTCCTGACAGCCAAAGCACTTATAATACTGCTGATGCGGATTGATGCAAAAACTTGGCGTTTTTTCTCCGTGAAAAGGACAACGTGCCCAAAAATTTTGCCCACGTTGCTTAACGTCAATATAGGAAGCAATAACGGAAACAATATCGTTGCTACGTTTTACTTCTTGCACAAAATCCATCAAATCTGCCATAATCGTACCTTGTAACAACTTTGTACACCAAACAAAATATCTCTGCAAACAAAAATGTCCACACAACAGACACTATGCACAAAATCACGTCAATAATAATATTTGCAACTAATAATTTTTCTCCCCCAAATTTTGCAAAAAAACAAAAAATTTTCGGCAAAAAATTTACAGAAAAAAATATGAAAGAAAAAGCTAATTTCATATTATTTTAAGAAAGCCAAACTATAATTGACACATAAAATGACAGGTTACCCCTCCTGCATTTTATTCGATAGGAATATCGAAAATAGTAACTACCCTTCTAAGAAAAGCGTTTCCACTCCATAGGAAACGCTTTTCACATTATAACAATAACAACACCGATAAATAAACTAATGACACATATACTACAATCGATGAATTGTCAAACTAAGTGCAACACTTAGCGAGATTTTCTTGGAACAAATCTTGCGGTGTTCGGAAATGCAAAACTTTCTTGGGCCTGGCGTTGATCAACGCCAGGTTCTTTTTCAGGGTCGCGGGACTGACCCTTGAC
>CASEME010000023.1 GCA_949289125.1 uncultured Eubacteriales bacterium
AAGGGTCAGTCCCGCGACCCTGAAAAAGAACCTGGCGTTGATCAACGCCAGGCCCAAGAAAGTTTTGCATTTCCGAACACCGCAAGATTTGTTCCAAGAAAATCTCGCTAAGTGTTGCACTTAGTTTGACAATTCATCTTAGCTGGCGATAATTTTATATAAAAATGAAAAAAAATTTTGCAATTTATTTTTTGCAAAACCTCAATAAAAACGCTTTGAATATTGACACAAATGGTGTTATCATAACAAATGTATCACTTTGCCTAATTGTAGGGGCGTATTATGTCGTTTGGACGTATCTTTGTGTCGTTTTTGATGTCCTATGTTTATTTTATACACCGAAACGGCGTACAATGCAACCCTTTTTAAGCAAATTTTTACCATAAATTTTTTTTAGGAGAGATGTCAATGGCACAAGAGATCCGTACCGTAAAATACGGTAGTCACGAGAGAGTCAGCTTTTCCAAGACAAAAGAAGTATTGCCACTGCCCAACCTCATTGAAGTGCAGATGAACAGTTATCGCAACTTCATAGACAACGGCATCAAGGAAGTCTTTGAGGACTTTTCGCCCATAGAGGACTTTGCAGGACACTTCCGTCTGGAGTTTTTGGAGCATCATCTTGATCCCACAACAAAGTATTCGGAAGACGAGTGCAGACTGCGCGACGCCACCTATGCTTCCCCGTTGAAAATCAACGTCCGCCTTATCAACAAAGGTACGGGCGAATTTATCGACCAAGAAGTATTTATGGGTGACTTCCCTCGTATGACGGAGACGGGCAGTTTTATCATCAACGGCGCAGAGCGTGTTATCGTATCGCAGTTGGTGCGTTCACCCGGCGTATATTGTGAGATTATCCGCGACCGCAACGGCAAACCTGGTTACAATACCACAGTTATACCCACACGTGGCGCATGGCTCGAATACGAGCACGATCCCGGAACAGACGTTTTGTCCGTGCACATTGACCGCAACAGAAAGTTGCCTGCAACAGTGCTTTTGCGTGCTATTGGTCTTTCTTCCAACGAAGATATTATCAATATGTACGGTGAAGACCGCACTTTGCTTGCTACTTTCAAAAAGGACAATACCACCAACCAGATAGAAGGTTTGGTAGAGATATACAAGCGTTTGCGTCCCGGTGAAGTACCCACCGACGAATCTGTCAAAAAGACGTTGGAAGACTTGTTGTTTGACAGCAAGCGTTACGACCTTGCAAAAGTAGGCAGATACAAGTTCAACAAAAAGTTGAGCCTTGCCAACCGCATTGCAGGTCACGTATTGTACGCTGACGTTGACGCACAAGGCAATATCTACAAAAAAGGTACCAAACTTACCGAACAGCAGGCTTACGATATTCAGCACAGCGGTGTAAATGTTGTATTTGTAGAAACTTCCGAAGGCGTGGCAAAAGTTATCGGCAACGGCACTGTGGATATCAAATACTATCTTACCAAGCTCAACCCCGACTACGCAACAGTGGACTTCCGCAAGTTGGGTATCACGGAATACGTCAATCTTGCAGAGCTTACAAAGATAGTAGAGCAGGCTTTGCCCGTAGAGGAAACCTTGAAGGCTATTGCAGACAACAAAGATTTGCTTGTAACTAAGCACATTACAAGAGAAGATATATATGCAATAGTATCTTACAACCTCAATTTGAAATATGGTGTAGGTTGTGACGACAACATCGACCACTTGGGCAACCGTCGTGTAAGAAGCGTAGGCGAATTGTTGCAAAACCAATTCCGCATAGGTATTGCTCGTCTTGAACGTGTAATAAGAGAGCGTATGGCTATACAAGAGCCCAGCAAGGCAACGCCACAATCGCTTATCAATGTGCGCCCTGTTACAAGCGCTATCAAAGAGTTCTTTGGTTCTTCGCAGTTGTCGCAGTTTATGGACCAGTGCAACCCCATATCCGAGTTGACGCACAAACGTAAGTTGTCTGCATTAGGACCTGGCGGTCTTAACAGAGAACGTGCTACATTTGAAGTGCGTGACGTTCATTACACTCACTACGGCAGAATGTGTCCTATCGAAACACCCGAAGGACAGAACATCGGTCTTATCACATCTTTGACAGGTTACGCTCGTATCAACGAATACGGCTTTATCGAATCCCCTTACAGAAAGGTGGACAAAGTCAATCACCGTCTGACAGACGAAGTAGTGTACCTCACTGCAGACGAAGAAGATAGATATATCATTGGACAAGCTAACGAACCGTTGGACGAAAACGGATGGTTTTTGCACGAACGTATCACATGTCGCAGACGCAGTGATATTTTGGAATTCCCTGTTGACAGCGTAGACTTCTTGGACGTATCTCCTCGTCAGATGATATCTGTTGCTACATCGCTTATTCCTTTCCTCGAAAACGACGACTCCAACCGTGCATTGATGGGCTCCAACATGCAACGTCAAGCTGTTCCTCTTATCAAACCCGAAGCACCTATTGTTGCAACGGGTATAGAAGAGCGCATTGCTTATGACAGCGGCGTTATGGTAATATCCGAATCGGATGGCGTAGTAATGAAAGCGTCGGACGACAAAATTGTAGTGCAGGACGGACAAGGTCTGTTGCACGAATACAAACTCAAAAAGTTTGTGCGCAGCAACCAAGGCACCTGTATCAACCAAAAGATATCCGTCAAAAAAGGCGAGCACGTCACCAAAGGACAAGTGCTTGCAGATGGTCCCAGTACCGAAGGCGGCGAACTTGCGCTTGGTCGCAATATTCTTATCGGCTTTATGAACTGGGAAGGTTACAACTACGAGGACGCAGTATTGCTGTCTGAAAAGTTGGTAAAAGAGGACGTATTTACCTCTGTTCACATTGAGGAACACGAAATCGAAACAAGAGAAACACGTCTTGGACCGGAAGAGTTTACACGTGACATACCCAACGTCGGTGAGGACGCTTTGAAAGACCTCAACGAAGACGGTATTGTGCGTATCGGTGCAGAAGTGCGCCCCGGTGATATCCTTGTTGGTAAGGTATCACCCAAGGGCGAGGCAGACCTCTCTCCCGAAGAACGTCTGTTGAGAGCAATCTTCTCTGAGAAAGCAAGAGAAGTAAGAGATACTTCTTTGCGCGTGCTCAACGGTGAAGGCGGTATTGTTGTTGACGTCAAGGTATTCAGCCGTGAAAATCACGACGAACTTGATCCCGGTGTCAACAAACTTGTAAGAGTTTATATAGCGCAAAAACGTAAAATATCTGTGGGCGACAAAATGGCAGGACGTCACGGTAACAAAGGTGTCGTATCTCGCATTTTGCCCGAAGAGGATATGCCTTTTCTAGAAGACGGCACACCTTTGCAAATTGTGCTCAACCCGTTGGGCGTTCCCTCTCGTATGAATATCGGACAGGTTTTGGAAATGCACTTGGGCTTGGTATCCAAGATGCTCGGCTGGAAGATAGTAACCCCGGTATTTGACGGCGCAACCGAGGCAGAGATACGTCAGTTGTTCTTGCAAAACGGTATGGTCAACCCTGCAACAGGCAAAGTTGATGGTAAAGTGCGTTTGTATGACGGCCGTACAGGTGAAGCGTTTGAGAACAGAGTAACTGTAGGTTACATGTACTACCTCAAACTTATACACTTGGTAGACGACAAGATTCACGCAAGAAGTATTGGTCCGTACAGCCTTGTTACGCAACAGCCTTTGGGCGGTAAAGCTCAGTTTGGTGGTCAGCGTTTCGGTGAAATGGAAGTTTGGGCATTGGAAGCATATGGCGCAGCTAACATTTTGCAAGAAATACTTACAGTCAAGTCCGACGACGTAGTGGGCAGAGTAAAGACTTACGAATCCATCGTCAAGGGTGAAAACATGGCAGATCCCGGCGTTCCCGAATCGTTTAAAGTATTGATTAAGGAATTGCAGGCTTTGGCATTGGATGTCAAAGTTATGTCTGCTGACAATGAAGAAATTATCGTTCGTGACAGTGTGGACGACGAAGCAGAGTACAACGACATTGTACTGCAAGAACAAGAGCAGAAGAAAGAGGCTATGCACAGCTTCAATGACGAAGAAGAAATTGACATTGACGAGCTTGCAGGCACAGGAAACGATTATGACCTTGATGACTTCTCGCTTGATTCGTTGTTTGGTGGCAATGACGAGGACGAAGGTGCAGACACCGACGACAGTGCTTTGGACGACGACTTTGCAGACGACGATGACGACTACAGCGATTTGACAGGTGAGTCAAACGACGATGAGTCGGATAACTAATATAAGGGGGTAGCATAGATGAGTAACGAGATAAGAAATATAGAAAGCCAATCTGTTGCAAATATGAAATCTAATTCGCTTGGCAAAAGCGGCATTATGAACGAATTTGCATCTATCAAAATTGGTATAGCTTCCCCCGAAAAGATCAGAGAATGGTCTTACGGCGAAGTAAAAAAAGCAGAAACAATCAACTACCGCACGCAAAAACCCGAAAAAGACGGTTTGTTTTGCGAACGCATCTTTGGACCTACCAAGGACTGGGAATGCCATTGCGGTAAATACAAGCGCATAAGATACAAAGGTATTGTGTGCGAAAAGTGCGGCGTCAAAGTTACCAAAGCAAAGGTCAGACGCGAGCGCATGGGACACATCGAACTCGCAGCGCCCGTATCGCACATCTGGTACTTCAGAGGCGTACCTTCCCGTATGGGTTTGATACTTGATATGTCTCCCAAGTATCTTGAGCAACTTATCAACTTCCAAAGCTATGTAGTGTTGGACCGCAAAGACACAGGTTTGTTGTACAAACAGATACTCAGCATGAACGAGTACCGTGACGCACAAGAGCGTTTTGGCAAAAATGCTTTCCGTGCAGGCACAGGTGCAGAGGCTGTAAGAGAGTTGTTGCAAAACATCGACCTCGAAAAAGACAGTCAGGAGCTTAAGGCGGCACTTAGCAAAGCAAGCGGTCAAAAGCGTTTGCGCATTATCAAACGTTTGGACATTGTAGAGGCTTTCCGCAAGTCGGGCAACCGTCCCGAGTGGATGATATTGACAGTACTTCCCGTACTGCCTCCCGAACTGCGTCCTATGGTACCGCTTGATGGTGGCAGATACGCAACAAGCGACTTGAACGACTTGTACAGACGTGTTATCAACCGCAACAACCGTCTTAAAAAGTTGATAGAAATCAACGCTCCGGAAATTCTTATCAACAACGAAAAACGTATGTTGCAGGAAGCTGTAGACAGCCTTATCGACAACAGCCGCAGTAAGCGTCCTCAAAGCGGTGCAGGCAACAGAGAGTTGAAATCTTTGTCGGGCTTGCTGAGAGGTAAGCAAGGTCGTTTCCGTCAAAACCTCCTTGGCAAACGTGTCGACTACTCCGGTCGTTCGGTTATTGTCGTAGGTCCCGAACTTAAGATGCACCAATGTGGTCTTCCTAAGGAAATGGCTTTGGAATTGTTTAAGCCCTTTGTAATGAAACGTCTTGTAGAGACAGGACAATGCCACAACGTAAAATCTGCAAAGAAACGTGTAGAACGTGCAGACACAATGGTGTGGGATATTTTGGAAGAGGTTATCAAAGACCACCCCGTATTGCTCAACCGTGCACCTACTTTGCACAGATTGTCCATACAGGCGTTTGAACCTGTGCTTATCGAAGGCAGAGCTATCAAATTGCATCCTCTTGCTTGTACTGCGTTCAACGCGGACTTCGACGGCGACCAGATGCCCGTGCACGTACCTCTTAGCGTAGAAGCTCAGACAGAAGCACGTTTTCTTATGCTTGCTGCCAACAACATTTTGAAATTATCCGATGGTAAGTCGGTAGTATCCCCCGGTCAGGATATTGTTTTGGGTTGCTACTACCTCACAAGTGTTACCGACGACAACAAGGCAATATCCGACGTCAACGAGCGTATGCGTGCGTACAAGACGTACTGCGACTTTGATGAGGCATATATGGCTTATGTTGCGCACGATATCACTTTGCACACAGTTATCCAAGTGCGCAAACAGCAGGCAGACGGTAGTTACAAGCGTATTTTGACTACTGTCGGTCGTATGATATTCTGTCAGGCTTTGCCTCAGGGTGTAGGCATACACGACGAGTTGACTATCAAAATGATAGACAACAAGGAATATTGGATAGGAAAAAAACAACTTTCCAAGTTGGTAGAAGAATGTTTCAAATTGCACGGCGCATCAGAAACTTCTGCTATGTTGGACAGAATCAAGGCTCTTGGTTACAAGTATTCTACAATAAGCGGTTTGACCACAAGCGTGTTCGATATGCACATACCTATGGACAAAAAAGGTATTTTGCAGGAAGCAGAACAACAGGTAATTGCTATTGAAGAAAAATACAACGAAGGTCTTTTGACAGATGACGAGCGTTACAACCACGTTATCGACATTTGGAAAGAGGCAAGTGGCAAGGTGGAAAACCTTGTTAAAGACGGCATGACAGACGACAACCCCATTTGGATGATGGCTAACTCTGGCGCCCGTGGTAGTATGAACCAGATTCGTCAGCTTTGCGGTATGCGTGGCTTGATGAGCGATCCTTCTGGTAAAGTATTGGAATTGCCCGTCAAATCCTGTTTCCGTGAAGGTTTGTCCGTACTTGAGTACTTCATTTCGTCACACGGTGCTCGTAAAGGTTTGTCCGATACCGCACTTAAGACAGCAGACTCCGGTTACATGACACGTCGTCTTGTAGATATTGCTCAGGACGTTATTGTGCGTGAGGACGATTGTTCGCCCAACAGCCGTCCGCAGGGTATGTGGATTAAGGAATTTACAGGTAAGACAGCCGGCGAAAAGATTGAGTCTTTCCGCGACAGAATTATCGGTAAGTTTGTCATCGACGACGTTGTAGATCCCAAAACAGGCGAAATTATCGCTCGTGGCGACACAATGATAACAGACGACATTGCAGACGTCATTGTCAAAGCAGGCATTACTGAATTGTATATGCGTACCGTTCTTACTTGCCGCAGCAAGCACGGCGTATGCGCTAAGTGCTATGGTAGCAATATGGCAACGGGCAAACCCGTCAATCTTGGCGAGGCTGTAGGCGTCATTGCCGCTCAGTCCATAGGTGAACCTGGTACACAGCTTACCATGCGTACCTTCCACACCGGTGGTGTTGCTACTTCCGAAGATATTACGCAAGGTTTGCCTCGTGTAGAAGAATTGTTTGAGGCAAGACGTCCCAAGGGTTGCGCAGTGCTTTCCGAAACAGCAGGTACTGTATCTTTGCCCAAGGGTGACAAGCGCGTCATTGTAGTTACCGACAACACAGGCAAGGCTCACGAGTACTCCATACCTTATACAGCACGTCTTAAGGTAGAAGAGGGTGACGTTGTAGAAAACGGTCAACCTTTGACAGAAGGCTCTATCTATCCGCAAGACTTGTTGTCCGCAAAAGGACCTCGCGCGGTGGAAGAATATCTGTTGAAAGAAGTGCAAGCAACATACCGTAGCAACGGTATTGAAATTAACGACAAGCACGTCGAAGTTATCGTTCGTCAGATGCTTAGAAAGGTAAGAATAGAAGACGCAGGCGGCACAGACTTGTTGCCGGGCGAAGTAGTGGATATCTACAAGTTTGACGATGCCAACACTCAGGCGTTGGAAGAGGACAGAGAACCTGCTACCGCAAAGCGTATTCTGCTTGGTATTACCAAAGCATCTTTGGCAACAGACAGCTTCCTTGCTGCAGCGTCCTTCCAAGAAACATCGAGAGTGCTTACCGAAGCAGCAATCAAGGGTAAGAGCGATCCGTTGTTCGGTCTTAAGGAAAACGTCATCATCGGTAAGATGATATCTGCAGGTACAGGCTTGCCCGAGTATCGTGAAAAAGAATTGACTGCTGTTACCGAACAGCACACGGCCGATGACGAACAAACCTCGTTGTTGGACGCGGAGTAACAGACGTTCTTATTTAGCACGTATATAAATACCATTTTTGGTCAAAAAAAGACAGTCAGGTGTTGCAAAATGCTTGACTGTCTTGTGCTGTTTTGCTAATATATACTGTGGTTATTATGGCTAATTATCAAAAAAAGGATGTCGTAGTGGGGCAAAGACAAGTTGTGCGTGAGCTAAAGCAGCTCAATATCGCCCAAATTATCCTTGCTTCGGACGCCGATACAGCTTACAAAAACAACATATTGGGCTATGCACGTCAGTACAACGTGCCCGTAGTAAGCGGTGTTACTTCTGTAGAGCTTGCAGAGCGCTACGGCATAGAGGTAAAGAGCGCAGTAGTAGGTGTGTTGAAACAGCCTTTGGCAGATTGACAACACCTTTTGCGTTTGTACGCCTTGATAACAATATATCAATATATATAGATATACCCATAGGCAATTTGCCTGTGTAGTATATAGAAATTCCTGTTTTTGGGATTTTCCGACTTCATCATTAAAAGGAGGTAAAAAACTATGGCAACAATCAACCAGTTGATCAGACAAGGCAGAAAGAGCGAAAAAGAGAAGAGCAAATCTCCGTTGCTTGCAGGCTGCCCTCAAAGAAGAGGCGTTTGCTTGAACGTAACAACAACTTCTCCCAAAAAGCCCAACTCTGCATTGCGTAAGATTGCAAGAATTCGTCGTACCAACGGTATGGAAGGTACATGCTACATTCCCGGCGAAGGACACAATCTTCAAGAGCACAGCGTGGTACTTATCCGTGGCGGACGTGTTAGAGACTTGCCCGGTATCCGTTACCACATTATCCGCGGTACATTGGATACAAGCGGTGTAGCTAACCGTAAGCAAGGTCGTAGCAAGTACGGCGCAAAACGTCCTAAGAAATAATTTTGCACAACACAATATCAGCAAGTTGTTTTGAGGACAACATTACAGTTCCAATTAGTGATGAGTCGGTTATTTAATTTTGACTTTCACTTATAAGCAGTATGCGATTGTCACTTTCGCAGAAGTTTCTCCGCATAAGTTATGTTTTATCTTGTGCGTCGAGTTGGCTGTATCAGTAAAACAAAATTAAACACAATCTAAAAAAGGAGGAATGGTTAAATGCCAAGAAGAAGTGGTGTTCCCAAGAGAGACGTTCTACCCGATCCCGTGTATGGCAGCAAAGTAGTAACTAAGGTAGTCAACCAAGTTATGCTTGACGGCAAAAAAGGCACAGCTCAGGAAATCGTCTACGGAGCATTTGACGTAATAAAAGAGAAGATGGGTACCGAACCTATCGAAGTATTTAATCAGGCAATCAACAACTTGATGCCTGTACTTGAAGTAAAAGCAAGACGTGTCGGCGGTAGCAACTACCAAGTTCCTATGGAGATACGTCCCGAAAGAAGACAGACGTTGGCAATAAGATGGTTGGTAATGTTTGCTCGCAAGCGTTCGGAAAAACAAATGTATTTGAGACTTGCAGGCGAGCTTATGGACGCATACAACCAGACAGGTGCCGCTTTCAAAAAGAAAGAAGACGTTCACAGAATGGCAGAAGCTAACAAAGCGTTTGCACATTTCAGATGGTAATGGTAAGGACGGGGAGATAACAGTATGGCGAGACAATATCCTTTGCAACATGTGCGCAATATCGGTATTATGGCGCACATCGACGCAGGTAAAACAACTACAACAGAACGTATATTGTTTTTCAGCGGTAAGACCAGAAAGTTGGGCGAAACCCACGATGGTACAGCCGTTATGGACAGTATGGCGCAAGAGCAGGAACGTGGTATAACCATTGCATCTGCTGCAACTACAGTCCATTGGATGAACAAGTACGACAATGTAGATTACAGAATCAACATAATCGATACCCCGGGACACGTTGACTTTACGGTAGAAGTAGAGCGTTCGTTGCGTGTTTTGGACGGTGCTGTAGCAGTATTTTGCGCTAAAGGCGGTGTAGAACCCCAAAGTGAAACTGTTTGGCATCAGGCGTCCAAGTACAATGTACCGAGAATAGCCTTTGTCAACAAAATGGATATCAACGGTGCAAACTTCGACAACGTTGTCAAAATGATGCGTGAGCGTTTGAAGTCCAACGCTTTGCCCATTCAATTACCTATCGGCAAAGAAGAAACTTTCAAAGGTATAATAGACGTTATTACCAAAAAAGCGTACTTCTACAATGATCCTATGGGCATGGTAGTAGACGAGGGCGAAATCCCTGCCGACATGGTAGCAGCAACAGACGCCGCTCACAATGAGTTGGTAGAGTTTGTTGCAGGCACAGACGACGCTTTGATGGAAAAATTCTTCGAACAAGGCGACTTGTCCGTAGACGAAATCAAAAAAGGCTTGCGCAAAGCAGTATTGGCTTTGCAGGTCAACCCCGTACTTTGCGGTACAGCTTACAAAAACAAAGGTGTGCAGTTGTTGCTCAACGCAATTTGCGATTACTTGCCTTCACCTGTGGATATCGACCACGTTGTTGGTTTTGATGTTCACGACGAAAGTATCAAAATTGTTCGCAAAACTGCTGACAACGAGCCTTTCTGCGCTCTTGCATTCAAAATAGTTGCAGACCCATTTGTAGGCAAACTTGCTTATTGCCGTATATACAGCGGTACATTGCAGGCAGGCAGCTACATTTACAACTCAACCAAAGGCAAGCGCGAACGCGTAACTAAAGTTTTGCAGATGCACGCTGCTCAGCGTGAAGAAATTGAAGAAACATACGCAGGCGAAATTGTAGCTTTGGTAGGTTTGAAAGATACCGTTACAGGTAACACATTGTGCGACGAAAAGCATCCTATTTTGCTTGACAGCATGGTGTTCCCCGAACCCGTTATTAAGGTAGCAATCGAACCCAAAACAAAAGCAGGTCAGGAAAAGATGGGTATAGCTCTTGCAAAACTTGCAGAAGAAGATCCCACATTCAAAACTTACACCGACCAAGAGACAGGTCAAACCATTATCGCAGGTATGGGCGAGCTTCACTTGGAAATTATCGTAGACAGACTTTTGCGTGAATTTAAGGTAGAAGCTAACGTAGGACAACCTCAAGTATCTTACAGAGAGACTATTCGTCGTGCTGTAGAGGCTGAAGGCAAATACGTTCGTCAGTCCGGTGGTAAAGGTCAGTACGGTCATTGTAAAATCCGTATGGAGCCTCAGGACGCAGGCAAAGGTTACGAATTTGTTGATGCAACTGTTGGTGGTAGTATTCCTAAGGAATATATTCAACCTATCAACAATGGTATTCAGGAAGCATCTAAAAACGGTCCTTTGGCAGGCTACGAAGTAGTGGACTTCAAAGTTACTGTATACGACGGTAGTTTCCACCCCGTTGACAGTAGCGAAATGGCGTTCAAAATTGCCGGTTCTATGGCATTTAAGGAAGCTGCACAAAAGGCAGATCCCGTTTTGCTCGAACCTATGATGAAGGTAGAAATTACTATGCCCGAAGAATATTTGGGTGACGTTATGGGCAACGTATCCAGCCGTCGCGGTAACGTAAGCGGTATTGAGTTGCGCAACGGTTTGCAAGTAGTCAATGCATTTATACCTTTGGCAGAAATGTTTGGTTATGCAACAGACTTGCGTAGCCGTACACAAGGTCGTGGTAACTACACAATGCAGTTTGACCACTTTGCAGAAGTACCTAAGGCAATTAAGGACAAAATTACCAAAGCAAAGACGGAAAAATAATTATTAAAAAATATCCGTTAAAAAAGATAGACCAAAACAAAAAAATAAGCTATAATATTTTTATCAAAAATTAAAATCAATAATTTTGAACAATATTCAAAATTCAGGAGGACAAACAACAATGGCAAAAGCTAAATTCGACAGAAGCAAACCGCACGTAAACATCGGTACCATCGGACACGTTGACCACGGCAAGACCACCTTGACAGCTGCTATCACAATGGTAATGGCTATGCAAGGTAAAGCCGAAGTTATGAAATATGACGAAATCGACAAGGCTCCCGAAGAAAGAGCTCGTGGTATCACAATCAACACTGCACACGTTGAGTACCAGACAGACAAGCGTCACTATGCACACGTTGACTGCCCCGGACACGCAGACTATGTTAAAAACATGATTACCGGTGCTGCTCAGATGGACGGTGCAATCTTGGTTGTTTCCGCTGCTGACGGTCCTATGCCTCAGACTCGTGAGCACATCTTGCTTGCTCGTCAGGTTGGCGTTCCTTACATCGTAGTATTCATGAACAAGACCGACCTTGTAGACGATCCCGAGTTGCTTGAATTGGTAGAAATGGAAGTTAGAGAACTTCTTTCCAAGTACGAATTCCCCGGCGATGATATCCCCATCATCAAAGGTAGTGCAAAAGCAGTTTTGGACGCTTGCGCAGCAGGCAACCAAAACATCAACGATCCTGTATTTAAGCCCATTTTGGACTTGATGGCAGCTGTTGACGCTTACATTCCTACTCCCGAAAGAGCTACAGACAAGCCTTTCTTGATGCCCGTAGAAGACGTATTCACCATCACAGGTCGTGGTACAGTTGCTACAGGTAGAGTAGAACGTGGTTCTGTTAAACCTTTGGACAACGTAGAAATCATCGGTTTGAAAGACGAAATCAAAACAAGTACTGTTACCGGCGTAGAAATGTTCCGTAAGTTGCTTGACGAAGCATTTGCAGGTGACAACGTAGGTTTGTTGCTTCGTGGTATTCAGAGAAACGAAGTTGAACGTGGACAAGTTATTGCAAAACCGAAGTCCGTTCATCCTCACAAGAAGTTCGAAGGTCAAGTTTACGTTTTGACCAAGGAAGAAGGTGGACGTCACAGCCCGTTCTTCAAGGGTTACCGTCCTCAGTTCTACTTCAGAACAACAGACGTTACCGGTACTATTGAGTTGGATCCTGGTACAGACATGGTTATGCCTGGTGACCACACCCACATCACAGTACAGTTGATTACACCTATCGCTATTGAAGATGGTCTTCGTTTCGCTATCCGTGAAGGCGGCCACACAGTAGGTTCTGGTGTCGTTTCCAAGATTTTGGACTAATTAACTTCAACTACAAAAAGCACTGCATAATGCAGTGCTTTTTTGTTTTTGTCGATATGGTAGTAAAATCAACTTTTTGTGCGTTTGCAACAAGTTGTATTACAATGCAAACGTATTTACTTGCAAAGTGGAGTATTGCTACCTTATAATAGTGGTATTGTAGCAAATATCAATAATCATGTTTTGCTAAGTAAAATTTATCAGCAGGTACAATGTCTATTGTTTGGAGCAATGGAAATGATAATACGAAAATATAATTCAGCGGATTGTGCTGAGATGGCGCAACTTTTTTACAACACAGTGCATACAGTCAATGCACGAGATTATACACAACAACAGCTCAATGCTTGGGCAACGGGCAAAGTAGACTTGGTACAATGGAATGAGAGTTTTTGTAGGCACTTTACTTTTGTTGCTGTTATGTACAACAAAATTGTCGGTTTTGGAGACATTGACAATATTGGTTATTTGGACAGGCTGTATGTGCACAAAGATTATCAGCGTCAAGGTATTGGCAGTGAACTTTGCGAAATGTTGGAAAAAGCAGTGCAGGGCAACATTGTTACGCATGCATCAATAACGGCAAAAGCCTTTTTTGAAAGCAGGGGCTACAGCGTAATCAAGCAACAAACTGTTGTAAAAAACGATGTACAACTAACTAATTTTGTAATGACAAAAAAGAGAGTGTAGTCAAATAGTATAATTGTCTCAACAAAAAAGCCTTCCCTACAAAGGAAGGCAATTTTATTGTTTACAATCAAGTTTTGTAGCTGGGGATATCAAATACTATTTTTTGATAGGCAAAGATATCAACGGCAACAGTTGAGACAATGTATATACTTTGTAATCGTCATAACTGCGAGCAAGTATAATCTCAAATTTGTCTGCATCGCAAAACTCCGCCATAACTTGTCTGCACACTCCGCAGGGTGGACAATAATCGCCCTTGCCTATAGGTGTTCCTTTGGCATTGCCTACTACGGCTATTGCTGCAAAGTCCTTTTCCCCTTCGCTTATTGCCTTAAAAAATGCAGTGCGTTCTGCACAGTTAGTTGGTGTAAATGTGCTACTTTCTATATTGCAGCCTCTGTACACTTTGCCCGATTTTGTTACAAGTGCTGCGCCTACAGCCCAATTTGAGTAGGGTATATATGCGTATTGTTGTGCTATATATGCTTCGCGTATCAATGCTTTGTAGTCTATCATAATAGTTCTCTCCTTACAGCAGATATTTGTTTTTGTTTGCACACAGTGTACAAAGGTATGTCATACTCTTTCAACTGTTTTGCAAACAACTTTTTGGGGTTGAGATATGCTCTATGCATGTGCTTTGGATCGGTAATAAGAATAATGGCGGTGGGGATTGCCGACAATGCAATAGGTACAGAAAACAGTGCATTTTCCTTTGTGGTCATGCTTTTATTTTCTTCTATGAGTATCTCGGCGTCTACGCCTTGAGCAATCAGCCAATTTCTCATAGCCGTGCTTTCGGCAACATCCGTTTTGTCGTTAGCAACACCGCCTGAAAGTATTACTTTGTTGGGTGCAACGGCTTTGATAACCTGCTCAGTAAGTTTTAGTCTGTACAGCATTGCCTTAGACATTGTGCCGTCGTCTTTCAAACGGTTACCCAGTGTAATAACAACAATCATTTTCAGTTCTCCTATGTATTAGTTTAATACATAGCAGACCTAATGTCAATACCCCGTTTGCGCTATATGCGGCGCAATTTATTTGGTGCAATTTTGTTGACAATGGTTGCAATATATGATAATATAACTAAGCACTCTATGTGGGTGTAATTTTTTTGCGTGTAATTTTTTATCGTTTTTGACGAAAATATATAGGAGTGATGATTATGGCAGCAAAGAAAGGCAACAGAGTTAAAGTCGTTTTGGCTTGCACAGAGTGCAAACAGCGCAACTACGACAACTTCAAAAACAGTAAAAACACTACTGACAGATTGGAGCTTAACAAATATTGCAGATTCTGCAAAAAGCACACAGTTCACAAAGAAGCTAAGTAACGGAGGCAAAGCACATGGCTAACAAGCAAAAAGTTGCCAACAAAAAACCCAACATATTTGTAAGAATAGGCAGATTTTTCAAGCAGAGCTGGAGTGAACTTAAAAAAGTATCTTGGCCTACTTTCCGTACTGTTGTCAAAAACACCGGCATAGTTTTGGCTGTGGTGCTCATTTTCTTGTTGCTCATTTTGGGCGCAGATCAGTTGTTTACATTTCTGCTTATATCATTGCCTAATATGTAAGGCGGTGTTTTGTTATGGATATCAATCAAGAACAGGAAGCAAAGTGGTACATTCTGCACACATATTCGGGCTATGAGAATATGGTAAAGACCAGCTTGGAGCAGTTGATAGAAAACAACAACCTTCAAGATACCATTTTGGATATCAAAATACCCACCGAGACTGTTATTGAGGAGCGCAACGGCAAAAAGAAAGCATACGAAGCAAAAGTTATGCCTTGTTATGTGTTTGTCAAGCTCAAATATTCGTCTCAGATATGGTTTATGCTCACCAACACGCGTGGCATAACCGGCTTTGTGGGACCTAACGGCAAGGCATGCCCCCTTAGTGCGGACGAAATAAAGCGTTTGCGCCTTGAGGAGTATGTAGTCAACTTCGATATGGAAGTGGGCGACAGCATCACAGTAGTCAACGGACCTTTTGAAGGTTTGATTGGCGTAATCAAGAGCATAGACCGTGCTCACCAAAAGGCAACAGTTGTGCTTAATATGTTTGGCAGAGAAACGCCTGTAGATATGGACTTTGTCCAGATAGAAAAACTTAACAATCCTACTACAGTAGTTAGCGAAGAATAATATATTTGAGTTGACTTTTGTAGTTTTGTTGTGTCGCGCAAGTTGTGGACGCGTCTTGTCAAATATCTGCAACGCCATTTTGGGAGAAAGACTTAACAAAATACAACAAAGTCTTTCGCTAATACCACAAGGAGGAAAGTACAATGGCAAAGAAAGTAACAGCAGTTGTAAAACTGCAACTTCCCGCCGGTAAAGCAACACCAGCTCCCCCGGTAGGTTCGGCTCTTGGTCCTCACGGTATCAATATTCCGGGTTTTACTAAGGAATTTAATGCCAAGACACAAGACAAAGCAGGTCTTATTATCCCCTGCATCGTAACAATTTATCAAGATCGCTCTTTCACATTCGTGTTGAAGACACCTCCCGCACCCGTGCTTATCAAAAAGGCTTGCGGTATCGAAAAGGGTAGCGCTGTCCCCAACAAAACCAAAGTTGCAAAGATAACTAAGGCTCAGATAGAAGAGATTGCAAAGCTGAAGATGGTAGACCTCAATGCCGCTACTCTCCAATCCGCTTGCTCTATGATTGCCGGTACTGCTCGCAGTATGGGTATCACGGTTGTTGACTAAGGAGGTAAGCTATGAAAGGTAAGAAATATGTAGAGGCTTTGAAGAAATACGACAGAACAAAGCAATATGATGTTCAGGAAGCTATCGAAACAGCTTTGAACATTGCTACCGCTAAGTTTGACGAAACAATGGAATTGCACGTAAAACTTGGTGTAGACAGCCGTCACGCAGACCAACAGGTTCGTGGTGTTGTAGTATTGCCCAACGGTACAGGTAAGACTGTACGTGTATTGGTAATAGCAAAAGGCGCAAAGGCAGACGAAGCAAAGAGCGCTGGTGCAGACTATGTAGGCGGCGAAGAATATATCGAAAAAATCCAAAAAGAAAACTGGTTTGACTTTGACGTACTTATCACCACTCCCGATATGATGGGCTTGGTAGGTCGTATGGGTAAAGTGCTTGGTCCTAAAGGACTTATGCCCAACCCCAAGAGCGGCACAGTTACTATGGACGTAGCAAAGGCTGTTGCTGATGTTAAAGCAGGTAAAGTAGAATACAGAGTAGACAAGCAGTCTATCTGCCACGTTATATTTGGCAAAAAGAGCTTTGGCAAAGAAAAATTGTTGGAAAACCTTACCGCAATTATGGATGCAATTATCAAAGCTAAGCCGGCAAGTGCAAAAGGCACATATCTCAAGAGCGTAGCTATTGCTTCCACTATGGGACCCGGCGTTAAAGTCAATTACAAAGCGTAACTGACTTTCCACAACTCAATAAAAAACCCTATTGTTACTTAGGACAGCAAGTGTACAAGTAAATCTTGCCGAGGTACAAGCAAAATGACAGACTAATATAGTCTCTTCACCCTTGTACAAAGTACAGGGGTTTTTTAATACAAAATATTAAAAGGAGGAGAACGCACAATGGAACACAAACTTAGTCCCGCTCAACAACAGAAAAGAGAAATAGTTGAACAGCTCAAAGAAAAGATTCAAAACGCACAGTCCTTTGTCATTTTGGATTACAAAGGTCTTACCGTTGCTCAGGATACCGAACTTCGTTCGGAGTTCCGCAAAAACAACGTAGAATACAGCGTTTTGAAAAACACTTTGTTCAGAAAAGCACTCAACGAGCTTGGTTACACTCAGTTTGACGAGGCTTTGAACGGCCCCAGCTCTTTTGCATTCGGTATGGAAGATGCTCTTACCCCTGCTAAAGTTGCAAGTGAAGGTGTAAAGAAGTTCAACGTTATTTCTGTAAAATGCGGAATGTTTGACAAGAAGTTTGCAGATGCAGCAACAGTTGACGCTATGGCAAAAGTGCCCAACAGAGAACAGTTGCTTGGTATGTTGGTGTCTGTATTGTCCGCACCTATGAGAGGACTTGCAGTAGCCCTTAACGCAGTTGCAGAAAAGGCAAACAATCAATAAATTCAAAAAAACTTACACGGTAGCTAAAGCTACAAAACAAAATAAAATTAAGGAGATTAACAATAATGGATACCAAAAAGTTTATTGAAGAGATCAAAGCTCTTAGTGTACTTGAGCTCAATGAGCTTGTAAAAGCAATCGAAGAAGAATTTGGCGTAAGCGCAGCTGCTCCTGTAGCTGTTGCAGGTGTTGTAGGCGGTGCTGCTCCCGCAGCTGCTGAAGAAGAAAAGACAGAGTTCGACGTAGTATTGAAGGCTGCTGGTGCAAACAAGATTGCTGTTATCAAAGCAGTTCGCGAATTGACAGGTCTTGGTCTTGTTGAAGCTAAAAACCTTGTTGAAGGTGCTCCTTCTACCGTTAAAGAAGCTCAACCCAAAGATGCAGCTGAAGAAATGGTTAAGAAGTTGAAGGAAGCTGGCGCTGAAGCAGAATTGAAATAATTGCTTTTAACACATACAAACAGTCATAAAATAGGTGAAATGGTCAATTTCACCTATTTTTTTATTTGCATAGTAGTAGCAGTAAAATGCAGTTGCAAAGTGATTGTGCAGTGTTTGCAATTAGTGCACAGCGCAATTAAACATTATCAATCTTTCAACAGTTGCATAATTTCCGTGCACACTGAGGTGATATGTGTTGTCGTTGCAAGTAAAATAAGGTGTTGACTTTTATTGAATTTTTTGTATACTATTATCAAACAAAAGTGTGTAATGCAATCAAACTTTGCGCAGTGAAACTTGTTTGAATTAACAATACAGCAAGCTGTCGGCGCAGTAAAGGATGCAAAAGTGGACAGTAAGTTGATGGGTACAACTTCCACGCTTCAAAAGGACGAAAACGAAATTATGTCGCTTGCTTGCGACCTGTACGAACGTGGCGCATGGGCTGAGAGTTTTCGCTTGCTGTTGCGCTTGTCTTCAGCAGGCGCAAAAAGCGCAAGTTTGTTTTACAACGAAGCATTGTGTGTGTGGCACGCAGGCAATGTGGACAAAGCTATTGAATATTTGGAAAAGGCTCTTGTTTGTCTAAAGAGTGGCAAGAGAGATCAGGAAAAGCCTACGGGTGAAGAACAAACTATTTTGACTTTGTACCAACAACAGTGTGCACAGGCACAGTACACTTTTGCTATGCGGCAAGAGGAAGTAGAATATTTGCCTACATACGCTCGCGAGCGCATTTTGCGTTTGCTTATCGATCTTTGCGCTCAGCAAAATGACGGTGCGCGAGTTAGAACGTTGGCAGCTTCTTTGCCAAGTAAAAATTTTGAAAATATCAACAAGGCACTATTGCAAACGTCAACAAAGGAGAATTGACAATGGATATTTTACAGATTTGGAGTTCGTATCAGAAAGATGCTGATGTGAATGCTATTTTGGATATGTACAAGCAATGTCCGCTTGATGCAAAGGCCAACGGTTATGGCGACCTCAATTTGCTACATATTGCAAGTCAAAATGCGCATTATGAGGCAGTTAAATGGCTGTTGGAACAGGGGCTAAAACCCAACGAGCCATCAGGCTATGGCGATTTGCCGTTGTTCCTATTGGCACGTAAAGGCTTTAGTCAAAACTTTGTTCCCAAAGAGGGCGAAATATACAAAACGGCACAGGCGCTGCTTGACGCAGGCGCAAGCACGATGCGTCGTGATTCCTATGGCAAGTATTGTTACCTTTATGCTGCAGAAAACGGCAACGTCGAGTTTTTGCGTGCTTTGGTGGACAAGGGCGTTAAAGTAAATAAAGCGGACGAAAACGGCAATACAGCATTGCATCTAATAACACAAGCTTGTTACAATCCCTTGCAAGATTTGCAACGTGCCAACAACGAGATAAAGGAAAAGCTCAACGAGGATTCTTTGCCGGTCAAAATGCGTAGTCCTATATCTATGGAGGAGTTGCAAAAACGCAAAAAGCGTATTGAGGATAAATTGGAAGATTTGTTCCGCTGTGCAGAGATTTTGTTGGAAGCAGGCGTAGATCCTGAGGCGGAAAACGATATGCTTGAGACTGCGCACAAACTGTCTGTGCGTGTGGGTGCAAAAAAACTGTCTGCATTGCTTGACGGCAGTTACTCGCCCGATGAGCAAAACAAAATTGACGCAGGCGGTATGACATTGCATGAGGCGGTGCGCAAAAGCGACGAGTCAGCAGTGCGTGCTTTGGTAGCAATGGGCGAAGATATCAATGCGATTAGTGAAGAGCAATCTTTTGAAGGGCTAACTCCGCTTGCAGTGGCATGCCAAACGTGTGACATAGCTATGGCACAGTTGTTGTTTGAGTTGGGTGCAGATGCTTCTCACAAAAACGGTCACGGCGAGCAACCTATAGTTGCATTGTTTGGAACACAAATTACTATCCATGCCCCACGTAACCTTTACAAAGACAGGTTGGCAGAACAGTTGGTAGATATGTTTGTCAAACACGGTTTTGATTTGAACAGCAATATAAATGATAATGGCGATTGCCTGTTGGGCTTGGCTTGCTCGGCTTACGACCTAAGAGGTAGCGGCAGAGACAGCGTTATTGATATGGTGGTAGAAAAAGCCATTAGTCTTGGTGCCGATGTCAACAGAAAAAACGATGCAGGTCAAACACCGCTGATGTTGTGTTGCGGTGGCGATTTCAGAACAATGGAAGAAGTGGAAATTGCACTTTTGGAAGCAGGTGCGGACGTCAATCTGCGTGATGTCAATGGCAATACCGCATTTCATTATGCCGCTTACAAAGAGTCTGTCAAAGACGCAGTGGATATGGTGCAGTTGATGTTGGACTTCGGCGAACCCGATGGCAATACCGTCAATGCGTCTGGCAAGACAGCGATGGACTATGCGGTGGAGCGAGACAATACACAACTTGTCAAATTACTGCTTCCCTACACTAACTAACAACAGAGGAGGAACAACTAATGCCGGTTAATCTTGACAATATGCTTATTACTGCCTGCAAAAACGGTCAAAAGGGAGTAGTGCAAGCTTTTTTGAAAAAGGGTGGATTTCAGCTTGACAAGCGTGATGCACAGGGGGAAACGCCTCTGCATTATGCAAGTATGAAAGGCTCGAGAGATATAGTAATATTGTTGTTGGACGCTGGTGCAGACGCAACCATTGCCGACAACCAAAGCCGTACTGCCTTGCACTTTGCGTGTCAGGTGGGCAACAAGGACATAATACGTCTTTTGTGCGACAAGGGCGCAGACATCAACGGCACAGATAAGTATGGATGTTCTCCTCTTATTTATGCGGCAAAGCACGGTAGAAGCGAGGCTTGTCGCTATTTGTTGGAGCTTGGCGCAGACAAAACTATTACGGACGAAAGCGGACACAACGCATTTGACTATGCCGCATCCAATGGCATGCGTGATATTATTGTTATGCTTGAGGACGAGCAGAAAAAGACAGACAACTATGGCAATACATCGTTGCATCAGGCTTGTTATCAAAACCAAAGCGAAGTGGTGGATGCACTTATCCGTTCGGGCAAATTTGACCTCAATGCGCCCAACGACGATGGTGATACTCCGTTGCTTATGGCGTGCAACAATCAAAACGTGTATATTGTGGAAATGCTTCTCAAAGCAGGTGCAGATCCCAACAGAAAACTGCTCAACGGCTATTCGCCTTTGCAATATGCAGCATCGGAAGGCAACTATGCCATTGCCAAAGCATTGCTTGATGGTGGCGCCGATAGCAACTTGAGAAATTTGGACGGCGAAACAGCGCTTATATTGGCTGCACGCAATGGACACAATGATATGACCGGTTTGCTTATTGAAAAAGGCGCAGATGTCAATATTGTGGATAACATGCAACAAAGTGCATTGCATTATGCTACCGAAAACGGATATACAGAGATTGTCGAGCAACTTTTGGTGGCAGGCGCAGAAGGATAATATCTGTTTGTTAGTAAAATATATACACCAATCAGCCACTGTATAATGCAGTGGCTTTTGTGTGTCAATTACTTACAACAAAAGTAATATGTGCAAAGACAATATATTGTGTTTAAGTTGCAAAAAGCACTTGAAATTTGGCAACAAATGTGTCAAAATAAAAAGGTAAAAAACACACAAGGGAGGATTGTGTTATGGACTTGTCTTTTGTAACAGAGTTTAGACAAGCAGTGGGCAAATTTGACAGTGAACGCAAAGCGAAGCAAACTCCGCCACAGGGCGTTGTGCGCTACGACAACTTGGGCAATGCAGACAGCAAAGTAAAGTATGATGTGTATCGTTCGCAAAAATATGCCGAGCAAGGCGCATTGCCTGTAATAGTGGATATACACGGTGGCGGTTGGATATACGGCGACAAAAGACTCAACGACATATATTTGCAACATCTTGCCGACAAGGGTTTCGCCGTAGTAAGCGTAGACTATACATTGTTGCCCGATACAGACTTTAGAGGTCAGGTGCAGGATATTTTTACTTGCCTTACTCATTTGCCACAAAGTGCCAAGACTTTGGGCTTTTTGGACCTTGACAGAGTGTACGTGGTGGGCGATTCGGCAGGCGGACATTTGGCAACAATAGTTTATGCGGCAAGTAGTCTTGAACGTGTGCGTGAAGTATACGGCGTTACTCAACTTCCTTACACAATCAAAGCGTTGGGGCTTAGTCATCCCGTACCCGATCCGCAATCCCGTCATACGCTCAATACGCGCCAACGCAACACAGTTAAGTTGCTACTCACAGACAGTGATTTGCAACACAATAGCAGTTGGTATGATATCAAAGATTTGGCATTGCCTCCCGTCTACCTTATTAGTTGCGGTGCAGACAGTTTGTCTCCTCTTTCCAAAAAGTTTGCAAAGTGGCTCAAAAAGCACAAATGCGACTACGTATTTGACTTTTATCCCAAACGTAGATACCCTCATTTGTCTCATGTGTTTGACGTCACTTATCCTCATTATTCCGAAGCGCAAAGGAGTATAGACGATATGTTGCAATATTTTTTGCAACACAGTAATTAAAACAACAAAAATGCAAAAGCATCATAGCTTTTGCGTTTTTTGTTTGTTATTTGCTATTTGTATTTTTTATTCTACTTCTACTACAATGGTGGTGGCTACTTCGGCATATACTTTGACATTTACAGAGTATCTGCCCGATGCTTTGATAGGCTCTTTTAGTACAATCTGACGTTTGTCTATATTGTATCCTGTTTGTACAAGTTGTTCTGCAATTTCTTTGGCAGTTATGCTTCCAAACATTTTGCCGTTTGCGCCACGTGTTGCGGTAATTTTTACAACTAAGCCTTTCATTGTTTTTGCAAGCTCCAAAGCCTTGTTCTTTTCGTCTTGCTTTTGCTTTTCCACAGCTTTGTTGTGTATATTAACGCTATTTATTGTATCCGCAGTAGCTATTTTACCAAGATTTTTTTTGAGCAAAAAGTTGTTAGCATATCCGTCCGATACATCTATTATGTCGCCTTTTTTGCCCTGTCCTTTTACGTCCTGCAAGAGTAATATTTTCATATTTGCCTCCCATTTGTGTGTCCTTTTTGGCATTGTAATATTATTTCAATATTTTGTCAATTAAAAGTATGGCTCGCTTGCTAATTGGACACAATATAAAAAGCAAAGGAGGAATTTGCAATATGAAAAATCAACAAACTATCTACTGCGACGTTTGCGTATGCAAACACCACACTAAGGAAGGTTCGTGCAATCTTTCTTCTATCACGGTTACACCCGACAACGAGTGCAAGACCGCGCATTACTGCAAAGATTACGAAGAAAAGTAAGTTTTGCAACCACAACGGCACAGCGTGCACATGCAGTACACGTGCCAATACGTCCGACAGCCAATCTGTCGGGCGTATTTTTTTGTTATAAACAAAACTGATTGTTTTGATGTTTGATAATGCGGTTTAATGGTGAAAAACTAACATTGGCTTTTCTGCAAAAAATTGACAATATCGGATATTTTTCGTTTGACACTATGATATTAAAGTGCTAATCTACCAATATAGACAATATACATACGGGGGTTACTATGCTCAACAAAACTCACGGCACAATCAAAATATTTGCCGGCAACGCAAGCAAGGAGTTGGCAAAAGCAATTTGTCAGCGTTTGGATTTGGAATTGGGTAAAATGGAAGTTGGTAGGTTTTCCGACGGAGAAATATCCGTTACTATCGGCGAGACTGTGCGCGGTTGCGACGTATTTTTGATACAGTCTACCAATTCGCCTGTCAATGACAATCTTATGGAGTTGTTGGTAATAATAGACGCTATGAAACGTGCTTCTGCAGGTCGTATAACGGCTGTTGTTCCTTACTTCGGTTATGCTCGTCAGGACCGCAAAGCTCGTGCAAGAGATCCTATCTCTGCCAAACTTGTTGCCGACCTTTTGCAAACAGCAGGTGCCAACAGAGTGTTGACAATGGATTTGCACAGCAGTCAGTTGCAAGGTTTCTTTGATATTCCCGTAGACAACTTGTTGGGTATGCCTGTATTGGCAAAGTACTTCAAAAAGCAAGCGAAGTTTGGTGGCGACAACTTTATTGTTGTTTCTCCCGATATGGGTAGCGTTGCACGTTCGAGAGCTATGGCGGCTCGTTTCAATGCGCCTTTGGCTATTATCGACAAACGTCGTCCGCGTGCTAACGTAATGGAAGTTATGAACATAATTGGTGACGTCAATGGCAAAACTTGCCTTATGTTGGACGACATGATAGACACCGCAGGTACAATCTGTCAGGGTGCGCAAGCACTTATGGATCACGGCGCAAAAGAAGTGTATGCTTGTTGCTCGCACGCAGTATTGTCCGGCCCTGCAATAGACAGACTGCAAGCCGCTCCTATCAAAAGCGTAGTAGTGCTCGATACAATAGAACTTCCCGAAACCAAGCGCATAGACAAGATTACTGTTATTTCTGTGGCAGATTTGTTTAGCGAAGCTATAGAAAGATTGTACACCGAACTGCCTGTGTCCAAGTTGTACGAATAACAATTATATATGCAATTTACCGACTGAGAACAGCTCAGTCGGTTTTTTTTGCGCTATTTTTTGTGGATTGTATAATATAAAGCCAACTTGTCAACAATTTGTACAAACAAAAAAAGGGACAAGTTATGAAAACTTCACGGTTAATTTTGGTTTTGGTACTCGCTTTTATAGTTTTTGGAGTATTGCTTTATACAATGCCTACCGACATAGTAAGCGCAGTGGATATGGATAGTGCCACTCTGTACATACATTGCATGGATTATTGGGGCGACAACAAAGTAATTGTCAATGGCGCAAGCAAAATAGTAGTTTGCTCTGTTGCGCTTATGCCCGATACAATTAAGCAGTGTAGCACAATCAAAGGTATAGACCTTCAATACAACGCAACTTCTATTGCGGAAGTGGACAATATTGTTGAGCGTCTTAAAGTACAGGTATATTCGCAAGACAGGTTGCAAAATATCGTCACGCTATATGGCTATTCTCCAATGGTGCGAGGAGGCATTGTAGTGGACAACAACTTAGTCAATATCCAAATAGCATACAGCAATGGCGTACTAACAATAGGCAGCCCAATAATTTTGGGAAGTTTTTAAAAAATGGTGTATAAAGCTTAGAATGCTTGTCAACAATATGCACAACAAACAATCTGGAGGATAACATGAACAATACTAATACACAAAACAAGTTTGTAAGATTTTTGAAAAACAATACGGCGCTATTGATAATCATCTTTTGCGCTTTGGCAATAGCAGCGGTAGTAACCGTAGTTGCAGTTACCGGTAGCGCACCTGATATCGACGACGATGGCGGCGCAGTAATCAACCCCGATGACGATGACGACAAAGAACCCGAACTTATCAAAGTTTACTACAAAAGTCCTCTTGCCTATACTTCTATGGGTATGGAGTTCACCGATGGTGAAGACTTGTTGTTCGTATTCAACAACACACTCAACAGTTGGAAAACTCACCAAGCAGTAGACCTCAAAGCAGCTGATGGTACAGCAGTAACATCTATGTTTGACGGCACAGTATTGTCTGTAGAAAGTGAATACGGTATGGGCAATATAGTAACAATAGACCACGGTGACGGTGTTGTAGCTACCTACGCTTCTTTGGGTGAAGTAAAGGTTGTCAAAGGACAGGTAGTCGAACAAGGCGAACAGATAGGTACAGTAGGTACTTCGGCTGCATACGAATTTTTGGATGGCGCACATCTTCACCTTGAAGTAGAAGTTGACGACCAAAAGGTAGATCCTATGCCTTATGTAAACGGTGAGATATTTATCGAGCGCGAACAGGCATAACACATCAATTTGCCAATAGTTTTATTCCCTCCCTATAATAGTGACAACGGGCTTTCGGTTATCCGAGGCCCGTTGTTGCGTTGTTACAATTTTGTTGTCCGTTTTACAAAACAAGACAAGTTGTATTGTGCCGTATAGAGTATTGTGTTGTAGATGACCGTATATATAGAATATGTTATATTGGACAATCTCATTATGGACAGTTTGTTGCTTGTGGCAACACATCTTACCTTGCGCAAAAAGTTGCGTTGGTGGCGATTGCTGCTTGCCGCTGTGTGCGGTGTGGCAATAACCGTGTGTACGCCGTTGGTAAATGGTGCATGGACTTATGTGCTCAAAGCAATTTGTCTTGTAGTAATTACCTTTGTTGCCAATGGCAGACGTTTTTGGCTGAGATATGTTTTGGTGTTTTCGGCTTATACGGCATTGTTGGGTGGCACTATTGTAGCATTGTTTTGGATATTGCAGATAGACTTTGATGTCAATACATCAATCAGCTACTTTCACGGTGTACCCATATCATTATACATTTTGGCAGTAGTGTTGTTTGCAACGTCGGTGTATCTTGTTGTGGTATATATCCGCAATGCACGCAAGCACGATGCTTTTATGTGTAGAGTAACAGTAAGTTGGCAGGGCAACATAGTGCAGGACAAAAAGGCTTTTTTGGACAGTGGTAACAGTCTTTGTGTGGGCGGTGTGCCTGTTTGTTTTGTGTTACCACCTTTGGACAAACAGTTGCGCAAAGCCGTTGCTGAGGCAATTATCGAGGGCAATGCAATCAAAGTCAACTATGCCACAATGTCGGGCGATGTGTGCACGTTTGGAATAGTAGGCACTGTAGAGTACAAGGGCAACACTGTGGACGCAATATTTGCTTTGCCTAAGACAGGGCGGAGAGCCAACTACGAAATTTTGTTAAACAACGCATTTTTGGAGGTGCGAGATGAAACTACGACTACTACTAAGGCGAATACTCAATGAATTAGGCTTTGGCAGCCTTTCTGTGGACTTTATTTGCGGTACAGAAGTACTGCCTCAACCGTTGGACGCAGATACTGAGCGCAAGTATATAGAGGCAGGGCTTAAGGGGGACAACGAAGCCAAAGACAAACTTGTGGAGCACAACTTGAGACTTGTTGTCTACCTTGCCAAAAAGTTTGAAAGTACAGGGCTTGATATGGAAGACCTTGTGTCGGTAGGCACAATAGGGCTTATCAAAGCGGTCAACAGCTACAACCCCGACAAGCAGATAAAACTTGCCACTTATGCCAGCCGTTGTATAGAAAACGAGATACTAATGTATCTACGCAAGGTAAGCAAACGCAAAACAGAAATAAGTCTTGACGAACCTTTGAATGTGGACGGCGAAGGCAACGAACTGCTGTTGGGGGATATTTTGGGCACAGACAGCGACGTGGTGTTCAATCATATGGAAAATCAGGTTGAGCGTCAACTGCTTGAAGAAGGACTTAGCAAACTTACCCCGCGAGAACAACAAATAATCGGTATGCGTTTTGGACTTGACGGTGGGGACGAGCGCACGCAAAAAGAAGTTGCCGACCTGTTGGGTATATCGCAGTCCTACATATCGAGATTGGAAAAGAAAATAATAGGCAGACTGCGCAAAGAAATAAGCAAACTTATTTAGCTATGACACAGTTGCACATAGTTATGTGCCTTTTGCATTTTATTGCTAATAAAATACCATCAATTATCAATCAACCGAGAGCCATAATAGGGCTCTCGGTTTTGCTTTGCCACAAAAAACTTGTTGGCTCCAATAG
This sequence comes from uncultured Eubacteriales bacterium, assembly GCA_949289125.1. GTDB lineage: Bacteria > Bacillota > Clostridia > Christensenellales > CAG-314 > CASEME01. Next base: position 27,769 of record CASEME010000023.1, read on the forward strand.
TGTGTGCCTTTACAGTAAGCGGGATATATGGTAAAATATTTACAAATATTGGAGAGGAGCATGGCTTTGTTATGATAGCACCACAGGACAAATTGATAGTGGATATTTGCGGATACGGTACCAACGGAGAGGGTGTAGCAAAGTACCAAAACTATACAATCTTTGTGCCCTTTGTAGCACAGGGCGAACGTGTGTCCGTTGTTGTTGATTATGCAAAAAACAACATAGCTTATGCAAGCTGTCTTGAGGTGATTCAACGCTCAGATAGGCGTGTGTTACCGCCTTGCAAGTACTTTGGCAAATGCGGTGGCTGTCAGTTGCAACATTTGGACTACTCCGAGCAGTTGACAATAAAGCGTGATATTGTTGTCAACAACCTGCGCAAAATTGGCGGTATCGACTGCGAAGTGTTGCCTGTAGTATCTTCCCCTTTGCAGTATGGATACCGCAACAAAATTAGTTTACCTGTAAGTGGCAAGACAGGCAACGTGCACATTGGTATGTACAAGAGCAACACTCATCAGGTGGTAGATGTAGACAAGTGTTCACTTGCCGGCAAGTGGTGCGACGACGTAGTGGCAATAGTAAGACAATTTGTCAACGACAACGGTTTGCCACCCTACAACGAACGTCGTCATACAGGGCTATTAAGACACATTGTGGCGCGTTATATTGACGGTCAACTACTTGTAACACTTGTTGCAAACTGCGCAATCAGGTGCAATCTGCGCCCTCTGTATAAAAGTTTGTGCAATGTGTTTGGGCAAGTAGGCTTGTTTGTCAATATCAACACAATGGCAAACAACGTCATTATGGGGCAACACACCCAACACCTTTTTGGCTTGCAATACATTAAGAGCAACACCAACGCCGTCACCTATTTTGTGCAGACGGACAGCTTTTTTCAGGTAAACGACAAGGTCAAAGATATGCTGTACAGCAAGGCAAAAGAACTGTTGTACGGTCAAGATACAGAGGTATTTATAGACTGTTTTTCGGGGGTGGGATTGCTTACTGCGGCAATGTATGACAGGCGTTATGACAGCTATTCTATAGAGATACAGCCCTCCTCTGTTGAAGATGCCAAACGTATGAAAGAGGTCAACGGCTTTGACCGTTTGACAACAATTTGTGGCGACGTCACTGTAGAGTTGCCCAAGTTGATAGAGCAGACACGTGGCAAAGAAACTTGTATGATTGTAGATCCGCCTCGCAAAGGCTTGGGCGAAACAATATGCAACACAATTATTATCAACGCTCCCGACCGTTTGGTGTACATATCGTGCGATAGTGCAACATTGGCTCGCGATTTGTCCATATTGCAACAAGTGTACACAATACAACGTGTCGAGCCATACGACCTTTTCCCCAACACCCGCCACGTCGAGACGCTTGTTTTGCTTTCTAAGTGACATATGAGGAAAATACAACGAGGTTGATTATGCAACACAAAGGGACAATCACTATACCAACAAAACGGCTTGTGCTAAGAGCTTTTGCCATTGAAGACGTGCCGTTTGCTTTTGCTAATTGGCAAAGCGATGATAAAGTGACGCGGTTTTTGAGGTGGCAAACATATAACAGCGTAGATGCCACACGGCAAGTGCTTAGTGAGTGGATTGCCAACTACGCAGATAAGTCATTTTATCAATGGGCGATTGTGCTGAAGGATATCAATCAGCCTATTGGCTCTATATCTGTTGTCGATTTGGACGAAAAAGCCAACAAAGTGCAGATAGGGTACTGCATTGGTAGCAAATGGTGGGGCAAGGGATATACAACCGAAGCCTTTCAAGCTATTATTCCCTTCTTTTTCGATGAGGTCAAGGTAGGAAGAATAGAAGCCATACACGATTCCAACAATGCAAGCTCGGGCAAAGTTATGCAAAAATGCGGCTTAAAATATGAGGGTACTTTGCGCAAAGCCGATTGGAACAACACAGGTATTGTAGACGCTTGCGTGTATGGATTGTTAGCAGAAGAGTATTACAATAAATAAAAGGCAGTTATACAAAGATAATCATACACTGTCCAATAGCCTGCATTATTACAAGTGAAAAGGGGAAAACTATGATAGAATTTTACGGTTATGTCAATGGCAAAGCTGTTGGTGTCAACAATCACAAAAACCTCTTTTGTGCTTTTCTCATATCTTTGTTGCCTGCAATCGTGCTTTCTGCGTTTGCCATTGTATTTTTGCCTATTGTACTAATTGCAATATGGCTGTTGCCAATATTGTTTTTGTCTTTGTCATACCTTGTGTTTCTTTTTGTGCGCTATGACGACAAAACTTTTCTCAAAGGTACTAAGACAAAATATGTTATACGCATTGCCGACGGAGCAATTTTTGTAGACAACAAGCCCAAAACAAACATCAAAAAAGTTGTTTTGTATACTTACAAAAAGTATTTGTTGCTTGTTATTAACAACAAGTTTTATCTTGTGCCCAATCAATCTTACACAAGCGGTAGCAGGGCACAATTATTGTTGCTGTTTAAGCGACAAATATTCAACCGCTTTGTCATAAGCAGCAACTTGTAATTGCCCGAAAATGCATAATGCATTTTGTATTGAGGGAAGTGTACTCCTCATACTACTTGCAAGTTGGCGCACAACGCACATTTTATATGGTCAAAATATATGCTTGCAGTTATATTCTATTTTTGCTATAATATAAAAAACTTGCGGACACATAGTTGTGTGCAAGTGTTTGCAGTTTTACAAAAAAATAGGCAATTTATTTGGCAAATATTATTTTTACTTTTGCAACACAAAAGTAGTCAAAACAAACCGTTGCAAATTGCAACAACAGGAGGTAGCATCATGCAAATATTGGTAACAGGCGGTGCAGGTTATATCGGTTCGCACACGTGTGTGGAATTACTCAACAAAGGTCATCAAGTTGTGGTAGTGGACAACTACTACAACTCTTGCGCAAAAAGCATACAGCGCGTGGAGCAAATAACGGGCAAAAAAGTCAAGTTGTACGAAGGCGACGTGCGCGACAAAAAATTGTTGGACAAGATTTTTAAGAGCAACAAAATAGATTGGGTTATTCACTTTGCTGGGCTCAAGGCAGTAGGCGAAAGCTGCGAAAAGCCTATTATGTACTACGACAACAACATAGGCGGCACATTGGCGCTTGTGGAAGTTATGCAAAAGTACAACTGCAAAAAAATTGTCTTTTCGTCTTCTGCAACGGTGTATGGTGATCCCAAAGTATTGCCCTTGACAGAAACGTGCGAAACGGGCGGTACTACCAACCCGTACGGCACAAGCAAATATTTTCAAGAACAAATACTTACCGATTTGCAAAAAGCAGATAAAGAGTGGACGGTAGTTTTGTTAAGATACTTCAACCCTGTTGGCGCGCATTCAAGCGGACTAATAGGCGAAGATCCTCAAGGCATACCCAACAATCTTACGCCCTACATAGCTAAGGTGGCTATTGGCGAATTAAAAGAGATAGGCGTATTTGGCAACGATTACGATACTCCGGACGGTACAGGCGTGCGCGACTATATTCACGTGGTGGACTTGGCATTGGGACACGTGTGCTCTGTGGAAAAAATAAAAGACGCAGGCGTGTATATATACAATCTTGGCACAGGCAATGGCTACAGTGTGTTGCAGGTAATACAAGCCTTCTCACGTGCTTGTGGCAGAGATTTGCCGTATTCTATCAAACCTCGCCGTGCAGGCGACATTGCAAGTTGCTATGCCGATTGCTCCAAAGCAAAAAAAGAGCTTGGCTGGGAAGCAAAGCTCGGTTTGGACGACATGTGTCAGTCCCTTTGGAAGTGGCAATCAATGAATCCTAAGGGCTATAAAGACTAATGATAAGCAAAACCTTTTTTCAGGACTTTGAAGGACGGCAAGTGTGGTTGTACGAGATTGCCAACGGCGACGTTAAAGTGGGTATTCTCAATTACGGTGCAATAGTGCACGACATTGCTGTGCGCACAAACAACGGCTTTAAGCAAGTTGCTTTGTGGCACAACAACTTGCAAGAGTATGTTGCGTACGGTATGTATTGCGGCGCAACTGTTGGTAGAGTTGCCAACCGCATTTCAGGTGGCAGTTATGAGCTACAAGGCAAGTTGTACTCTTTGTCTGTCAATGATAGAGCAGGCAATACATTGCACGGTGGCAAACAAGGTTTTGACAAACAGTTTTATGATGTACAAATTATCAACGACAACACGTTGCAACTCAGCCTGATTAGTGCAGATGGCGATCAGGGCTTTGGTGGCAATATAAAGTTTGACGTGGTGTACAATGTGGACAACAATGCTCTCCACATCACATACAACGCTTTGTCTGACGCGGACACTTATTTTGCGCCCACCAATCATACTTACTTCAATCTTACAGGCAACTTTGGCAGTGTTGACAATACAGTACTTACTATCTTTGCCGACCAATATACTCCTGTCGACGATAAGCAGATACCTACAGGAGAGTTGCGCGCGGTGGACAATACCGTGTTTGATTTTCGTCAAGGCATACCCATCAGTTACTACTTTGACAGTTGCAATACACAATCGTTGCCTATAGTTAGGTACGACCACAATTTTGTGCTCAAAGGTAATCATGCCTGCAACGTATACTGTCCTCAAAGCGGCATTGTGCTTGACGTATATACAGATATGCCCGGTATGCAACTTTACACATGCAGATTTGGGCGCAAAGATGCTGTAACAGAAACAAGCACAGGGCGTTTCAATGCCTTTTGTACAGAGTGCCAATATTTTCCAAATGCGGTTAATTGCTCGGCTTTTGCCAAGCCTCTAATCAAGCAAAACAAACCGATAAGTCATTATATAAAGTTTCAATTTGGCATACACAAACCAAACTGATTGGTAAAAGTTGTATGCAATATACCGTAGTTAAATAGCAAATAAAGTTAATGCAACAACAGGTTGCCTTGTGGGCAGCCTGCGTTTTTTTTGTTGTGCACATTGTTTTCATTGCTCAAGCATACTCTATGCACAATGTGTCAATGGCGTATTAGATTGTAATCAAATCGTCGGTCGTCAATTAAACATTAACAACAGGCTCTTCGGGTTTTACGGGTTCTTCTATCACAGGAACATCCACGTTGGTAGCGTCGTCAGGACCGCAGTCAGCACAAATTTCGTCTGCGCCTGCGCCGTTACAAGCAACATAGGTGTCGCCAACAGCAGCAACAGCACCAAATTCTACAGGTACTTCTACGCAGATGTCTTGGCTTATTGTAAATACGCACTGGCCGTTCTTTACGCCGTTACAAGTAGATTTGCCTGCTGTAACTGTAGGCTTTGTGCAACATTTGGTAACTGTAGTACCTGCTTTTGCAAAAGGTATAACTGTCACAGGTACACATACGGAGGAAAGTTAGTAAGCTACAGTAGGACAAGTTTGATTTTCAACAATCATATCGGACATTTTCAAAACTCCTGAAACTATTTTGAGATTTTACTCTCTGTTTAATGTATGTTTGTCGTCATTTTTTTGTTAATACTTGCGTTCAAAATATTATTGATATATGCTTGTATTTACTTGTAAAGTTAAGTGTGCAAATTTGTATTGCATAAGCACAATTTTTTTGGTAAAATATTTTCAAACTTACCAACAAAACAGTCGACATAGCTGTTGTTAAATTGGAGGAGTATGAACAGGGTACTATTGGACAAAAAAGTTGCCGAATATCTGCAAGGTGACAATACCGCCTTTGATTACATTTACCAAAACACTTCCAAAGCAGTGTATTTTGGCATACTGTATGTAGTCAAGGTAAAAGCGGTGGCAGAAGATCTGTTGCACGATACATACGTCAGGGCAATGCGCAACCTAACTTCTTATCAATCGGGCACCAACTTTTTGGGTTGGCTTTTGCGAATAGGCAAAAACCTTGCACTCAATTATTTGGACAAACACAAAAAGGAAACGCTTACCGACTTTGAAGAGGAGAGCTACCGCTACGGAACTACCGAGACGGAGTTGCCTTATGTGTTTGAGGTGGCGCGCAAAGTGTTGAGTGAGCAAGATTATCAGATTGTGATGTTGTGTCAGGTTGCCGGTTACAAACGGCACGAAGTTGCCAAACTGTTGTCTATGCCATTGGCAACAGTCACTTGGAAAAACAATCAAGCGTTGAAAAAACTACGCAATATTCTTAGCGAGGAGGGCGAAATATGAAAGACATAAAAAAACTTTTAAAACAGCAGTCAAGCAATATTTTGCCTGACGAAAATATCAAAGACGAAATAAAAGCAGATTTGGGGCTAACATCTGTAAGGGCGCAAAGCGTTGCTTACAATACAGGCGGTACAGCAACAACGCATACTTCTTCCAAACGGTTGCCTGTATTTATAGCTATACTCTTGGTGCTTGTAATTGTTACAGGTGTAATACTTTTTGCCCTTCCATCGGGTAATGGTGGGCTAAACATTGGCGGCAAGTTTGACGACATAGTAACTACCGATGACTTCTACGCATACGGTGCCGCTTCCATAGGCGCACTGATAGACAGCAATGCACCGCAAACGGTAGCTGTTGCATCGGATATGACTTTTGTAACCGTTGCCGACACAGTGGAGATGTTCAGTATGTCTGACGGATATGGCAAAAGCAATACGTTGACCGACGAACAGATGCAAACAGTCAACGGCTATATGGCATTGGTGGAAGAGTTGCTTGGTAGCTCCAAAATTACTCATAGCGGCGCAGTGTCCGACCGTGCCGAGTATCAGTACGTCATGACTATCAACAGTACGGACATCACAGGTGCAAAAATCAGCTATACAATGTATTACAACAAAATACTTGTAGGCGTTGATACCGAACACGATGAGCAGGAAGAAACTTACAATATCCAAGGTGTTCTGCAAATAGGAAGCAACGAGTACCCTGTAGAAGGCGAATACGTATCAGAAACAGAGCAAGGCGAATCTGAGACGGAAATGTATTTTCGTGCATACACCTCGGTAGACAGCACGGGCAATTACAGTAAAAATTCGTACATCGAAGTGCATCAGCAAAATGAGAGTGAAGCTGAGGACAACGAGACAGAAAAAGAATATGTTTATACAATATATCAGGACGGAAGACAGGTGGAGCGCACCGTTGCCGAATACGAGCAGGAAGGTGGCGAAATAGAACTTGTGCTCAATGTCAGCAAAAACGGCAGTACCAACAGGCTTGTTTTCCGCAACGCCTCCAAGGGCAATCAATACAAATTTTCTGTAAGTGCGCGTATGGACGGCCAATCAATCAACTTTGTAGTAAGCATAGTGGAAGAAAACGGCAATAGCGTATATCGCTACGAGTATTCTGACGGCAGTTACAGCGACTGTGACCGCAACGACCATAAAGGTTGGCAAGGCGGTAATCACGACGATGATGACAATGATGACGACGATTAAAAAATATTTGAAAATTTTTTTGAAAGTTACCAACAATTCTGCCAAGTAGCCTGTTGTTATAGTGTACGAGGGTACAAGTTACCTTACAATACAACAAAAGGAGAACGTATATGAAAAAAATATTTGCAATTATGTTGGCAGTAGTGTTGGTGCTATCTGCAGTAGCTATGGTAGCTTGCAATACTACAAACAATACTACTAACGGTGATGGAATATTCAACATCAACTCTACACAAGAGTTTTATGCGTATGGCGCAGCGTCAGTTGCAACTTTGATAGATGCAGCAACAAGCGGAACAGCGCAACAGACATTTGCAAAACTTAGCGCAACCGACAGCACAACAGAAGGCACAACAAAGGGCACGGAGCCTGTAACGCCTGACGATGGTACTAACAATCCCACAACTCCCGAAGGAGAGGGCACACAACAAGGTGGCAACGGTCAACAGGGTGGCAATGGTCAACAAGGTGGACAGGGCGGTAACGTCAGCGGACAGTTGACAGACGAACAACTGGCAACAATCAACGAGTACATGGCGCTTGTGGAAAGTATTATGGGCAACTCGACAATAAATAGCCAAGTTACCGAGTCGGACAGACCTGAATATCAGTACAAAGAAGTTGTGTCATTCAGCGATATGACAGGTGCAACAATCTCTTATACATTGTACTACAACGAGACAGAGTTGGTTGCTGGCAGAGACCGTGACGATGACGATGACGACCGTTGGGACAATGATCAAGAAACTGAGAAAAACTACAGCATTGAGGGTGTACTTCTTATCAACGAACAAGAGTTTGCAGTAGAAGGTTTTTCACAAACAGAATCTGAAGTGGGCGAGAGCGAAAGCGAAAGAACATTTACAGCTTATACAGGTGAAAACAGTTATATCAAAATGACCTCCGAAGCATCCACAGAGGAAGAACACAACGGCACAGAGACAGAAAACGAAATTTCTTACTCCGTATATCAAAACAACAAATTGGTGGAGCGCACAACGCTTGAGCACGAAAGTGAAAATGGCGAAACAGAACTCAAGATGTCTGTTATGAAAGACGGCAAAACCAATGTACTGTACTTTGACGACGAAATGGAAAACAACGTTCGCAAGATAGCAGTAAGAGCAAGCATAGACGGCGAAAATGTCAACTTCAAAGTGTGGATAACAACCAACGAACAGGGCGAAGAAGTGTACCGTTATCAATTCAGTGACGGCTACAAAGACTGTCACCGTGATTTCTGGGATGACTAATATCCATAATTACAACACAACAGCATCTCTCCGCTAATTGGCGGAGAGATGTTTTTTGCGCATTCACTTTGTATTCTACAGGCAATGTAATGTATGCCAACCTTTAACTATTTTGTTGCAGTTAAAAAAACGTTTACAGTACGTGCCAACAATGGTATAATAACAACACACGAGGTATTGTTATGAAAAAAGTTTTGCTTATAGCTACAGGCGGTACAATCGCTTCCAAACAGACAGACAACGGTTCGCTTGCTCCCGATATTACTTCGGAAGAACTATTGGAGTATGTGCCCGAAGCCAAAGATATCTGTCAGGTCACTGCATATCAACTGTACAATTTGGACAGTACCAATATTTGCTACGAGCATTGGATAGGTATGGCAAAGTGCATTGAGCAAAATTATCAAAAGTACGACGCTTTTGTCATTACTCACGGCACAGACACTATGGCATACACGGCAGCGGCGCTGTCGTATATGATAAGCAACAACCGCAAGCCTGTCCTACTTACAGGCTCGCAAAAGTCCATTTACTTAAGAGACAACGATGCGCGCAACAATCTTATCAATGCGCTAATATTTGCTTGTGACGATATGTCCACAGGTGTACACATTTTGTTTGACAACAAAGTAATATTGGGTACTCGTGCTCGCAAAACACGTACAAAAAGTTACAATGCTTTTACAAGTATAGACTTCCCCGAAGTGGCAATAGTGGACGGCAAGGTAAGACGTTATATAGAAGAAAGCGAGCAGAGCGAAGTGAAGTTCTGTTGCGTTGCGCGCCCGTCCTTGTTTGTAGTCAAAATGTTCCCCGGTATGGACTCGTCCATAATAGGGCTTATTGGCAATCAATATGATGCCATTGTGCTCGAAGGCTTTGGCGTAGGCGGTATGCCCAATTATGACAGTGACGGTTTTTATCAGGAAATACGCAGGCTTATTGATAACGGCAAAATAATTGTTATGACCACTCAGGTTACGCACGAGGGCAGCGATATGACTCGTTACGCAGTAGGTCACCGTCTTGCCAAGTTGGGCGTGATTGATGCCGAAGATATGACGCTCGAAAGTATTGTAGCCAAGCTGATGTGGCTATTGGGTAGAAATCTCAACCGCAATCATCTTATCAAAGAGTTTTTGACGCCCATACGTTGGGACAGATTGCAATAGCTTTTGTATCGTTTTTGGGGCATTGTACGCACATTGTCGGTAGCAACAATAGTTGGTGTACCTTCTTTGATACTAAAAGTGCCGCAAAAGCGTTGCTAAATATTGCAAAATAGGGTATAATATTAGCACTGTGCTAAGCGGGGAGCTAGCGGTGCCCTGTTACTCGCAATCCGCTACAGCGAGGCTGAATGTTGTAGGCGGCTTTTGCTGTGGGAAGCAGGAATGAGCAAGGAATGTTGATACCAAGGTCTTGTGCAATGTCCAACGGTGAACCGTGTCAGGTCAGGGATGAAGCAGCACTAAGTCGTAAGTGACGTGTGCCACAAGGTAGCTTTGGAGTAGTCACCTACTCAGATACCGTTCCGGCAGCAACTGTCAACTGCAAATGCACAGTATTTGCATACAATGCGGGGTGTTTTGGTAAACAAAGCACCCTGTTACAATAAAGGAGCAGCTTATGTTGCAACAAAAGATAGAGCGTATCAACTTTTTGGCGGCAAAGTCCAAAAGTGAAGGCTTGACGGAAGCAGAAAAGCAAGAACAAAAAAAGTTGCGTGAAGAATATCTTCAAGAGTGGCGTCAGGGTGTTGTTGCGACGTTGGAAAACACATATATTGTGGACGAGCAGGGTAACAAGCGCAAACTGCAATGCAAAGACGCTCCCAAAGACAACTGACACATTATATAGTTGTCAAAGTTTACAAAAATATTTGACAATTATAGCTACACAAGTTACAATATTTTTACAGTTTAATACCACATGCGTCTGAGTGCGGACAAGGCAGTGGGATATGGTTGCTTTAGAGAGCGTTTGGTTGGTGCAAAAACGTAGCATGCCGCCCTTTGTTATCACCGTACAAGCAGCCGTCGCCAAAGGCAAGTAATATTTGCCAAGTAGTTGCGGACGGGCGTTTCCCGTTACAGAAACAATGTATCGCACATCATCTATACAGTGGTGTTGCCGTACACAAGTTTGAATGGTTATTCGGAATATTCTCCGTTGTTTCAAACGACGGAGTTTTTTTTATTACTACTAAGAGGTGAATTATGTCCGGTTACAAAAAGGTATCCACAGGTTTAGACTTTGTCGCGCGTGAACGTGAGATAATGGACTTTTGGAAGCAAAACAAAATTTTTGAGCAGACAACAGCCAAAGGCAAAGGTACGTTTAGTTTTTATGACGGACCGCCAACAGCCAACGGCAAGCCGCATATAGGTCACGTGCTTACACGTTCTATCAAAGACCTCATACCTCGTTATGAGGTGATGAAAGGCAAAAAGGTGTTGCGCAAAGCCGGTTGGGATACTCATGGTTTGCCTGTAGAGCTTGAAGTAGAAAAACTTTTGGGCATAGACGGCAAAAAGCAAATAGAGTCTTATGGCATTGCACCTTTTGTAGAGAAGTGCAAAGAAAGTGTGTGGAAGTACAAAGGTGAGTGGGAGCGTCTGTCCGAGCGTGTTGGCTATTGGGTGGATATGGACAATCCTTATGTCACATACGACAACAACTACATTGAGTCCGAGTGGTGGGCACTAAAGACTATCTATCAAAAAGGGCTGTTGTACAAAGGTCACAAGATAGTGCCTTACTGCCCCAGATGCGGAACGGCGTTGTCTTCACACGAGGTAGCGCAGGGCTACAAGGACGTCAAAGAAAAGAGTGTAATTGCTAAATTTAAGCTAAAAGACAAAGCCAATACGTATTTTCTTGCATGGACTACTACCCCTTGGACACTGCCCAGCAACGTTGCGCTGTGTATGAACGCAGAGTTTGACTACGCTACAGTCAACAGCGATGGTGTCAACTATATACTTGCCAAAGAGCTTGTTGCCAAGCACTTTGAAGAGGGCACATATACTATCACAGAGGTCAAAAAGGGCAAAGACTACGAATACTGCGAGTACTTGCCATTGTTCAATTTTACAGATTTGCAAGGCAAAAAATGTCACTTTGTCACTAATGCCGAGTACGTAACTTTGACAGACGGTACTGGTATTGTTCACATTGCACCTGCATACGGCAGTGAGGACGCTGACGTTGGTCGCAATTACGATTTGCCTTTTGTACAGCTGGTAGGCGAAGACGGCAAGTTTGTGGAAGGTTGCGACGACCTTACAGGCGTATTTTGCAAAGAGGCAGACAAGCTGATTATTCGCAAGCTGAAAGACAACGGCACTTTGTTCAAAGAATTGATGTTTGAGCACAGCTATCCCCATTGTTGGAGATGCGATACTCCGCTAATTTATTACGCACGCAAGTCTTGGTTTGTCAAAATGACAGCCGTCAAAGACCAACTTTTTGAAGTCAATTCGTCCATCAACTGGATACCGCCCACAATAGGTAGCGGTCGTATGGGCAACTTTTTGGAAAACGTCATCGATTGGGGCATATCGCGTGACAGATATTGGGGTACTCCCTTGCCTGTGTGGATATGCGACAAGTGCGGCAAAGTGCATGTTGTTGGCAGCAGAAAAGAGCTTTCTGAGCTGTCCGGTTGCAGCAAAAATATCGAACTTCATCGTCCTGCCATAGACGAAGTGGCGTGGACATGTGAGTGCGGTGGCACAATGCACAGAGAAAAAGAGGTGATAGACTGTTGGTTTGATAGTGGCAGTATGCCTTATGCACAGTTCCATTACCCGTTTGAAAACAAAAAACTGTTTGAACAAAACTTCCCTGCCGATTTCATTTCCGAAGCGGTAGACCAGACAAGAGGTTGGTTCTATACTCTTATTGCCATATCAACACTGTTGTTTGGCAAAGCGCCTTTCAAAAATTGTATTGTATTGGGGCTTGTAGGCGATGAACGCGGCGTCAAGATGAGCAAGCACAAGGGCAACGTTGTCGATCCTTGGGATTCGTTCAACAAGCAGGGTGCAGACGCAGTGCGTTGGTACTTCTACACGGCAAGTCAGCCTTGGTTGCCCAGCCGTTACTACGATGAGGCAGTATCCGAAACGCAACGTCGCTTTTTGGGTACGTTGTGGAATACGTACGCTTTCTTTGTGCTGTATGCCGATATAGACCAATTTGATCCAAGCAAGTACAGCCTCAAAGATTGTACGTTGACTTTGATGGACAAGTGGCTGTTGAGCGAGCTCAATCGTCTTATCATAACCGTAGGCGAATGCTTGGACAAGTACGACATAACAACAGCCGCACGCAGTATCGAGCACTTTACCGATATGCTTAGTAATTGGTATGTGCGCCGCTCAAGAGAAAGATATTGGGGCAAAGATTGGACAGCAGACAAGCAGGCTGCGTATGTAACACTGTACACAACGCTTGTCACTCTTGCCAAAGTATGTGCGCCCTTTGTACCATTTATAGCAGAGAGCATATACCAAAACCTTGTTCCCAATTTCTTTGCAGACGCGCCTAAGTCAGTGCATCTTTGCGATTGGCCCAAAGCAGACAAAAAACTTATCAACGACAAACTCAACAAGTCTATGGAGCTTGTGTTGGATATTGTTGTATTGGGCAGAAGTGCGCGCAATACGGCAAATATCAAAAATCGTCAGCCTCTTAGCAAGTTGTATGTGTGCGGAGATGTCACTCTTAGCAAAGCAATGCGCGATGTGGTGGCAGACGAGCTCAATGTCAAACGCGTTGTAAAAACGGACGACCTCGAGCAGTTTGCAGGCTACGAAGTAAAACCGCAACTGCGCACTTTAGGTCCTAAGTACGGCAAAATCCTCAACAAAATAAGAGAAACGCTTGCCAACTTGGGCGACAAAGCAACCGAGCTTGTCAACACTGTCAAGAGTGGCAAAACATATACTTTGGACGTTGACGGACAGCCTGTAGAGTTGACATTGGACGATGTGCTTATATCTTCGCAAAACAAGCAGGGATATTGCGCAGTGTCCGACCACGGCATAACAGTTGTGTTGGATACAACTTTGAGCAATAGCCTGATAGACGAAGGTTTGGAGCGCGAATTGGTATCCAAAGTGCAAACTATGCGCAAGGAAAGCGACTTTGTAGTTACCGACCATATTGTGATACACTATGATGCAGACAAAAAGATGCAGTCTGTCATCAAAAAGTTTGCCGACAGCATTGCAAGCGATACCTTGGCAGATAGCATACAGTACGTAAAAGGCTGTCAGGGTAAGCAGTGGGACATCAACGGTCACCAAGTGGTGCTTAGTCTTAGCAAGGCTTAATGAGAGAGTGTCAATATGAAGATTAACACAGAGTGGAAAGACTACAAAGTGATAGCAACGGGCGACGGCGAAAAGTTGGAGCGGTGGAAAAATATCTGCCTGCTCCGTCCTGATCCGCAGGTTATCTGGCATTGGTCACGACCTTTTCAAGAGATAGCCAAGCCTGATGCGCGCTATCTGAGAAGCGAAACAGGCGGCGGTCATTGGCAGTACAACACCAAAGTGCCCGAAGAGTGGCATGTCAGTTGGCGCAACCTCACTTTTGCAGTCAAACCTATGGGCTTTAAGCATACAGGGCTATTCCCCGAGCAGGCGGTAAATTGGGCTACTATGATAGACCTTATCAAAAACGCCAACAGACCTATATCGGTACTCAACTTGTTTGCATATACGGGAGGCGCAACAGTTGCGTGTGCGTCAGCAGGTGCAAGCGTGTGCCATGTGGACGCTGCCAAAAATATGGTCGAGCGTGCCAAAGAGAATATGGCTTTGTCGGGATTGTCCGACCGTCCTGTAAGGTACATTGTGGATGACTGTCGCAAGTTTGTCAGTAGAGAAATTAAGCGTGGCAGACGTTATGACGCAATCATTATGGATCCCCCAAGCTACGGACGTGGCAACAACGGCGAAATATGGAAAATAGAGTCCGACATAGCCGACTTTGTGCAACTTTGTGCACAAGTATTGAGCGACCAACCGCTCTTTGTGCTTATCAACAGTTATACAACAGGGTTGCAACCGGCAGTACTCAAAAATATATTAACAAAGTGTATCAAGCTCAACGGAACAATACAGGCCTACGAGGTTTGTTTGCCCACAGAAGAAGAGGGCATCGTGTTGCCTTGCGGGGCAAGCGGTTTGTTTGTGGGTAAGGAGTAAAAAATGGCAAAACATCAATTTACTATGGACGATGTCCCCATACTGTATGAGGACAACAGCATATTGGTAGTGGTCAAACCGCAAAATATACCTTCGCAGGCAGACCAATCGGGCGACCTCGATTTGCTTACGCTGTTAAAGTCCTACATCAAGGACAAATATAACAAACAAGGCGAAGTGTACCTTGGGCTTGTGCACCGATTGGACAGACCTACAGGCGGTGTGATGGTATTTGCACGCAACAGCAAAAGTGCCGCACGTTTGTCCCAACAGATACGTGACCACGAGATGGTCAAGACCTATCTTGCAACCGTGCTCAACTGCCCCAAAGAGCAGTCGGGACAGCTTGTCAACTATCTCAAAAAAAATGCGCTTACAAACACCGTGTATGTAGCAACGGTAGGTGATAGCGATGCCAAACGTGCCGAGCTCACCTACAACGTGTTGGAGAGCTTTCACGATGTGGTATCCCTTGTCAAAGTGCAGTTGGGCACAGGCAGAGGACATCAGATACGTGTACAGTTTTCGGCAATAGGCTGTCCGCTGTTTGGCGACGCACGCTATGGCGGTGACGCTTTGGCAAAAGGTCACAATCTTGCTTTGTGGGCATACCGATTGGAGTTTTTGCATCCTGTTACCAAAGAGCGTATGGTGTTTGTCAGTTATCCGCCCGAAAAAGAACCTTGGACGCGCTTTAATATTGCTAAGTATCTCGATATACACACCGATAGCGAGGACAATAAGGACGGCATACCTCTGTTTGACAACAAAAAACCTAACGTCAGTACCAATTTGGACTAACAATACAACAAAAAACAACCGCCTTGTATAATACAGGGCAGTTTTGTTGTGTTCAATTTGTGTTGTGCTAATTGCAATGTTTTGGTGGGGGCCAATTATATTTTCAATTTGTATCCTACGCCAAACACTGTTTCTACGTTGATACCTGCTTTGCGCAGACGTGCAATATGATTGTCAAGTGTGCGCGTTGCGCCCGATTCGTATCCCCACACTGTGTTGAGCAGACTTTCTCTGCGCATCACTTTGCCTGCATTGTCTATCAATACTCTGAGCAGGCGAAATTCTTTGTTGGTCAACATCAATTCTTGTCCACGATAGTGTATTGTCATAGCCTCGCTGTCTATCACAAATTCACCCGCAGTAGTCACTCTGTGTCCGTTGTTGCGCCTAAATACTGCATTGATACGTGCCACCAACTCCAACACTCCAAACGGTTTGGTAAGGTAGTCGTCTGCCCCTTGCTCAAAGGCACGCACAATGTCTATCTCATCGCTTAGTGCGCTTATTATTATGTACCACACGTCCTGATGGTTGACCTTAAACGTGCGCATCAATTCTATGCCGTTGCCATCGGGCAAAATAACGTCCGATATCACCACATCGGGCACGGCGTGTTCCCACGCATTTTTGTAGTCTTGTGCATTGTCAAACAAAACGCACTGACAATTAGTATTGCTAAGTGCATACTTAATTGTCTGTGCGTTCTTGGTGTCTGCGTCAAGTATATAAATAAGATTGTCCATATTTCACCTGCAACAAGTGTTGTTACAAGTACTATACAATATTTTTACAATTTTGACAACTGTTATTGCTGATAGGATGCGTGCGTTATAAATGTGAGGTGGTCGCCTATTCTTTCCAAATTGGACACAAGGTTGATAAACACTCTGCTGTTTTCCACTTTGCAACTGCCGTTGTTGAGGCGCGTTATGTGGTCGTTGATTATGCTTTTGCGTTTGTCGTCTACTTCTTGTTCCAACTTGTCGGCAATTTGTGCAATTTCACTAATATTTGCATCAGCATTGAAGCATTTTTTTACTGTGTCGGCTAATTGGTCGAGCAGTGCTTTCATTTCTTTTATCTGTACATGCACAGCTTCCGAAAAAGTAAGGCTTTCTTTTACTGCTCTGTCCGTATATTTTGTAATATTTTCTGCCAATTCGCTTATACGCACGATGTCGCCAATGTTGTGTTGCAAATCAAGCACTCTCTTTTCGTCTGTTAGTGTAATGTCTGCAGCAGAAATAGATATTAGGTAGTCAGATAACTGTTGGCTCATATCTATTATTTTGTCGTTAGATTTTAGCACCTGAGGTGTCTGAGCCGTAGTGTATTCGTTAAATCCGCTCATAGCGGTATCAAGCGATTGCATAGCCATGTCCAACATTATTGCCGCTTGTCCACGTGCGTTCTGTATAGCTACGTTGGGTGTACCAATAAGACGCTTGTCCAACAACGGCAACGAAGTTGTCTTTTTGCTCTTCTTCGTGTTGCGTACAATCAGTTCGGACAGTTTGACAAACCACTTTGTCATAGGCAAAAAGATAGCAGTGCAAAGTACGTTGAAGAATGTGTGGAACATAGCTATTTGTGTGCTGACATTGCCAAACCAGCTTGCAAATGTCATATCCATAAAGGTAGGCCAACTCAGCAGCAATATGAGGAAAATTACCGAGCCAAACACGTTGAACATCAAGTGTATTACTGCGGCACGTTTGCCGTTGGTAGATGCGCCCACCGACGACAGCAACGCTGTTACACAGGTACCAATGTTTGTACCCAATATTACATACAATATGGAGTTGCCGCCTGTACCTATTACAAGTCCGCCCCCTGCCATAGCAATAAGTATTGCAGTCACTGCCGAGCTACTTTGTATAAGCGCAGTAAATACTATACCAATTAGCAATAGCAAAAACGGATTGCCTACCGATGTCAACAAATCAGAAATTGCAGGGCTTTGACGTACAGCCGTCATTGCAGCCGACATATATTCGAGACCTACAAATATCAAACCAAGTCCGGCAATACCTTCACCAATAATCTTCACCTTTTCGTTTTTGCTGAATATGGTAATAAATATACCAATGCAAGCAAGCACCATAAGGTAGGTGGATATAGACAGAGAGTTGAGGGACGCGATGTGCGCAGTAATGGTGGTACCGATGTTAGCGCCCATGATTACCGTCGTTGCTTGATACAGCGTCATAACGCCTGCATTGACGAGACCTACAACCATAACTGTTGTCAGGCTGGAACTTTGTACAAGCGCCGTAGTAACAGTACCAACGCCCACGCCAATCAGCTTGTTTTTGGACGCTTTGCCAAATAGTTTGCGAATATTATCGTTAGCAAGTTTTTCTACGTTGTCCGACAACAGTTTGACGCCGATAAGAAATACGCCAAGTCCTGCTAATAATTGGGCAATACATTCAATAATCTCTGCTGTAGTCATTGCTACCCTCCATATTATATGCGACGTAGTCTATAAAGTCATTATAAAGGGCAGTTGTAAACTTTTATACACAAATTGGTAAACTATTTGTAAAATATACCAATCATATACATTTTACGACAGCAAGTGCAATTAGCATAGCACCTCCCAACCAATCAAATTTGTTAAGTACCAAAGCAACTTTTTTTGTTTTGGCAAGTTTTTGTCCCAACCATACAGTCAAGAGGTGGGTTGCTGAAAATATCAAAGCTACCACAACGGCATTGTAGTTCATAACTGTAAGCGATACGCAAGCAACTGTTGCGTCCAACGCTACGGCAAAGCCAATGGCAATACATTGTTTTATATACGAGCCGTTGTGCTGAGTAGGTTTGTTGTCTGTACTTACCATATTAAGCAATCCTACTGCAAGCAATATGCAAGCCCCAACGGTACCGAGTATATCTTGGTCTATATATTGCTTTATCATCACTACGGGCAATGCCGCCACAAGACACATCGCGAGGGTAAGCAGTGCTGCGCAGACAGGCAAGGAAAAGCTATTTTTAATTTTGTTGCCTACGGCAAATCCTGCAAAAAAACTGTCTAACGATACGGCTATTGCCGTTGTAATAATATATAACAGTTGACTTCCGTTCATTGTGTTTTCCGTCTCCTTGGTATTGTGAAGCACAAAATGCGTCAATTTAGTATAAGCGCACAATATTTTTTTTGTTCGTATTATTACAAACGTTTGACATTGCCGCTGTTTGAATGTAAAATACAGTAGATAGTGCAAATATGGGTGAGTTATGCCCTTTTGCAAGCGGAAGAACAACAAAAATTTTGTTATGTGTTGTTTTTCTATATTCGGAGGATATTATAGTGAAGAAAAGAGCAATTATTTGCATTTTGCTTGTGTTGGCTTTTGCTATGAGTATGGTATCAGTTACTGCGTTTGCGGCAACTACACCTTCTGCAGGCACATTTAAGGTAAACGGCGCCAACGTCACCAAAAGCGACGACACATATTATTATGTCAACAAAACTTTCACATACACACCGGCAACAGACGCTACGGGTTACTTCTATGCAGAAGTATCCAAAGAAGACATTGCTACTTTGGACGCAGGAACATTGTTCAACGGCGGTAGTGCTGTTAAGGACAGTGTACCTACTGTAGATACAGAGAGTGCAAGCGTCACCTACTATGCGTTTGCCGATTACTATACAGCAGATGCCACAACTACGTTTTCTTCTATTGCTATATTGGTAGTGGATACAGAGGCTCCCGTTATTGACGAAGCAGGTATCAAAGCATGGGTTACCAATTCTGCCAACGAAGGTGCTTTTCCCAACTCTTGGGTGGAAGCAACGGACGAATTTGTATTGCCTACAGGCTGGTTGAGCGATACCAAATATGTTACCGAGTCCACAGCTGTTGTTGAGGAAGAAGGCGGCACAACTGTCAACAACACCAAGATGCTCAACGTTCGTTTTGAATATCGCAAATCTGGTGAAGCTCTTGACGGCGAGTGGACAAGCGAGACAGAAAGTATAGACCTCACCGAGACAGGTCATTGGAAGTTCCGTTTTGTAGTAGCTGACGAGGCAGGCAACGAAGTTACGTTTACTACTGAAGCAAATTATTTGGAATTTGATGTGCGCGACACAGCAGCTCCCGAAATTGAACTTACTTCTACTCAGAAAAAGGTAGAAACATCGGGTACACCCGCAGGCACAGCATACACAATACCTACACCTACTTATACAGACCTTGCAGGTGTAGAAAAGAGCTACTATATTGTTTACAAACTTGTAAATGGCGAATATGTAGCAATATTCAATAGCGATACCAAAGAAGTTACCAAAGGCTATGATAACTTTATCACCGATGCAGGCGTGCTTACTCCCGGCTCAAACGAAGTATCTACCACAGTGGATGGACAACCTCAGTATATCTACAAAGTTGTTTATCATGCACAGGACAAAAATGGTATGACCAATGAGCTTGAGCTCAAAATACTTACCACCAAAGCCGATCCTACAACGGAGGCATTTGACTCTTGGAAGATAGTGCTTATATGCGTTGCTGTAGCGTGTGCTGTGGCAATAGTAGTGCTTATCTTTGTAAAACCTCGTCCCAAGGCAGAAAGAAAACCTACTGACAGACAATAATAAATAACAACAGACAAACTTTGCTAACAGAGTTTGTCTGTTTTTTGTTTCTATATGCAAATACAAGCCTTTGCTGTCTACAGTATAGGGTGGGTGCAGTTATCAAAAAAAATTAAGACTGCCCCCAAAAATAGTGATTGCAAATTTATCTTGTAGGCATTGCTAACGGCAACATTTTGTGTTATAATAACTAAGTTGTTGAAAGACAAAATTTTTTTGGAGGACAAAAAACGTATGCAATATTCAAGAGAAGTAGACGAAATGGTCTGCGTTAAGAAAGGTTGCAACCACGGTCCTGCTCCCATCCCCGAAGAAGGCAAGTGGGTACAGGCTTACGAAATCAAAGACATCAGCGGTTTGACGCACGGATGCGGTTGCTGTGCACCCCAACAGGGCACGTGCAAGTTGACGCTCAACATCAAAAACGGCGTTATCGAAGAAGCGCTTGTTGAGACTATCGGTTGTTCGGGTATGACTCACTCTGCAGCTATGGCAGCAGAAATTTTGCCCGGCAAAACTCTGCTCGAAGCGCTCAATACCGACCTTGTGTGCGATGCTATCAACGTGGCAATGCGCGAGTTGTTCTTGCAGATAGTATACGGCAGAAGTCAGTCTGCTTTTTCTGACGCAGGTTTGCCTATTGGTGCAGGTCTTGAAGACTTGGGCAAAGGTCTTAGAAGTCAGGTTGGCACAATCTACTCGTCCAAAGTTAAAGGACCGAGATATCTTGAGATGGCAGAAGGCTACATCACACAGCTTGCTTTGAGCAAGGAAGGCGAAATTATCGGCTACGAGTACATCAATCTTGGCGTACTTATGGATAACATCAGCAAGGGTGTATCCGGCAACGAGGCTTTGGAAAAGGCTAAGAAACATTACGGACGTTTTGAAGGTGCGGCTTCTTACATCAATCCGCGTAAAAAGTAAGGGAGGTAGGCAATAATGTCAATAACATTTGAAGGTTATGAAAGAAGAAGAGACAAAATCAATGCCGAACTGAAAAAACACGGAATCGGCAGTTTGGAAGCAGCCCGCAAGCTTTGCCTTGATAAGGGCATCAACGTAGAAGAAATAGTAAAAGGCGTTCAACCTATCGCATTTGAAAATGCTGTTTGGGCATACACAGTAGGTTGCGCTATAGCAATCAAAAAAGGCTGCAAAAACGCAGCAGATGCAGCAGAGGCTATTGGTCTTGGCTTGCAAAGTTTTTGTATCCCCGGTTCTGTTGCAGACCAACGTAAAGTAGGTTTGGGACACGGCAACCTTGCTGCAAAATTGCTCCGTGAAGATACCAAGTGCTTTGCATTTTTGGCAGGTCACGAAAGTTTTGCCGCTGCAGAAGGCGCAATCGGTATTGCACGTAACGCCAACAAGGTAAGAAAAACACCTCTCCGCGTTATCCTCAACGGTCTTGGCAAAGACGCTGCATACATTATCTCTCGTATCAATGGCTTTACTTATGTACAGACCAAGTAC
>CASEME010000024.1 GCA_949289125.1 uncultured Eubacteriales bacterium
CAGCGCTCTTCTATGGTAAAATGGCGGTAGTTCATACAAGTCTCCTCTGGTGTAAATTTTGTTTCGCAACTCTATTTTACCACAGATTTGTATGAACTCCTTTTTTTCTCTCATCTGTTGCACTTAATAGTATAATTCACCTTTAAAATTAAACACTCAATCATAATGATTGAGTGTTTATTTGTTTTAATTTATTTTTTATTTATATCTCTTAAACTTGGTATTATAATTGCAGGAATGCCTTTTAGACAAAAATAAAAGAACTGCGTGTGCGAACGCAGTTCCGCTTGGCGGAGGCGGAGGGATTCGAACCCCCGTGGGCTTGCACCCAAACGGTTTTCAAGACCGCCTCGTTATGACCGCTTCGATACGCCTCCACAATATTGTTATAGCTATAGGTGGTGTATGTTTCTTCAATACATACATTTGCTACAAATGTAATAGTATAATAGCACATTTTGTGACAATTTCAAAACGTTTGATGGCTGTAGTTGCAAATTTTTAGCAATTTACCGTTGCATACGACTTGTAATTTTTACAAACACCCTTGCTTGTAAAATAAAAATGTTGGTCATTGTAATATGATACATCGATATTAGCAGTGCGATGTTTGGTATAGTGCGATAAGACATAGTAAGCATATTAGCACTTAACGGGTACTATTTGTTGCCCGCTTTTTTGTTGCGCTTGTTCAACTTGTTTGGTTGCCTTTAGATGCATGTATGTGTACTTTGTAATGACAAATACAGTTTGTAAAGCTGTAAAGCGCAAGTAATGTGTACGTCTAACAGCTAATACCTACGTTGACTTTGATTTGTTAGTATGGTATAATGCATCAAAACAAGCAATCTAAGAGGAAGTTATGGATATCAGAAGTCAAGAATACAAACAGTATGTGTTGAATACGTTGGAAGAATATCGTAACAACGGCAAAAAAACTGTTTTGCTTTTTAATGATGCATACTATCCTATTATTGACGGAGTTGTCACAGTTATGCACAACTTTGCGTTAAGTTTGATGCAACACGTCAACGTCATAGCTTGCGTACCTGCGCACAACAATGACATTGTGTTGCAAAAGTATCTTGTAATAGGTTGCAAAAGCACGTATTACAAATTTGTCAACTATGACTTGGCTCACCCATTTGGCGACAAACGTTTTGTCAAACTTATGCAACAGGTAAAAGCAGACTACGTACATATTCATTCGCCTTTTACCATGGGTAAGTTTGCGGTAAAATATGCGCGCAAGCACAATTTGCCTGCTGTTGCCACTTTTCATAGTCAGTTTAAGCGCGATTTTTTGCGCAGTACACATTCTCGCTTGCTTACAGCTATATTGCTAAGTGGTGTAATGCGGATATTTAATTCCGTGCAATGTGTGTATACAATGCACGCATACAGCAAGCAGACGTTGATTTCTTACGGCTATAAGGGTGAAGTAAAGTTGTTGCCCAACGCAACTTCGTTTACTTATCCGCAAAATCCGCAAGAACTTATTGACAATATCAATGCAAAATATAACCTACAAGGCAAACAAAACGTATTGCTTTTTGTAGGAAGACTAACTAAACTCAAAAATATCTTTTTCATAATGGACGTACTGAGTGAACTCAAAAAGAGAGATTTTCCCTTCCACATGGTGTATGTCGGCGATGGTCCGGACGGGGACGAATTGAAAAAGAAAGCAAATAAGCTCGGTTTGGACAACAACATAACATTTGCAGGCAAAATATCTGACAAGACAATGCTACAAGCCTTTTATTTGAGGAGTGACTTGTTTGTCTTTCCGTCCAACTATGACGTGTCTTCTATAGTGCAGATAGAGGCTGCTTCGCAAAAACTGTGCGGATTGTATCTTAAGGGTAGTGTTACGTCCTGCACGGTGACGGACAACGAAACGGGATTTTTGTGTGAAGAAAATGTAGAGCAGTATGCCGACAAGATAGTGGAAATACTGTCTGACAAAGACAATCTCAACAGAGTACGACAAGGCGCTTTTGAGCGTTTGTACATTACTTGGCAACAAGTAGCCGACAAGACTTACGAAGATTATCTCAATTTGTTGCCACCAAAACGTAAATAACAGCAATTTGACAAAGCATATACCTTCAACTTTGTTAAGTTGCAACTTATTGAAGTTAACAAGGTATAGCTATGAAAATAACTTTATCTCAGCATTTTACTTATAAAACACTGTTACTATATACATTGCCGTCAATCATAATGATGGTGTTTTCTTCCGTCTACTCCATTGTAGACGGTCTTTTCGTATCAAACTATGTGGGCAAACTGGCACTTAGTGCAGTCAACATAATATTCCCCGTGTTTATGGTGGTAGGTGCGCTTGGCTTTATGTTGGGCGCAGGCGGTAGTGCTATTGTCGCAAAGACTTTGGGTGAAGGTGACCAACCTTTGGCACGCAGATACTTTTCGATGATAATTTACAGCATAATAGTATTAGGTGCAGTGGCGTCCATATTGTGTATTGTCTTTATTTGTCCGCTTGCATGGCTTGTTGGCGCAAGTGAGCTGATAATAGAAGACTGCGTAACTTACGGTACTATTTTGCTTGCAGGCAGTGTGCCGTTTATGTTGCAATCGGCGTTTCAGACGTTTTTCGTAGTGGCAGAAAAACCACATCTTGGTCTTATTATGACGCTTATTGCAGGCGGTACTAATATTTTGCTGGATTATATTTTTATCGGCGTATTGGGTATGGGCATTGCAGGCGCAGCTTATGCAACTGTTGCTGGCGCATGTATTGGCGGTTTTGCTCCGCTGATATATTTCTTTGCCAAAAACAAAAGTACTTTGCGTCTGGGAAAAACACGCTTTTATGGCAAACAATTTTTGATTGCCTGCTACAACGGTTCGTCCGAACTTTTGAGCAATATATCTGCATCTGTTGTTAGTATGTTGTACAATATTCGCATTATGGCGTTACTTGGCGAATCGGGTGTTGCCGCATATTCGGTAATGATGTATGTTGATTTTGTCTTTGTGGCAATTTTCTTGGGCTTTGTTATTGGCAGTGCGCCTATTGTCAGCTACAATTATGGTTCGGGCAATGACGTTGAGCAAAAGAGTGTGTTCAAAAAGAGTGTGACAATCATTGCCATTACATCGGTTGTCATGATAGGCTTGTCCGAAGCGCTGGCAGGTCCGCTGTCTAAAGCATTTGTAGGCTACGACACCGAACTGCTGGAAATGACGGAAAACGGCTTCCGCTTGTTTGCGCTGTGTTATTTGTTTTGCGGTATCAATATATTTGCTTCGGCATATTTTACCGCATTGGGACAGGGTTTGTTGTCCGCTTTGTTGTCCTTTGCTCGTACTTTGATACTGCGCGGCGGTATGGTGTTTGTTATGCCTGCGTTGTTCGGCACAGACGGTATATGGTTGGCTGTTTTGGTGGCAGAGGCATTAGGCGCGGTGGCGTCTATATCCTGTCTTGCCGCAAAACGCAAAAAACTGCATTATGCTTAATTCGTCCAAGGTATGGTGTATCCAAATGAGGCTTTGCATAGTAACGCACTGATATTGCTAACGGCATTTGGTGTCAGTAGCAATTTAATAAGTAATGTGTTA
Source organism: uncultured Eubacteriales bacterium (assembly GCA_949289125.1). Taxonomy (GTDB): domain Bacteria; phylum Bacillota; class Clostridia; order Christensenellales; family CAG-314; genus CASEME01. The sequence continues at coordinate 3,592 of CASEME010000024.1, forward strand.
GTAAAAAATTGAATAAAAATTAAAAAATTACCAACAATTTGTTATAGCTGACTGTTGTATAAGTACAAACAACATTTTGTTGCTAACATAACTTAAAGCAAAATACATATTTGTCACAATTTGTCACAACACATTGACTACAGACATATTTTGAGTTATAATTGTGTTAATTATCAAAACGGCAAAGTATTTGCTTTTACAAGGGGGAAAATATGACGGTTTTAGATTATATAGTACTCGGTTGTTTTGCCGTAGCATTGATTGTAGGTCTTATAAAAGGTCTTTGGTCTCAACTGTTTGGCTTTTTGGGCGTATTTGCAGTAAGCGTAGGTTCGGCTTATCTGTATCAATACCCTGCACAGTGGATGTCTAATTTGATAGAAGACCCTACATGGCGTTCGATAGCAGCATTTGTAATAACAATGCTTGTGCTTAGTATATTGTACGCTATTTTGTCAAGGTTGCTCAAAAAACTGTTTACGTCCATACACGTATTCAAAGTGCTCGACAAAGTGCTTGGTATGTTGTTGGGAGTGGGTATAGCATACGCTATATTTGCGCTTATTGTAGCTTTTGTGGGCAATTCAGAAGTGGGCTTTATTATCAAACTGAGAGAAATGCTTGGTGAACAATGGACGGAAAGTTGGTTTGTCAACGTATTTTATGCTAACAACTTCTTTGGTAATTGGCTGATAGAGCTAATAGCAAGTCTATTGCCTACCGAGGGCAAAGAAGAAGCAATGGCTATGGCATCAACCTTGCTATTGCGCTAACTTAAGTACTCAAAGTGCGACTGTGCAACTATGCACAGTCGCTTTTTTTGTGTTGCAAACAAGTATAATGTTGGTACTAAAGATGGCAAGCAAATACAATAACTTTATTTGCGTTATGTAGTACAAAACAGCGGTCAAACTTATAGTTGCTATTATGTACAAACAAACCTTTGACAACGTTGTCGGCGTAGTGTAAAATGTATCAATAAATATGTAAAAAAACGCTTTTTGAAGCGTTTTGAGGGGTAGAAAAGTGTTAAGGTTAGTTAAGTATCTTGCGCCGTATAAAGGTACTGTGTTTGCTGTTATGCTGATGTATGCATTGTCTGCTGTGTGCTCGTTGCTAATGCCTTTTGTAATGAGCAACATCATAGAATTTGGCATAAGACAAGAAGATATGGCTTACATATGGTGGATGTGCGGAGCAATGATGGGACTTGCGTTGCTGTCTATGACTTTTGCGCTTATTACCAACTACCTTAACAGCGTTATGGTGTCCAAACTTAGCGTCACTATGCGCAAGCAGGTATTTGAAAAGGTCAATTCGTTGGATGTAGAGAAGTTTGGCAAAGTGGGAACAGGCAGTCTTATTACTCGTACCACCGAAGATATAAGTTGGTTGGAAGAAATTGCAGGACAACTTCCCTACGTGGTAGTAACAGTTCCTGTAATGTTTGTAGGCGGCGTAGTGTTGTCTATGCTGTACGACTATGTACTTGCGCTTATTCTGCTTGCAGTGTCGCCACTTATTTTGCTTGTGATAGCGCTTATCACCAAAGGTATGGAAAAGCGTTGGCAACGAGGCGAATTGTACACAGACATACAAAACAAAATTATCCGCGAGCGTTTGTCGGGTATAAGAGTTATTCGTGCATTTGAGAAAGATAGCTACGAACATGCACGTTCGAGTAAGGCTACACGCGTTATGTGCAACTGCTTTGTGCGCAACAACACAATAAGCGGTATAATAACGCCTTTGGGCACGTTGTTGCTCAATATTGCTACCGTTGCAATAATATATGTGGGTAGCAGACGTTTGCAGACCATCAGTTGGTTGGACGCGGCAGATATTATTGCTACTATTCAGTACATCGCGCTAATAGGCAACGCCATTATGATAATGGCATGGACAATAGCTTTTGTTCCGCGTATAAAAATAACAATGCAGCGTATCGACGAAGTAGCAAATTTGGCATACGGAGAGCAACAAGAACAGTCGGACAGACAGCTTAATGGCGACATAAAGTTTGAACACGTCAACTTTGCATACGGTGATGGCAAGGGCGAAGATGTGTTGACCGATATCAACATAGACATTCGAAAGGGCGACGTGGTAGGCATTATTGGTGGCACGGGCAGTGGCAAAACCACCCTTGTCAAATTGATAATGAACTTTTACGAAAATGTGCGTGGCAACAGAACGTTGGACAGTGTTGACTACTCGGAGCTTACTCAGGCGGATGTACGCAACAACATTGCCATTGCTCTGCAAAAGTCTATGATTTTTGAAGGCACAGTGGAAGAAAACATCAAAATGGGCAACAAAGACGCTACAGAACAACAAGTGATGAACGCAGTGGATGTGGCTCAGTTAAAACAGTTTGTGGAAAGTCACGAAGAGGGCTTGCAGTACAAACTGATACAAGCGGGAGGCAACTTGAGCGGTGGACAAAAGCAGAGAGTAAATATTGCTCGTTCCATCATCAAAGACGCGTCGGTGTACATATTTGACGATAGTTTTTCGGCGCTTGACTACCTTACTGAGCGCAACTTGCGTCGCAAGCTCAATGTGTACCTCAAAGACAAAACGCAAATTATCGTTACCCAACGTGCAGCAACTGCTATGCGTTGTGACAAAGTGTACGTCATGGACGAAGGCAAAATTGTGGGTTGTGGTACACATAAGCAACTGCTCAAAGACTGTTCGGTATACAAAGAGATATACGACAGTCAGTTAGGGGGTGATGGCAATGTCGGCGAGTAAGACCAAGACAAAGCGCATCAAAGACCAGTACTCTACCAGGCGTACCGTGTTGAGGTTAGTCAAAGACCTCAAACCTATAGCGTGGGCATTGCTACTTACTGCCATAGTGTGTGGCGGCAACGTTGCGTTGAGTGTAATTGCCCCCAACTACGTGGGAGAAATATCGGACATACTGTATGCTTATTCCAAAGGTACGCCTATTGTCGAAAAGCAGGTAATAGAGTTGTGTATCAAACTGCTCATTGCCTATGCCGGTACGGCTGTGTTGTCTATGTTGACAGTAGTACTGATGACCAACGTCACCTCACGCTACTATACATATGGTATGCGTGTGCGTATAAGCGACAAGCTGCAACGTCTGCCCATAGCTTTTGTGGACGGAACGCCCAAAGGCGAAGTTATATCGCGTATGATGAATGACGTGTCCAATATGAGTACAACTATACACGTCATTATCGAGTTGTTTATCAGCGGTATTATCAAACTTGTTGTAATAGTGGTAATGCTTGTTATGATAAACGTATGGTTGGCGTTGGCGGTAACAGTACTTATACCATTTTCTATACTGTTATCGGCGTACATAGCGTCCAAAAGTGAGAAATATTGGAAAAAGTACCGTGCAGTCAACGGCAAGCTGTATTCTTTTGTAGAAGAGGACTACACAGGCTTTGATACGGTAAAAGCGTTTAACCTCGAACAACGTCAGAGTAAGATAAACGAGCAAATTTTGCAAGAGTATGGCAAACAGATACAAAAAAGCTGGTGGATGAGCGGCATTGTACAACCTATTGTGGCACTTACCAACAATATAGCCTATGTTGCCGTGTGTCTTATCGGTGGATACTTTGCAATAAGCAACATTGTATCTGTAGGCGAAATAGTGGAAGTAATACTGCTTGCAAAGATGATGGCGGCCCCTCTTGAGTCCATTGCCAACGGTATGGGCAGTATCAACAGAACGGTTGCCTGCGCTAACCGCGTGTACAAGGTGCTCGATTCGGCAGAAATGCCCCTTGCTACATCGGAAGAACAGCCACTTGGCAAGGGTGACGTAGAGTTTGTCAATGTCAACTTTGCTTACGACAAAGACAAGCCGCTTATCAAAAACCTCAATCTCAGCGTCAAAGCAGGTCAAAAGGTGGCAATAGTAGGACCTACAGGCGGTGGCAAAACAACTATAGTCAATTTGCTTATGCGCTTTTATGATGTTGACAGCGGCAAGATACTGATAGACGGCGTGGACATAACACAAATAGACCGCAACAAACTGCGCAGACAGTTTGCAATGGTATTGCAAGATACGTGGCTATTTTCGGGAAGTGTGTATGACAACATAGCCTATGGCAAGGCGGACGCTACCAAAGAGGAAGTAGAGCAAGCCGCAAAAAAAGCGCATATAGATCACTTTATACGTTCGTTGCCACAAGGTTATGATACCGAGATAAGCGAAGACGCAGGCAATATCAGTAGCGGGCAGAAGCAGTTGTTGACCATTGCTCGTGCATATCTTGCCGACCGCAAAATGCTGATATTGGACGAAGCTACAAGCAACGTGGACACACGTACCGAATTGCTTATTCAGCGTATGATGGATGAGTTGATGCAAGGAAGAACAAGTTTTGTAATAGCACACAGACTAAGTACCATTGTCAACGCAGACATTATACTTGTCATCAACAACGGCAGTATTGTGGAGCAAGGTACACACGAACAGTTGCTTAAGTTGGACGGTTTTTATGCTGAGATATACAACAGTCAGTACGAACTGCTGAAGTAGTGTGTCTTAAACAAACTTGAAAGTTTCACACAAGACCGTTTAAGGTTTTATTAAGAGTGTGAGACTAATATTAACGTATAATCAAAAGATACTAAAGGGTGTGAAAACTATGAAAAAAAGAATATTGACAGGCATCACTATTGCATTGATGTTGACATCAATTTTGGTGTTTGCGGCGTGCAGTTTTTCTGTAGGTCAGCCTGTAGCCATATACAACACACAACAGACAGTAAGTAGTTATTCATCTGTCAACGATTCCAACGTGACAGAGTTGGTAGCTACGGTAGGACTGAGCACTACATACGAGGTCACTTCGTACATACAATACAAATATACAATAGTGCAAAGCTCTTGGGGCGGTTACACCGAACACGAGGTTACCAATAGTACTGCTTCCAAAGCGACGGCGTTTGCAATCAATGAGGACGGCTACCTTATCACCAACGCACACGTTATTTGTTTGGAAAACAGCAGCCAGTACAACAACCTTAGTTATGTTTCTCGCAGCGTGTACATCAATCTTGCAGACAGCAGCGTGCAGTTGCCCTGCGACATAATTGCCTATGACGAAACGTTGGACTTGGCTCTTATAAAAGTTAGAGAAAGCGGAACGACCTACGACGGTACTTCCTATGAGTTGAAAGACTTTGCATATTCGGTATTTTTCAAACATGACGATCCGACTGCGGAAAATGCTACGGTAAAACTCAATTATGGTGAGTTTGCAGTGGCTATGGGCAATGCCAATGGTTATGGTATGTCGGTAACGACAGGCGTTGTGTCTGCGCCTCTACGTATATTTGAGGAGTTGGACGGTACGCTTACCAAGGCAATACAGACAGACGCCACAATCAACCCCGGCAACAGCGGTGGTCCGTTGTTCAATGCTTATTGTGCAGTAATAGGAGTTAACAGTTTCAAAATTGTAGAGGACGACACCGAAAATATGGGCTACGCTATACCTACATACGTGGTGTTGGACTTTATTGAAAGTTTGAAAGACGGTACTTATGACAAACAAACTACAATGAACGCACAAGGTACTGCATATCAAGAAACCGTGTCTGTATCCTACTACTATACTACTGAGCGTGCGTACAGCTCAACGGGCGCTAATGTTACTAAAGTAAACTAACAAAAACAGATTGTGTAAATACACAAAATTACCTTCTCCTATATAACAACACCCCTCGCGAGACCGCGAGGGGTGTTGTGTTGTTTAATAGTCTTGTATATTGCGTAATGCCCAATACCTTAGTATCAACGTATCGGCATATTGCAACATGGGTAATATGTGCAATATTACAAGCTGGCAATGCCGTTTACTTTGATGGTGTACTATCTTTGGCTTGAGCTTCTCTTTGCGAATACACACAGCCACAGTAGCGCTGTCTGTAGAGATTGTATTGTTGGGATAGCGCTATAGATTGTTTGTAGCCATTGCGTTTTTTGAAGTCGGCATATAGCCAATCAATTTGATATTGCTGAGCAAGGCTTTGTCCCAAAGCGTTGAGTACTTGACTGTTTTTGTATGGGGACACGCTTAAAGTGGTGCAAAAGTAGTCAAAGCCGTTGTCTTTGGCATATTTGGCTGCACGCTCCAACTTCATCTCAAAACAAGCATTGCAACGCTTGCCGCCTTCTTTTTCCTTTTCCAAGTCTTTTATTGATACAAAATAGCGCTTTGTATCGCGCTGTGGTACAACAAGTTGCAATGGTGCAACAGGGTGCTGTACAAAGTTGCCACTGTTTACTATGTCGGTCAAGCGTTGCACTTCATCGAGGCGATGTTGCCACTCTTTGTCTTCTGTTATGTTGTCGTTGTCGTAGTACAGCGTGATACTAAAGTAGGGCAACAACTGCGTAAGACAATATGTCAGGCAGGGTGCGCAACAAACATTGAGCAATAGTGTGGGTGGCGTTTGAATTGCTTTTATGGCACTTACAGTGTCACAAAACAATTTGTCGTAGTTGACGTTGTTCATACTATTCCTTTATGCGCACTCTGAGCGGCAAGTCCAACGTCTGGCACAGCTTGCGACACTTATTTACCTGTTGTTCGCCTATGCTGTCTACTACGCTCAGTATTACTTCTGCCCCTCTGTCTCTGCACAGTTTGGCAAATTCCAACATAGCGTCAAAGGCTTTTTCACCATAAATGCTGTGGCATACTTTTTGGTAGGAAAGTGCATCGGGTGCATTGAGAGATACGTTGACAACGTCACAACTGTCGGCAACAATGTCCGATACGTCTTTTTTGTGTATAAGATTGGCTTGTCCGTTGGTGTTGATGCGGGTAGTCTTGTCTTTGCAGTGCAGATATGCTGCGACCTCTTCCAAAGCCTCCAAGTTGTACGTGGGCTCGCCAAAGCCACAAAATACTACTTCGCTGTCGTATTGGTCGAGGTTGTCGGGCAATTGTTCTATCACATCTTCTGCTGTCGGTTGGTCTTGTATCCACAACTCTGTACCGTTCATGCCCGTTCTGCCCTGTCTTATGCAAAAATCGCAGTTGTTGGAGCACTTGTTGGTGAGATTGATGTACAGTTTGGTGCCTATAGTGTAGACATAGTTGTTCATATCGTTTGTCCTTGTTGGTGCAGTTTTATTTTTTTGAAAAAAGCAAAGCAGTTGTCCTGCAGTTGTTTGTCCATCTGTTCAAAACTAATTTGGTAGACGTCTGCCATTTTTTGTATCACGTATTTGACGTATTGCGGATAGTTGAGCTGACCTCTTAGCGGTACGGGCGTCATGTAGGGGCAATCTGTTTCGCACAACACCTGCGTTAGCGGTATTGCTTGCAACACTTCTTCCTTTTTTGCATTTTTGAAAGTGATTGCTCCGCCAAAAGCAAAGTAGTGTCCTTGCTTTGCGTATTGACGAGCAAACTCTGCGCTACCCGAGTAGCAATGCCACAATACGCCCTTGTTGAGATAATTTTTGTGCGCTTCGAGTATATCTGCCGCGTCACCATATGCCGCGCGTATGTGCAATGTAATAGGCAGGTGCAGTGTGTCTGCCAATACTATTTGGCGTGCAAATACGTCGCGTTGTTGCGCCCTTTCCGACAGGTCGTAGTGGTAATCGAGCCCAATCTCTCCTACGGCTACCGTTTTGGGCAGTTGCGCAAGCTCTACCATTTTTTGTTCAAAGGTTTGGTCGTAGCTCTTTGCATCGTGAGGGTGCATACCTACAGTGCAATATACTGAGGCATATTTTTGCGCAAGCTGTACGCCTTGTAGCATACTGTTGTAGTCGCAACTGTTGTTGATTACCAACTGCACGCCTTGTTGCAAGTATTCACTAACAATCTCGTCTTGATTGTCGGCATATCTTAGGTCGTCCAAATGCACATGGCTGTCTATCATCTTACTGTTTTGCCACCGTCCATTTCTTTTTCGGGGGTTACAAAAATAACGTCCTTGTCGTCTGCCGCGCAAAGTATCATACCTTGCGATTCTACCCCTCTTAGTTTGACAGGTTTGAGGTTTTTTACCAATACCACCGTTTTGCCTACAAGGTATTGGGGAGAGTAGTGTTGAGCTATGCCCGATACTACTTGTCTGCGTTCGTCGCCAACCTGCAACTGAAGCACGAGCAGTTTGTCCGATTTTTCCACTTTTTCGCAAGACAACACTTTTGCCGTTACCAACTGTACTTTGGCAAAGTCTTCTATGGTAATTTCTCCATTGTCAGTTGCTTTGTCGGCAGATTGTTGTGCTTTGTCCTCAGTTTTTTCTGTTGCTTTGGGGCGCATATCTTGCATTATTTTCAACTCCTTATTTATGTCCAATCTGTCAAACAGGTTGTCACCTTTTACTACAGTTTTGCCTGCCTTTCCACGACCGAATACTGCGTCTTTGAAGTTTTTGGGCAGTTTGCCAAGCGTCAGCTTGTCGTATATCTTTTGTGCTGTATGTGGCAAGAAGGGGGCAAGCAGTATTGCCGATACACGTATACTTTCTTCCAGACAGTACAGGACAGTTTGCAGTCTGCCTTTTTGCGCTTGGTCTTTTGCCAATGTCCAAGGGCAGGTTTCGTCTATATACTTGTTGGCACGATTGAGTATCTTCCAAATATCTGCCAATGCTTCGGGCACGTTGAGCATATCTATGTGTTGCGATATGGCTTGTTTTGCGCCGTTGATGGTGTCAATAAGCTGATTGTCCAAGTCGGTGTACTGTTGTGGTTCGGGTACTTTGCCACCAAAGTACTGTGTTATCATAGCCGTTGTGCGTGACACAAGGTTGCCAAGCGTGTTGCACAAGTCGGTGTTGATACGACCAAGAAAACTGTCGTCTGTGTAGCTACCGTCGCTACCAAAGGGTATCTCTCTCAACAGGTAGTAGCGTACTGCGTCTGCGCCGTATCTGTCGATTAGCGGCAACGGATAAGCGACATTGCCTTTGCTTTTGCTCATCTTGTCGCCATAGAAGTTGAGCCAACCGTGTCCGTACACCTGTTTGGGCATATGCAAGTCGAGCGCCATAAGCAATGCCGGCCATATAATGGTGTGAAAACGTGTAATTTCCTTGCCTACCATATGTAGGTCTGCAGGCCAATATTTTGCAAAATTGGCGTTGTCGTCTTGCAGATACCCAAGTGCAGTGATGTAGTTGCTTAGTGCGTCTATCCACACATAAGCAACGTGTTTGGGATCAAAGCTCAGAGGTATTCCCCACTTGACATTGGTACGTGATACGCACAAATCTTTGAGACCGGGTTTTATGAAGTTGTTGACCATCTCGTTCATACGTGATTTGGGCGAGATAAAGTCGGGATTGTCTTTGTACAGTTGCAACAACTTGTCCGCATAGTCGGAAAGACGGAAAAAGTAGCTTTCTTCTTCTTCCTCGTGCACAGGTCTGCCACAGTCGGGGCAACAGCCGTCTACAAGTTGGCTTTCCGTCCAAAACGATTCGCAGGGCGTGCAATACCAACCTTTGTAGCGTGACTTGTACAATGCGCCTTTGTCCAAAAGTATCTGGTATATCTTTTGTACAGTTTTTTCGTGATAGTCGTCTGTAGTGCGGATAATTTTGTCATAGCTTATGCCAAGCGCTTTCCACAGTTTGACAATGTCTTCAAACAGTCCGTCTACATATTTTTGCGGAGTAGTGCCCAATTTTTGAGCAATTTCCTGCACTTTCATACCGTGCTCGTCTGTGCCTGTAAGATAAAACACGTCATAGCCGTCCATACGCTTGTATCTTGCAAGCGCGTCGCATATTACTGTTGTGTAACAGTGTCCAAGGTGCAACTGTCCGCTCGAATAGTAGATAGGTGTAGTGATGTAGTAGGTGGGTTTTTTCATTGCAACCTCCAAATAATGACTATCAACTTAGGGTAGTCAATCAATATGCAATAATTGTATCATTTTTCATACTCTATGTAAAGTAAAATGACCTTTGCACTAATTATAGAAAGGGGCATCGAGAGCGTAAAAAATGCGCAAAAACCATCAAAACACAAGCTGTTGGCGCAGTGTAAGTGGGTTGATATTCTATAGTAGCGTGTTTGTCCATATACTTAGTGTATGAATTATTTGTGGACTGTTATTGTAACGTTGTCGGTAGTCTTGATAACGGCAATGGGCAAAGCCGATTTTTTGAGTTGTGCAATAGAGGGAGCGGGCAACGCTGTGGCTGTTACCGTGTCGCTCCTTGCCGTGTATTGTGTGTGGAACGGCTTTTTTGCCATACTTACCTCATGCGGACTTGCCGAAAAACTGTCCAAAGTGCTTGCTCCTATTGTAAAACTGTTGTTTGGCATTAAGGGCAATCCACAAGCTCAACAGTATGTGGCACTCAATGTGTCTGCCAATCTGTTGGGTGTGTCCAATGCGTCCACACCCTCTGCTGTCAAGGCAATGAGCGAGCTTGAAAGTGACAATACCAAATTGTCTTATCAAGGTGCAATGCTGTTTGTGTTCAATGCCTGCGGCGTTCAGCTTGTACCATCAACTGCAGTAGGTATGCGCGCTTCTATGGGCAGTACTTCTGCATACGACACGCTGTTGCCCACATTGCTGACAAGCATTGCTACCCTTGTGTTGGGAGTGGTGCTTGTCAATATCGCTTATAGGCGTAAGGAGAAATGACGTGCGTTGGGTAATGCCTATTGCATTTGCGCTTGTGTTGATATATGCGCTTTTTCGCAAAGTCAACGTGTATGACGGCTTTGTAAAGGGAGCAAAGGACGGATTGAGTCTTGCTATGGATGTTTTCCCCTATCTTGCAGTGATGTTTGTGATGATTGCATTGATGCGAGATAGTGGACTAAGCACATATCTGTGTCAACTTGTGTCGCCTGTGCTTGTGCCTCTTGGCATACCGCAAGAGTTGACAGAGTTGGTGTTGTTGCGTCCCTTTTCGGGTAGCGGTTCGTTGGCATTGCTCAACGAGATAATGACCAAATATGGTGCGGATAGTTATGTATCGCGGTGTGCGTCCGTTATGATGAGCAGTACAGAAACAGTGTTTTATATATCTGCAGTCTATTTTGCCTCCACCAAAATTAAAAAAATAGGTTGGGCTTTGCCTATAGCGTTGCTGTGCAACCTTGTAAGCTGTGTGTTGGCGTGTTGGCTGTGCAAAGTGATGTAGACTTGTCGTTGACTATGGTATATTTTTTTTGTAATGGACAAAAAACGTGTTCAACAGGTAAAATGAATTAAAAATGAACTATTCAATAAAAAATTAGTGTCATTATTGTTATTTTGGGGCAAAACGTTTGCAAATTTTGCTGTAAAATGATAGCATATAGCCGTTAGCGGTCGAATGGGCTAAGTGAAGTGTGTGTGCGGTAATACCCGCGCAACTTTGGTAGAGTTGAACAACGCAATTTACTGTAGCAAAACTTCTCGACTGTGGGGGTAAAGGATGATAAGAATAGTGACGGACAGTTCCGCAGATATTTCGCAGGCGGAGGCAAAAGAGTGGGGCATCACCGTTATGCCCTTGACTATTATTTTTGAAGATGGCAGTTATTTGGACGGCGTGGACATATTGCCAGACCAATTTTACCAAAAGTTGGTTACTTGCAAAAACATCCCTTCCACAGCACAGGCAAGCCCTGCCGACTACGAAAGTGTGTTTGAAGAAGCACGCAAAGCAGGCGATACAGTTATACTGTTGCCCATCTCTCGCAAGATAAGCGGTAGTTACGGCTGTGCTACAATGGTAAAAAAGCAAGGTAACTATGACAATGTGTACATCGTAGACACACTGTGTACAGTAAGTTTTTTGCGTATAATGGTATTGGAAGCGTTGCGCCTCAAGGACACGATGGCTCCCGAACAGTTGATAGAACATCTCGAACAACTGCGCAAAAAGATACGTCTGTATGCCCTTGTAGATACGCTCGAATATTTGCACAAAGGCGGTAGAGTGAGCCGTGCAAGTGCTACTATAGGTACGTTGCTCAACATTAAGCCTATTATCACCATTATGGACGGTGAAGTAAAAGTTATTGCCAAGCCCATATCTGCACGCAAAGCAATAGATTTTCTTGTGGACAAAAAGCGTTCGGCAGATATCGATGCTAACTATCCTGTTATTTGCGGCTATTCGGGTGACGACACACGTTGCAGAGCTATGATAGACAAGATGTTTGACACGCAGGAAGAAAAAGATTATTATCTTGCGCACATGCAAAATGTCAGCCCCATTGTAGGCGTGCATACAGGTCCCAACGTTGCCGTTGTAGTGTATGTGGAAAAGTAAAAGCCTTGTTGCTTTGAAGTAATACGAACAATTAAATTTGATTTGTCAAACAGTATCAAAAAGCACCCTTATATTGGGGTGTACCCCAAAAGTTGGACAAATATTTAATAATTAAATTGTTACTTGCGACTGAGTTCGGTACTGTACCGGACTCAGTCCTTTTAGTTTTATGGATATTCTTTCATTGTTATAGTACTCTATGTACTCGTGC
>CASEME010000025.1 GCA_949289125.1 uncultured Eubacteriales bacterium
ATTTTGTGTTTGAAAAAGCAAACAACTTTGACGATATCAAAAGGATAATAGAGCAAATTGGCGCACAGCGTGAAAGCTACGACTTTTTGATAGATGGCGTGGTAATAAAAGTAAATGACTTCAATGTGCGCGAGCAGTTGGGCTTTACAGATAAATTCCCTCGTTGGGCAATAGCCTACAAGTTTGACGCCGAACAGACGTCTACCAAATTGCTGTCGGTAGATTGGCAGATAGGCCGAACGGGAAAACTTACACCCATTGCCAACCTCGAGGCTGTAGAATTGTGCGGCGCAACAATCAAAAGGGCAACGCTCAACAACTATGGCGACATAGTGCGCAAAAATTTGACTGTGGGTAGTAATGTGTTTGTAAGGCGCAGTAACGACGTCATACCCGAAGTATTGGGAGTGGAGAGCGTGACGGCAGACAGTGCACCTATCGACAAACCTACGCAGTGCCCATATTGTCATACTGCGCTTATAGAGCGAGGTGCCAACTTGTTTTGCCCCAATGCAACAGGGTGTAGACCGCAGATTGTGGCACGCCTTACCAACTATTGTTGCAAAAACGGTTGCGATATAGAAGGGCTTTCGGACAAAACGCTTGAAATGTTGGTGGACGAAGGTTTGGTACACAGCCCGTCCGATTTGTATGCGTTGACGTCAGAGCGTTTGCAACAAGCCAATCTGGAAGGCTTTAAGGACAGGAAGATAAGCAAGTTGCTTCAGTCTGTTGCAAACAGCAAAAACGTAGCTTTGGACAAATATATCTATGCGTTGGGTATAGAAAATATAGGTACCGTCACAGCAAGGGTATTGGCGCAGACTTTTGGCAATATAGACAATCTCGCAATGGCAGATGTCAACACTCTTGCCGCTATTGACCAAATTGGCGATGTGATTGCCGCAGGCATAGTGGAGTACTTTGAGGACGACAACAACAAAGCGCTTATTGCAAGGCTTAAAGAGTACGGCATAGATCCGACATACCAACAGCGTAGCAAGCAAGGTGTATTTTCGGGCAAAAAAGTTGTGCTGACAGGTAGCTTGTCGGCATATACACGTTCGCAGGCTGCCGCACTGATAGAGGAACAAGGCGGCGAAGTTGCAAGCAGTATTTCCAAAGCAGTCAATCTGGTAATAGCAGGCAGTGAGGCAGGTAGCAAGTTGGACAAAGCCAAACAGCTCAATATCGAGATAATTGACGAGGACGAGTTTGTAAGGCGTTTGGGCAACGGCTAACAGTGGGGTAACGGCAAATAACAAAGTAGTTGTTTGTACAAAAAGTTTTTGCAATAGTCGACTTTTTGTTGAAAATAACTAAAATGTGTGGTATAATACTTTATCTAACAAATTGTCTGTATCGGCAACTGCCCGTACAGGCATTTTGCAAGCCACAACGGCAAAGGTGTATTGTATGTACAGTATGACAGGTTACGGCAAAGCTACAGTTGTCAAGGAAGGCAGAGAGCTTACCGTAGAGTTAAAAAGTGTCAATCACAGATTTTTGGATATTTCTACCAAAATACCTCGTATGTTTATTGCCTATGAGGATGTTATCCGTAGCGGTTTGTCGCAAGGTCTTACAAGAGGACATATTGACGTATATGTCAACTATGTCAACAACGGACAGTCAGACAGATGCGTAGAAGCGGATGTTTCGCTTGCCAACAACTACGTAGAAGTAGCACGTATGTTGGCAGACAAGTTTGGATTGAAAGACGACTTTCAGCTTAGTGCGCTTATGCGTGCGCCCGACGTCGTTAAGACGCAACAACGCACCGAGGACGAAGAAATACTGCGAGATATGTTGCAAGAGGCTGTAGTGCAAGCTGTAGTCAAACTCAACGCAATGCGTGAGGCAGAAGGCGAAAAAATGAAAGCCGACATACTTGCACGCATAGCCAATATCAAAAAATTGGTGCAAAAGGTGTCCAAACTTGCACCCACTGTAGCCGAAAACTACAGGGCAAAACTTACACAGCGCATTGAGGAAACTTTGGGTGAAGTGGAAGTGGACAATGCAAGGTTGTTGAACGAAGTGGCGTTTTTTGTAGACAAGAGCAACATTGACGAAGAAATTGCACGTTTGCGTTCTCACATCGACAACGCAGTCAAAATAATGTCGTCCGACGAAGCTGTGGGCAGAAAAATGGATTTTCTTGTGCAAGAGTTTAACAGAGAAGCTAACACTGTATGCAGTAAGTCCAACGACATACAGCTTACCAACGTTGCTTTGCAGTTGAAAAACGAGATAGAAAAAGTAAGAGAGCAAGTACAAAATTTAGAATAATACAGAGGAGAAAAGTGTGTTATGCAACAGAAAAAAGGTAACTTGATTATACTTTCGGGACCGAGCGGTGCTGGCAAAGGCACAATATGTTCGGAGCTTTTGCGTCAGATGCCCGACCTTATTATCTCACGTTCCATCACAACGCGCGCTCCTCGTCCCAACGAGCAAAAAAACAGAAGTTACTTTTTTGTAAGTACCGATGAGTTTTTGGACATGGTACGCAACAACGAGTTGTTGGAGTACGATCAGCATTTTGAAAACTATTACGGTACACCCAAAAAATTTGTGTTGGATATGCTCAAATTCGGCAAAGACGTCATTTTGGAAATTGACGTAAAAGGCGCTTTGCAGGTAAAACAAAATTTTCCTGAGAGCATTTTGTTCTTTATCGAAGCACCCAACGAACAGGCTTTGTACGAACGCCTTGTAAAGCGTGGTACAGAAACGGAAGATAAAATACAAATTCGTATGGCACGTAGCAAATTAGAACTTGCGCAAAAGCACAAGTACGATTACTGCATTATGAACGACGATTTGGACAGAGCAGTAAAAGAAATAATCGGTATTATCAACGACATCAAAAAAAGGAGAGAACAATGATTACAAAACCGCCTATTGATCAACTTACAGAACTTGCAGGCAACAAGTATGCTTTGTGCTGTGCTATTGCCAAAAGAGCAAAAGAACTCAACGAAATGCAAAAGCGTGATGAGCTTTCGGCAAAAGAGAAAACAATATCTTATGCTGCTGAGGAATTTGTAGAAGGCAAAACCCGTATAAGATAAGTAATAACTTAAGTGCTTAAGACTATTTTGTCTTTGCACGTATCAATGTGGCAACGCTTTGTACAAAAGACGTTGCCATGTTTGTATAGTACAATTTTTTGAGGTCTGTATGAGCAAAAACATTTTAATTGGTATATCGGGCGGTATAGCCGTGTACAAGGTTTGCACACTTGTACGCTTGCTAAAAAAGCACGATTATAATGTCAAAATAATTATGACCGAACACGCAACAAAGTTTGTTGCGCCCCTTACTTTTGAGTCGCTTAGTGGTGAAGACGTGGTTGTCGATATGTTTGACGCTTACAACAAGCTGCACATAGGTCACATCACGCTTGCTAAGCAGGCAGACGCTGTAGTTATTTGTCCTGCAACAGCCAACATTATTGCCAAGATGGCGTGCGGTATAGCAGACGATATGTTGTCGACAACCGTACTTGCCGCTACCTGCCCTATGTTGGTGTGTCCTGCAATGAATACCAATATGTACAACAATGTAGCAACACAGCAAAACATCGATACGCTCAAAAAACGTGGTGTTCATATTGTAGAGAGCAACAGCGGAGAGTTGGCTTGCGGTGACGTGGGCAAAGGTCGTATGACAGAGCCTCAACAGATATTTGACGCCATTCAAATTTTGTTGGCAACAAAACAAGATTTGTCAGGCAAAAAAGTTGTGGTAACAGTGGGTGCTACTGCAGAAAAATTGGACGACGTAAGAGTAATTACCAACAACAGCAGTGGCAAAATGGGCTTTGCAATATGCAGTGAGGCTTTGGCACGCGGAGCGTCTGTTACTGCAATAGTGGCACGTCACACAGCTCAGATACCAGAAGGTATCAATGTGGTAAACGTGGACAGTACGCAAGAGATGTATGATGCGGTGATGCACCAAAAGGACAACACCGACATATTTGTTATGGCGGCCGCTCCTGCCGATTATCGCCCCAAGCAAAAGGCTGCTTCCAAGTTGAAAGCAGACAGTGTAACGCTTGAACTTGTCAAAAATATAGACATAGCGGCACAAGTGGGCAAAACAAAGGGCGACAAAATACTTGTCACTTTTGCAGCCGAAACAGACAACGGCGTGGACAACGCACGCAAGAAGCTAAAAAGCAAAAATGCCGACTTTGTAGTGCTCAATAACGTCAAAGACGGCAAAGTATTTGGTTCGGACTACAACAGCATTACTATAGTAGATAAGAAAGATACGCAAGAGTATCAACAGTTGCCAAAAACGCAAGTTGCAAAAATTATTATCGACAAGGCGGTATCGTTGTTGTGATATATTCGGTAATAGTGGATATTAGCAACAGTCAGGTGGACAGAGTTTTTGACTATATATCCGAGCAGGAGTATAGCGTAGGTCAGCGTGTGGAAGTGGACTTTGCACACAGAGTAACCGAAGGTTATGTAGTGGAGATAAAGGACAGCACCGATTGCCCTCCCGACAAACTCAAACCTATTTTGCGTGCCAAAGATGACTTTTGCGCTATCAGTCCTCAGCTGATGCAATTGGGCAAGTACATGCAATATAAGTACAACTTGCGCTTCATAGATATTTTGCGCTTGTTTGTACCAAGCGAGATGCGTGGCGACAGGGTAAAAGCGTTGGTCAAAAGAAAGGCTACGCTTGCTTGTGACAAAGGCAGTGTAGAGGATATACTCACCACCATCAAAGCCAATGCCGCCAAACAACGTGCCGTTGTTGAGTACCTCAATGAGCACGGTGCAACGCTTGTAGAACAGCTCAACGCTGACTTTGGCAGTGCTGCGGTAAAAAGTGTGTTGGACAAGGGCATAATAGTTGTCAACCAAATTGTTATGCGTCGCAGACCTCAGGTGTTGACGGTAAAAGATAGTTATCACGTACCAACGCTTACGCAACAACAGCAACTTGTGGCGGATACGGTATTGTCCGATAGGCACGGCAGTTATCTGTTGCACGGTGTGACAGGTAGTGGCAAAACAGAAGTGTATATGACAATTATCGAAAAGGTGGTATCGCAAGGCAAAACGTGCATAATGCTTGTGCCGGAAATATCGCTTACGCCCAATGTTATGCGCCTGTTCAGAGATAGGTTTGGCGACAGAGTGGCATTGCTTCACAGCGGTTTGTCCAAAGGTGAACGCTACGACGAGTGGATGCGCCTCAAAAACGGTGAAGCGGTGATTGCCATAGGCGCACGCAGTGCTATATTTGCTCCGCTTGACAATATAGGTGCAATAATAATAGACGAGGAGCACGATGCCAGCTACATAAGCGACTTCAACCCTCGATACGACACTAAGGACGTTGCAAAGTATCGCAGACAGCAAAACGATTGTATATTGTTGTTGGGCAGTGCAACGCCCGGGCTTGATACTTACTATCAGGCAATGCAAGGCAAGCTGAAATTGCTCGAGATGCCTCAACGTATCAACAAGCACCCTTTGCCTGAGGTGGAAACGGTAGACATGGCTTTGGAAACAAGGCGTGGCAACAAAGGCATACTGTCACAGACGCTCAAAAAGCGGTTGGACGAGGTGTCGGCAAACGGCAAGCAAGCAATGTTGTTTCTCAACAGACGAGGCTACAGCTCCTTTTTGATGTGCACCAAGTGCGGATATGTGGCAAAATGTGCAGACTGCGACATTACTCTTACCGTGCACAGAGAGGACAACGAGCTGAAATGTCACTATTGTGGCAAAAGATACCATATGCTCGATACCTGCCCTGAGTGTCACAGCCAAAGTTTTCGTCAGGGCAAAATAGGCACTCAACAAATAGTGGAACTGCTCAAAAATCTCTATCCCGATGTCAAAGTGTTACGTATGGACGCAGACACAACGCAGACCAAGGAAGGACACGCCAAAATATTGACTGCATTTGCCAATCATGAGGCAAGTATACTTGTGGGTACGCAGATGATAGCCAAAGGGCACGACTTCCCAGATGTCACGTTGGTGGGCATTTTGGACGGCGATCAGAGCTTGTACTATTCCAACTACTTAGCAGCCGAGCGCACCTTCCAACTGCTTACTCAGGTTGCGGGCAGAAGCGGTCGCAACAACGACAGTGGCAAAGTGGTGTTGCAGACGTACACGCCACAGCACTATTGTTTGCAGTTGGTGGCACGGCAGGACTACAAAGCCTTTTACCGCAGAGAAATCAACCTGCGTGAAGCATCGGCTTTTCCGCCCTTTTCGGTAATTGTGCGCATATTGTATTCGGGTGAAAGGGAAAAAGACTGCATAGAACAGCTAACGGCTCACTATGCAGACATAGTAAAACTCAAAGAGCAGGATACATCGGCATTTTTGTATCTTGACAAAATGCGCTGTCCGTTGAAACGTGCAGAAAAAAAGTACCGTTTTCAGATACTTATGAAACTTACCAACGATTGTGCCGAACAGACTATTCACAAACTGTTTGCAATTACGGACAATCGCACAATGCGTGACGTTCAAGTGTTTGTGGAGCAAAATCCGCAAAATCTAAGTTAGGTTGACCATACGCAACTTGTTTGGCTCAACTACAGAGGTGAAATTATGGCAATAAGAAACATAGTAAAACGTGGAGATCCTATACTTACCAAGGTATGCAAACCTGTAGAAAGTTTTGACCAAAAATTGGCAGAACTGCTTGACGACCTGAAGGATACTTTGCATAAGGCAGAGGGGTTGGGACTTGCCGCTCCTCAAGTGGGTATTCTCAAAAGGGTGTGCATAGTGGAGTATGAGGGAGAGCAGTTTGAACTTGTCAATCCTGTACTACTGAAGCAAAAGGGCAAGTGCGTTGACAACGAAGGCTGTTTGTCGGTAGAAGGATTTCGCGGTTGGGTAGAGCGTCCCAAAGAGATAGAGGTGGGCTACTACGACCGTCACGGCAAATATCATACCATACGTGCCGAAGGTTACTTTGCAAGAGTATTTTTGCACGAGATGGATCACTTGGACGGAATATTGTTTTGCGACAAAATGTTGCGCAAAGTTACTGCTTCAGACTACGAAAAGTAACAGCAATACGCTTGCAATGCGTGGCAGTATGGACTAACACAGCAAAAAGCGTGTACATGCAAAAAGGTTAGTCAGTTAAGGAGACTTGTATTATGCGAGTAATTTTTTTGGGAACGCCCGATTTTGGCGTACCTGCGCTCGATGCTATAGCGGCGTCCTCACATCAGCTTGTTGGCGTGGTGTGTCAACCCGACAAGGCAGGCTCACGCAACAAAGTGGTGTTTAGTCCTGTCAAACAGTGGGCATTGCAACACAATGTGCCACTCTTTCAGTTTGCAAAAATTTCTACTCCCGAAGGTGTTGCTGCACTTAAGCAACTGTCTGCCGACATTATGGTAACGGCTGCTTATGGTCAGATAGTGTCGCAAGAGGTAATAGACGTTGCTCCTTATGGCATTATCAACATACACGGCTCATTGTTGCCACACCTAAGAGGTGCAGCGCCCATACAACACAGTATCTTGTACGGTGAAGAAATAACAGGTATTACTATACTCAAAACAGTGCTCAAAATGGATGCAGGAGATATGATACTGCAACATAGCCTGACTATTGGTAAAGACGAAACATGTGGCGAACTGTTTGGACGTATGGCGCAACTTGGTGCTACTACCATTGTGGAAGCGCTTGACCTTATTGAACAAGGTAAGGCTACTTACACACCGCAAGATGAGAGCAAAGCAACTTATTGCAAAAAGTTGACCAAAGAACACGAACTTATCGATTGGACTAAGAGTGCAGAAGAAATACACAACCTTGTGCGCGCGCTCAATCCTTCTCCCGTTGCATACACATATATTTGTGGCAAACGCGTCAAAGTGTTGGTAGCGCAAGTGTCAACTTTAATACGTCCAGACAACTGCAAGTGCGGTGAAGTAATTGGCTGTACAAAAAAGAGCCTTACCATAGCCTGCGGACAAGGTGCGGTAGACCTTGTCGAAGTACAGCCCGACAACGGCAAGCGTATGAATATTTGTAGTTATCTGTGTGGCAACAAGGTATGCGTTGGCACAGTGTTGGGGCAACTATGAACGCCTGCTTTTTGACGGCATACAAAGTGTTGGACGAAGTAATGAGCGGTGGCGCATTTTCTTCTATCCAACTCAACAAACGACTTATGTTTGGCAAAAATGCAGACCGTGCGCTTATTACCAAACTTGTGTACGGTGTGTTGGAAAAGAATATAGAGTTGCAATATGTAATAGCGCAGTTTGCCAAAAAAGCCAACAAAAAAGTTGAGTTGTACCTCAAGTTGGGCACATATTGCCTTATGTATCTCAATATCCCTCAATATGCCACAGTCAATGACGTAGTGGAGCTTAGCAAGGCTACAGGGGATATACGTTTGGTGGGCTTTGTCAACGCTACGCTCAAAAATATTGCAAGAGCCGTAGCAAACAACGCAATAAGCTATCCCGACGACGAGTTGCAATACTTGTCTGTCAAATATTCTTATCCGCTGTGGGCACTAAAAAAGCTGATAAAAGACTACGGCAATGATATTGCAAAGCAAATTGTCAGTACGCCTGCTTGCGAGCTTACCAATGTGCGTGTCAATACAGCTAAAATAAGCGTAGAGCAGTTTGTTGACAATTTGGACAAGTTGGGTATAGAGCATCACCCTGCGCCTTTGCCCGACGCATTGTTAATCAAAGGACAGTTGAAAAATATTGACAACAGTTTGTATACTGTGCAAAGTTTGGGTTCTATGTACATAGCACGCGCTTTGGGAGTGACGCCCGACAGCAAAGTGTTGGACTGTTGCGCAGCTCCTGGTGGCAAATCGGTGTACATCAAGCAACTTGTGCCTTCTGCCTCTGTTACTGCATGCGATATTCACCAACACAGAGTACAGTTGATACAAAGCTATGCAGAGCGTATGCAGGTTGATATAGCAACTCTTGTTGCCGATATGAGTGTGCCATGCGACAGTATTGAAGAAGAAGGGTACGACTTTGTATTGTGCGATGTGCCTTGTAGCGGTTTTGGGGTGGTGGACAGCAGACCGGATATCAAATTGTTTCGAGAGCAGGAAGATATACCCCAACTTATGCGCCTACAGTATGCAATAGCAGACAACTGTGTGCGTTATCTCAAAAAGGGCGGTACTATGGTGTACAGCACTTGTACAGTATTTCACAACGAAAATAGTCAGGTAGTGGACAAACTATTGAAAGCGCATCCCGAACTATCAGCTGTTGCTATAGACCTGCCGTGTCTTAATGAAGATAACGGCAAATCACGCTATCAATTTTTGCCCGATGGTAAGGGCTTGCAAGGCTTTTTCTGCGCACGACTGCAAAAAAACTGATTGGCACAATGTGCTAAAACTTTGTACAAATATAAAATAATTTATGGAACAGAAAACTATTTTGTTGGATTGCGACAAGCAACAACTAAAAGATTACCTAACTACCAAATATGACGTTAAGCCTTTTGTTGCCAATCAGGTATTTGATTGGCTGTACAAAGGAGCGGACTTTGAGGATATGAGCAACATCTCTAAGCCGTTGCGTACGTTGCTGGCGCAAGATAATGTAGCTAAGAGTGCAAGCATTATCAAAACGCTTACGTCGGACATAGACGGCACGCAAAAAATGCTATATCGTTTGCATGACGGCAATGTCATCGAAGGCGTACTTATGAAGTACAAGTACGGCAACACGCTGTGCGTATCTACACAGGTAGGGTGTCGTATGGGTTGCAAATTTTGTGCAAGTACGTTGGACGGACTTGTGCGCAACTTGAGTGCGGGCGAGATAATGGGGCAGGTCGTTGCTGTCAATGTGTTGGGACAGGGCAAAAGATATGTGGACAACATTGTGCTTATGGGTAGTGGCGAGCCGTTGGATAACTACGACAATGTGGTAAAATTTTTGAAAATGGTAAGCAGCGACCAAACTCTTAATATATCGCAACGCAACATATCGCTGTCCACATGCGGGCTTGTACCGCAAATGTTGCAACTTGCAGAAGAAGGCTTGTCTGTCAACCTTACTATCAGTCTGCACAACGCAAGGCAACAGGGCAGAGAAGAAATAATGCCTATTGCAAAAAAATATTCGGTGTCCGAAGTTATGTCTGCTGCACGCAACTATTTTCAAAAGACGGGCAGGCGTGTAATTATTGAATACACTTTGATAGACGGCAACAACGACAGCTATTCCGATGCGTTGGCTTTGGCAAACGCTGTGCGCAATATGTCGGTGCATATCAATCTGATAAGACTAAATCCCGTAAAAGAGCGCAAGTTGCGTGCTACGTCAGATACCAACGCCAACAAATTTTTGGCATATCTGCACAAACTCAACGTATCTGCCACTTTGCGCAGACAGATGGGCGTAGACATAGACGGTGCTTGCGGACAGTTGCGCCGCAACTATCTTGAGCAAGGGTAGACTTATGAAAAATTGTTTGACAGCCACAGTTACCAAAGCGGTAGCAGGTATATTTACTGCATACGCCAATGGCAAAAAATACAGCTTGTTTGCGCCCAAAAAACTGAGGTACAACGAATTAGATATTTTGGTAGGTGACAAAGTTACTTTTGAAGTGACAGGTCACAACAGGGGTGTGATAGAGCAGGTATTGCCAAGACGCAACAGACTTGTGCGCCCCGAGATTGCCAATGTAGACTATGCGCTTATTGTGCTTGCCAACTTGCCGCAGCCCGATTTGTTACTTATTGACAAAATAATAGTCAACTGTATAGTGGAAAATATCAAGCCTGTACTTGTGGTAAACAAGTGCGACATGGACGAAAGTAGTTTGTTTCACGAAATTGTGAAACAATACAAAGACGTGTGCCAAGTGTTGGCTGTGTCTGCACTGAGCGGTGAAGGTGTGGACGATATAAGACAGCTCATTGAGGGGCATACTGCTTGTTTTGCTGGTCAGTCTGCCGTAGGCAAAACGTCGTTACTCAATGCCTTATTCCCCGGATTGGACAAAAAAGTAGGCAGTTTGTCTGCCAAGACGCAGCGTGGCACGCATACTACCCGACATAGTCAAATTTTCCCGATAGGAAGCGGTTTTGTTGCCGACACTACAGGGTTTTCTTTGCTCGAACTCAACGAAGTTACAAGCAGCAATGTTATGTTGTTTTATGATGACTTTGCCAAGTTTGCGGACAAATGCAAGTACAATATGTGTACGCATGCTGCCGAACCGCAGTGCGCAGTAAAAACTGCCGTGCAAGAAGGCAAGCTAAGCAAAGAGCGTTATGAGCGGTACTTGCGCTTTTTTGCTCAGTTGCAACAAGCTGAGAAAAACAAATACGACTGAATTTTTGGGAGATAATAACAATGAACAACAAAGTAATAGTAAGTCCGTCCCTGTTGTCGGGCGACTTTGCGCAGTTGGGCGCAGAGTGCAAACGTATAGAAGAGGGTGGCGCAGAGTGGATACACTGTGATGTTATGGACGGTGTGTTTGTGCCCAATATCACTTTTGGACTGAAAGCTATCAAAGATATGCGCAAGTGTACGTCCTGCAAGTTGGACGTGCATCTTATGATTGTTCACCCCGAAAAGTACGTGGAGCAGTTTGCCGACAACGGCGCAGACATAATCACCTTTCACATAGAAGCTACCGACAACGTGCGTTCTACCATACAACTGATAAAAAACAAAGGCAAACTTGTGGGCATTTCTATCAAGCCCGATACCCCTGTTGATGTGCTTGCGCCCTATATTGACTACATAGATATGGTACTTGTTATGTCCGTACAACCTGGCTTTGGTGCGCAAAAGTTTTTGCCTTTTGCGCTACAAAAGGTAAAGCAGGTGCGCGATATGCGTAGTGATATCCTTATACAGGTGGACGGCGGTATCAACGCCGATATTGCACAGCAACTAATAGACAACGGTGCTAACGTAATTGTGGCGGGTACGTCGGTATTCAAAGCACCTGATATGGCTGTTGCTATCCAACAACTGCGTGGCAATGGTACAAAGTGACGCTTGTACTTTTTGTTGATTAGCAGTGTCGTTTGCTTCAACCTCTGCATATAATATAACAAAACGGCAAAAAGGGGTTAAGCGTGAAAAATAAAATATATTGTATCAAATTACCAAAGGCACTTGCTGCCATATTGAAAGTAATTTTGAAAAAGCACATTATTCACTAAAATTGTTGGCGGTTTGTGATATAGTAGTGAAAGTGTGTGATGTTTGTAATGTACATATTGCAATAGAAAAAGCGAATACGGAGTAAATTTGCCGTATTCGCTTTTTGTTGTAAACTAATTTGTACTGTTAGTCTTTTTTGTTTTTCTTGCGTGACGTTCTTTTGGGTTTGTGTTGAGTAGGTGCGTTGTCCTGTACTTGCAAAGTCTGTTGCTCAATATTGTGAGTATCGCTAATTGTATTATCGGTCATTTCATTTTGAGTAGCACTGTCAGACGGCGCAATATCTGTTTGCGTATTGTCTGTGCTATTTTGTTGTGATTGGTCTTGTTCTGTTGCTGTTTGACTTGCATCTGTAGTAATAGTTTGCTGTTGCTCTTGTGGCAAATTGTCCGTTTTTTGCGGTTTTATCCACTTCAAGCGTAGCCACAGTTTGTCAAATAGTCTAAAGGACATCGGGTATATTGCAATGGCTACAAAATTGACTACAGCATAGCGAATAACGCGGAAAATACGTTCGCCTACTACCATTTCGGGCAAAACTTCGCCCTGAGCGTCAAACAAAAGCGACTTAAACGGCAGTTTGATTAGTTCATTAAGTCCGAGATACACAATGCCGCCCAAAGCAATTCGCAGTACAACGCGCCACCAAATTTTGGTATTTTCAAACTTCGTGATGCGTTCTTCAAAAAATATACCGCCTGCAAAGCCTATCATCAGTCCAAAAGAAGTGTAATAGTCTTCGGTAGTGCAATAAAACAAACCTGCCGCACCTATCACAATGAGGGCTATATAAACATAGTATTTGTTAATCTTTTCCAACAGCCATTGTAGCAAAAACACAATGCCCGTACCCAAGGCAAGTCCGCATATAACGTCGGTTAGGTAGTGCGCCCCAAGATAGTTGCGCGACAATGCCACAAGTAGTGGTATAGCTATAGCGCAGGCGGTCAGCCATTTCCAACGCTTTTTGCGATAGTATACTGCAGTACCTACAAACACAGAGGCAGAGCCTGAGCTGTGTCCGGACGGAAAAGAATAGCCTGATATGTTGCGAAAGTTTTGAATGTCAGTTGCAGTGTTGAAAGGTCTCGTACGCCGTGCCACATTTTTGATAAGTGTAGTAAACAGCGTTGCCGTCATAAGCATAGCGCATATACGTTCGCCTGCTTTTTTGTCCAAGCCCCAATACAACAGTCCCATAACTGCTACAAGTACAACTTCTTCACCAAACAGGGTAATGAAGTTCATAAGGTAATACAAAAATGAGCCTTTACCGCCCAAACTTTGTAGCCACAGTATAAAGTCGGTCTCAAAGGGTATGTTCCACACATTGCCCTCTACAGCAGATAACAAAGATAATGCCATAGCCAAACTTTCCTCCGTTGTAAAAGATTGAAAAAAAATCACTCAAAAAAAGTTGAGTGATTTGAAAGAGTTTTGCAAATATTTAGCGACACGACTTAGTCGTTTTTGTTGGCTGTTCTCATGCAACGGGTGCAAACATATTGCTTAGACTCTTTGCCGTTGATTTCTACTGTCACCTTGTGCAGATTAGCATTGTAGGTCTTGGGAGTTTTTCTCTCAGAGTGGCTTACTTTGTTGCCGGACATCTTAGCTTTTCCGCAGATGGCACATACTTTTGACATATTTACACCTCCAAACGAGCAAATTATTCGTACTTAGCTATAATATCACTAATGGCGTTATTTTGCAAGTAATTTGCACCAAATTTTTGTTAAAAAGCGTTATAATACGTGTTTTTATCTTTTTTTTATATTTATATTCTTAAATTACTTGAAAAATATGCACTAATGCGGTAAAATATTAGTGCAAACAATTTGTCGGAGGCTATATATCTATGGCATTGAAAACTCGTAATTCATATGGTACCATTACCGTGTCAGAGGACGTAATAGCGTCTCTTGCAGGTCATCTTGCTATGGAGTGCTACGGTATTGTTGACAAAGTGCCAAGTAGTTTTTCGGATACGCTTTCCGACCTGTTTAAGCGCAGCAACAAATCTCGTGGCGTTCGCGTTATGACAAAAGGCGACAGAATTTATCTCGACTTATTTGTCGTGTTCAAATTCGGGTTGCCCATTTCTGCTGTAGCAAGTAGTCTTAAAAGCACGGTAAAATATGGCATAGAGCATTTTACGGGCATGATTGTGTCCGAAATCAACGTACACGTTGTAGGCGTCAAACTATAAGTGTATTGTTGCGCTTTGTGCGCATATGTTATTTTGTGTTAATCTAAGGAGAAGGATATGACATCTGCTCGTTTGAAAACGACGTATATAACTGCATCGGTAATGAAGCGTATGCTTATTGCCGGAGGTAAATTGTTGGAGGTAAACAAAGCTCAGGTAGACGCACTCAACGTCTTCCCTGTACCTGACGGAGACACGGGTACCAATATGTCTTTGACTATGATGTCCGCCGTTAAGGAAATATCTACTTTGACCAATACAAGTATGAGTGACCTTGCCGATAAGTTGAGCAAGGGTGCGTTGCGTGGCGCTCGCGGTAACAGCGGCGTTATTTTGTCGCAGAT
>CASEME010000026.1 GCA_949289125.1 uncultured Eubacteriales bacterium
CAGCGCTCTTCTATGGTAAAATGGCGGTAGTTCATACAAGTCTCCTCTGGTGTAAATTTTGTTTCGCAACTCTATTTTACCACAGATTTGTATGAACTCCTTTTTTTCTCTCATCTGTTGCACTTAATAGTATAATTCACCCAATCAACAAACAACGGTAATGCTTGTATTTAGCATTACCGTTGTTATTTTGCAAATATTTAGCTTATTACACGTTGAGCTATCACGTATTGGTCGGGCTGCAAGTCCATACCGTCACGGTATGTTCTGCCCGTCAACAAATCTTCGTACACGCCGTTGAAGCACAGTCTAAATACTTCGGAAGAACGATTGACTGCAACAGTCACCTTTTCGCCACTATTGAGACTGCTACGCTCAAAGGCAACAACGCTGTTTTTGCAATACTGCAAAGAGAAGCGTCCTTCTCTGAACACTGCCATGTGGCGCAGTTCGCCCAAACGACGATAGAAGTCCAAAAGCAATTTATTTTCCTTGCCCCAAGGATAACAGCCACGACAGAAGGGATCTTTGTAGCCTTCCATTGCCACTTCGTCGCCGTAAAACACGCAGGGAAAACCGAACATTGTGTATTGCAACACGGCACACATTTTGAGCAACTCTATGCCGTATTTGTATTGCGATTCGCTGAGCTTGCGTTTGCTCATAATATGCTTACTGCTGTTTTCCACACGGTCGCCCGCCAAAGCGGTAAGTATGCGTACTGTGTCGTGCGTACCCAATATGTTCATAAGGTTGTTGCGCACATACAGCGGATAGTTGTTCATAATCATAAACACTACGCTACGCATTGCATAAGCGTTGCGGTCTCTTACAAAACTGATTATTGCGTCCTTCAACGGATAGTTCATAACGCTATCCAACTGACTGCCGTCAAAGTATCTGCGTCTTACACCGTAGTCCATCTTATTGGAAGCGTCTTCCCACACTTCTCCGATGATAGCGCATTGAGGATCCTGTTCTTTGGCAGAACGCACAATCTCGTCCAACATACAATCGGCAATCTCGTCTACTACATCGAGACGCCAACCGGACGCACCACGTTTGAGCCACATAGGTACAATGCCGTTGTCGCCACAGAAATACTGTTGAGCACTTTTGCTTGAAGCGTTGATACGGGGAAGGGTATCGAAGTTCCACCAACAGTCGTAGCTTTTGCCGTTGTCGTGGAAGGTGAACCAATCTCTGTAAGGTGACTTAGCATCATTGTAAGCGCCACCGTTGCCGTAATTTTTGTTTTTGTTGAAGTACTTGCTGTTGACACCGACGTGATTGAACACACCGTCCAAAATGATGTTGATGCCCAATTTGTCCGCCTTTTGACACAGAGCGGTAAAGTCGGCAATGGTACCAAACATACTGTCTACTATTTCGTAGTCTTCGGTGTCGTACTTGTGATTACTATATGCCTTGAAGATAGGATTGAGGTAGATGGTACGCACATTGAGCGAATGCAAATAGGGTAATTGTTTGATAATACCTTTCAATGTGCCGCCAAAAAAGTCACGGTTGGTGACGCTACCGTCCTCTTCCTCATAGTAGGGCTGTTCACCCCACTTGCGCATAATTTTGTCCTCGGTGGGTACGCTTGCACCTACTTGACAAAAACGGTCCACCATAATTTGGTACATAATACCGTTGTTAAGCCAAGAGGGTGTTTGGTATATTTTGTGATATACAGACAACTGCCACGGTCGCACGTTTTCGTAATACAATGCCGCTTCGAAGTTGTCGTTGATACCTATATAGTGCTCGTAAGGTACGCCTTCCAAACGGAAGTAGTACCAATACAAGCCTTTTTTGAGGGAAATTGTGCAAAGGTAATTGTCAAAGCCTGCACCGTTCATGTCTTTGAACATATCGTATTCGGCATGAAAGTCGGTATCTTCACTATACACTACCACTATTACTTTGGACGGTTGCATACATTCGTTAATTTGCAAACGCAACGCAAACTTTTCATCCTGAGGCACAGCACCCACTATACTTTTGTGAAATTCTCGTGTAGGATCAAACTTTACAAGCATTACATTCTCCAAATTTTCTCTGCATATTCCTTTACAGCTCTGTCAGCAGAAAATCTGCCGGACTCTGCAATATTTTTCAAAGACATCTGGTTCCAATGTTTTGCGTCTTTGTATGCTTCGTCCATTTTGGCTGTTATTTGCATATAGCTTGCAAAGTCTGCAAAGCACATATACGGATCTGCCACCTGATTGGAACGCAACAAGTAGTTGGAAATATTTTCAAAAGTTTCTCCGCCAAAACCTCTGTTGAGGTCTTCAACAATAAGGCGCAGTTTGGGATTTTTGAAATAATAATCGGTAGAGCTGTATCCTCTTCCCCATATATCCTGCACTTGTTTTGCATTCATACCAAAGATGAATATGTTGTCCAAACCTACGGCTTCGCTCATCTCGACATTTGCACCGTCCATAGTACCCACTGTCAATGCGCCGTTGATCATAAACTTCATATTGCCTGTACCACTTGCCTCTTTGCCTGCCAAAGATATCTGTTGGCTGATCTCGGAAGCGGGCATAAGTGCCTCTGCCATAGATACGCAATAGTTTTCCAAAAATACTACGTTTAGCTTTTCGCGTATTTTGGGGTTGCGTTCGAGGTCTTTGCTGATAAGGCAGATAAGTTTGATTACTTCCTTTGCCGTGTAGTAGCTGGGAGCTGCCTTAGCTGCAAAAATAAATGTCTGAGGAGTTACATCGAGGTCGGGGTTTTCTTTGAGGTCGTGATAGAGAGAAATTATCTTCAACACGTTGAGCAACTGACGTTTGTACTCGTGCAGACGTTTTACGTGCACGTCAAAACGTGTGTTGGGATCTATCTTGATACCCGACTTTTTGAAAGTGATATTACTGAAATTGACTTTGTTGTGCGTCTTAATCTCGGGCAATGCCTTGAGTACGCTGTCGTCCTGCATAAATTTGTTGAGTTTTTGCAATTCTTTAGCGTCACGTTTGAAACCGTCACCGATAAGTTGAGTGATGAGGTCGGACAACTCGGGGTTGCTTTGGCACAGCCATCTTCTGTATGCAATACCGTTGGTGACGTTGTTAAACTTGTTGGGCTCAAAGTCGTAAAAGTCCTTAAACAAACTTTTGCGGATAATGTCGCTGTGCAACTGCGAAACGCCGTTGACATTGTGTGAGCCTATTACAGACAAGTTTGCCATACGTACCTGTCCGTATGCAACAATAGCAAGATTGCTTACTTTTGCCCAATCCTTGCACTTATCAAAGTAGTTGCGGCAAGCACGTTCGTTGATTTCTACCACAATCTGATAGATACGCGGCAAAACTTTTTTGAAAATATATTCGGGCCAACATTCCAAAGCCTCTGCAAGTACTGTATGGTTGGTGTAAGCACAAATACTTTTAACAATATTCCAACTTGTATCCCAATCCATGCGATATTCGTCCACAAATATGCGCATAAGCTCGGGTACAGCCAAAGCAGGGTGCGTATCGTTGAGTTGCACTGCTACTTTGTCGGCAAAAGTTTTGAAGTTGCCGTACTGCTTGTAATGGTCGGAAGTGATGCTTTGCATAGCGGCAGACACAAGGAAGTATTCCTGCTTCAAACGCAAAATTTTGCCTTCTTCGTGGTTGTCGCTGGGGTACAACACTTTGGTGATAAGTTCTGCCTGTGCTTCAGCTTCCATAGCGCGCATATATTCGCCCTGACTGAAAGCGTGAATATCAAACTTTTTGGTGTTGCGTGCACTCCACAAGCGCAAAACTGCCACATAATCGGTATGATAGCCTGCAACAACCATATCGTACGGAAAAGCCTCTACTTCGTCATAATTGACAAGCTGATATACTACTCCGCTGTCCGTCATTATTTCCTTCACTTCGCCGCCAAACTTGACAGTTGTTGCCTTGTCGGGACGTTCTTTCAACCATATGTGTCCACCAGGCAACCAGTTGTCGGGCAATTCGGTCTGCCAACCGTCTACTATCTTTTGTTGGAACAAACCGTATTCAAAACGCAAAGAGTGTCCCATAGCGGGATAGTCCTGACTTGCAAGTCCGTCGAGATAGCAAGCCGCAAGTCTGCCCAATCCACCGTTGCCCAAACCTGCATCAGGTTCTTGCTCGTACAAGTCTTTGATGTCTACCTTATACTTTTTGAGCACTTCGGCAAAAGTTTCTTCCAAGCCCAAATTGTACAAGTTGTTTTTGAGGCTGCGTCCCATCAAAAATTCCATGGACAGATAATGTATACGTTTGCGACCTTCTGCCTTAAACTGCTTGTTGATTGCTTTGCGCTTGGTCAAAAGAATATCACGCACAATCATTGCTACGCATTTGTACATTTGTTGCGGGGTAAGCTCGCTTGCTGCCACGCCATATTCGTTGGCAGATACCTGTTCCAAGGCTTGTTTGATGGTAGTTTTTGTTTGTGTAGGTACAGACGTTGTGTTGTTGTTAGCCATTTAAGTTTATTCTCCCTCTTAAGTTATATTTGTAAAAAGCTGATGTTATTAACTTAGTTAGTTGTTATTTGTCGCTTTTGGATTTTGCTTTGGGTTTTGCAGGTGCTTTGGTGTAGTAATACTGCACACTGCTTGCAGGTATTGTAAGCTCTGCGTATCCTTCGGCATTGGTGCTGAACTTTTGTGCCACACCCACGTTGCGACCGTCGTACTGACTATCGTCACTGTTGATGATAAGCTCGTAATCGCCAGGCGTCATATAGTATCCGTATTTATAATAGTCATAACTTGAGAAGTTGATAACTACCATTACTTTGTTGCCCTGCTTGTCGATACGTTCGAAAGACAAAACACTGTTGCGAGCATCATCGGCAAGTAACCAATGAAAACCTTCCCAATTTTGGTCGTTTTGATACAAAGGTTTGTATTTTTTGTACACTTTGTTGAGTTCAGCTACAAAATTTTGGTGTGCCTGATGCTTAGGATAAGCAAGCAACATCCAATCCAGCTCTCTATCTTCCGACCACTCGTTCCACTGCGCAAGCTCGCCACCCATAAAGTTGAGCTTTTTGCCGGGGTGAGCATACTGATAACCGAGCAATGCCTTGAGCTGTCTAAACTTGCTGTCGTAGTCGCCAAACATCTTGTTGATAAGCGAGCCTTTGAGATGCACTACTTCGTCGTGCGAAAGGGGCAACACAAAGTTTTCCGTATATGCGTAGCACATAGAGAAGGTGAGCTGATTGTGATGATGATAGCGATACAAAGTATCCGTCTTCATATAGCTCAATACGTCGTTCATCCAACCCATATTCCACTTGAAGTTGAAGCCCAGACCGCCTACGTATGTCGGGTGAGTAACTTTGGGGAATGCGGTAGATTCTTCCGCAATAAACAACGCATAGGGGAACTCGTCAAACAGACGGTAGGACAAACTTTGCAACATCTCAATAGCTTCGAGATTTTCCTTGCCACCCCACTTGTTGGGACGCCATTCGCCGTCCTTGCGGTCATAGTCGAGATAGAGCATACTTGCCACTGCGTCTACACGCAAACCGTCAAAGTGGAACTCTCTCATCCAATACATTGCGTTGCTTATAAGGAAACTGCGTACTTCGTAGCGAGAGTAGTCAAATACTCTTGTACCCCAAGACTTGTGCTCCTTTTTGAAGTCGTCTGCCGATTCGTAACAGCAAGTGCCGTCAAACTCGTACAAACCGTGTGCGTCCTTGCAAAAATGAGCAGGTACCCAATCGAGTATAACGCCTATGCCGTTTTTGTGGCACTCGTTGATAAGATATCTCAAGTCGTCAGGTGTACCGTAGCGACTTGTGGGCGCATAAAAACCGGTAACCTGATAGCCCCACGAGCCGTCAAAAGGATGCTCTGCCAACGGCATAAACTCAATATGCGTATAATTCATCTTTTTGACATAAGGAACAAGCCATTTGACAAGATCTCTGTAGCTGTACAATCTGCCATCGTAGTGTCTGCGCCACGAACCGGCGTGTACTTCATAAATATTGATGGGTGACTTGTAGAGGTCTGTCTTTTTTTGCTTGTCTATCCACTCATCGTCCGTCCACTTAAATGACGGATCTTTGTCATAAACAATACTTGCCGTCTTGGGACGTACCTCACTATATGTGCCGTAAGGATCGGCTTTGTACAATACTGTACCATACTGTGTAGTAATAGCATACTTGTACCTGTCGCCAACTTTGACGCCCGAAAGCGTAAGTTGCCATATGCCGTCTTCCAACTGCAATGCGTCATGATTGACCAACCAGTTGTTGAAATCGCCAACTACCGATACTGCCTTGGCGTTGGGTGCCCATACAGAAAAACGGTACGTCTCGTCTGCTACTTTGTGACAACCCAACAATTCGTATGCGTTGTCGCAGTTACCGCTATAAAACTCCGTAAACCTATGTGCCATACCTAACTCCTTAAATAGTTATATTTTGTCCGTTCAACAACCGCTGTCTTTGGGTTGTGGGCTACGGTAAGCCTTTTGTGTAAGTTCGGCAAGTCGTTTTGCCGTGTTGTTGGAAAAGTCGCTGTCACAAAACATAGGAGAGTCGTTGTGCCTGTTGTAACCCCATTGTATGAGGTCTTGCATAGCCACAACGGCAACTTGTGCATCTGTAACGGCGAGTAAGCTAAGCATCTGCCAATTTACGTCGGCTTGCATATTGAGATTGAGAACTTTACGCAGTTTGCGCCGAGTTATCCAAGACGACCTTATCCACCACTTGTATGCACTGTCTTTGCCCTCTGTACACACATAGGCAAAACAGTCTTTATTGATATTAAACATTGTGTTGCGCTTTGCTGAGCGCACTACCTGCTGTATAGAACGACATGTTGCAACGCCACAGCTTGGTGCAAAGTTGACAAGGCTCTTTTTGGTACTAAAACAAAAGCCTGCCGCCAACTGCAACTCAGGTGCCTCTTGTCGCCAAACATCAACTACAGCTTTGCCAGCACCCTTAAGCCATATACCTCTCCACGAATCTGCTTTGTCTGCGTTGATGGCAAAGCAAGCACTCAGTGTCTCAAAGTGGTCGATGATTATTGAGTCGTACATAGCGGCACATTGTGCAATGCGCTGTCTAAACCAATTATAACCGTCCATTCGCATAGCTTGCCAATTAAACGGAATGAATATATTTCTTTGATCGGATATCTTTTTATCTTTGATACGCAATTTGCGTCTTGGTTGACCGTTGGGCTTGAGTGCAAACAACTGTCTGTGTGCCCACACGTCCGCACTATCGTACTCTACAAGTAACTCCGTCTCACCGATAAGTTTGATACCGTTATCTTTGAGCACCGTGCGCATATCTTGCCACTGACAATAAAAGGTATATTGACAAAACTTATGGTACTCTATATTTTTGGACAGCAATTCGGAATATCTGAGTATTGCCTCGTCTTGACGGTTGCGAATATCTTCTGGCCAATTATACCAAGGCAAACCTTTGAAGTGATGTTTGAGTGCAACAAACAATGCAAAGTCATCCAACCAATATTTGTTGTCTATTACAAACTGATTGTACTTTTGCGGCGGTGTCTCACGGTAAAAACTTTCAAATGCGGCAAGCAATGCCTGCTCGCGCACATTCCACTCCACAAAACGTCTTTGGTGAGTGGATGGCTGTTTGCTTTTGGTATCTATTGTTGCCACTGTATCGGATAGTTTGTCGGTGTCGATAAGCGAAATATCCCAGCCAAACACCGAGCATACACCGCTCACCTCACCGTCCTCATAGTGCACAGCACTGACGGGAGCTATCTGCCAATAGCTCTGTTCGGCTTTTTTCAAAAAACGGACAAAACGGACGGCATCGATCAATGTACTTACACCCCAGTTGTTGGGCAAACTGTCAATAGGCATCAAAACACCGCTAAGACGCATTGTCACATTCTCCAATACTCAGATAATAGTTGCTAACGACACAAAAAAACGCCGATAATATATTACCATTTTACTGCAATAAATGCAAGTCGTTTGGCAAAATTTATCGGTGTTTTATATTTCAAAACTAACACAATAGCCAACAAAAGTTACACAAAAGCCAAAACAGCACTGATGGCAATAATCAGCAGTCCGCCAAAATAGGTGACACTGTTCATTGCGTCCACGTACCACTTGCGCAATTTGAACTCGTACACTCCAAGAAACATATCGCTGACAAAAAAGGACAATGTACCTATACCAAACACCAACGCCCAAGGCGTAGCATAAAGAGTAATTATATAACTCAAGCCCAAACTGCCCGTCATAGACACAAGAGGCACATAGCAATTTAGATAAACTATACTT
Organism: uncultured Eubacteriales bacterium; assembly: GCA_949289125.1. Classification (GTDB taxonomy): domain Bacteria; phylum Bacillota; class Clostridia; order Christensenellales; family CAG-314; genus CASEME01. The sequence continues at coordinate 8,304 of CASEME010000026.1, forward strand.
TTGCCATACTCAAACACTTTGAGACGTTGCAATACGATGTGCAAAATGTTGAATACTGCCCAAATAATGATTGACCACCACACCCAGCCATAGGTGAGCAATGCGTAAACGATAATTATTGCATTGGACAAGCCGAAAGCCACTACGCCTCGATGGAAGTAGGCGCGCGACTGCCTCAAAAACAACAAGAAGTAATCGCCTACCGCCGCACAAATAAGTCCTATTGTCAAAAGTACAACATTCCATTGAAATGCAGACACAAAGCAAGCATACACACCCACAAGCACAAACAAACCAGCCATACTCATCTTTACTACGCCACGATAGGGCATAAAGATTTTGCGCTTTTTAATAATTATATATGCAATCAACAGCGCAGCGTATGTTGTAGCCAACAAAATGTACACGGCAAGCACAATGATACCTCACAAAACTTTTTCTACTGCTATTATATCCTTGCAATATTGAAAAAGCAACGGTGACTTTTTCGCATAAGAGAACATATGCTCATTTTTATTGCGAAACAACATATTTTTTGGCACAAATAATTTGACAAAAATATGTCAACAATTTATAATATCACTAACAAATTGAATAAAAGAAGGAAATGTGGGAGCAATCCCGTGTCCATTCGCCTTTCTTATTGGTAACGACAGACTAATATTTGGTGTCTGTCGTTTTTTTTAGCGAATGACACAATGTAAGAATATGACAGTAGCAAAAAGAAAACACAATATTGCGCTTGTTGCAATTATTTTGGGCGTAACTGTATGGGGCGTTGGCTTTGTATTTACCAATATATGTCTTGACGCCGGCGCTACAGCCTCATTTGTCAATATGGTTCGCTTTGTAACGGCAACAATAATTATAGGCGCAGTTTTTCACAAGCGTATAAAACTTACCAAAAGTCTTGTGCTTATAGGACTTTTGGGCGGTAGTATGTTGTTTAGCGCATTTATGTTGCAACTGTCTGCGCTGTACTACACCACGCCTGCAAACAATGGATTTTTTACCGCAAGCTATTTGTTGTTTGTGCCTTTTATTATGTGGGCTGTTGTCAAAAAACCTCCCACATGGATAACTTTAGTTGGTATGATAACGGCAATAGTCGGACTATTTATTTTGTCGTTTGGCAACAACCTTACCGGTATTGTAAGCACCAAGCCCAACTCTTGGATAGGCGACCTGATGACTGTTGGTAGCGGACTGTTTTTTGCACTGCAAATGATATTGAGCGACAGAATACTTGTCAACAAAAAGGCAGACGCTATGGCACTTACCTTTGTGCAGATAATGTTTGCAGCCGCACTGTTTGTTGTGTATTTTCTCATATTTGAGCTTAGACAAATGAACTTTGCAACTACAGATTGGGGCAAAATGATATTGCCACTGCTATTTGTAGCAGTACTTGGCACTGCCTACGCATATCCTGCTCAGATAAACGCACAAAAGTATCTTACACCATCCGAAACATCGCTTATTATGTCCACCGAATCGGTAATAGGTGCTATTTTGTCCGTCATTGTAGGCTATGATGCGTTCAGCTGGGCGTTGGTAGTCGGCGGCATATTGGTAACGGCTGCAATAATACTTGTAGAAGTTGTGCCCAACTTATTGGAATATAAGCGCAAAAACAATCGCAGACAATGGGAAGAACCGCCCATAGATATGTTTCCGCAAGGGGAATACAAAGACGTATTGCCCAACGAAGATGAGCAAACAGAAGATGCCGATGAAGATATTGCAAAATAACAACGCCCTCGCTTGTACAAACAAGTAAGGGCATTTTGATTGTTGCGGCACACTTACACTGCTAACTGTATACGTCAAATTACTTTATTGTAACGCAAACAGTTATCTGTTGGTAGCGTGCTTTGTAGTATATTTGCCTTCGTAGTCGTCATCTTCGTAATGAGTACCCTCGTACATTCTGCCACGAGCCATAATAAGCCATGCCAACATGTACAAGCCGGACAAACCTACAAGAATGTAAATTGTACGCTCCAACCATACAAGACCAAATGTAATCCAAGTAACAAGGTTGAATTGGAATATACCGATAAGCAACCAGTTGAGTGCGCCTATGATAGTAAGAATCAATGCAATGACGCTCAAAACATTGTAAGTCTTTTTCAAAGTTGTTTTTCCTCCTTTTGTTAGTCAACAATAGTTTGGGCAACTTTTGTAGCAATATTCATAATTGACGCACAAAAAAATGTCCGTAAAATTTACGGACATTTTTGCCATATATTTTGCTGTGGCTATTCTTCGTAAGATTGCACGTTGGTGCCGTTGCTCCACAATACGTCTAACGCGTACACCTGTCTTGCGTCTTTATGAAAAATGTGCACTATCACTTCGCCGTAGTCAACGGCAATCCATCTGCCTTCACGTACACCCTCACAGCGCAACGCCACAACGCCCGCCTTTTCCATTGTTTCATCAAGGTGGTCGTACAATGCCTTAACCTGTGGCATACTGCGTCCCGAACACACTACAAAGTAATCGGCAATGTCAGTCATACCCTTGATGTCAACTATTTTGATGTCCTCTGCTTTTTTGTCCGCAAGACACTTGCATATAGTCTTTACAGTTTCGTTTTGAATCATTTAACTTTGTCCTCCGTTGTATTTGTGTACTTCTCATAATATTGAATAGCTTCAAGCGTCAAGGGGCTTGTAGCTCTGTTTCGCTTTAGACACACTTCATATGCCTCAATAAGCACTGCCAAAAAAGTTGCTTCCAAACTGTTTTTTACAAGGTGCTGTGTAGGATATGGGCGCGATTGCTCTATCTTGTCTGCAACATATACTACCATATCGAGCTCCGTCATATCAGGTCTGCCCGTTGTATGATATTTTATTGCGTCCAAAATTGTTTTGTTACTCACGCCAAAATCCTTTTGCGCCACAATAGCACCCAAAAAGGCGTGCACTACAGGCTCTGGCAAATTGTCGTCATTTTTAAAGTTGTACAAGCTGTACTCATCTTTGCCTATATACTTTGCACAATCGTGCAATGTACAGGCTACAAAAATATCTTGTTCTGAACATTTACTTTTGAGTTGCAAACCCACTTTTGTTACATAAAACGTATGGCTGTAACGCTTGGGCGTAAGATAACTTTGCAATTTGCTCGTCATTGGTCTGTACTCGCAAAACAGACCGTTGCGCTTTATATACTCGTCCACCTCTTGCGGCACTTCGTTGACATCCATACCGTACTGATATTTAAGCCGTATCTCCGTAGACGAATAGTCAGTAGCGTCAAGCTGTATGCTGACTATGTTCATACCGTATTGACTTACACAATGTTGCTTTGCATTGGACAGATCTACGCCCTTGCGCTCTGCCACTGCAAAAGTTACCAACTTGGCAAGTTCATCTGGGCAATGCCAACTGTCATAGTCACGCAAACTGTCGCCACCTATTATGAGAAAAAGCTGTGCGGACGGATAGCGACTTTTTATATATTTTACAGTATCGAGCGTATAGTTCGGCTTGTCGCTGTCTATCTCGTAAGGCTCTATCTCGACCGGCAAGTGCGCAAACGCCAACTTTGCCATGTCCATACGTTTTGCCTTATCAACAAAACACAGTTTGTGCGTAGGCTGACCGCACGGAACGACGAGCAACTTGTCCAAATTGAGCTGACGTACAGCCTGATTGGCAATCTCAACGTGCGTTTTGTGCGGAGGGTTGAACGTACCTCCGAAAATTGCTACTTTCATATTTATATTGTACATTATTTTGCATTGTTTTTCAATTAAAAACACACTTTTGTGTCAATAATTTTGGTATGGCTAAGATACTTAATACTTTTTTTATCTCACTTACATTTGCACTCGGTTGCTTTTGCTGGGTGTACTATATTACCAAACAATCACAGCTTGCAATAATTACCGGCATCACTATTGCCGCACTGACTGTGGCAATTTCGCTCAAGCTGTCCAAACGCACCAAAAAACACAAAAAAATAAGTCGCAAAACATACAGCGACTTTGCACTTTATTTGTGTACGCACAGCGAGGCTGACGCACTTATTGACAAATTGCTTGCCTATCTCAATTACACTGTAGAACAAGCCATAGACGACAATACATTGCTGACCAACAAAGAGGGCAAGAGCATACTTGTTGCAAAACAGTTGACCGTTGCGCCCGTCAATGCAGACAGTATACTTGGCTTTGTAAAAACCGCACGCAAACACGGCATAACTAACGTTACCCTACTATGCACAGAGGTAGACGCCAAAAGTTTTGCCGCCGTAAAAGCTGTTAATGACGTTGCCGTCAGTATAGTTAACTGCGAACAACTATATGACACATTGCAAAAGTGCGAAATGTTGCCACAGATTGTAAAGACCAAATATGCACTCAGCGACAATGCACTGTTGTGTTATGCTTTCAACAGAGCACGAGCACGCTATTATCTTACCAGCGCGTTTTTCTTGTTAGCGATGTCCTTGGTGGCATTTTTTCCGCTGTATTTGCTTATATGGGCGACAATACTGATGGCGGCCGCCATATACAGCAGATTCAACCGTAGATTTAACGTAGCCGTTGCGCGACTTCCCCTTTAGATACATTGCCAAGTTGCCTGAGGGTAATATCTGCACTGTTGTTGAGTATTGCCTTGTTGAGTTGACAAAAATCATAACGTGCAGTGACGTTGAGGCTGTCGTCCACTACTTCGAGGCAATACCAATAGTTGCCTGCCATCTTTGTAATCACCTTGCTCAAAGGCGTATCTTCACTAAATACCAAAGTTTTCTTTTCCATACCTATACTTGTGCGCAACGATATATTGTCTGCCAAAGACATACGACGGTATGTTGCGTCTTCGTTTTTTGCAAACGCACCCGCCGAAAGAAAAATGGCAAACATACCCAAACTAAACAAATTGTCTTTTGTAAACAACGATATTATAAATACCGCAAACAACACTCCGCCTATAGCTAAGGCGGCATTTTTGACCACGGCTATACTTTTGGCATAGCTTATACGACTTTGCAACAACGCAGTTAGCACTCTGCCACCATCCAAGGGGTAGGCAGGCAACATATTGATTGCCGCCATTGTGACGTTGGCCCAACAAAAGTCTGCAGTGTAATAGTAGCTTGTAGGCACAATCCACCAAAACGCTACACACAATACAGCCATAAGCACATTGATGGCAGGACCTGCCAAAGCCACTATAAGTCTGTGGCGAGGCAACATATCGTCAAACTCGCCGTACAAAACTGCACCAAACGCAGATATCTGCAATTTGGTGCAAGTGTACAGCAACTTTTTGGCTGCAAAATAATGTGCAACTTCGTGTATTACCATTACAAGGCTGTATATGTACATTGCCGTGCTTTGCTTAATGAGCAATGACACGGCAAACATACACCAAAAACTTGCGGTAATTACAAACTTTATACGCCCCATTGAATACTGCTTTCGCTACCTACTACGTCCACTACTGTTTGACCGTTGACTACTATTGTTGCCGTTGCATTGTCCTTGTAACGAGCAAGCAAGTCGTATGCACTTACTGTATCGCCTACTTCGACAAACGTCTCTGTGCAACCACCGTAAACTATTGTGACAGTATCGGAAAGAGCAACAGAAATTGTTGTTTCGTCCACTGCTGTTACTGTGCCGTCTGTAAAGCTAACAAGTGCCTGACCGCCACCAAAGGTAATAATGCCGTTGTCTACACTGCTGACAGTAACATTGTACGGTACTTCAATAGTGTTGGTATTTTGATTGGCATTGCCACCGTCAAGAAAGGCAAAAGTTGTTGTAAATGTGTTTTTGACAGCTTCAAATACAGTTGTCTGTCCACTGCCGTCAATCCACATAAACGCCATAAGGGCAATTATTACTGCAAATGCCGACACCATCACTTTGCCAAATACGCCAAAACGTTTCCACGAAATTTTGGCAGTGCTTGCCTTGCGCTGACGCTTTTGCTTTTGCGGTTGGGGTTGCTCTGCATACTGCTTTACTGTATGATTGATGTCCAACCAATCGTTTTGTACAGCCTGACTTTCCACGTTTTCTATTCCCGAATATTCCATAGATTTTACCTCCGTAAGAGCATTGCTCCGTATGTTGTACTTTATGTGCTTAGACGTGTTGATATTACTGTTTGTCTCAACAAAATTGTTGAGAGTAACTATTTTGTCGGGCTTATTTTTCAATCTCTATTGAGTTTGCCTTTGTCATTACAAACTTTATGCAAATTATTTGAGAGTATGTTTGAAGCCTTTGATATCCACTTGTATATTGAGCGTCAATTTGTCCGTCATATATGTTGTTATGCTGAGGCTGTCACGGTCATAGGCTATGTAATCAAAAAACACCTTTTGAACAGCCTTGGACAACAACGCTATTTGTTCGGTCTGATTGAATTTGTCACGCAACAATACTTGCTCTGCCTGTTTGTAAATAGGGCGTCTGTTCATATCATACATTCCTCCTTATGTTTTTGCGAATACGTCCAAAAAAGCCTCGATACTTGGACAGATAGTCGTACATATTTTGGTGACCATAATGCAGATTGTCCGCCAAAATTGCATATGGTTTGTTGTTGCTGCCTACCGCAGTAGAAGTGCAGTTGATACGGTCGTCCTCTGGCAACACCCCCAAAGCAGGCTTGTTGAGCAAACTAAACACTTCGTATGCGTCAAGCATATCTCCGCTTGCAACAAGGTCGCCTCTTATGCGGTTGACCACTACACCTACCCATTGCATGTTGTAGCTGTTGAGGCACTGCAACACTTTGTCGGCGTCACGCACGCTAGATAAGTGGGGTGTACATACAACTATAGCTTCGTCAGCGCATTGCACTGCTCGTCTAAAGCCTGTTTCTATACCTGCAGGACAATCGATTAGTATGTAGTCAAAGGACTCTTCCATACGCTCTACCAACTTTTTGACTGCGTCCACCGTGATTACTCGCTTGGCGTGGTGACAGCTCGGCATAACGTACAACAACTGTTCGTCGGGATGCTGTATTAGTGCTTGGCGCACACGGCACTTGCCTTCTACTGCGTCTATCATGTCAAACACCACTCTGTTGTCAAGATGCAACGCAACGTCAAGATTATTGAGCCCCATGTCCAAATCGAGCAAAGCTACGCGCAAGGACTTGCGTGCAAGTTCCAACCCCAAATTGGCAGTTACCGTTGTTTTGCCCACACCGCCTTTGCCACTTGTAATAACTATTTTTCTTGCCATCTACTTACCCTCAATTTTGTTTGTGCAACACATTATACAACCTTGTGGCAATGTGCAAACGAGGTTTTCAAAAGTAGTGTTTTTTCGACAGTACACAAAAAGCAACGAATGCACATATGTACACTCGTTGCTATATGTTGTGATACAAATATAGCTGTTATTTAGTCTGCGTTTTGACAATACAAAATACCGCCGTTGATACACACGTTGCGAGGATCGGATGACACCCTGACAGGCATTTCCAACTCATTGTGCATAAACGAATCCAAACCGTTGAGTTTTGCGCCTCCGCCACACAAAAATACACCTTCTTGCTTAACAAGCGTGCTTACCTGTTCGGGGATAGCGTTGAGCAAGCTGTCTATTACTTTGATATAACGCTTTGCATACTCCACAACGCCGTCGTACACCTCTTTGCTCGACACGTTGATAGTTTCGGTATTGCCCGTCTGCAAATTGATACCTTTGACAGTAAAACAAGTAGTATCGTTGCTGTACAAACTGACGCAGTTGAGTTTGAATTGCTCTGCTTGTTCGTTGTCTATCTGTATTAGATATTTTTTGCGGATACGCTCGGCAAGTAATTGAGTAAGACCTTTACCACTATAATACAAAGTACAGCCTGCAACAATATTGTCGGCAAACACCACTGCAAGGTCACAACAATCGCTACCTATATCCACAATGATGCCTCTATTGGTACGAAACTCTTTGAACAGTTCTATGCTGTCGGCAAGTGCTGTTTCTACAAAAGATACTTCCTTTACACCCAAAGATAGCAAAATGTTTTCCAACGCTTTTTTGTCACTGTTTATCATACCGCACGGCACTATTACCGTTGCTGACACCTGCGAATAGCTGTGCACTCTGTTGGGTGTAACTCGGCTAAGCAACTCTTCAAACAGCATTTTGGCACAGTACGGATCGATAACCGCACCTTCCAATATCGGGTACACCATCTTTACTTTTGCAGCATTGGTGGTTGCAAGATTGACTGCGGCAACGCCTACGCCCAACACTTCCTTGTTGTCCAACATCTCTACAGCCACAACAGAAGGCATAGTGACGGTAAAGCCGTCCTTTACCAACCCTGCGCTTATGTATTGCGAACCAACATCAAATACTACTTCGTACTTTGCCATTTTGCACCTCTGTGTAATTTTATCCTTTTGCCTTACTTGTTGATGTTTATGCCAAACTTTTGCAATGCTTTGCCAACTTCACATACAGGCAAACCCATAACGTTGTCATACTCACCCTCTATAGCACTTACAAAGTCGCTATCCTGTATACCGTGTGCGCCTGCTTTGTCGTAGCAACTGCCTGTATCTATGTAGCTTTCTATGTCGCTGTCGCTGAGCTTGCGAAAAACAACTTTGGTACAAGCCACAAACTGCTCTGTCTTGTGTGCACTCATAAGACACACACCGGTAAGCACTGTGTGCGTGTTGTCGGATAATGCCGACAGCATTTGACGGGCTTGCTGTCTGTTGTGCGGTTTGCCCAAAATTTTGTTGTCAAACACCACTGCCGTGTCGCACCCCAACACCAAACTATCGGTATTGTTGCGCCACACTTCGGCAGCTTTGTTGTACGCAAGTTGCGCAACAAAGGCAGAAGGCTGTTGAGCGTCGCTCTTTTCTTCACCTTGTGCCGGTATAATTGCAAAATTATCTAACAACTTATGTAGCAACTCTTTGCGTCGAGGAGAGTTGCTTGCCAAAATCAATTTCATATCGACATTATATAACAAATACAGCAATTTGTAAATTGTTTATTTGCTCAGCAAATTTGTCAAAGCACAGTCTACATTGTGATACAACTGTTGCAAACTGCCGTTGTTGTCTATCACCACATCGCTTGCGTACTGCTTTTGAGCAGACATCACCGCATTTGCGCTGTCTGTGCTTACACCGTCACGCTTAGCAACTCGCAAGGCCCTTGTATCGTTGTCGCTTTGCACACTCCACACACTGTACCAATGATATGGAAAAGCGTCCAATACGGCAATTTCTACAAACACTATCTCGCTTTTACTTGTGTTGATTGCTTGTTGCAACAACTTGAGAATACGTCCAAAAAATATTGCATTGTACTCTTTAAGAAGGTGTTTGTCCTGCTGAAAAAGCACCTGCCTTATGTACGCTCTGTTGAGCTTGCCTTGCTCTATTGCTTGCTTGCCCAACAGTGCCTTTACCTCAAGCAGTACTTCCTCTTGGTCTGCCACCTGTCTGCCTATAGCGTCGCAGTCAAGTACGTCATAGCCTTTGCTTTTGAGATAGATTGCCACAGTACTTTTGCCACTGCCTATACCGCCCGTCAGGGCTACAACTTTAGGCGTCATACAAACTTTCCCCCACGTCTACATCTGCTACCAACGGACAAGCAAGACTAACAGCGTTTTCCATCTCTCGTTTGAGAATGTCGGCAACAGCTTGTTGCTCTTCGGGATAGGTATCCACTATCAGTTCGTCATGCACCTGCAACACAATTTTGCTCTTCAGTCCATTGGCTTGCAAGGCATTGTACACTTTTATCATAGCCACTTTCATAATATCGGCGGCACTGCCCTGCAAAGGCATATTCATAGCGGCACGCTCGCCAAAGCTACGCATATTGAAGTTGGAAGACTTTATTTCGGGTATATATCTACGTCTACCCAAAATTGTTGTTACATAGCCGTTTTGCTTTGCCGTTGCCACACTGCTGTCCAAATACTGTTTGATAGAAGGAAACCTGCTGAAGTACAAATTGATATAGTCGTGCGCCTTTTTGACTGAAGTACCTACGTTTTCGGACAGTCCGAAGTCACTTATACCATAGATTATGCCAAAGTTGACGGCTTTTGCCATACGGCGCATATCGGCGTTGACCATCTCTTGCGGTATGCCCAACAGCTCGGACGCTACTCTGCTGTGTATATCCTGCCCTTCGGTAAACGCATGCAACAAATTGGCGTCGCCCGAAAAAGCCGCAAGCAACCGTAGTTCTATCTGCGAATAGTCCGCACCCACAAACACTCCGTACTTGGGCAAAAACAACTTACGTATTTCCTTGCCTTGCTCGTTGCGGATAGGTATATTTTGCAAGTTGGGATCACTGCTACTCAGTCTGCCTGTGGTAGTAAGATACTGATTGAAAGTAGTATGCACAAGCCCGCGCTTTATCAACGGACGCAGACCTTCCACGTATGTGCCGTTGAGCTTGCTAACCTTTCTGTACTGAATAATTTGCTCGATTATCGGATGTTCGCCACGCAACTTTTCCAACACATCGTTGTTGGTAGAGTATCCTGTAGCCGTCTTTTTGAAGTGTTTGAGCTTCAGTTTGTCAAACAACACTACAGACAACTGTTTGGGGCTGGAGATATTGAACGTTTCCCCTGCGTACTCGTATATCTTTTGCGACAACTGTTCTATCTCTGCTTGGTACTGCGCCGACAAAACGTCAAGACCGTCTACGTCAACTTTGACGCCCTCTTTTTCCATATCGTACAGCACCTGCGCCAAAGGCAACTCCACTTCCTCGTACAGCTTCAAAGTGCCTTGAATTTGCAGAATATTGTGCAACTTGTCCTTAAGCGCAACAAGTGCTACGCCGTACTGCGTATAACCGTAAATGTCCATCAATTCTTTGAGCGTCTTACACGAGCGTTGTTCGGTAAGATACTGCATAAGACTGAGGTCATACAGCACATTGTTGAGGACAATATCGTTACTCTCAAGGCGGTGACGCATTGTTTTGATGTCGAATACAACCTTGGGTATTTGGCTGCCCAACAGCCCACTTATGCCCTCAAATACGTCCTGTATCAAAAGTCCTGCAATAAAATTGTCGCTTATCTCAACAGTAAACTGTTTTTTTGCGTTGCCGCAAAGTACTATGCTATTGTCGTCCATATACATTGCAATACAACTGCAACTTTGCAGCTCGGCAACGGCTTGTGACAAACCTTGTCTGTCACTTATATGCACGTCCTCGCCTTCTTCTACTGTATTGACAGGTTGGTCAAACTGCTCGTCCAATCGGCTGAGCAACGAACGGAACTGCAGCTTGGCAAACAGCTGTTTTACCTCGTCGTTAAACACAGGTAATGTGCACTGTTCAAGTGTACAATCGACGTCCACGTCTGTTACTATGGTCGCCAACTGTCTGCTTATATACGCCATTTCTTTGTCTTCAAGCAGTTTTTGCTTTAGTGCGCCTTTTTGTTCGTCTATATGGCTGTACACTCCGTCAATGTCGCCATACTTGGCAATAAGGGCAGTTGCCGTTTTTTCTCCAATACCTTTTACACCAGGTATGTTGTCCGATGTGTCCCCTCTTAGTGCTTTGTATTCCACCACCTGCATAGGGGTAAGTCCGTAGTTAGCTTTGAGCACATCAAGGTCTACACGTTCCACCTCGCTTATGCCTTTTTTGGTAAGTATGACGTTGGTATTGTCATTGACCAACTGCAACATATCCCTGTCGCCTGTGACAATGAGGCTTTGCGCGTCAAGTTTGCGTGCCAATGTACCAATAAGGTCATCTGCCTCCACACCTGCTATCTCTACCACTTTGACCTGCATTGCATTGAGTACATCGTGCAACACGGGCAACTGTGCGGCAAGGTCATCGGGCATACCTTTGCGGTTGGCTTTGTATTGGTCATAGATATCTTTGCGGAAGTTGTGTCCCTTTTTGTCAAAAGTAACTGCAAGTCTGTCGGGCTTGTACTCCGAAAGTATTTTGAGCATAAGATTGACAAAACCGTACACGGCATTGACGTTGACACCGTCGTTGCCCGTCAATGGCGGTAAAGCAAAATACGCCCTATTGAGCAAACTATTGCCGTCTAACAAAACCAATCGTTGCATGTTGTCCTCCAAAGTAGTTTTATTTGTTGTCGCCATTGACTCCGTATTTGTGTTCAAAGTAGAAGTCAAAAATATATTGAGCGTCGGGCAAACTGCCACCAAGCATCAGCTTTTTCAATTTGTCCCTGTCATAGGGGCATTGTACACGTTGATAGCTCCAACTGCCGTCATCATTAAGGTGCAAAATGATACCTTTGGCGTAAGTCTCTCTGTGACACCCTACCGAACCTACATCCACGTACAAACGCTTGCCCTGTATGTCGCAAGGCTCGTGCTTGTGTCCAAAAAATATAACGTCCCCCTCAGTGTAAGCAAAAGTTTGGTCAAACAGTTGAGCATTGGGATTATTTACCAACTGTGCAAAAGGATACTGTTCAATACTAACCTCTTGCGCATTGAAAGCATAATGACAAAATGTAAACAGCGTGTCACCGTGCCTTAGGGTATATTTTAGTGGCAAACTGTGCAATTTATCTTTGTACTGCTTGGGTATACTGTCAAATACATACCGCTTGTGCTCTGCCGAAGTATGCGACAAAGGCGCGTGTCGGGCAAGATTGAACACACAATCTCTGTCGTGATTGCCTGCAAGCAACACCGCGTTGTTAAGTGAAAACAGCAACTCAAGACACTGCGCGGAGCTTGGACCCATGTCCACTGCATCGCCACAAAAAACAAAGCTGTCACACTGCTGACTTTGCATATATTCTGTTATTGCCTGCAACGCCTGATAGTTGCCGTGCACATCGGTAAAAATGCCTATTTTGCGCATAGCTAATTCCTTTTGTTATTATGTACATATATTATACATTTTTGTCGGACAAAAAGCAACCTTTGTATTGCAACGGCAAGAGAAATGTGGTAAAATTCTGACATCAACGTGTCGGAGGTAAACAATGATAACGGTAAAAGACGGCGTGTTCAAAATAGATACAGACAATACAAGCTATATTATGCGTGTGTTGCCCACAGGGCATTTGGAAAACGTGTATTATGGCAGACGCATAAGCGACGACTTTGACTTACAAGCCATTGTGTGCAAGGAAGGCACAGGACAGGGCACATCTGTGGCTATGCCTTACGGCAACAACAAAAAATTGTGGCCGGACAACGTTTGCCTCGAATGTTCCACTACGGGCAGAGGCGACTATCGCGAGCCTATGCTTATTGTAAAGGACAACACCGACAACATAGTATGCGAAATGCTGTACGAAGGGTACAACCTATGCGAAGGCGCAGTGCCCCTTGAAAGTTTGCCCCAAACTAACGGTATTGTGCAAACACTGACTATTACTATGTGCGACAAAGCGCGCAAATTGTATCTCAATTTGTTGTACTCCACCCTACCAGACAGCGACGTTATAATAAAACGCGCTACACTTACCAACAACGGTGACAATACGGTATATGTGGAAAGAATGATGAGCAATCAGCTCGACTTGCCACAGTGCGACTACGTATTGGACACATTGGACGGCACGTGGGCAAAGGAAAGATATCTGACAAGCAGACCACTATCGGTAGGCACACTGACTGTTGATAGCAAGCGTGGCATATCGTCCAACGAACACAACCCGTACATTGTACTAAAACACAAAGACACCACACTACACCACGGCGACGCCTACGGATTTAACCTTGTGTATAGTGGCAACCACCAGGAAATAGTACAAACTACAGTGTTTGGCAAAGTGCGCGTACTAAACGGTATCAACGAACACGCTTTTTGCTGGCACTTGCAACCGCAAGAAACTTTTTGCACTCCCGAAGCCACATTGTGCTACTCCAACAAAGGTACTAACGGACTGACACAACAGTACCACAACTATATAAACCGCTTCATTGTGCGTGGTAAATGGCAATATGCACCACGTCCTATACTGATTAACAACTGGGAAGCAACGTACTTCAATTTTACAGAAAAGAAACTTATCGACATAGCGCAAAAGGCAAAAACGCTGGGTATAGAACTGTTTGTGCTCGACGACGGCTGGTTTGGTCAACGCTATGACGATACCAAAGGCTTGGGCGATTGGTACGTCAACAAAAAGCGTCTGTCGGGCGGACTTGAAAGATTGATTGCAAAGATCAACGGCATAGGTATGAACTTTGGTATATGGGTAGAGCCTGAGATGGTCAACCCCGACAGTGATTTGTATCGCAAGCACCCCGATTGGGCAATCACGCACCCCGACTATCAACCTTGCTTGTGTCGCAACCAACTGCTGTTGGACTTTACCAACAAGGACGTACAAGACTATATAATAGAAAGCATGAGCAAGATTTTTGCTACAAAAGGTATCAGCTATGTCAAGTGGGACTTCAACAGACCTATGACGGACTTTTATTCGCCCACCTTAAAAGACAGACAGGGCGAAGTACTGCACCGCTATATGCTTGGATTGTACAGAGTGTTGGATATATTGACAAAGCGTTTTCCCGATATATTGTTTGAAAGTTGTGCAAGTGGGGGCAACAGAGTGGACCTCGGCATACTGTGTTATATGCCACAATTTTGGGCAAGTGACAATACAGACAGCTATGACCGCACACGCATACAAGAAGGTACGTTGACCTGCTACCCACAAAGCACAATAGGTAGTCACGTATCGGCAAGCCCCAATCATCAGACGTTACGCCAAAGCCTTGTCGACACACGTTTCAATGCGGCGTGCACGGGCGCACTTGGATACGAGCTTGATTTGTCGGAGATGAACAGAGTGGATACAATAGCCGTAAAAGCGCAAATAGAGTGGTACAAACAACACCGTATGACCTTGCAATACGGCAAGTATTACAAACTAAAAAGCGTGTTTCAAAATGGTGACGGGGCGTGGCTTATTGTCAACGATGACGCGACGGACGCAGTTGCGTGTGTAACTAACGGCATACAGACCACTATACCCCCACAAGAGACACTATGCACGTGTGACGCTCTTGACGACAACAAGACCTACCTGTTTGAAACGCGACAGCAAATACTCAGCGTCAAAATGTTTGGCAGTCTTATCAATATGGTAAGCCCCGTGCATATCAAACAAGAAGGCAAATTGCAAAACTTTTTGGACAACAACGTACCACTGATAAAAAGCGAAAAGCAAAGCTATGTGCTTGGTGGCGATGTGCTCAACCGTTGCGGAGTGCGACTGTATCAGCAATGGGGAAGCACAGGCTATGACGACACTGTGCGCGTTATGGGCGACTTTGGCAGTAGATTGTACAGCATAACAGCAAAGTCACCAACGCCCAAAGACTAACATTGTTGACACAATAGTTGCTACCAACAATGTGTACGCACTACAACTAAACTAACTTACACAAAAAATGCAGGCGACCAACGAGCCGTCTGCATTTTTTTATTGTTAAACTACTATTGAGGAAAAATTTATCATGTTAGTTTTGTGGCAATTTACTATTGTCACCGCACTTGTCCTTGTTGCAACATTTGCAACAGCCATTGCACGATGAACAACTCGAACAGCCACAACCGCTTTTGCCGCGACGTTTAGATATTGCCACGCTTATTGCCGCGCCTACAACAATGGCTACGGCAACAACAATTATCAGTATTTCAAACCACTTCATTATTGTTACCTCCTAACCTCAGCAGTACTGACCGCAAGCGTTGTTTTTGCGTCTGCCAAACACTATTGCGCACACTATTGCACCAATTATTGCCAACACGAGTAGCAATCCGCCCCACCAAGCAGCTACAAACAGTTGTCCTATCCAATAGGTCAGCATAGACACCACGTATGCTGTGCCCATCCAAAAGCCTATTGCTTGCCAAGTGTATTTGCGATTGGACATCTCGCCCGACACCGCTGCCACCATTGCCATACAGGGTATGCTAAGAAGGTTGAAGAACATAAAAGCATAAGCCTGAGGCGCACTAAGTGCGGCAATAAGTTGGTCGACACCGCCACCCATTGTTGCCAGCGTTGCTACTACGTTTTCTTTGGCGATCAGTCCTGTCAACGAAGCGACAACGTATTTCCAGCCGTCCTGACCCATTGCAAAGCCCAACGGATAGAATATGTATTGCAAAACTTTGCCTATCTGCCCCAACATACTGTCGCCCATATCATCCACAAGCCCTTGCCAAAATGCAAAAGAAAAACTTTGCAAAAACCATATGACTATTATGGATGCGGCTATTATTGTTGCGGCTTTGAACAAATAGTGCTTCAGCTTTTCCCACAAATGTGCCATAAGGTTGCCAAAGGAAGGCAAGTGGTATTGGGGAAGTTCCAAAACAAAGGGCGGAGTTGCACCTTTGAGCACTGTATGCTTGAGAAAGATTGCGCCTACTACTGCCATTGCTATGCCCGTGATATACACACTAAATACTACCAAACCGCCAAACTGACCTGCAAACATTACTCCGCCAAAAGCCAACCATATAGGCAATTTTGCACCACAACTCATAAAGGGCGCTACCATCATTGTCATGCGGCGTTCTTTTTCGTTTTGCAATGTTTTGGTAGCCATAACGCCGGGGATACCACAACCAAAGCACATAAGCAAGGGCATAAATGCCTTGCCCGACAAGCCAAACTTGCGAAAAGCTCTGTCCATAATGAACGCCACACGTGCCATGTATCCGCTGTCTTCCAAAATGGCAATAAACAAAAACAACAACAATACCTGTGGCAAAAAGGACATCACTGCCGACAAACCTGTAAGCAATGCGTCACACACTAATGATATTGACCAATCGGCAGCACCGCCGTTTTCCATAGCTGTCCGCACATTGCCAATAATGACTTCGTCTGTCAAAACACCCATCCAGCTTTGTAGCCATACACCAAGCGAAGGTACGCCTACAAAGGGCATATCATAAACTACATATTGTCCGTCTACCAATGTATATAAGGTGTCGTAGCCTTGTACAGGGGCAATAAAGTCACCATCGCTGTACTGAGCTACTTGTACATAACTATCGCCATCTTGTCCGTACAATATCAGGTCGCTTCCGTCCTCCGACACATATGTAGCTTCTCCTATTGTTTGGAAGAAAGTTGCCGCACCTTTGCTACTTGCCGTATTGACGCCAAAAATTGTATTGAGCCCCAAAAGGTCGGCAGAAAAAACAAGGTGGAACACTGCAAAGATGATTACCAAAAATAGCGGAATACCCCATATGCGGTGAGTAAGCACCTTATCAGCCTTGTCACTTGCGGTGACAACCACCGTGCCTATATTGTTGCTTAGAAAAGCACAGGCAAGTTGAGACGATATGTATTTGTATCGGCAATCGGCAACCACACCTTCAAAATCGTTTTCAAACACTTTGCTGCTATAAGACTTTTTTGCTTTTTCTATCTCTATGTGCAAAGACGGAAAATTATCCGTCTCATAACTATCCCCCTCTATCAATTTGACCGCATGAAAATACTTGTCTGTAGTAGCTTGGTCGTACATTGTCACAGCTGTATTGACAA
This sequence comes from uncultured Eubacteriales bacterium, assembly GCA_949289125.1. GTDB lineage: Bacteria > Bacillota > Clostridia > Christensenellales > CAG-314 > CASEME01. The sequence goes on from CASEME010000026.1 coordinate 25,835, forward strand.
GCCGAGCAATGCTTGAGTGCAACAGCACACTTGTGCCTTGTCGAGCACTTTGGGCGGTATCGTAAGCAAGGGACATCAGTTGATGCACGTTTGTACCTTTGAGCGCGCTTATCTCGATTACCGGTACGCCCAATCGCTTTTGCAACAATTGCACGTCGCACTTGTGACCGCGCTTTTGTAACACATCCGACATATTGAGTGCAACAACCATAGGTATATCGGTCTCAAGCAACTGTGTAGTAAGATACAAATTGCGCTCGGCGTTGGTAGCGTCCACAATATTGATTATGCAATCAGGTCTGTCCTGCAAAAGATAATTGCGCGATACAACCTCTTCGGGTGTATATGGCGACAACGAATATATACCTGGAAGGTCTATTATTTCTACCTTTTGGGGTAGTTTTTTGTACACGCCTTCCCGCTTGTCTACAGTTACGCCCGGCCAATTACCCACATGCGCTGTAGAGCCTGTAAGCAGGTTGAACAAAGTTGTTTTACCACAGTTGGGATTGCCAGCTAATGCAAATTTCATACTTCCTGCACCTCCATCAATACTTGTTGAGCTTCCGCACGCCTGAGGCTAAGCTCATACCCTCTCACCGTTACTTCTATAGGATCACCCAAAGGCGCTACCTTACGCAACGTGATAAGCGCATCGGGTGTTATGCCCATATCGTACAATCTGCGTCTTATTGCTCCGCTTATAGTTACACATTTCACCTTGCCGCTTTCTGACACGGCAAAATCACTCAATAACTTCTGCATTGTTACCCTCCGTTAGTTTACAAAAATATTTTTGGCAAGTTGACTGTTGAGTGCCACTCGGCAATCTTTGACAGCCACTACCATATCGCCACCATTGTAGCCCATTGCAACAATAGTACTGCCTGCAACTATGCCCAAGTCGGCAAGATGACGACGCACGGTTGCTTCTGCATTGACTTGTTGCACAACAAGCTGTTTGCCTCGTGGTGCAATGTTCAAAGGCATATGACGTTACCTCCTTGCTGAATATCATTAAGCAGTCGCTCGCGTGTAGAAGGTGACAACGCACACACCACCGATATAGCTTCACTTTGTGCTATGCGTTGGGGCAATCCCAAATTTGCCATCAACACCTCAGCCACCTTGTCAGCAAGCAAAGCACATTGTGCTACTGCCGCTTTACCTTTGGGTGTAAGACTTACTGTTTTGTCTGAGTTGCGCACACAGTAACCGCAAAATACCAAACTATCCACAGTGCGTGTAATGCTCGCCTTGGAATAACACATTTTGTCAGCAATATCCACTACTCGCGCGCGTCCGTCCGAAGCGGCTACTTGATGTATTGCATTGAGATAACGAATATGTGTAGATTGCACCTGTAGCCTCCTTTTGCAAGTTAGCCACTGCTAACTTGACGATAAGATAGCACAATATCTTATGTATGTCAACGGTTAGCATATGCTAACTTAATAAAAAAATTTTGGCAGCTTGACTTGCGCATTATACGCAAATAAGTTGCCAAAATAATGTTATTTATTGAGTTGTTGTAGAGAACTTTGTTGCGCTATAGTTTTGACACAAAGCCAGAACAATTGCAATACTTTGCAGCATTATACCGCAATGGAGCTTGCTACATACAATGTGTTGCTGCACTACTGACACAACGGTACACAACAATGGGTGCTATTTGCACAATTTTTCCAACTTGTCCAAAGTATCCTTGAAGCTCTTTGCTACTATTTCAAACGATTCGGATGTGGTGAGGTCGACGCCAGCCACTTTCAACTCAGAAACGGGGTCCATAGAACCGCCCAAAGACAAAAATTGTTTGTACTTGTCCAAAGCAGGTTGACCTTCGGACAGTATTTTTTCTGCTATACACACTGCAGAGATGATACCTGTTGCGTACTTGTACACATAGAACGCCGAATAGAAGTGAGGTATGCGTGCCCACTCGTAGGCAATCTCTTTGTTGTGCTTAACAGATTTGCCGTAGTACATCTTGTTGAGCTTAAGGTACTCGTCGCACATAAGTTGAGCAGTCAAAGGTTGTCCCTGCTCGTACAGTTTGTGCGTGATTGCCTCAAACTCGGCAAACATAGCCTGACGATACATTGTTGTGCGCAACATATCGAGATAATACTGCAACAGATACTTTTGCGATTTGACATCTGTAGTTGTTGCAAGCAAGTGACGCAACAACAGTATTTCGTTGCAGGTGGAAGCTACTTCTGCCACAAAAATTTTGTAGTCCGCCTTAGCTACAGGTTGAGTTTTGTCGCTGTAGTAAGTGTGCATAGAGTGTCCCATTTCGTGCGCTATGGTAAATATGTCATGCGTTGTTTTTTGGTAGTTGAGCAGCATATACGGATGCACAGAAGCCACACCCATAGAATACGCACCTGTACGCTTGGTGGGTGTTTCGTGCACGTCTATCCAACGCTCGTTGAAAGCACGCTCCACCACTTTGAGATAATCTTCTCCCAAAGGCGCAAGACCTTTTTTGACAATCTCTACTGCTTGCTCGTACTCGCACGCCATATCTGCGTCTTCAAACATAGACACATACAAGTCGTACATATTGAGCGTTTGTACACCCAACACTTTTTTGCGCAAAGCAATGTATCTGTGCAGCGGCTTAAAAGTGTCGTGCGTACATTTGATAAGATTGTCGTACACTTTGCGGTCTACATCCTCATTGAACATAGCCATAGACATTGCGCTGTCAAACTTTTTGGCATTAGCATAAAAGCAGTCTGCTTTTACCGAGCCTTCGTACAGACCGGCTATTGTGTTGATTTGGTCAATAAACGGTTTGTAATAATTGATAAATGCCAAACGGCGCACTTTTTGGTCGGGGTTTTGCAACAACATAGAATATACGCCGTGTCCCAACTGCACCTTTTTGCCGTCCACCTTGATTGTGGGGAATTTGAGGTCACCGCTGTCCAATCTGCCAAATACTTCTTGAAACTGATTGGAAAAACTGCCTACGTTAGCCAAAAGTTTTTCCTCGTCGGCAGACAGTATGTGCGCTTTGCCATCACGCAGACGTCTTAGCATAACGTCATAGTCGGCAAAACGGCTGTCTGCAATAAGGCTGTTGAGTTGCTCTACAGGCAATGCGCTTATCTCGGGAGAGATAAAGGAAGACGCTGCCTCAAACTTGGTCAACAAGCCGTATATGCGTTGATAACGCTGTTGACGATTGGCATCCTGATTATCTTCGCAATAGCTCATGTATGCGTAGCAGTACAGTTTGCCTGCAAGCACATTGATACTGTCGTTGAGCTTAAGACACTCAAGCAAAACCCCACTGTCACCCAATTTGCCTTTGAACTGTTGGTTGACATTCAACTGACTTTCAAACTGCGCAAAAGCCTTTTCCCATTGTTCATGGCTTTCAAAAATATCTGCCAAGTTCCATTTGTATTTTTCGGGTATTTGGTCTCTGCTATTATAACTCATTTTGTAATAACCTCCATTGCATATGTTGCTTAACTGTTGCTACTATTTTTTGGCAAGCAGTTCTGTAAGATACTGTTTGTAAGGCTCGCCAAAAACTTTGTCTCTCAAAGCATATTCGGTAACGCCTTCGAGGTAACCCAACTTGTCGCCAAAGTCGTAGCGCTGTCCCTCAAAATCATATACGTAAATTCCGCCTTCACGTGCCTGTATTTGCAAACTGTCGGTAAGATACACTTCTCCGCCACGTTTTGCAGGGGTACGTTCGATGATGTCAAAAATATCAGGGCTTACCACATATCTACCAAGAGGGGCAAGCAAACTGTATATCTCTTCGTCACGTTGTGGCTTTTCTATTATGTCCGATATAAGGTGCAATCTACCCTTGCTTGATACTACTTTGCAAGTTGCATACTTTTTGATAGCTTCACGGGTGACAGTTTGTACGCCCACTACGCTTTTGCCACACTGTTCGTATGCGTCTACAAGTTGCTTGGTTGCTGTTTTGCCCTTGTTGTAAATGACGTCGTCGCCGTTGAGTATAGCAAAAGGCTGACCTGCCGCCCAATCGCGACAAAGCATAACTGCCATACCTGTACCCGTAACAGTAGGTTGGTAAGCATAGGTAATATTTGCAAGTGTACCCACGTGTTGCACTGCGTCTGCTTCGGCATTTTTGCCCTGTGCGCGCAAATCTGCCACCATTGCCTCATCGTTGGCAAAATGCAGTTCTACAGCTTTTTTGTCGGGGGATATAACAATCATAATGTCTTTGATGCCCGAATCAACTACCTCTTCCACAATAAGTTGCAGAGCGGGCTTGTCTATAACTGCCAACATCTCTTTGGGATATGCTTTGGTGTACGGCAAAAAACGTGTGCCTTTGCCTGCTGCCAAAATAACTGCTTTGTTTACTTTCATTGTCAATCTCCTTTGGTTGGATATTAGGTATTGTAAAACAAATATCAATTTGTGTCAAACGCTACCTATAACACAAACGGACGTAAAGTATTCACTTTGACGTCCGTTTGGTAATATTTTACTTAGTACAGACGTTGCACCGACATATTATTGTTCGGCAAACTTCTTGGCGTCTTCAATAATTTTGGGTATTGCTTGTGCAGGTACTTCTTCGTATCGAGCAAACTTCAGAGTGTAGCTGCCTCTGCCTTGCGTCATACTGCGTAGGTCGGTAGCATACTTTTGAATTTCGCCCAACGGTGCTTCGGCGGTGACTATTTGCTTATCTCCGTCCATTTCTGTTCCCAATATTCTGCCACGACGTTTGTTGATATCGCCCATAATGTCACCCAAGAAGTTGGAAGGCACTACTATGTTCATTTCATAAATAGGTTCGAGTATAGTAGGAGACGCTTTGGCGCAACCGTCTTTGTATGCAAGCGCAGCCGCCATAATAAAAGCAATTTCCTTGCTGTCTACGGGGTGATAACTGCCGTCAAACAAAGTACACTTGAGGTTGACCATAGGATAGCCTGCAAGTACGCCCTTAGTTGCCGCTTCACGCAGACCTTTTTCTACTGCAGGTATGTACTGTCTGGGCACTGCTCCGCCAACAACAGCGTCCACAAATTCAAACACGCCGTCGGCAGCACCAGGTTCAAAGCGCACTTTGCAGTGTCCGTACTGTCCTGCACCGCCCGATTGCTTTTTGTGTTTGCCCTCTGCTTCCACGCTCTTTTTGATAGTTTCGCGGTAAGCTACACGAGGTTCTTTGAGCACTGCTTCGCAACTGAATTTGTTTTTGAGTTTTCTACACAAAATATCAAGCTGTGTTTCACCTACGCCCGAAAGCAACATTTCGTTGGTCTCGGGATCTTTGGTGACGGTAAAGCAGATATCTTCGTCTTTAAGTTTGTTGAGTCCTGCAAATATTTTGTCCTCGTCACCTTTCTTGGCCGCATACACTGCCATAGACAATACAGGCAAAGGCATTGCAGGTTGAGGCAAGCGCACTTTGAGCTTAGTATCGCACAATGTGTCGCCTGTTGTTGTGTCGGACAATTTTGCAAGCGCGCCAATGTCGCCTGCGTGTATTTCCTCTGTAGCTTCTTGCTTTTTGCCTTTCAAGAAGTACAGAGTGCTAATTTTTTCTTCCTTATCTTTGTTGACGTTGCGCAAAGTCATACCGCTACGCAACACGCCCGATACTACTTTGAACAAGCTAAGTCTGCCCACAAATGGATCGGCAATAGTTTTGAACACACGCAAAACACAAGGTCCGTTGTCGTCTGCGGTAAGTTCCACTGTTGCACCCTTGTCGTCTTGTGCAACTGCCTCCTTGCGTGAAGGATCGGGCAAAGATTCGCACATAATGTTCATAAGGTTGTACACGCCCTTGTTGGTAAGCGCGCTACCACCCAATACAGGGATAGTAATACCTTTTATCAGTCCTTCGCAAATGCCATAGTTGACTTCTTCGTCGGTAAGTTGTACACCGTCAAAGAATTTCATCATCAATTCGTCGTCGCTCTCTGCGGCAATTTCCACAACACGCTCTCTAAATCTGTCGTATTCTGCTTTTAGCTCCTGAGGTACTTCGTCGCCGTCTTTTCCGTGAGAGCCAAATACAAAGTGTTTGCCACTGACAACGCTTACATAACCTACCATCTTTGTACCGTTAAGTTCGGGTATAAATACTGGGGCTACTTTGCTGTATTTTTCTCTTATTGCATTGACGGTATTTTCAAAGCTGCTGTTTTCTTTGTCAAGTCCATTGATAAACAACATTGCAGGTATTTTGTTGGCTATACAGTAGTCCAACGCCTTTTCTGTGCCTACGGTAAGCGTGCCCGATGCGCTTGTAACTATTATTGCGCTGTCGGCAACGGACAAAGCCTGTATCATCTCGCCTTCAAAGTCGAAGTATCCCGGTACATCAATAATATTGAATTTGACGCCGTTATATACACAATTAGCTGTTGCCAAACTGATAGATATCTTTTTGGATATTTCTTCTGGATCGAAGTCCATGGTAGTATTACCATCGTCTGTACGTCCCTGTCTGTCTATAGCCTGTGCATTGAACAAGATAGTTTCTGCAAGCGTTGTTTTACCTTCGCCGCTATGTCCGATGAGTGCCACGTTTCTGATGTTTTTTGCTAAAAAACTTGCCATAAGCCTGTATACTCCTGTTATGTTTTTTGTCTGCTGTATGTTACTAAACAAACAACACATCGTTTTAATTATACACTAACGCAAACCTAATTTCAATAGGTATCTAAAAATTTGTAGGCAAATTATTGCACGCGAACCTTACATTTTATGATATTGTTGTTATTATTGATATTTTGAATACAGCAATTTGTTGTACATACCAAGCGTTTGCTCTGACGGCTTTGTTAGATACCATTGTATTGAGCTTTGCATATTGCCACGATGTTTTTTGAGAACGGTTTTTCTCAGATGCGCTACAGCTCCGTCTACACTGTCAAATATTTTGAGTGCAGGATAGACCTGCTCAAAACAGTGTTTGACGTGACTGTAATGGGTACAACCGAGTGCTATGCAGTCGCAGTCAAATCCGTTAGTATTGTTGGCTATGTATTGACATATTTGTTTGTCTGTGCTACCCTGCTCTACCATAGAAGCAAGACGAGGCAATGCGTTGACTCTGACATTGGGAAGTTGCATTTTGTAGTAACGTTGGGCAGTATATTGGGTACAAACAAGCAAAGCGTTGGAGGCTGTGTATTGTAAGGCTTGCTTTAGAGGAGGTTCGCAACCCAAAAATGTAACGCCGTTGTATTTATTGCGCAAAGCGTCTATGGCGGCAACTGTAAGGGTGTTGCAAGCAACAACTATCAACTGAGCCTCAAACTTGTCGATAGCATAATCAGCAAGGTGATAAGCACGCTCAATAAGGGTATTGCGAGCTTTGTCCCCGTATGGCATATATTCGGTGTCTGCAATGTACAAAAAGTTGTACGGCAAGTGCATAACTTTGCGCAACAAAGCAATACCGCCTGCCCCACTGTCAACAATGGCTATACGAGTAATATTTGCCATACTTTACCCCCTCAACACATTAAGATTGAGCGCACGCAGTAATGCCCATAGTGCGCATATACGTTCTATTGTATTGAATAAATGACGTAATAATGATTTTGTACATACGATTTGCCAAAAAAGTAGTCAAAACTGTTGCGCATTGCTAAAAAATATGATAATATAGATAAGCTAATAAAGAATTATAAGTTGCTTAGTTAAAGGAGTAAAAAATGGCTAACATCAAATCGTCAAAGAAAAGAATTAGCGTATCCAATACAAAGAAGTTGCAAAACCAAATGATTCGTTCTCAGATGAACACAGCTATCAAAAAGTTTAACGCTGCTATATCTGAAAACGACCTCGAAACAGCAAAACAGTTGTTGCCCATTGCAAGTTCAAAAATAGACAATGCAGCTACAAAAAACGTTATTCACAAAAATGCTGCTAACCGCAAAAAGGCTCAGATTGCAAAAACTTTGTCTCAGCTCGAAAAAGGCATAATGGTAATTAAAGTTGATGCTAAGACGTTGAAACAAGCAGAACAAAAAGCTGCTGCACAAAAGAAAGCTGCAGAAGCTGAAGCAGTAAAAGCTCAGAGAACAGCTGCTAAAAAGGCCAAGGAAGAAAGCAAAGCCGGTCAAACCAAAAAGACAACCAAAAAGGCTGCTGAAACAACTGACAAACCTGCTGAGAAAAAGACAACTCGAAAAACTACCAAAAAGGCAGCAGAGGCTACGGAGGAAAGCAAGTAACTCAACTTGCTTACAAGCAACTATATTCTTAAACAACTACACCGCTGACACAATAATGTCAGCGGTGTTTTAATATGTTTCAAACCTTTATTTATGTTATTAACTTGTCAAACAACTCTCAATTACAATACAATTACACCACATATAGTAACAACAAATTGTTTGCTTCTAATCTATAAAAATGGTCAGCAAATCCAACCTACATTTGCTGACCATTGTATTGTGTAACAATAATTATATAACTTTTGCACTATTACAAAACTTGCGACAAAAATTCTTTCAATCTCGGACTTTGCGGATTGTCAAATATCTGTTGAGGAGTACCTTCTTCCTGTATTTGACCATCGTCCATAAATATTACACGTGTAGCTACTTCTTTGGCAAACTTCATTTCGTGAGTGACAATTACCATTGTCATACCATCGTCGGCAAGCTCTTTCATCAACTGCAACACTTCACGCACCATCTCAGGATCGAGCGCGCTTGTAGGTTCGTCAAAAAGCATACACTGTGGGTTCATAGCCAATGCACGCACTATGGCAATGCGCTGTTTTTGTCCGCCCGACAAAGTTGACGGATAGACATCTGCTTTGTCTGCAAGTCCTATTCGACTAAGCAAGTTGCGTGCTTTCTCCTCTGCTTGCTCTTTGGTGAGCAGTTTCAACGTCAAAGGTGCCAACATCAAATTTTCCAGCACTGTTTTGTTGTTGAACAAATTGAAATGCTGAAAAACCATACCTATGTGCTGTCTTGCCTTGTTGATATTGACAAAACTTGCATCTTTTATTGACTTGATTGCATTGTTGTAGGCTTTGCCCTCTATACGCTTCAACAGGTCATCGCGTTTGATATATTGTATAAGCCAATCTTCAAGCTCACTTTCACTTCCGCGGAAAGTTTGCTTGTGTATAGCGTACAAACGCTTAAACGTATTGGATTGCACAATAACTTCTCTGTGCAGATACGGATCCACGGGGGTTATTAAACGGTCATCAATCCACACTTCGCCGTATGTTGGCTGTTCCAAGAGGTTCATACACCTCAATAAAGTAGATTTACCACTACCGCTTGGTCCGATAATTACCACCTTTTCGCCCTTTTCAACTTTGACGGACACGGCGTTGAGCACTTGCAACTTGCCGAAGTTTTTGTAAAGATTTCTAACGTCTATCACTCTTACGCAACCTCCTTTCTACAAGTTTTATAAGCGAAGCAATTAACAGCACTATGACAAAGTAGAACAATGCCAGCACTATATAAGGCACAAAGTATTCGTATGTGCTGTTGGCAATGTTTTGAAAGGCTTTTGTGAGGTCCACTACAGCAATAAAACTGACAACTGAAGTCTCTTTGATAAGTGAGATAAATTCATTACCCAAAGTGGGGACAACATTTTTGACCGCTTGCGGTATGATGATTTTTACCATAGTTTTGGTAAAACCAAGCCCCAAAGCTCGCCCTGCTTCCATCTGTCCTTTGTCTACAGACATTATGCCTCCGCGCATAATTTCCGAAGTGTAAGCTCCGCTATTGAGACCGAATACAAGGGCTGCTTCCATAACGGAACTGATGTTGATGCCCAAAAGGGGGAACAACGCAAAGTGCATAATAAGTAGTTGCACTACCATAGGTGTGCCTCGGAATATTGCAACGTAGATATTTGCAAAGCCGCTCAGAATACTTTTGTACCAACTTTGATTGGGCAATAGCTTAAACACTGCTAATACGCTACCTATTACAAAACCGATCAGCAAACCTATTACTGCTATTTCCACAGTAGAAAGCAAACCGTCCAAGACTGCCTTATATCCCTCGAGCGTAACAAACTGCTCATAAAAAATTTGGAAAACGCCCTCGGACTGCTTGTTGATAGTATCTGCAATCATCAATACAGGCTGTTTGTCGATAATGACAGCATTGATTTTGCCGTTGGCAAGGTCTTTAACAGCCAAAGCACCTGCTGTATAACCGTTGGTGGTAAGATTGTCAAAACCTTCATAACCAAAGCCTTCGTTGCCATTTGCAAACATATATCCTGTAGTACCGCTTTGCGTGCCTACAACAAAGTTTTTGTCCTGTTGGGTAAGCCTATCCAATATATCCTGTACAGATTGGCAATCGGCAAACGTTATATCGCTTTGTGCAGTTACAAGCACTTGAGCAGATTGATAATACTCGTCAGCAAAATCAACCTGTTTCTTTCTATCTTCGTTGACAGTAATACCGGCCATACCGATGTTACTCTCTATACCCGACTGCACAGTTTGAATAACGGCGTCAAAACTCATATCATACACATACAATACTTTGCCGAGCTTATCTGCCAACAGTTCTGCTATCTCTATATCAATACCCACATACTTGTTGCCCGAAGTATACTCAAAGGGAGGAAATTCGGCATTAGTGGCAACAACCAAATATGTTTGTTTGTCAGTAGGCAGGTCTGCTACGGGGTTTTCGTAGGCAAAAGTAGATGTACCGTCAAAAAAACTTTTGATAATCTCATCCAATCTACCGTCTGCTTGCAGTTCGTCCAAAAGCTCGTTGGCAGCGTTAAGCAACTCTGTTTCACCCTTAGTTACGCAAAAAGCGTATCCTTCAGAAGTAAGTTCGTACTCCGAGTACACTTTTACGCGTTGCAACGTACTGCTGCATGCCGACAAACCCAATGCGGTAAAGCAAAGTATACACACCAATAAAATTACAATTAGTTTTTTCATATCAAATCTTTTCAATCACAAATTTTACGTCAAAAAATGCGTAACCTTGATAGTTTAGCACAAAAACAACAAAATCTCAACTTAATTGTTTTAATTTGCTTAATAATGACATACGTTTACTTAATAATTGAAGCCATTAGCGATACTAAAATACAAAAGCCGAAAGCTAACTACCTGACAAAACAATGTTGCAGTATGCTTTCGGCAAATGTTGGTATATTGTTTATTTACTTGATCTTTTTTTCGTACTCGGCTTTGTTGTTGAAAATTTTGCTCATTTCTTCAAAGAAAGTTGCGCTGTCCTTAAACTCTCTATAAACTGCCGCAAAACGTATGTAAGCAACTTCGTCCACTGCTTTTAGCTTGTCCATCACCATATCGCCTATGCGCTGTGAAGGTATTTCTTGCTCTAAACTGTTGTAAAGCTGTTTTTCAATATTGTTGACAATTTCGTCAATTTGTGCCATAGACACATGACGTTTTTCACAAGCACGAATAATACCGTTTTTTATTTTTGCTTTTTCAAAAAGCTGACGCGATCCATCACGTTTAATTACCCAAAAAGGCAACATTTCTATTGTTTCAAAAGTTGTAAAACGTTTGCCGCAGTTTACGCACTCACGTCTGCGACGTATAGAAGTACCGTCTTCGTTGGGGCGCGAATCTATTACTTTGCTGTCTTCGCAGCCGCAAAACATACAACGCATTTTACTGTTTTACCTCCGCATAATGCAATACTAAAGTTACTTAAATGCTTTACTAAGTTTTTGATAAATTTGCTCGTACTCTGTGCTGACATTGACTCCGTCACCCAACTTGTCCAATGTCTTTGCGTCCCAAAGACGGGCTGTTGTGGGAGTTATTTCGTCGGCAACTACGAGTCTGCCGTTAATTCTGCCAAACTCCACCTTAAAGTCTGCCACCACAATGCCAATTTTTTTCATTGCATCGCACAAAACTTTGTTGATGCGAGATACTATGTACACCATATTTGCCATTTCTTCCTGCGTGCATAGCTCCATAGCATAGGCATGATATTCATTGATGACAGGGTCGCCTAATTCGTCATTTTTGTAACAAAATTCCAAAACAGGCGCTTTAAGTTTTTTGTGCGATTCAAGACCAAGACGGGCACAAATACTGCCTGCCGCATAGTTGCGCACAACAACTTCTACGGGTATCATTTCTGCGCGCTTTACCACAGATTCCTTATCGGAAAACACGCATACAAAGTGCGTCTGAACACCATTTTCTTCCAAAAGGCGCATAAGAATAGCGTTGATTTGGTTGCTCAACTTGCCCTTGTTTTCAAAGAAAATTTTGCGTTTGCCATGAAACGCCATAGCATCGTCTTTGAACTCTACGATAATATGCTTTGGGTTTTGCGTTTCCCATACTAACTTTGTTTTTCCCTCTGCAATAAGTTGCAGTTTTTCGTGTTGCATACCTTTCCTCCTATATAGAGCTGCCTGTTACTTGGCAGAATATTTCCATACAAAACTGTACGTTTTGCCTGCGTCCATTTGCAAATTTTTGTAGTACTTCATTGCGCCAAAAGGCTCAGCTTCCTGTCGCACATTGCTTTTTAACAATTTTTTTGCCGCAAACGGGAAGTATATATCCATAGTAGTAGCTTTTTTGCTGTACAACTCTACCGTCAAAGTGCCTTTGTAGTTGTTAACAGTAATATTTGTGCTTACACCGTTGTCACACAACAAGCCTTCCACATTGATATTCCACTCCAAAGGCAAAGCAGGCAAGATGTATGCTACATTGTTGTGCGAATACAATATCATCTCTTGTACTGCGTTAGCAAATGCCATATTGCTTTGCAGTTGTACAGGCGCCCAAATACTACTGCCGCACACGCCCATACCGCGCCAATCTTTGTCCACCAATACAAGGTTACTCATAGCACAGCCGTTGACAACGTTGCTAAGACACTGCAGTGTTTTTGCAACATTTCCAAGCCTTGCATACACTGCGGCAAGTACTGCCATATTGAAACTGTTAGATTTGTCTGCTGCCGACAATTTGACGTCTGCTGTTTTGAGATAAGCCGTTTGAGTGTCGTCATCGGACAAAAAGTCCACCTCGTTGGAGTAATATGCAGGATAAAGGGTACCCAACGATACTTCGGTGTAGTCTACCGATATAGTAGAGTTGATAAACTCTTTGTATGTACCGTCGCTTGCCAATTGCTGTTGAGGCAATTTTGCATACAGTTGTTTCCATTGCTCCACTTCCTTTTTGTATACGCCCTGCAACTCGCACGCCTCAATAAGGTTGGCAAAAAAGTGCCTTGCTATTGCAAAATCGAGTGCGCTGTTTTTGGCAACAATAGGTCTGTCAGACACGGTTTTGTAGTCGCCAACACGCATAGGCAATGCCGATGGACAAGAGGACATTGTGCCGTCACTGCTCTCCACCAAAAAATCTTGATAAAACTCTGCTACACCTTTCATAAAGGGCAACAGACGTGTTTTTATAAATTTGTTGTCGCCTGCTTGTTTGGCATAAGCATAGTACATATTGCACAGCCAGCCGCCGCAACCTGTAAAGTGCACAGCAAACGGATCCACTGCGCCAAGTCTGCCCGTATCGCAGGACGTAACAGCAGGCACAAACAAGCCTCTGCAACCATACAGACGCATAGCATTGTTTTCAAAGTCGCCCGTACATTGCTCGTAAAACTCAAAAGTTTTGTCCAAAAATACCGACATATTGCCGTGCAACGAGTGCTTGTAAGACATTTCCACTGCACCAGCATTGCATTTTGACGAACGATAAGCCATATAGCTACCGTTCCACAATCCGCTTGGGGTAAGAATATTGCCCTCTTCTGCAGTAGCAGATACAAGCAAATATCTGCCAAACTTGTACATTTTCTCGGCAAGCAACGCTGATATTGTGCCCGATGACGCTTCAAGCATCAAATCTTCCACCGCTCTATTGTCGTCCTCTGCCAATTCCATTGTAAGAGTACTGTACAGTTTGTTGTGCAACGGAAAATGCGCTTTGAGCATTTTGTCGTAACTTTCTTTTACAGTGTTAAGCTCGGAAGCCAACCGCGTCCACGCTTTTTCTCTGTTTGTTGCAGAAAACACTGCTATTATTACTGTAAGCGAGCTTGCGCCCGTAACCTTTATTTTGCCTTCTTCTGCCCTGCAACTACCGCCCAAATGAACAAAGCGTGCCACAGCGCCGAAGTCTGTACCGTCGTCATCGTTGCGTGTTGCATAGTATAGCATCTGCTTGTCTGCCTTGCATTCTACACCTTCGGGCAAAACGCACTCGCCATCGGGATTGTTGCTATTGACACGACTAAGCAAATCAAACGAGAATGTGGCATCTATTGCACTCTGTCCGCCTTGCTTTGCAACTTCGTACACTATGTAATTGTTGGCACGTGATACAAACAGTCTGCGCTTGTATTTTGTTGCGCCGGCATTGTACTCAACAGTTGCCTCACCGCTCGACATATTGAGCGTACGCACATAGTCGGACAATGTGCCTTTGTGGTCAAATTTGATACACAACTGACCGACAGGCAAGGAGTATTCGGTAAGCGGACGAAAGTTTTTTGCATTGAGTGCAGACGTAAGCACTGTTTGCGCGCCAATATAGTCGCCGTTAGCAATACGCTTGCGCACATCTTTTACTTTGAGTGACACATCGGGCACAACGCTCGGTCTGCCGTGCCAATGCAGTTGACTATCGTTGATAAGTATCAACTCGTCGGACAATCCGCCAAAAACATCTGCGCCAATTTTGCCGTTACCGCAATAAAGTCCTTCACGCCATTTTTCGCCCCACCAAGAAGCAGGCGTGCAGAATTTTAGCAAATCATAAGTTTTTTTTGCCATAAACTATTCTCCGAAAGATTATACCTAAGTATAACAAAAAAAATTGATATTGTCTATATATGCTTAAGATACAAATAAAAAAATTTTGCAAAGACACTGCAAGTTAAATATATTGTTTGTCTGTAAGCCCGTATTTTGCGCTACAAGGCGCATACGCACTTGGCAATACAAAGTTTAACACAGCAACAACAATGCGGACAACGCTTTGTTTGTAGCCAAAAACGCTGTCCGCAATAGTTTAGTTTTGTTTTTGCTCGCTCAACATTCGTGACAAAAATTGGCGTGTACGTTGATTGTTAGGATTGGTGAAAATTTGTTGCGGCGTACCTTCTTCCAATATTATACCGCCGTCCATAAATACTACTCTGTCCGATACATCGCGCGCAAAGCTCATCTCGTGAGTTACCACTACCATAGTAAGGCCGCTCTTTGCAAGCGCAGTCATGACAGACAGCACTTCACCTACCATTTCGGGGTCCAATGCGCTTGTAGGCTCGTCAAACAGTATTATCTCGGGATCCATTGCCAAAGCTCTTGCAATAGCCACACGCTGTTTCTGCCCGCCCGAAAGTTGCGACGGACGCGCATTTATATACTGCGTCATACCCACTTTGTCGAGATATTGCAATGCAATTTCTTCGGCTTGCTTTTTGGTGCGTTTGAGTACTTTTATTTGCCCTATGCAACAGTTTTTCAATGCCGACATATTGTCAAACAAATTGAAACTTTGAAAAACCATACCCACTTCTGCACGATAGCGACGTACGTCAAACTTTTTGTCCGTAATGCTGTTGCCGTGATACAATATTTCTCCGCTTGTGGGCGTTTCCAACAAATTAAGGCATCTCAACATTGTAGACTTGCCACTACCGGATGAACCTATTACCGATATTACTTCGCCCTTTTTGACAGTAAAGTTGATATCTTTTAGTATCTCATTTTCGCCAAAAGTTTTGCTTAGGTGTTTTACTTCAAGTATTGTTTCGCACATAAACTATTCCCCCTTTGCCGTCTGTTGTGCAGACACTATGTCGCTGTTGTACAAAGTATAGTTGGCTTTGCCTTTGAGTTTTCTCTCGCAAAGACGCAAAATGCGTGTAATTGAGAAAGTAAGCGCAAAGTACACAACACTAATAATGAGGTAAGCCTCAAATGTACGATATGTGCCCAATATGATGATGTTGCCTACTGCAAACAAGTCTATAAAACCTGCAAGCACAGACAGCACCGAGGTATCCTTGATATTGATTACAAACTCGTTGGATACTGCAGGCAAAATGTTTTTGATAGTTTGTGGCAAAATTACACTAAACATTGTTTGCCAATGCGACATACCTATAGCAGACGCACCTTCAAACTGCCCTTTGTCCAATGAATTGATACCGCCACGCACAATTTCTGCGATGTATGCGCCTGTATTGACGGACACAATCAAAAGTGCGGCAACAAAAGTATTCATTGTTATACCGCCAGACAACGTAGCATATCCCCAATAAATTACCATTGCTTGCACCATCATAGGTGTGCCACGGAAAATTTCCACATAAGCAGACAGCAAGAAGTTGTACACCCTTTGCCAAATTTTGCCTGCCTTGGTGCGTGATTGAGGCAACGTCCTCAAAAAACCTACCAGCAGACCTATTGCAAGACCTACAATAGTACCAATGATAGAAACAAGTATTGTTGTACCTACACCCTGCAAAATACGCAACCAATATTTGCCAAGTATGTAGCCAATATTGCCAAAAAAGCCAAGCTCTACCGATTCGACAGGCTGTTGCTCTATTGCTTCGTCCATCATAACCGCACGCTGGTCTTCGGACAATGTTGCAAGTATTTCGTTGATAGTAGCAGTCAACGACGAACCTTTGCGCAGACCTATTGCCAACTGTGTGTCGCCTTCGCTTGTTGCAAAACCGTTCTCGTTGTTTTTGAGGTCAATATACATCAGCTCGCTATTTGCCGCACAGTCGGATATAGCACCCGGTTCTTCGGCAACATATCCATCAATAGTTTTCGATTTCAACGCAGTAATCATCAAAGGGAAAGTATCGTACTGCACACTGTCGTTGACTTCACGTATTTGCGCAAGTGCGTCAACGTGAAAAGTACCTCTCTGTGCCACAATGTTTGCGTTGGTAAAGTCGCTTAATTGTGTGGCGTTGGCATAGTTACCGTCTTTTCTAACTACAATTACAAGATTGGACTCATAATATTTGTCGGAAAAATCAATAGACTTTTTGCGCTCTTCTGTAGGGCTCATACCTGCAATTATTGCGTCAATAGTACCTGCGTTGAGCGCATTGATAAGGCTATCCCACTCCAAAGCGTGTACTTCTAAAGTAACGCCCATTTTTTCGGCAATATACTTTGCAACTTTTACATCGTATCCGTTGGCAAACTCTCCGTTTTGATTGGCAATAGCCACTGCACCGTTGGCGTCTGTTGTTTGTCTGTAGTTGTATGGAGCATAACCAGCTTCCATACCTATCTTAATAACGCCGCTTGACTGCACCGATTGAAGGTCATCGGCACTACTTACTGCGTATGCAACACCTGTTGACGTAAGCAACGTGCCAAAGAGCGCAACTGCCAACACAACAAGCACAACTACTGCAAAAACTCTTTTCATCACTCTACTCCTGCTAAAACAATATTTAGTAGGTCACCTTTTTTCTGCTCGCATGCACAAAAAAACACGGCATGCAGAACTCTACAAACCGTGCGAAATACATAAAAATAGTAATCCGATTGTTTTGATAGCGCTCCACAAAATGTGACAGTCTGCAACATATTTTGTTGCAGCCCAGCTATAAAAACAAGTCGGATCTTGTTTTTACTGCTTCGGCAAACTTTCCTTTCCATATTGCCCGATAACCGACATGGCAATATTTACTGATAAAGTTTGCGCCTCTACCGCAAACAATATTAGCATCAATACCGTTAGTTGTCAAATATATAACGGTATTTTGTACAAAATAGTACAACTATATTGACACTTTGTTACAGTTACGTTATATTAATCAGTGGAGGAAGGTTTATGAAATATTTGTATCAGCTCAACAATGAATCGCTCAAAATACTTATTGAACAGCAGCTGTATCTCAAAAACTGGTTTGTAAGACAAGATGACATTGTTAATCGCAAAGACAAGATTTGCTACAGCGAACGCTTCAATTTGCTAAAAAACAGAGCAACCGAATTGCAATATAGCTTCAGTGACACTGAAATAGTCTCTTGGTTGGACACATTAACAACTATGTACTATGTATTTAACAACATAACAGATCAACATATAAAAGATAATATAGTAATTTTGCAGGAGTACTGTATACCCTTTTCCAACAAGCGTGCGGATTATTTGTTGGTTCTTGATAACCAGATTCTGATTGTAGAATTCAGCTTCCAAAAAATAGGTTATGAATTTCAGTATGAAACCAAGCTGCAACAAGCAATAGGATACAAGGAACTGCTTAGCAATTTGCTACCCAAAGAGATAGACATAGGTACATACACATTCTTGTTAGAAGCAGAGGAAGACAAAAACAGAAAAATAATTAAGATTATCGGTACCGAGCAGTTGGCTAACAATGCCAAAATAGATATGCTTGCACAATATATAGAGCACTTTTTTAACAAAAGTACACAATATGCGTACAATTCTCTGAACAAATTGGAATAACATACAAAATAGCCGGTTGCGACAATGCATGCCAGCTGTTTTAAGTATAAAAAAACTACCGAACAATTTTGTTCGGTAGTAAATGGATGCGGCAAAACTCTATCCTCCCGGGCCGTGTCCAGCCAAGTACTTTGAGCGGATTGAGGCTTAACTTCTGTGTTCGGTATGAGAACAGGTGGACCCCCAACCCTAAATCACCGCAATGGTATTACATCGTGTTAACGATAGTAACCAAGGTTAAGCTCCGTCATATTACATTGTACGACCGACGGAGATATCGCACAACACAAACTTGTATTAGCAAACTACTAACACTTTGAGGAACATTGATAACTGCATACTCAAATAAGAGCTTAGTGTTGAAAAATTGTATTCAGGTCTTGTCAAAAATTATTTGAACAAGCGCTCGACCTATTAGTATCAGTCAGCTCAACGCATTACTGCGCTTACACCTCTGACCTATCAACCTTGTAGTCTGCAAGGGGTCTTACCGAAGAGATATCTTATCTTTGGGTGGGTTTCACACTTAGATGCTTTCAGCGTTTATCCCGTCCGTACTTCGCTACCCAGCCGTGCTTCTGGCGAAACAACTGGTGCACAATTGGTACGTCCATCCCGGTCCTCTCGTACTAGGGA
>CASEME010000027.1 GCA_949289125.1 uncultured Eubacteriales bacterium
TACAAGAGCCAGCAGAACAAAGGTACGCCTACTATTGTTACAATGAAAAACAATATGCTTGCACCCTTGAGATTGCCAAATGCCGAGCCTGTATTGAGCGTCCAAGATAGTTGTAGCCAATCACCTATAATTGGTATGTCGCCCTGTTTGAGGACATCTTCCAACAACACTTTGGACAGCTGATCGAGCAGTATGCCCACAACAATGACGCTACCGTATATCAGCCAAAATTGAAGTTTTGTCAGTTGCTTTTTCATTACTTATCATCCATATCGAAAATGTCTTTTGCATCGGGAGCCGTAAATATTTTGTGCTCCGTGCCTTTTGCCTTGCTTTCGCCCAAAATAGATTGCTTATCCAACTTTCTGTAATACAAAAGTGTGCCAATAAGCAAAAATATTAGCAATACGCCCACAGTGATTGTTGGGTAAAGAATATTGTACCACGCATTGGACACGAGCTCGGAACGAGCATTGACAGCCACGTCATAAAAGTTGCTTGCCGACACTGCATTGACCACACTGTTGACAACAGTATCAATTTTGTCTATGACAACTTGCGTACCCAACTGCTGAAGGTGCTGCAAAGTATCTGCAGAAGTGTTCATAACATTGTTGGCTTGTATTGCGCTTTCGGTATACTTACCCAAAAAGTTGCTGTAACTGCCCGAATAGAAAAACACTGTTGGTATGCCGTTGAGTCTGAAGGGAGTTTGATCGCTGTTTTGTATGGGCTGATAGTATCCGTAGCCCCACATATCTACGCCAAAGTACAAATCTTTGTACAATGGCTTTTGTTGCAAAGTAAATGCACTGTCTTGTGCACTTTGCAAAAACAAGTTGACAAAGTCTGTACGTCTGTTTTCACCATAGATATACAAATTATCACCTGCGGCAATGCTATCTATATTGACCATCAAAAGTATATTTTGCTTTTGCATCTGATTGAGCGCGTTGCAATATGCAATAGAGCCGTACAGACCTTCTTCCTCACCTGCAAAAGCCACAAACTCGATGTCTACAGAGAGCGATTGGCGTACAGCAACAAGTCTTTGTGCAATAACAAGCAAAGCTGCAACGCCACTGCCGTTGTCGGTTGCGCCTTCACCACCCACACTGTCATAGTGTGCACCTATAACTATAGTTTTGTCGGTGTTGGCAACGTCCAATTTGCCAATAATATTGTAACTTTGAACGTCTGTAGACAGTTGTTGTTTGTTGACTTGAAGCCCTGCTTGTGTAAACTTTGTTTGGATATAGTCGCCCGCCTTGCGTTCGCCATCTGTATTGTACTGACGATTGGGGTTGTTGGTTACAAAATCCTCCAACACTTGCCAACTGTTGATGTCGGACGAGTCGGATGATGTTTGTGATTGTGCATAAGCTAAAGTTGCTGCACCATATTGACTAAATACAACAACACACACGAACATACATATTACTATCATTGTAAGAGCTTTGTATTTCATAAAAACGCCCCCACTACGGCAAATACAAAAAACATAATTGCCATACCCTTGAAGTAATATTTTCTGTTGGCATCGTTAAAATACAGTCGTGAAGTAACCGAATACAACAATATCCACGACAATACATTGCCCAAAAAGCGTGATAGTATTATTATCCAACTACCTGCAAAGGGCATTGCCATAATGAGCAAATTGAGTGCACCGTTGACAAAGCAACCTGCAGAGAAGGACAAAAACACAATGAGAATATACTCTTGCCTTGGCACGGTATGAATACCATATGCATTGAGCAATACATTGGTAATTACAGGAATTAACACCGTTATCATAGCGGTAAGTATTGCCAAAGACAACAGCACTACTGCAACAGAAGTTGTACCCAACACCATAACACAGGCAGAAAGCGCAAGTTGCCAATTAGCAAATATAAATGTTACCACAAACAACAGCCGTATAATTATTGCAGAAGCAAGATAATTGCTACGTATTTTGTTGACAATAAACATTGTGTCTCCCAATATCTACACTTGCGATAGCTGCAAAATGAGCGTACGCAAAACATTGTTTTCGTTGTAAAATTCTTTCAATTTGTTGTCAGCCTGCAAAAACAACTTCAATGCCTGCCTTAGTTGCATAGGCTTATACTTGTCGGCAACAGACTGTGCAAAGCGTATAGCCCCCTCTTTTACATTGAGCATTGAAGCAAGCTGAGCGTTGTCATACTTTGTAGTGCGTATATAGTACAGTCTGCGGTAATAGTTGTACAATACAGTAAACAGCGAACGCACATCTTCTCCTCGTCCTGTAAGGTTGCGCACCATGTCCAACGCTTTGCTGGCGTTGCGGTTGGCAATTTCTTTGCCGATATCAAACACAGCGTATTCGGCATCTTTGTGTACAAGGTTTTCTACGTCCTGAGGCTCTATCTTAGTTGTAGCATAGTCGCACAGTTTGGCAGCTTCGTTGCTTATGCGTGCCATATCATTGAGGCAAAACTGAGCAAGCATCGTAGCCGCAGGCATATCTATTGTTTTGCCCATACGCTTGCAATAGGCAACAATCCATTTTACCACATCACGTTCGGACAGACGGTTGCAGTCCACTGCCTCCACGCCTTTTACATTGACAAGCTCGATAAACTCCGAATACACAAACACAAGACAGCACTCCGACTCAGTAGACACCGCAAGTCGCTCCAACCGCTGTTTGAAGTCGTTCAACTTTTTGCCTTGCGGCAACACAAACTGTTCGGCTATTACCAAACGTTTGGGTGCCATAAAGGGCGCTGTGTTGCATATATTAAAAAGTTCGTCCACATCTTTGCCGTTTTCGATAACTGTTTTGTTGAGTTCGGGATATCCTATATCCACTGTGGCGGCAATGTTTTCGAGTGCTTTGTCTCTAATCCAAGCGTCGTTGCCAAACAATACCCACACACTAAATTGCTTGGATGCTAAGCTGTTTTTGAGATTGATAAAGTCTACCATTGTTACCTCCACAGCAAAATTGATGTAGGTATTGTAACACCTTTTTATTTTATTGTAAAGTTTCCGTACTTATTTAACCCGTAAATATTACTTTGACCTATATCGAACGGGCAGATAATATTGAGACTATTGGTAATGTCTGCCAGGTGCTGAGCGTTTTGCTGATTGCACAATATCCAATCAAAATCTTTGACAACATTGTAAATGTTGCCTATCGTTTGCAAAGCGTCATCTCTGATTGTTCCCACTTTGACATTGTTTGCCTCAAAATACAAGCCTATATCGAGGCTTGCACCTATTGTTCCAAAAATCATACCTTTGATTGCAATATTGCCATACACACGCAAAACTTCAAAATGTTGCATAAGGTCGTCATTGGTAGAAGAAGAAAAGGTGTATACAGTAACTATTGGTATGGTCTCAGATATTTTAACGAGGAGGTCGGTACTCAGAAGCGTGCTGTCTTGACAAATTATGTAGACGCGATGAGCATGCACTTCTTCCAAATACTCTTGGATGTTGTTGGCCATACCTGTGCTTTTGACTGTACCAAGTATGTACGCACTGCCTTGCGAATCGACTATTACAGGTGTACCTTCACCGTAGTACTGAACCACTGTTATGCTCTCTATCGGCGCAGATTGCGATGCGGGGAATACGAACAGACAAGCGCATACAACGGCAATACAAACAAGCGTATAACATCTCGCTTTGCCATGCACATTTACATAGCCGCCCAACACATACAACCATATAAAGAGTAATATAGTACCCAATATTACAAGAGTGATGCTGACTGTAGCAAAGGACAAAGACGTAACCCAATTACAAAGATAACCGAACAACTTGAGAATTAGATTGGGCACAACAAGAGTAAGGTTGACGTAAGGTATTGCTACTGTAAAAATAATCCATACAAAACAAATGGCAGTTAGCGGCACAATGATAGGATTGATAAGTATACCCAACACGGGGACTTCACCGTAAAAATACGCAACCGCAGGCAAAGTGCCCAAAGTTGCGCCTATGCTTACTGCTATGGCAGATATTATACGTTTGACAAAGGCAGGTATATTGTCACGGCACACCAACAGTCTTTTGGTAAACTGCGTGGTACAACAAATTCCAAATACTGAAGTAAAAGACATTATAAAACCTGCATCAAACATATACAAAGGTTTTACCAAAAGAATACCTATTGCAGCAAGGGACAATGAAGTTGGTATGTCCACCATACCATGCAATCTGTATACCAGTAAGGAAGTTGCCGTCATAATAACCGCTCGCATTACTGAAGGAGGAAAGCCACACAAATATGCGTACATAATAATTGCAAACAGCACTATGGGCGCATATATCCAAAACGGACAACGCAACTTGCGTAGTACAAAAGTAAGCGCAGAAGAGATAAAGCCTATATGCAAACCACTTACTGCAAGTATATGTATGATACCTGCTTGACGAAAAGCCTCGCGGTCTGTCTCGGACATCATGCTTTTGTCGCCGGTAATCAATGCGTAGGCAATATCGCAAGTATCGGGCATTGTGTATTGCAAAGTACTGTACAAAGCAATGCGAAATTTTTCTGATAAAGTAAGTTTGCTTTCGCCAACAAATATAAGCTCACTATCACTCAAAAGATATTCAATATTGTTGCGATAACTCCACGTATCTATATCAGATGTTGTTACTGTGTATGAAGTAGAGATAACGCCTTCCACAACAACATATGTACCTATAGCTGTTTTGTTTTCTGAGCCGTACAGAAATAATGTTGTTTTTACTTTACCGCCAAGCTGTCTTTCGTCTTCGCCACTTTGATACACAATGCAGTCACGCAAAACAAGAGTGACATAACTATCGTTGAACGAACTACCGTCCGTTACATATCCCGACACCGTAACATAGGTTGGACGTACAAAACTATTTTTGCTATTGTTTACATTGTAAAATACGATAATTATTGCGCCAATGATATAAAAGAGCAATGTGATACATGTAAGGCGCAACGCCGATACACTTTTACAAAAAGTAAAAACAAGAATAAGCAGTAATAAAACTACACCGCACATTATAAGACAAAAATACCACGTACGGTATATGCTGATTACTGCGCAAACAATACCTAAGCACAAAGCAAATGCAAATAGAATAGGAGAACGCAAATTGATAAGTCTCATACGCGACACCTACCTGTATAAAATAAAAGCTGATAAATAAACAAAAAAATAATCCCACCATAGTCGGGTTTTACATGGATTCAACCTGATTAACAGGTGGGTAAACTGCCATACCACCTCTGTCTTCCACCGGAATATAAATATTCTCTAACTCACAATGAGCCGTCGAGGCCTGACATATTGATACGGACTCCGATTCCCTTTTACGAAACGTGGTTGACGCATATTGTAAAACTTATCGAACAAGGCAGGATTGAGTATTGATGATGTATTATATTGTTATTATACTACACCGCAATTACAATTTCAATACATTACTCTAAAAGTATCACAACTTTATTTTGCTCTGCCAACTTACAAAATATACGTTGTGACAAAAAATTATATCAAACCGTTGGTACGCATTGTTTCGCCTATGCTTTCCACTGCAGGGCGAAAAGTTGCGTACACACCCAATGTATTTTTGAAGCCTATCCATATGATACGCAACATACGCGGATTTTTGAGGTGCAAAACGTTGGTCATGGCATTGCACATGGTAAGGCACTCCAAGCGTTGTTGCTCGGATACAAATTTGACAGTATCCAACGCACAGCGCACATTTTCCACTGCGTCCAACAGTTGTATAAGCACTTCTGTGCCAATATACATACGCTCGGCAGCAAAAAAGTTTTCGGCACGTTGAAGATCCTCAGCATTGAGGCTGTCGGGATCTACATTGCGCAAAATTGATTCGCCCGCACGTTTGAAAGGTTTTAACACCTGATTGACAAATTGAGAGTAACTAATATTACTGTCTTTATCGTAATAATACTCGCGCAAAAATTCTATAAAGTTGCGCTTGCCGCTGTCCACTTCCATCAACAAGCACACCACAAAGGTAAACAGCTTGTGCGAATCGGCAGGTAGCTTGAGCCTTGTCTCCGAAGTGCCGTCCGGACGCGTCCAACTGACGCGCGCACGGGAAAACTCGGTAACATAAGAGCTGGCTTTGAGCGTCTCGGCAATGCAAGAGGTAAGCGCAGGCACGCGCGCCACGCTTTTTAGCAAATTGGCGATGTTGCCGTCTACCATTATTAACTTGCACTCTATCAGTTTGTTGACGCTGTCTGTAAACAGTGACAAACTGTTGCGCTGTAATGCCATATCAACCTCAAAAAGTACTTATATTTGTGTATATTATAGCATACACACGCATATATTCCAACTATTTTTATTAAAAAGAGTTAAAAGTGTTGTAGGCTGGTAAAATTTGTAGTATAATAGTTATCTACATATGCTTAGGCACAAAGGTGAGTGAACATGCAAGCCGGTATTACACAGGACAGTACGCTTAACAAGTTGATAATGTTGTTTATCTTTGACAAGATGGAAACCGCTATGACGGAAAGTACACTCTTGGATCTTTGTGCATACAAAAATAATTGGATAGATTTTACCAACAGCAAACAAACTTTGTATGAGCTATTGGAAAATGGCTTTATTTATCAATGCCAACCTTCAGACAAAGACGCTGAAGTATTGTACGACCTCACCACTGAAGGACGTGTTTGCCTCAACCACTTTTATGCACGTATTCCAAGTAGCGTAAGACAAATAATTAGCGATGACATCAAGAAAAAACGTATAGAGTACCGTCGTAGACAAGACTATGTAGCAACATATACTAAGCGCGAGGACGGTAGCTATGACGTTATTTTGCGTATAGACGAAACGACAAAAACCACACTCAAAATAGAGCTTAACGTAATGTCGCGTAATATTGCAAAATATTTGGAACGTAGCTGGCAAAGCAAAGCACCGCTTACCTACAGCAAACTCGAAGAATTGTTACTCGATTACTAAGAAAATGCGTCAAAACATTTGACAAATTGGTGATTTGCTATTATTATTTATAAGCAATGCGAGATTGGCGGAATCGGCAGACGCGCACGTTTAAGGGGCGTGTGGGAGACCGTGTGAGTTCAAGTCTCACATCTCGCACCATCAAAGCGATTGGCTATTCAGTCAATCGCTTTTTTTGTTGTGCATAATTTGTATATCTATAAAAGTTGTCTGTTAGCAACATATCCTTAGACTGTTGTTGACTATAATTTGCAAATTGTTGTTACACTACAAGTTTGCAACAGGATACAAATTTGTTGCACCAAAAAATACGACGTCAAATAAGACGTCGTATTGTAGTATTAACTTTATACAATTATTTTGCAGAACGCTTGTGAACAATGACGTTACCATTCTTCTTCTGTGCAAGTTCTGTAGCAAATTGCAAAGCCTCAGCTTGAGTTTCGAATATACGCATTGCTCTCGGACTGTCGTTGAGTTTTACCTGCCACTTATCGTCGATGAAACGTTTGGAGATATGATATGTAGACTCTTCTTTGTTTCCAGTAGGAGCAACATTCTCTTCCATATGAATAATCTCATCAGATTGCTCTACTGCAGGAGCAGCTTGAGATTGTACAGCAGGAGCAGGTTGAGGAGCTGTTGCCTGAGGTTGTGCAGGAGCAACAGGTTGTACAGGTTTTTCTGCAGCTTTAGCAGCTGCTGCGGCTTGGGCTGCTCTCTCTTGAGCGGCGATCTGAGCTGCTCTCTCTTGAGCTGCTCTTTCTTGAGCTGCCTTCTCTTGGGCTGCTCTTTGTTGTGCGGCAAGCTGAGCTGCCTTTTCTGCTTCAGCCTTCTTTGCAGCCTCAGCAGCAAGTTGTTTTTGTTTTTCTTGTTCTTTTTGCTCTTTTGCCAATTCTTTGGCACTCTTTTGAGGAGCAGCAGATTCAGTTGCTGCTGCTTTGGGTGCGTTGAGTTTCTTCAAAAGGAAGAATATCAGTGCACCAAATATAAGAACTTCTACAACTACAATTACCCATATCCAAGCGGGTATTGAAGAATCAACAGCCATTAGAAAATTATACATAATAACCTATTTTCCTCCGTAATAAGTGTCTATATTATATCACAACAATTATAAATTAGCAACAATTTTTCAAAAAAAATTTGATATTGACAAATTTTAACATTTTTTAATATTTTCCGCTTTTTTTACCATCATTTATTTATCACAATTTGTGCGCACTATTTGCTTGATTTACACAGCTTTTATCAATGCAAACATCAATAAGTTGACTAAAATTGCACGCTTTATTATAATGAACGCAATCAAACAATGAGGTAAAATATTATGCGAATGAGACGCAAAAGATATCTCGACAATAGAATAAACAATGCTGCAAACTATCTTTTGGTGCGTCAAGGATATGATTTTTATCAATTATCACCCTCTGAACGCACAAATATAGTCAATTTGCAACAGGTATTTGGCAACGACAACGAAGTAATGTTGGAGATAGGTTGTGGCAAGGGGGCGTTTGCTTGTGCAATGTCGCAAAGGTATCCAGACATCAATTTTGTAGCAGTAGAAAAACTTTCCAACGTCATTGTTGAAGCGTGCGAAAAGGCTCAAATACTTGCATTGAATAACCTTCGATTTGTAAATTGCGCGGCAGAAAATTTATTGCAATTTTTACCCGAAAACAGCATAAAACGCATTTTTCTCAACTTTTCCTGCCCTTTTCCCAAGCACACTTATGCCAACAGAAGGCTTACATATAAGACATATCTCAACATATACAAACGCCTGCTTGTGGACAACGGAGATATATTGTTGAAGACAGACAACAAAGACTTTTTTGACTTTTCTATACAACAACTTAACGACAATGGTTTTGAGCTGTCGGAAGTGACAAATGACCTGCACAACAGTCCCTATGTTGTAGACAATATTGTAACTGAATACGAACAAAAGTTTTTGGACAAAGGTATGTCTATAAACCATCTCAAAGCTACACTCAAACAGTAAAACTATTTACATTAGCCCTTGACGCATATTATATAATACTGCGTTTTGACAAACTACAATACATCACATTATAGATACAATTAAAAGACAACGGCACTCGCTTATTGGGCGAGTGCCGAAACGCAAGTTATGCAAAATTTTACTCCGCTACTACAACAACATTTTGTGCACGAAGTTTGCCGGTGTTGTTCTCGCGAGACAAATCAAACGAAACGCGTTGTCCTTCCAACAGCTTTCTGAAACCGTCTGCTTGAATCTCAGAAAAATGAACGAATATATCGTCTTCGCTTTCATCGGAAGTAATGAAACCATAGCCCTTACCTGCGTTGAACCACTTAACTGTACCCGTCATGTACTGCTCTCCCTCCATTTGTAATAGATATACTGTTTCTGTAAGGCTCTATTCGATGAGGTCTGACACATATACTACCCAAAAGCGCAGTCATCTGAAACAGATTGTTATAATTATACTATCAACATATCATATTGTCAATACGCTACACAAATTTTATGCCATATTTTGCATAATTTCAGCATTTTTTGACCTAAAATGTATTCAAATTTTACTAATTTTTATTTAATATTGTACCATATTTGATATTTTTCATTATTAAATATATTTATCAATAAAATGCACCACTATAGTTGACAATTTTGCATTGCACGAATATAATACAACTATAAAACAGTTGAGCATATATTCAACTGTTTGTTGTAAGGAGGTGGCACACGATGTCTGCAAAATACGATTATTCTACTGAGTGCTGTTCGGTGGATGTAGAACACTCGGACGCTATCAGCAAGGCCAAAGCTACTATGCCCGATGAAGACACGCTATATGATGTAGCCGAACTATTTAAGGTATTTGGCGACAGCACACGTACACGCATATTGTCCGCACTATCAACCAATGAGCTGTGCGTATGTGACCTTGCACGACTACTTGGCATGACAAAATCGGCAATATCGCACCAGCTGCGCATATTGCGTACTGCAAAACTTGTTAAATCCAACAGACAAGGCAAAGAAATATACTATTCGCACGACGACAGTCATGTGGCAAAAATACTTGCAATGGCAGTTGAACACGTAACAGAATAATAATGAGGTACATTATGAAAAAAGTTTTGAGACTAAAAAATTTGGGCTGTGCACACTGCGCAGATACCATGCAAAGAAAAATATGCAAAATAGAAGGCGTACGTGACGCAAAAATAGCTTTTATGACGCAACGTCTAACTATAGAGGTAGACGACGAACAAAAACTACCCGAAATCATCGAACAAGCTCGCAAAATTGTTGCTCAGACAGAAAAGAATTGTTACATAGAGGACTGATGTTATGGCTAACAAAAAGCATGCGCTTGTGCGTATAATTATTGTTGCACTGCTGTACATAACAGCTACCATACTGCACTACACTTTACAAATTGCATACTACATAGAGCTACCAATATTTATTGCGCTTTACCTTGCAATATCGTTTGACATACTTTGGGGAGCAGCACGCAACATTGTGCACGGAAAGGTATTTGACGAAAATTTTCTTATGACCATTGCCACAATAGGTGCATTTGTGATAGGCGAATATGTTGATGCGGTGGCAGTAATGCTGTTGTATCAAGTAGGCGAACTGTTTCAAAGCTACGCAGTGGATAAATCGCGCAAATCCATTGCGCAACTTATGAATATCTGCCCTTCGGAAGCTACGCTATACAACAACGGCAATCCCACTACAGTCAATCCCGAAGAGGTTGGTATAGACGACATAATAATGGTACGTGCGGGCGAAAAAATAGCCTTGGACGGAGTTGTTGTTGAGGGTGAAAGTCATATTGACACTTCTGCTTTGACGGGAGAATACGCCCTACAAGCCGTTGGAGAGGGCGACAAAGTGCTGTCCGGCAGTATAAACAGCGAAAATGTGTTGCTCGTAAAAGTAACTGCCAAATATGAGGACAGCACAGTATCACGCATACTTCAGTTGGTAGAAGAGGCTTCGGACAACAAATCCAAGTCGGAAAACTTTATAACAAAATTCAGCAGATACTACACCCCAATAGTTGTGGTAGCCGCACTGCTGTTGCTTGTGCCTGCAATCTTTGACGGGCAATGGTACGAGTGGGCAAGACGCGCTATGATGTTTTTGTTTGTGTCCTGTCCGTGTGCTTTGGTAATAAGTGTTCCTATGGCATTTTTTGGCGGTATAGGCTGTGCATCATCGCACGGCATACTTGTAAAGGGTGGCAATTATTTGGAAAAACTTTCACACACACGCACCTATGTTATGGACAAAACGGGCACGATAACGCAAGGTAAGTTTGATATAGACAAGGTAATACCTCAAGAAAACAGCGAGCAAATTGTGCAATATGCCGCTATAGCCGAAAGTTGTTCTACGCACCCTATTGCTGTATGCATCAGTGCCAAAGCAAAAGGAAATATTGATTACTCCAACTACTCTTTTAGTGAGCAAAAAGGTAATGGAGTAAAAGCAACTTCCAAAGACGGACAGCAAACTATACTGTGTGGCAATGCCAAGTTTTTGCAAGAAAACGTCATACAATTTGAAGTTAATGAAGACTTACAATACACAGCCACCGCCGTATATGTTGCCGTAAACAACAAGTATATTGGCTCGATAATAATATCGGACAAAATTAAGACGGATAGCGTAGAGGCAATACGTCAACTTAAACAGTACGGAGCAAAGACAGTAATATTGACAGGGGACAATCAAGCTAACGCGCAGCATATTGCTACACTTACAGGTGTAGACAATTACTATGCACAACTGTTGCCACAGGACAAAGTGAAGAAGCTGGAAGAGATTATACAAAATCGCAGTAAAGGCGAAAACGTAGCTTTTGTAGGGGACGGCATCAATGATGCTCCCGCACTAATGCGTGCAGACGTAGGCATTGCTATGGGCGCCATTGGTTCGGACGCGGCAATAGAAGCGGCAGATATTGTACTTGTCAACGACAACCTCACCGCCATCCCCACTGCCAAACGCATTGCCGACAAAACTGTAGCTATTGCAAAGCAAAATATCGCATTTGCGTTGACAATAAAAATTGCCGTGCTTATATTGTCTGCAAGCGGAATTGTTACAAGCCTTATACTTGCAATACTTGCAGATGTGGGCGTTTCTGTGCTTGCCATTATCAATGCGTTGCGCACTTTGAAATTGCGAAAAAGCAAACGTACAGGCAAAGCTACACTACAAAAGCAAAGTTAGTTGCAAAAAAATTGGTAAAAACAATGCAAAATCAGTTGTTATTTTTGCATAAATGTGCTACCATAACTAAGCTATATTTTTTGATAGCACACTTTGCCGAAGTGGTGGAATGGCAGACGCGTCGGACTCAAAATCCGATGTTGGCGACA
>CASEME010000028.1 GCA_949289125.1 uncultured Eubacteriales bacterium
GGGCGGCGGCGCGCGATGGCGCGCCGCCGCTTTGCGTTATCGGCTTAAAACTGATCGCCAAAATAAGCCCGTGCAAAACAACTTTGTCCTCATGCGGGCTTACGGTTCAAACCGCTGAAACGGAATCAAAAAAAACACCCATAAAGGGTGCTTTTTTGGTGCGGATGACAGGACTTGAACCTGCACGAAGTTGCCCCATTAGAACCTGAATCTAACGCGTCTGCCAATTCCGCCACATCCGCATATATAATATTAAATTGTCGTAATTAGCTATTCAAACAGCGTCTGCCAATTCCGTCCTCAGCCGAGCAAAAGGCAACTTATGTTGCGTTTTGCTAACGCCACGAGCCGATAGGCGAGTACATCCGCAAGCTATATTGCCACACACAAATTGTAGCGCTATTTGCTGCTCAAACATTAAATTGAACAAAGGGCAACCACTGTTGCATTTTGCGAACGCCACGAGCAGTTAATCAATACAAAAAAATTTGCATAAACACCACTTGCAAAACTCAAATTGTTGCTTAAACAACGCTTAATGAGTATACAACAATTTGAGTTTTTTGGCAAGCAGTTTTTGCAAAATAATAAGTCTATAAGATACAACGTGTTGTACTACTTATAACATGTATGCGCTTGAATGTTGATAATGTTGACACAACTATCAATACAGCTCTGTTCCGTCTTTGTTGACAAAGGCATATGCAATTTTGTGCGTTGCAGGCTTGCTTTCACCAATGAGTATAGATTGTTGCAACATAGAATATGCCTCTTTCAAACCTTTACCGTTGTTGTGATAAATCTCGCACAAAGTGTCACCTACTTTTACTTTGTCGCCAATATGCACTTTCATCACTACGCCCACAGAATGATCGATTGTGTCCTTTTTGGTAAGGCGACCACCGCCCAAAGCAGTAACAGCTCTGCCGATATCTGCCGCATGCATTGTAGTTACATAACCGCTACGCTCTGCCAACACTGCCTCGCGAGTACCCAACACAAATTTTTCGGGGTGCAAAATATAAGACGAATCTCCGCCTTGTGCGGCCACCATTTCGGCAAACTTTTTGAGTGCTTTGCCGCTATCTATTGCCTGTTGAAAAGCTGTCTCGGCAGCTGCTTTGTCCTTGTAAAGCGGAGTAAGAGTAAGCAAGCGCACACACACTTCTTTCAACTCGTCATACAGTCTGTTGTGCTTACCTTTCAACACTTCAATAATACCCACTATTTCCAAAGAGTTACCTACATGGTCGGACAACGGTTGCTCCATATCGGTAATAAGTGCTCCAATAGATTTACCTGCCATTGTGCCTATTTTTACCATTTTTTCTGCCAAAGCAAGTGCTTCGTGCTCGTCGCGCATAAACGCACCCGAACCGTATTTTACGTCCAACAAAATAGTATCCGAACCACTTGCCAACTTTTTGCTCATAATGCTACCACAAATTAGCGGTATGCTGTCTACCGTACCCGTTACGTCACGCAGAGCATACAACTTTTTGTCGGCAGGAGCAAGGTTGGCTGTTTGTCCTATTACGCAACATCCCACCTTTTTTACCACTCTAAAAAATTCTTTTTCAGACAAGGAAGTATCAAAGCCTGGGATGCTTTCCAACTTGTCTATTGTGCCTCCCGTAAAGCCCAAACCTCTACCGCTCATCTTTGCTACAAACACGCCACAGCAAGCCAAAATAGGTGCCAATGCCAGCGTTGTACTGTCGCCCACGCCACCTGTAGAGTGCTTGTCCACTATGCAGCCACCAATCTCAGACATGTCCATAATGTCGCCGCTGTGCAACATACTGTCGGTCAAAGCAAATATTTCATCGTCGCTCATACCGTTGAGTCTTATTGCCATAAGCAGCGACGATATTTGATAATCTGGTATCTCGCCTTTGGTGTAGCCATTTACAAAATAGGCAATCTCACTATTAGTAAGCTGTAATTTGTTTTTCTTTTTTTCTATTATATCTAATATATTCATGGTCAAACTCCTTGTGTTGTAACATGTGCTTTGTTACCTACAATATTATAGCACCAAAACAATCATTATTCAAGAGGCAAAATCAACTTCCTCTTGCCAAAGCAATACCGCCCTGCAAAGCAAGACGGTATTGGTTGATACAATTATTACAACTGTTAGCGTTGCCCTTTGTCGTAAGGTATACCTTCTGCCTTAGGAGCACGTGACGACTTGGATGTAAATGCAAGTACGAGCAACGTACATACATACGGAACAAGGTTGTAGAAATAACCGTTGAGTCCCAAATTTGCAAGCGCATATATTCCGTCGCCATTGATGTCCAATGTTGCATACGAAGATGCTATACACTTAAGCAATCCGAAAAACAATGCTCCGAAAAATACGCCAACGGGTTTCCAGTTACCGAAAATCATAATTGCCAAAGCAAGGAAGCCCATACCTTGAACGGAACCTTCTACCATACCGCCTGCTGTCGTGGCAACATATACATAGCCGCCAAGTCCTGCCAACGCCCCCGAAATAGTAGTACCTGCATAACGCATAGAATATACGTTGATACCTACGCTGTCTGCAGCCTGCGGATGTTCACCGCAAGAGCGCATACGCAAACCAAATCTTGTTTTGTACAACAATATAGACAACACTATAAACAATGCCAACACGATGTATGTGGATATGTACATTTTGTCAAAAAATGCATCACCCAAAACACCAAGGCTGTTTTCTTGTTTAATCATAAACCAGCCAACTGTTGTACCCTTGGGCATCTCTAATCTGTTTTGATGGAAGAAGATATTGATAATAAACAGAGTAAGAGCCGGTGCCAATAGGTTGAGTGCTGT
>CASEME010000029.1 GCA_949289125.1 uncultured Eubacteriales bacterium
ACAGACTATCAGCGTGAAGTAGTATTGAAGCGTAGCAAATTTGAGTTGGAAGAAGCCAAAGCACGTGCGCATATACTTGAAGGTCTGGTAATTGCTGTCAACAACATAGACGAAGTAGTGGCAATTATCAAAAAGGCAAGCGGCACATCGGACGCTAAGCAAAAATTGCGCGTACGCTTTGACCTGTCGGAAAAACAAGCGCAGGCAATACTTGACTTGCGTTTGGCACGCCTTACACGATTGGAAGTAAACAAATTGATAAGCGAGTTGCAAGAGCTGGAGGCACGCATTGCTCGCTTGCAGGTAATTATCAATAGCAAAAAGGAACAGATGAACCTCATCAAACAGGAAATGCTGTCCATCAAACGCAGTTACAAGAGCACACGCCGAAGCGATATTGTAGGCTCGGTAACAGATACTTCTGTACCAAGCGAAACAGACGAAAAACCTATCGAAAACGTCATTGTGGCTATTGCTGCGGACAACACAATCAAACGCATACCTATCAAAAACTTCAATATGAGCAACAAAGACGCTGTAGGTGCGTCCGATGGCGAAGTATTGTTGCACACCTGCGACACACTTACCAACAGCAAGGTAATGTTCTTTACCAACTACGGCAACTGTTATCAAACTGAAGTGTCCAAACTCAAAGAAACTCGTCTGCGCGACAGCGGTGTTGCACTGTCTACGGTGTTTAGCGAGGCTACGCAGGGCGAAGTACCTGTTGCGCTGTTTGCTATGGGATTGGAAAGTATGCCCCAAGGCGAGCTTGTTATGTTTACAAGACAAGGTATGGTAAAGCGCAGTAGTTGGAGCGAATATGCCTTGCTCAAAAGTGCATTCCAAGGCTATAAGGGCAAAGACGGCGACGAAATATTCCGCGTGGAGTGCGTCAAAGAAGGCTCGCAAATATTCTATGTTACCAATAGAGGCGGTTGCACAAGGTTTAACACCGCAGAGATACCTTTGCAAGGCAGAGTGGCTGGTGGCGTAAGAGGCATTACTTTGGACGATGGCGAATACGTAGTGTTTGGCGGACAGGTAACGCCCGACAAAGGCGAAGTAGTGATGGTCACCAATAGCGGTTACCTCAAACGGCTGTCCATTGTCGATATAGCAAGGCATGCGCGCAACTGTAAGGGTGCAAAAGGTATTGAGTTTAGTGCGCTCAACGGTACGGCAGTTGTATTTGCCGATTATGTCAACGACACGCATTACAACATAGCAATATACGATAAAGCCAACGTGTTGACAGTATATACAGGGGACGTTGCTGTAGAAAAGAAAAACACCAAAGGCAAGTTGCCTAAGGGCAAACGTGGCGCTATGTCCGTTGCTAAAGTTGTGCGTTACAAAACAAGTGCCGATTGTATATATAGGGACAAATAGTATATTGAGCTAAAGAGAAAACTATTCTGACATTTAATTAGTATTGAGCTGTACAAGGTATAGTAAAATGTTCATTGGGACACTTTGACTTTTACAACTTAACATGTTTTAAGACGCTAAATTGCAAATTTGCAATTTAGCGTCTTTTTGTTGCGGTTGTTGTTTGTGTTGACGTTCTAAACATTTTGCTGCTTTCATACAATGTAACGAAAAAATGCAGTTAATGACAAAAGGTGCAATTTTTCGCACTTCGGAAAGTTGTACAATATTTGCGTTGGCTTGTGCAGTAAGGGGCGCATTATGAACAAAATGATTACCTGTGTAGCGGTAGTGTTGGCTGCCGTACTGATACTTGCAAGCATGGGCGGCTATGCAGTGGTTGTAGCTAATTCGCGCAAGTTGCCAATTTATGGTGTGGACCGAACAGACAACAAAGTATCTATTAGTTTTGATGCGGCTTGGGGAGCAGACAAGACGCGCGAAATAATGGATATTTGCGACAGATTCAATGTAAAAGCCACATTCTTTTTGGTAGGCTTTTGGATAGAAAAGTATCCCGACCTTGTGGCAGAGATAGCGGCGCGTGGCTTTGAGATAGGCACGCACAGTATGACGCATCCGCAACTATCCAAACAGTCGGAAAGTAAAATTAACAACGAACTGTCACAAAGTATGTCTATGATTACCAATATTACAGGGCAAGAGGTCAAGCTGTTTCGTCCGCCCTTTGGCGACTACAACAACAGCGTCATAAGCGTAGCCGAAAACCTTGGCTTGTACACAATACAGTGGAGTGTGGACAGTTTGGATTGGAAAGGCTTGTCCGCGTCGGAAATTGCACAGCGTGTAGGTACTATGCAAAGCGGTGATATCATACTTTGCCACAACAACAGCGACCACATCACAGAGGCTTTGCCTTTGATATTTGCACAAGCGCAACTAAAAGGGTTGGAGTTTGTACCTATTGGTGAACTTATATATACCGATGGCTACACGATAGACAGCAATGGCATACAACATTGTACCGATGGTTGAGCCGCAAGGCTACCTCACAATATACATTTGAAGGAGAAAATTATGAACGAACTAACTCAGACAAACTATGTAACGCTTTCGGGCAAAGTTGCAAGCAGTCCGGTATTTTCGCACGAAGTGTACGGAGAAAAGTTTTACGAAATTATATTGGACGTCAAACGTTTGTCCGATATGACGGACAGTATCCCCGTGTCTGTATCCGAGAGGCTTATGCTCAACGGCTTGTTTGATATTGGCAAGGAAATAACAGTCAACGGACAGTTTCGCAGTTACAACAAAGTGGTGGAAAACAAAAGCAAATTGATGCTTACTGTATTTGTAAAGGACGCTATGCCTTTGCAAGACGGTGTACATGCCAATTCGATATACCTTGAGGGTTTTGTGTGCAAACCTACAGTGTTTCGTACAACGCCATTTAACAGAGAGATAGCCGACATTTTGCTTGCCGTCAATCGTCAGTACAACAAAAGCGACTACATACCCTGTATTGCATGGGGTAGAAATGCACGCTATGTAAAAACATTGCCTGTAGGTACACATATAGCCGTCAATGGCAGAGTGCAGTCTCGTGCATATCAAAAGCGTCTTGACAACCAAACAGTTGTTACTCGTACAGCCTACGAAGTTTCGGTTAGCAAAGTGACTGTTATTACCGATAGTCTCAATCTCAACAGCGAGCAAAGCGAACAACAGCGTTTGCGCGTGTTATAAACAAAAAAAACGGCACTCACAATGCGAGGGAGTGCCGTTTTGTATTATCCATTTTTGATAAGCAGTGTTTGTCGCCTAAGTATTGGATTCTATATCTATTATCGGGTTGCGTTCACCCATTTTTTTGCGGCGCAGTATCACTACTACTGTAGTAATTGTTAGCGCAATAGCCACAGCAATAATTATCAGACCTACGACGGTATTTGTTGTGGGTGCATTGACGGCAATAAGATTGTCGTTGCTTACCCAGCCGTAGTAAAATGTGCCGTTGTCGTTGACTACCTGCAAATAGCTGGAAAATGCGTTGCGCTCTATCACGTTGACGCGTGTACCCGAACTCAGCTTTATCACTTCACCGCTCTGTTGGTCTATTAACTGCTGGTCTTCTTCCAACGTTTCTGTCATGTACATTGCCGTGTTGTCCCACAATGTGCAATTAACTTTAAGATTGGGCGTATCTTTGTCCAAAGTCACTTCGTTGGTGGTGGAGGACGAATATATTGCCCCTACGTCAGTTGTCAGCACAAAGCCATAGTTGGTAGTCTGGTTGTGCGTATATTTTACATAATACCACTTTGTACCGTCAGATGCGGTAAACTGTTGTAACAGTGTTACTTCGGCACGATTGTCCGTAGTCTGCGTAAATTTGGTACGTACAAACTTTTCCTTGTCGTTGACAGTGCAAGGCAAGTGGTACAAAAATACCGCATTGGCTGTTACAAAGTGCGATTTGTAGTTGATTACCGATGTGCCTACAGTGGTGTCGGTAATTTTTATTTTTTTGTCATCAGTTGCCTGTTGTGCGCTTTTCTTTATCCAGCCAAAAGCACCGTCTACAAATACATAGTAGTAGTTGTCTTCGCTATCTCCTTCATAACCCAATATAATAAAGGTTTTTTGTTGACCGTTGTCAATGAGGTTGGGTATGCTGTCTGCGCCTGTGGACTTGTAAATAATGTTGGCAGGGTAGGACAAAGCCGTTGCCTGTGTGTACGAAGTAATGTCGGACAAGTCGGGCGGCGTTAGCTGTACTGTGTCGCTACCTATCACGTAGTTGGCTTGCTTGAGATATTCTTCACCAACGGACGCTCTCGACCACTTCAGTACTTTGTTGTCACTAATTACATACAAATCGTTGCCGTTGGCTGTGATATCTCTTACAGGAGAGTTGTTTTCACTCACATCTATAGTTTTGTCACCAAGTGTAAATGAGCTTTCCGAGTAGGTAGCTATTTCTCCGCTTATATCCAATATACCTTTTGTAGTGGGATCAACCTCGGTGCGTGTGCCCAAACCATAGCTTGGATCGGTGTTGAAGTATTGATAATATCCGCTACCCAAAAAGTAACCTCTGTTGCCTATAGCAATTATCGATATACCGCCACTAAATTGGTGCAGTGAGTTGTCTTGTTCGCCTATTACGTTGTACAGTCCTTCTGTCTTGATAATATACTGCGTGCCGTTGATAACAGTCATATCGATACGCGGTGAACTGATGGTGTGCGAGCTTACCGAGTAGCCTGCTGTTTCCATTGTCAGATACTTGTCTGTCTGCAATATATATATTGTGTCCTCTATGGTGTGCAACCTCAAAGTAGTGCCGCCAATGTCTACAGTCTGCACAAACTTTGGCTGTGCGCCGCTTACGTCAAATATATGTATTACGCTTTCGTTGTCTGCAACGTTGTCAGCAATAAACACTTTGCCGTCATAGTAAATAATTTCTACAGGGTTAAGCAAATGTATATTTTCTTCCACTGTGGACAAAGTACTGCCCTCTGCAGCAAACGCATACATGGGTGCAACTGTAGCCACAGCCAAAACCAACAATATCAATGCAACGCTTATTTTTTTCATAAATACGTCCTCACTAACAACAGTACAGCGCGTACTGTATATACGTTTTTTATTATACCAAACTTTGCGTGTTTTTTCAAACATTTTTTGCTACAATCGACATTTTTCGCAGACTTTGTGGTGGAGCGGCTAAAAAGTCCTGAGTATTCTGTTTGGCGGTCAAAAAGTAAAACAAAATAAAAATACGCCGACTAATATATCGACGTATTACAAACTTCTACATTTTTTTACAATCTTTGCGAACAAATGTTCTAAAATCTTGTCTCATATTGAATATATATGACATACAGTTGGCATATTTGCTGTGCTAATATGTTAGTGCAAAAAGCGATACAGCCCAAACATTTTTTCGCCCGTTATGAGGTAAAAATTACCGCAACAGGGCGAATTCTTTTGTGGCAAAACAAACTTAAGTATCAAGGAGTCC
This sequence comes from uncultured Eubacteriales bacterium, assembly GCA_949289125.1. GTDB lineage: Bacteria > Bacillota > Clostridia > Christensenellales > CAG-314 > CASEME01. The sequence goes on from CASEME010000029.1 coordinate 5,423, forward strand.
AATAAATGTATTATTACACCTTTTTGTTGCGTATTTTTGACAGTATCAACACCAAAAAAGATATGCTCGACAGAATAATTATGCACAGGGCGGTAGTTACGCACAACTGCTATAGAGATAGTCTTGTGCGCACAACGTCCGAACAGATAACAGATATTGCACATCTTATTGCAGTCAAGTCCTCTCTTGAGTATCTAAGACAAAGCATAGTACAAGCTGTCAACTCTCTGTCCAAAAGCGACAGGCTGTTGCTTATTTTGTTGTACGTACGCAATGTGGACAAACAAAAGATATGCAAGTATTTTGGCTATTCGTTGCGTACCATGTACCGCAGAGCCAACAGCGCAGGCAATAGCTTTATGCTTGCTATGCAACACTTAGGCATAGACAAGCAATGGCTCAACGACAACGTGCGCTCAGCACTGATGAGCAAAATTATTGTGCGTTGACAGCGTGCAAGTTGGATGCCAACTAACAATTTTTAACGTTACATATGTTTGTCGTAATAGCTTTCAGATGTGTTGCGTCTGATGTTGCCCGGCAAAAACATTGCTAATACCAGCCCTACGGCAAGCAGTATTACAAATACGGTAAGCAGCACTTGTGCAAGCGTATCGTTTTCGGGTAGTTGGTCGGTCGGATCACCCGAATCATCGGGATTGATAGGTGTAGAGGGTTCATTTTCATCAGGCAGCGGAGTGGGGTGTAGCTGAATATCGGGTGCTGTGACGTCCGTACTCTCTACGTACCCAAATATATTGTTGTAGTACACATAGTACCACACTTTGCCGCTACCGTTTATTTTGCCGTAATAGCTCATAGTTTGCGTATTGGTAGCAACTACCATTATCTCGGCATTATCGAGTGGGGAAAAACGCACAGGTGCGCTGTTCTCCTTTACTTTGACGGTTTCTGTAGGATAGTAGGGATACTGCGGTGTGGAGTCTGCAACAGTTACTCTGTTTTTGAGTACGTACCCCGTTATTTTGGGGAAAAGCTCGGTGTTGCTCATCAACTCTACAAGATAGTAATCGGACTTTTCGTCTATCACTTTTACATAGTACGATTTTTCCAACAGGCAGGTAACTTTGAGTGTACTTGCATTGGTATACAGCTCGGTGTTGCCGTCAGTAATGCGCACCCACAAGTCGGTATCGTATTGTTGCTCATAGGCTTGCGCGGTGGTGTGCGGTGTACCAAGTAGCGTCATACAAACAATAGCAACAGCAAATATAGCAAGCGTTGCAGTAATAAGTTTTGCATTGTGCATATCTTGTGACACCTCTCTATTTGTATAGTGTACCTATTGTACAGCGTTAACTCGTGCGACTATTGACGAATTAGGTTTGAAGTTGGCTTATTTGCACTAAGGCGAACAATATGTATTTTTAAGTTGCTAAAGGTGTTTATAAAAAATATGAAAGAGATTATTCAACGTATCAACTGTATAGAGCGCGAACAGCGTCGGCGCAAAGCTCAGCCTCTTGCTCGTTACAACAAAAGCAAAGTGCACAAAAAGCAGATGGCTTTTCACAAGTGCCTCAAAAACAACAGGTGGGTGTTTGGTGGCAACCGCAGTGGCAAAACGGAGTGTGGCGCAGTGGAAACGGTGTGGCTTGCACGAGGCATACACCCGTATAGAGCCAACAAAGACGACATCAGTTGTTGGGTGGTATCTCTTTCGCAACAGGTACAGCGCGACGTTGCTCAACAAAAGATACTGCATTACCTGGACAAAAATTGGATAAAAGAAGTGCGTATGTTGGAAGGCAGGCAGGACAATCCATCGGGCGGGGTAATCGACTACATCATAATAGACAACATATTTGGCGGACAAAGCAAAATAGCTTTCAAAAGTTGTGAGGCAGGCAGAGAAAAATTTCAGGGTGCTTCTCTCGACTTTGTATGGTTTGATGAAGAACCGCCTTTTGATATCTATCAGGAGTGTCGCATGCGTGTGTTGGACAGGTGCGGTCACCTGTTTGGCACTATGACGCCGCTTAAAGGGCAAACGTGGGTATATGACGAGATATATCTCAACTGTCACAACAGCGACCAAGTGTGGTACGAGTTTATGGAGTGGGCTGACAACCCCTATTTGGACGGCGCAACGGTAACAAATATGTCGCAAAGTATGTCGGAGGACGAATTGGACAGCAGACGATACGGACACTTTAGAGCCAACAGCGGGCTGATATACGGTGAGTTTGATGCACAGGTACACGTTATCCAACCGTTTGACGTGCCTTACGAGTGGCAGGATTGCCTTTCTATCGATCCCGGTCTCAACAATCCGTTGTCCTGTCATTGGTATGCGGTGGACGGTGACGGCAATGTGTACGTGGTGGCAGAGCATTATATGGCAAACAAAAGTTTGTCTTATCATGCCAACGCCATTATTGAGAAGTGTCGCCAACTTAATTGGCATACCGACAAATACGGTCGCATATCTGCCTACATCGATTCTGCCGCCAACCAACGCACTTTGTCGGGCGTCAACAGCGTGGCAGAGTTGCTTTTTAAGGCGGGTATCAATGTCAACACCAAGGTCAACAAAGACGTGTGGGCAGGTATTAGCATTGTAAAACAATATTTGCACGTGGTAGAGGGTAAGCCTAAGTTGTACATATTTTGCAACTGCGTCAATATGATACGCGAGTTTAAGACCTACTATTGGGGCAACAACGACGCACCTGTCAAACGTGACGACCACGCTATGGACGAGTTGAGATATTACCTTGCAACACGTAGACAAAGTGCAACAAGCTCAATGTCCAAAAGCGCAGTACAAAAGGACAAGGAACGACTGTATCGCAAATTGCATAACAGAGGTTATTGAGGAGGGGATAGTACAATCAATGCAGTTGAAAGCACTTATCAACAAAATTCTCACCAAAAAGGCAAAAGGATATACAACGCGCGAAAAAACAGAGGACTATACGGTAAGCGACGGACAGGCTGTGCTTGTCAAACGAAAAATTGTCACCAAGCACGTGCCTCCCGACATCAACGCAGTCAAAGCGTTGCTACAGCTATCGGATATAGACAACGGAGACGTGGACAGCATGACAGACGCGCAGTTGGAAGTGGAGCGCTTGCGCCTTATCGGTTTGTTGAAAGTATGCGATAGCGTAAGCCAAAGCCAAAACACAGAAAAGGAGAACAATAATGATTGAAAAAAACATTTACAAAGTAAGTTGCGACATCAAAAATTGCAAAAATGCGGCAAAGTATGTTTTGCCTATTAAGGGCAGGGCAAGCAGAATGTATATCTGCGAACACTGCCTCAGAGCTATAGCGCAAGATTACAACCTAATGATAGTGCCCAAAAGTCCCAAAAACGCTATCAAAAAGCGTATGGACGAAAATGCTCAAAGCATCAAGGGGGAATAATGTATGTCTAACAAAATTTCAACAACCAAAAAAGCAGTAACCGACGACCTTGCACGCAAGGCACAGCAGTTGCGCACAGAGGCACTGGTCAACGATATACATAAGGACTTTGAACAAAGGCAGGCAATGCGCCGCCCTTATGAACTCAGTTGGCAACTCAACATGAACTTTATGATGGGCAACCAATACTGTACGGTGTCGGGCAGAGGGGATATAGAGCAGGAAGATAAATACTTTTTTTGGCAGGAAAGACAGGTATTCAACCACATTGCCCCTATAGTAGAAACGAGAGTGTCCAAACTGTCCAAAGTGCGTCCACGCCCTGTAGTGCGCCCCTTCAGCAATGCAGACAGCGACGTGTTTTCTGCCAAAATGTCTACCAAAATATTGGACAGTACCACCGAGCGTCTTGCTTTGAGTACACTTATTCAGCAAGCCACAATGTGGAGCGAGGTGTGCGGCACAGTGTTTTACAAAGTGACGTGGGGCAGTGGAAAAACAATCAGTTACAACGGCAACAACATTGCGTTGGGTGACGTCAACATAACGGTGTGTCCGCCCTTTGAAATATATCCCGACAGCAACGTCAATCAGAGCATTGCCGATTGTCAGTCGGTAATACACGCGCGTGCATACAGTGTGGAAGACATCAAACGGCTATGGGGTGTGGACATAGCAGGCGGTCGTGTGCGAGTGTTTGCAATAGACGGTACTTCAGTAATTGGCGGTTTGGGCTACAACAGCACAATAAGCGGAATTACTCACGAAACAAAAAACAACCATGCTTTGGTAATAGAGCGTTATACACGACCAAACAGTCAATATCCGCAAGGCAGATTGGAAATTGTAGCAGGCAATCAACTGCTGTACGAGGGCGATTTGCCCTACGTATTGGGTGAGGAAGGCGAGCGTGACTTTCCCTTTGTGCGCCAAATGGCGTTTGGACATGCAGGGTGTTTTTGGGGTAGCAGCGTAGTGGACAGGTGCATACCTGTTCAGCGTGCATACAATGCGCTCAAAAACCGCAAGCACGAATTTATCAACCGCTTGTCTATGGGTGTACTAACGGTAGAGGACGGCTCGGTAGACACCGACAACCTCGAGGAAGAAGGTTTGTCACCAGGCAAAATACTTGTGTACAGACAGGGCGCAACACCTCCTTGTATGATGGACTGTGGCAGTGTGCCTGTAGACTTTCAGTACGAAGAGGACAGATTGCTCAACGAATTTACCGCAGTATCGGGAGTGTCCGAATTTGCCTTTCAAAGCACTGCCCCTGCAAACATCAATAGCGGTACGGCACTGCAACAGCTGTCCAATCAGGACGACAATCGTATGGCAGTATCTACCGACAGCATAAGAGAGGCGGTGAGAGTGATAGCCAAATACGTATTGAGGCTGTACAAGCAGTATGCGCACTCGGGATACCTTGCCAAAATTGCCGACAACAAAGGCAATGTAGAAGCCTTTTACTTCAACAGCAACGACATAGCAAGTACGGACGTGGTGTTTGAGACGGAAAACGAACTTGCCAACAGCATTACTCAACGCAGAAACTTAGTTATGGAACTGTTGTCCAAAGGCGTGTTGACAGATGCGGACGGCAATTTGCCACAAACAACCAAAGCACGCATTTTGGAAATGTTGGGATTAGGTAATTGGGAAAATGCGCAGGACATTACTCAGTTGCATATATCGCGCGCCCAGCAGGAAAACATAGCTATAGGCAGTGCAGACGTGTTGCCAATAGACGACCACAGATTGCACATAACAGAGCATACACGCTTTGTAATAGGCGGCGAGGCTTTCAAATTGGGACAGCAAGCCTATGTACAAAAAGTATTGCAACACATAGAACAGCATCAAAACACAATGGAGGCACAAAATGGAAAAGGACAACAAATTTGACAACTTTGAAAGTTTGCACAATTCCTATTGCGAGCTTGAAAAGAAATTCACACAAAAATGTCAACAGGCGGCAGAATTGGAACGCCGTCTTGAACAGTACAACAATGAGAGCGGTACAAACGTGCAAACGTCACCGCAAACTACGGCAGAGCAATTTTACGAGCAGCACCCGTTAGCACGTAATTTTAAGGAGCGCATAGACGAGGCAATGTCGAACCCCGAAGTACAAGCCACTTCGGACGCTATTAAGGCTTGCTACATAAATTGTCTTGAAAGCGATTACCGCACGCCGCAGCAGATGGCAGAGGACGAGCAATTTTTGCAACAATACATAGTCAACGACCGCAAAGTGCGTGATATGATACTGCAACAAATGCTTGCCCAAACTGCCGACACTCGTTACCCTGTCACAATCAGTGGCAACGGTGGCAATATGTCTTTGGCACAGCCAACGCGCCCTAAGACTTTAGAAGAAGCGTCCGTGTTGGCAAAAAATTACTTCAAATAAGGAGAACTAACACATGGTAACACTTACAAGTGCGGAAAACGCATTAAAAACACTGTATCTCGGAGTAGTGGCAGACCAGCTCAATACGGCGGTCAATCCGCTGTTGGCAAAGTTTAGCCAAACAACTTCGGACGTATGGGGCAAAGAAATTAGAAAACTTGCGCCCTTTGGCATCAACGGCGGTATAGGCGCAGGCACAGAGGACGGCGAATTGCCCAAAGCCTCACAAAACAACTATGCGCAGTTTGTGCTGACCTTGAAAAACTTGTACGGCACAATAGAGATATCTGACAAAGCAATACGTGCCAGCCAAAACAACAGCGGTGCTTTTGTCAATCTGCTCAATGCAGAGATGGAAGGTCTTATAAAAGCAAGCAAATTCAACTTTGGTCGTATGTTGTTTGGGGACGGTAGCGGTACTTTGTGTACAGTAGTGTCTCAGTCGGGCAACGAAATTACAGTTGATAACGTCAAAAATGTTATCGAAGGTATGGTAGTAGATATACTTGACGACAGCAACAAAGAAAAGTTGATTGAGGCTCACCGCATAGTATCGGTAGACCGCAAAGGCAAAAAAATTGTGTTGTCCGGCTCGGTATCTTCGGTAGCAAGCGCAGGCGACATTGTCACTGTGCAATCGAGTTACGACAAAGAGTTGACGGGCTTGGGCGCGATTTTTGGCGATAGCGAATATTTGTACGGGCTCAAACGTGCCGACAACAAATGGCTTACACCCTACAAAGCTACTTCTGCCGATATTACAGACGTTGTTATTCAGACAGCTATTGACAATCTCGAAGAAGTATCGGGCAGTATGGCAGACTTCATTGTGTGCTCAAGCGGTGTAAAACGCGCATACCAAAACTATCTTATTACCAACCGCACCAACATAGATATTATGAATTTGCAGGGCGGTTACAAAGCTATCAGCTACAACGGTATTCCTTTGGTAAGCGACAGATTTGCTCCCGAAGGCACTATGTACATACTCAATACCTCCGACTTCCATTTACACCAGTTGTGCGATTGGCGTTGGCTTGAGGGGGACGACGGCAGAGTAATAAAGCAAGTGGCAGGCAAACCCGTCTATACGGCAACACTTGTCAAATATGCCGACCTTATCTGCGACAGACCTATCGGTCAGGCAATGATTAGCGGCATTACCGAAGCATAAAAGGAGACAGATGTATGAGTGCGGCGATTTGTGGCAAAGTAATTTGTTCGGACGTATTTGATATAGCACATAGGTTGAAGCAGATAGACAGCAGATATTTTGTAGTGTACAACACAGTAAAACGCCGTTACGAAGTGCATAACAGCGGGCAAAAGGGCAACACCTTTTGCCTTGTTGTGCCTTATGACTGCTTGGACGCGCGCACACTCGATTATGTGAGGCGTACACGTGTCAGCAACAGCAAAGAGCTTATTGAGCAGATTGAGGCGGACAACGCAAGGCTTCAACGTGAGATATTGCAAAGTAAGGCGCAATAGTACATTAATCAAACATTGGACAAAGGAGGTGCAATGTGACAGTAAGAGAAATATTGAGTGTAGTCAACGGTTTGCTCAATTTGGGCATAGACCAGCAGTTGTTTTTGGCGCAAGCGGACAGTTCGTTGCGTTCGATAGTAGCAAACGACGGCACAATACCCAAGTTGTTGCAATGCCTCAACTGTGTTATTGACGAGCTTGCTTGCGACTATGCGCCCAATACTGTGCTAACTCACGTAGTAAGCAAAGATGGCAAAGTAAATTATAGCGATATAGACAAGCCCTTGCTCGAAGTGGTGTCGCTTACCGACTCGTTTGGTAGTAATGTGCGTTTTCGCTACACGGTAGACGGACTGATGACAGAATGTAGCGGAAGATTGGAGCTTGTGTATTCCACGCCATACGACAAAGTGGATTTTTGGAGCGAAGTCAATCTTTCCAATCACAAACTTACTCAGCGCACGCTTGCTTATGCTGTATGTGCAGAATACTGTTTGACAATGGGCGACTATCAGGGTGTGGCGCTGTGGGACGAACGCTATCGCAACAATCTTGCGTTGGCAAGCGTCAAACGTTCGGAGATGCGTATGCGTGAGCGGAGGTGGCCGTGATGACTTTTGCTCGTCCGCCATTGCCTGTTGGCAATACAAAAGTTAGCAGTGTGCGTTTGCGCTTTGACGGCGGTATAGATATTGTATCCCAAAGTTGCGACCTAACGCTTGCTACTGCGCAGTTGTGCTACAACGTGATATGTGGCAAATACGGTGTCAAAAGCGGTTGGGGTATAGATTATCTCACCGACATCAAAGGCAACAAGTGGCAGTTTGGACAAAAGCTAAAAGGCTTTTGGTACGCAGGCGCAAGCAATGGAGGCAACTACATAGCGCACCTTGAGGACAATAAGCTGTACTTTGTGGACGCCCAACAAGGCACGCTAAGCGCAGTGTCGCAAGACCAATTTGATACATACTTTCAGTCCTTTTTGTTTACCTTTGAAGAGGGCGAAGGATTGGTATTGACAGACGGTAGTAAGTGTATAGTGCTTGTCAACAATGCTATGCAACAGATAGCTGCCCCCTCGTTTTGTATAGGCGAGGTGCATAGTCGGCGATTGTTTGTAGCAAGTGGCAAGGACGACGTGTTGCATTTCTGCGCGCCTGCCAATGCAACAGATTGGACAACGGACGGTTTTGGCGCAGGCAACATCACGCTTGCTAACGGCAAAGGCAACATTGTGGCTTTATCATCCTACAAAAACTATCTGTACATTTTTTGCCAAAGAGGGGTAACAAAAGCTGAGATACATGGCAATGCGTCCGAGTTTGAGTTGACTGAGTGCAATGTTAATTGTGGCACAATACATGGCAACACAGTAAAAGCGTGTGGCGAAAAAATTGTTTTTGTTGCGGACAACGGCTTGTACTCTTTTGACGGTACCAAGGCAGTGCAACTCTTAAGCGGCATAAGCAATTTGTTTGATAAGCAAAGTTTTAGCAGTTGTGTTGCACAGTATCACAACGGCAAGTATATTTTGGCATTTCGAGCAAATTTTGGCGACAACAACAAGGTACTTTGCGAGTTCGGTCAGTATGTCAACAACGCATTGCTGATATACGACACAACGGATAGCAACTACAGCATTATGCGTGGTGCAGATGTTTGTGAGATGTATGTGTACAACAGTAGTCTTTTGCTCAACGTGCGCTACAACAATAGTGTTGTTACAGGGTGTTTGTCGCAAAGTGGCAAATTGTTTGACAACAGTATGCCCAAGTTGCGTATAAGTGCGCCCTATCGCTTTGACAGCTTGGACAAAAAATTTGTGCGCTACGTGGAAGTGGGCAAAGTGTGCGGTGACGTGCAGTTGGTGGTAGTATCAGATGGCACAGTCAACTTGTATGCTGTCCAACGTAGCAACCTGCCTCAAAAGATAATGGTGCGTACACAAGCGCAGGAGTTTGCTATAGGTATAGTGGCTACTTCTGCAACTTTTGAGGTGGACACATTGAACATTGTGTACACAACTTCGCAATAAAAAGGGGGTGGGTAAATATGACAGACGAAATTACCACAGAGGCAAAAGCGGCTTCGTATGTGGAGCAAAAGCGCGACGAGCTGTTGGAAAAACTGCGCGAGATAGACCGCAAGTATAGCACAGAGTACCAAGATCCCGAGCTCAACCTGCCCGAAAGTCTTGGATTGGAAAAAATGACATTTACTATGCCCGATGCTGAGCAACTTACAAAGCGTGCACGTGAAAGCATAATTGCCGATTACACAGACAAAAAGTACGATATACAAGAAGAAGCTCGTCAACAAACTTTCAATGCAGAACAGGAAAAAGAGCAAATCAACGTTGATGCCGACGAGGATATACAACAACTCAACGAGCAGTACTGTGAGGACAGAAAAAAGTGTTGTGCCGACGCTTTAGACCAAGGTATTTTTACTTCTTCTGTTTATCAGGCAAAGTTAAGACAGCTTGCCGACCAACTGAAGCAGTCGATAGCAGCAGTGGAAGCACAACGTACGCAAAAGTTGCAACAGCTTACCGACCAACTCACGCAAATTGCAGACAATATGCAACAGCAACTTGCCAATTTGGACGATGTTTTTGAACATCAGTTGCAAGAGGCAATCAACGAGTGGACGGACGAAGCATACAAGCAACAACAAACGGTGTTGAAGTACAACAACACCGTGCAGGAAAAAGAGCAAGAATATGTGCTTACTCGTGAAAAGACAACATTCAACGCATTTATGGACGAGGCAAGCAGAGCCATAGAGGCAAGCAATCTTATTGCTAATATTGGTTACACGGCTTTGTCTATGCTCATCAAACAAGAAAAGACAGACTTGTGCAAAAAGTTTTTTGGCGAAACAGGCAAAGCCAATGCTCTCGCTATCATCGATATATGCCCAGAGTTACAAGGGCATACAGGTGAATACTATGCTTATTTGTTGGACTACGTAGAGAATATGGAATAAAATGTATGCACATATGTATATGTGTTGTGTTTGCAAATGTTGAGGCGCAATTATCTGCAAATAAACATCAATTAGTCAAACTGCCTTAATGCAAGCAAACAAATAGCACAAGCAGTAGTGTGGCATACCAACAATTTGATACAAAACAACAACGCTCGACATACAGTACGGCAATGCAAAGCTAAATAGCCTTTGCTGATGTACTGATGCCGAGCGCTTTATTTGTGCTCGAAAAGTTTATTTTACCTCGTTGTCCAATGCGGCAAGCCACGTTGCTGCGCTTCCGTCCGAAGGCATACGCCAATCGCCTCTCGGTGATAGCGATACAGAACCAATTTTTATGCCGTCGGGCATGCAGTTGCGCTTAAACTGTTGTGCAAAAAATCTTTTTACAAATACATTTAGCCACTTTTTGATAGTTGCAAAGTCGTATTCGTCAAAGGTCTGTTGGGCAATATACAGTATTTTGTCGGGTGCAAAACCGTTGTGCAAAGTGTGGTACAGATAGAAGTCGTGCAGTTGGTATGGTCCTACTATGTCTTCCGTCTTTTGCACAATCTCGCCGTTGTTGTCTGGTAACAGTTCAGGACTTACGGGGGTATCTGCAATGTCGTTCAATATATCGGCAACGTGTTTGGGAAATACCGTTGTTGCATAGCGTATAAGGTGACGAATAAGCGTTTTGGGTACGGACGCATTGACGCCGTACATAGACATATGGTCGCCGTTGTATGTTGCCCAACCCAATGCCAACTCGCTGAGGTCGCCTGTGCCAATCACAAGCCCGTTGACAGAATTGGCAATGTCCATCAATACTTGTGTGCGCTCGCGTGCCTGACTGTTTTCGTAGGTTACGTCATGAATATCTGCATTGTGCCCGATATCTTCAAAGTGCTGATTGACGGCCTTGGTAATATCAATTTTGTGCACAGTAGTGCCCAATGCCTGCGCAAGTGCTATGCTGTTGTTGAGCGTGCGTTGAGTAGTGCCAAAGCAAGGCATTGTTACCGATATTACATCGCTTAGCGGACGGTTGAGCAGTTGCAACGCTGTACAACATACAATCAATGCCCACGAGCTGTCCAAACCGCCCGATACGCCGAGTACCAACTTGTCGCACTTTGTGTGGCGAATGCGAGCTTTGAGGGCGTTTGCCTGAATATCGAGTATAAGTTTGAGACGTGCGTCCCTGTCTGCCTGAGGTACAAAGGGCAGTTTTTCGTATTTGCGGGTAAGCGGTGCGCGTTGGTCGTCCATTATAAAGTTGACGCGTGTATACTTGTTGTCTGTTTTCTCAGAATAGGAGTGAAACAGCTTTCTGCGCTGAAAATCAATGTACTGCACATCAATGTCGCTTATGGCAGATTGACAGCTAAACAGTGGTGTTTGAGCCAACACTCTGCCGTTTTCAGCAACAATGTTGTGCCCCGAAAATACTATGTCCGATGTGGATTCGCCCTCACCTGTAGAAGCATACACGTATGCGGCGGTCAACCTTGCGCTGTGCATCTTTACCAAGTTGGTGCGAAAAGATTCCTTGCCTATAGTTTCGTTGCTTGCAGATAGGTTGATTATTATTTGCGCGCCGTTTTGCACGTGGCGTTGAGAGGGCGGTGCAACTACCCACAAGTCCTCGCATATCTCGCAAGCAAAGCTAAAAGGCAGTGTGCCTTGCGAGCTGAAAATAATATCTGTGCCAAATGGTACTTCGTATCCGTCAAACAACACAGTCTTGATTCCTTCAAATGCAGGAGTAAATTGGCGCATCTCATAAAACTCGTTGTAATTGGGCAAGTAACTTTTGGGTACAAAACCAAGTACTTTGCCTTTGTGCAGTATGGCTGCTACGTTGTACAGTCTGCCGTCATTGCTGTAGGGCAGTCCTACGGCTATTATGCTGTCATAGCTTTTGGTAAGTTGTGCAATGTATCTAAGTCCGTTTAATGCACCACAAAGCAGTGTGTTTTGAAAAAACAAATCGCCACAAGTATAGCCTGTTATTGACAACTCGCCAAACACAATAAGTTTGACTCCGTTGTGTGCAAGTGCGGCTGCACGCTCGGCAATATTTGCCGCATTGCCCATACAGTCGGCAGGTTTTAGCGGTACTGTAGCTGCTGCCACTTTTACAAAGCCATAGCTTTGTGTGCCGTGCGCGCTTGTGGGTACATTAAGCGTGTCGGCGGTGTTGTCGCAATCCATAAGTTCGGTGGGTGCAACACCAAGTACGGAAGCAATAGCGGCAAGTTGCTCCGTCTTTATGCTTTTGATAGTACCGTTAAGCAATTTTGTAAGCGTACTGCGCGCTATGCCGCTCATCTGCGACAGGTTGATGATAGTTAGCTTTTTTTGACGCATCAATGCTTTTATGTTGTCTTTTACTGTGGTCATAACAAAAAAACTCCTTGCACTTGTTGCAGTTATTATACCACAACAGGCGCAAGGAGTAAACAACAATTACCAATATTTATTCGTTTTGTATAAAATATGTTCATTAGTGGAGCAATTTTGCAAATTATACAAGTTGTCTGCCCATCAATACGCCCATAACTGACGCCATCATCAGTCCTCTTGTCCAGCCGCTGCTATCTCCAAGACAATACAGATTGTTGACGCTCGTTTTGAGGTCTGCGCTCATTTTTACTCTGTTGGAGTAAAATTTTAGTTCGGGCGCATAGAGTAGTGTTTCGTCTGCCGCAAACCCCGGCACTACGTTGTCAACTGCTTTAATGAAGTTGATGATGTTTATCATAGTGCGGTAAGGTATGGCAGAAGTGATATCGCCAGCAACTGCATCGGGCAAAGTAGGGCGCACATTGCTGCGGTCAAGTTCGTCCTGCCAAGTACGTTTGCCGTCCAATATATCTCCAAAGCGTTGCACAAGTATGCCGCCAGCACCCAACATGTTGGACAGTTCGCCTACTTTTTGAGCGTACGCAACAGGTTGGTTGAATGGTTCTCTAAAGTCGTGACTGCAAAGGATTGCAAGGTTGGTGTTGTTGGACTTGAGGTTTTTGTACGAGTGGCCGTTGACTACAGCAAGGTCGTTGTCATAGTTTTCCTGACTTACAAAGCCACCTGGGTTTTGACAAAAAGTACGCACCTTATTTTTGAAAGGCTTGGGATAGCCTATCAGTTTGGATTCGTACAACACGTTGTTGATGTTTTCCATCACTTCGTTGCGTACTTCCACACGTACGCCTACGTCCACAGTGCCGGGAGTGTGAGCAATACCGTGTTCGTTGCACATTGTTTCCAGCCACTCTGTGCCACGTCTGCCCGTTGCCACAACAATGGTGTTGGCATACAGGTTTTGCGTTTTGCCTTTTGCAGTTATTATCACGCCTTTTGCCGTGTTGTTTTCTATTATTATGTTGTCGCAGTTGGTGTCAAACAGTATTTCCACGCCGTTGTCTATGAGATATTTTTCTATGTCGTGGTACAACTGCTGTGCCTTTTCTGTACCGAGGTGACGAATAGGGCAGTCTACCAATTTGAGACCTGCTTTTATTGCACGTTTGCGTATTTCTTTTACTTCGTCAGTATGTCCCAATCCCTCTATGTGAGTGTCAGCACCAAACTCAAGATAGACAGTATCGGTGTAGTCAATCAGCTGTTGCGCATTGTCAACGCCTATTAGAGTGGGCAAGTCTCCGCCTACGTCACTACTCAGCGACAGTTTGCCGTCAGAAAAAGCTCCTGCTCCCGAAAAACCCGTTGTTATGTTGCACGGCTTGCAGTTGACGCACTTGCCTGTCTTGCTTTTGGGGCATACGCGTTTTTCTACAGGTTTACCTTTTTCAATCATTACGATATGCTTTTTTGTGCCTTTGCGCAGCATCTCAAGTGCGGTAAATATACCCGCAGGTCCGGCACCAACAATAATCACGTCTGTCTTCATAGTGTACCTCACAAAAAAAATATGCTTTGGAATATCAGCAGGCAGCCGCACCCAACAACGACTGTGCCGTTTTGCTCCAAAGCACTACGGAAAAATGCGCAAACCTATGGTTGTACGCACAGTTGTTAAGTTACGAGCTACATACCTTGCATATTATACAGATGGTGTTGTGATGTGTCAAGCAGTGTAGTCAAATTTTTTATACAAAATCTCATAAAATTCATTGACAAAAAATTGTCATAGTGCTAATATTGTTAGGCAGTGACCAACAGAACAGTGTTTGTAGTCACAACATATATTCCTCTATAGCTCAGTCGGTAGAGCATGCGGCTGTTAACCGCAGGGTCGTTGGTTCGAGTCCAACTGGGGGAGCCATACAGGCATTAGCACAAGCTATTGCCTGTTTTTTTGTATATGGACTCAAACCAACGACAAGTCGTTGGTGACGCTCGTGTTGAAGAAGGTCACCGTGAAACTTATTTTTTCGCACTCGCTATTCCGTCCTCACTGTGTTCGTCCTTACGAGTCCAACTGGGGGAGCCATACAGGCATTAGCACAAGCTATTGCCTGTTTTTTTTGTATATGGACTCAAACCAACGACAAGTCGTTGGTGATGTTACTTACTTGTCTTACTTCAACAAAATTTCAAATTTTGTAATATTTGTTTGTTAAGCATATTGCGATATTTTACGCGTGTGATACAATATTTTTAATATAAGGCGGTGTGAGATATGTCAAACAAAGAAGTGCAAATGGCATATAACAATATTTGTGAACAGTGGAACGATTTCTGTCTTGGTAGAGATATTAACAAATGTATAGTCGATTTTGAACGTAGCCTTGATAGACATAGCAAAATTTTGGATATAGGTTGTGGAACAGGTTATCCGATAGCTAAATATCTCGCTTATTGTGGACATATAGTTACCGGTATCGACATTTCTGAGAATATGATACAAAAAGCAAAACAGCTAAATTTGCCCAATGCAAATTTTTTCAAAACAGATTTTTTTGATTTTCATACTGACAAAAAGTTTGATGCAGTAATTGCTTTTGATTCTATGTGGCATATGCGATACTGTCAGCAAAGGCAAATTTATGGGAAAGTGGCAAAATTGCTTGTCAAAGGCGGACAATTTTTGTTTACGCATGGTTTGAGTGACGGCGAAAGCTATGGAGAAATGTACGGACAACAGTTTTATTATAGCTCAATAGCTTTTGAAGAATTGCAAAGAATACTTTTGGAAACTAATTTTCAAATTGTACAAACTTACAAAAATTACGTTGAAGCCACTACGGGTAGTAGAGACTTGCTTATGATTGTCAAAAAAAAGTAAACTTTATATCCATTTTCGCAACCATTTTTTAAGCCAATATTAGTCAAAAGTTTGAACTTACTTTGTAGTGTATTTTTGATGATTTGGCAGTAGTTTTTGGTACATAGACAACCAATTTGCTTGAAAAATTTGTATGTACCAAATTACAGGAGAAAAATAAGGAGGATATTATGGAAAGAACAATAAAGGTTAACGGAAGTGCAAAATTATCGGTAAAGCCTGACATCATTGTAGTGTTTGCTACTGTAAGAACATGCGATATTGAATACGCCAAAGCCATTAGCGATGTTAATAGCAAAATAGAAAAGCTAAGAAAAAGCCTTGTTAAAATAGGCTTTGAAAAAGACACGCTCCAAACAACAGACTTCAATGTTCAAAGCAGATACGACAATGAAAAGACAGCAGACGGCAGTTACAAAAGGGTGTTTGCAGGGTTCAACGTCACCCACTCGCTAAAATTAGAATTTGCGTTTGACACAGACAAGTTGTCGCAAGTTGTGTCTGTAATAACCAATAGCAAAACCGAAACCGAGTTTTCTATAGCTTTTTCTATAAAAGATGAACAAATTTACAAAAAACAGGTTATCGCACAAGCTGTCAAGGATGCTACAGAAAAAGCAACTATAATTGCAGAGGCAGCAGGTGTTCAACTCAAAGAAATTGTTGCTGTCAACTATGACGTAGCAGATATCAATATTTATTCACCTACAAGGTATTGTGCCAATGACGGTATGGCAAGAGCAGTGGCTTTGAGCGCATCCCACACAGATATTGTCCCCGAAGACGTACAAATCAAAGACACCGTATCTGTAGTGTGGAATATAGCATAGGTTCATTTGCACGTTGGGGCAATATTGGGCAGACTACATAAAAAAAGCAATACACAATCAACGAAAAAATATTATGAAGCAAATTGTGGTAAATAAAGGAGAAAGCAATGAAGTGGTACACTAAAATACTATATCTTTTGTTGTTTATAATTTTTTTGCCCATTATTATCCCTGTACTTATAGTGTTATGGTTGTGCACTCCCTTTGTACAAATATCGAAGATAGTAAAATACAAGAAATCTTTTTACTACAAAGACTTTAAGGTGGCTTATAAAAACAAAATTACCTATAGTCCTCAGTATAGGTTTTACAATGCTATCAAAGCAGACGGTACAGACCAAAGATTGAATATACAATACAATCACCAACGTAATTATAAGTCCGATTACTTCGTGTATCAAAATGTAGTGTATTTGTTCCCAAACTTTGATGCAATTCAATACAACAAAGCAAACGATGAATGGCAAATAATTTACAGAAAGTACTCGGAGGAGAGTTGTTGCGAGCTCGATAAGTATATTGAGATCAACAAGCCATTGCCAGATACTACGCAAAGCAGTTTGCCAACAAAAATAATTGTGGAAAGGTCTGCTATCGAAGTAAGCAAGTTGGACAAAGCTACGTTGCCAGACTGTTTGTATGTGGTGTCTAAGTATGAAAATGCTTTTGATACGGTAGATTGGCAAATACTTTCTATTATTCCGCAAACAGCAACCGAACTATATCAAATGGTGCAACTAACTCCCAATCTTTGCGGTCAATTTTGTCTTGTTGACGACAACGCAATAACGTGGACTTTGGATACGCTATATGCAACTATAGAGTTTGACTTGGGTACTTGTACAATAAGTATCAGTCAAATGCACAAAGACGGCAAACAAAAACAATATTTTACTCATTGGCATGTGGACACACAATACATATATGATGAGGTTTGCCAAATGTCACAAAAAGGTAATGTGTTGGTAATTAAAATTTTTTTGGGAACAAGCCAAGTAAAATATTTGGGTGACAAAAAATATTGCAAGTACAAAAAACACAAAAAAAGTATTTGCTCCAAGATACATTATTTTGAAATAGAATAAAAACAATTTTAGTTTCAGTTTAAGGGGTGTGCGTATGTTTGGTAGACCATATTATGCAGAATTGTGTTATTGCAATCAATATTATATAGCGGATATAGATGTTTTGAACGACAACGGGTGCAGGCAGTTGGTCAAAACAAAAAACATCACACTCAGCTTTTTGGATAAAAGCATACCTTACAGAAAGGTTGACAACGCACAAATTTTTCGTATTTGTGTAGGTACAAAACATTTTTGTATTGCACTAAAGCAACTTGCGCCCTCTGTTTATCTTATTGCCTATCTTACGCGACGTGACTTTGTTGTAAAAACTCAGGTGCAAAACAAAAGTAGTAGACAGCGCAATGCTGATAATTTGCGCAAAGTTGTTTTGCACAACATAGTTAGCTCAGACGAGCGAGCTAATTGCAGCTATGTATATTCTGAAGACAGACTACAGCGTTTTGAAATACGTCAGTGCGACAACTCGGTAAAAGTTGTACATCAACGTTTTGAGTTGGATCCTGATGCCGATATAGATTTTCCGCAAAGTTTGGATACCAACTTTTATACACACTTGGGCGCGTACGAAAACTATTCGGGCGTGTCCGTATACAACAGTATGCAACAAGCCTACGACAATATCAACAAGGTAATTGAGCAACACAAAGTATAGTTGTTTTGCGCACTTTACGTAGTTAGTTGTGGAAATACAGTTTGCCTAATATCAATGCGACAAGGATAGTTGAGCTGTCTTTGTCGCTGCTTTTTTTTGTTTGTGTAAAAGACTACGATTTGCGCATTTTGACGCAAAATTTTTTGATTAGATAGCTTGTTATTGTAGTATCAATTTGCTATAATCTACTCAATGGCGCACACTGCGCAAAGGTAGTATACGAGGAGAATTTATGGACAACGGCAACATCACATACAAAAACATTGCTGTGCTTGTGGACGGAGACAACACACAATACAGCAAAATGCAATCGGTGATACAAAAGATATCCACTTACGGCAGAATAGTGGTAAAAAGAGTGTACGGCAATTGGAAGAAGGAAGGACTGAAAAATTGGGAAAACGAAATAAAAAGCCTTGCCTTCAAAGCACAGCAACAGTTTGACTACGTAACGGACAAAAATGCCACCGACATGGCACTTACTATAGATGCAATGGATTTGTTGTACACAGGTACTTACGATGCATTTGTAATAGTATCAAGCGATAGCGACTATACGCCGCTCAATATCCGTCTTAAGGAAGCAGGTATTTTTGTAATAGGCGTAGGCAAGCAAAATGCGTCTGAGGCGTTCAAGCGTTCGTGCGACGACTTTATTGAGATAGAAAGTTTAGACGATGATGACAGTGCTATCAATACACCTGCAGTACAGAAAACTCAAAAACAGAGTAACAGCAAATTGTCTAACAAAAAGGTTGACATAGATAGTGAGCAATCGGAAACAACTATGACACCTAACGAATTGCACAGATTGTTGAGAGTGGCAGCAGATACAGAAGCCTATCAGGACGAAGATGGCTTTGTTAATGTCAGTTCTGCAGGTACATACATAAAACGTGTGCGTCCCGACTTTGATATAAAAAAGTTTGGCTGCAAAAAATTGCCTGAGTTTATCAAAAAGTATGACAATATGTACGAAGTTAAAAAGTACAAAGGTAAAGGTAAAGTATATATCATAGCGTATAAATGCAAATAACAGAATTACCAATTAGTTAGCAGTTGAAAATAATTTTAACAAGGTGTTGAAATGAAAGACATAACAATTAGCTCGGTACAAAACTACATACAACAAGCGCAAAAGACGCTCAATATTGAGTACAGACATCAGTATCACCTTATGCCAACAGTAGGCTGGATGAACGATCCCAACGGACTTATCTACTACAAGGGTAAGTATCATTTGTTTTATCAATACAACCCGTTTGATGCAAAACCTGGTACTATGCTATGGGGGCATGCGGTGTCTGATGACCTTGTTACTTTTACCGATTTGCCTGTAGCAATAGTGCCCTCAACACCGCACGTCAGTACATTTTCGGGCGGTGCAGTGGAAGCGGACGGCAAACTCGTTGCCGTGTACACCGAGCATTACGAACACAACGGCGAGCGTCGCGAGGATATATATGCCTCATATTCGAGTGATGGTGTGATGTTTGGCAACAGACAGCTATTGTTTGACAACAGCCGTTTACCCGACAATATCAGCCGTGCAGATTTTCGCGATCCATATCCTGTAAAGTTCAACGGCAAGTATTATGTGTTTGTTGGTGGCAAGGACCTCAACACCAACAAAGGCGTAATAATTGTATTGTGCGGTGACAAGCTGGACAATCTGGATTACAGTTTTACAATAGGCAGTTTTTACGAGTTGGGGGATATGGCAGAGTGCCCTTCTTGGTACAGACAGGACGGACAAGACATCATGTTGGTGTCGGGGTGCAACGTCCCACAACGTGGCAATGACTTCAACAATATACATTGCAGTGTGGCAATAGTGGGCAATCTCAATTTTGACAAAGGTACTTTTGACGTTCAATTTATCAAAGAGTTGGACAAAGGCGATTGCTTTTATGCGCCTCAGCTAATCAACAACGCAGACAATGCAATTATGATAGGCTGGCAGGAAATGTGGGGCAAACCCTATCCTACACAGCAAATGGGACACGGTTGGGTAGGTTCGTTCAATATACCTCGCAAATTGACGGTAAAGGACGGAGAGCTTTATACTACGCCTGTGGACGGTTTGCAACGCTACGCAAAGCCATACAGCGGAAAGGATATACCGCAAAGCAGTATTGTGGACTTGCTATTTGAGGGCGATAGCAAGTTGACTATTGGCAATGACAATGGAAGTGTCATTGTCGGTATGGAGCAAGGTAGAGTATATCTTGATAGCACAGCCTCCAACAACGGCAATGGTTGCGTAAGATATACCAACAATCAGTACGCAACGTGCAATGTGCGTGTTTTGTTGGACGTAAGCGGTATAGAAGTATTTGTAGACAACGGCAGAGAAGTCATAAGCAGTCGTATGTATATTGAAGGCAAACTTATGCCCACAGTGCAAGGCAAAGCAAAAATTGTTGCCGTCAATAAGGTGCAATTATGAGTAAACTGTATAGTATAGGCGAGCTTTTGATAGACTTTCAGTCCGTTGGCACAGGCAGTCTCAAAGATACAAAGCAATTTGTCAAAAACGCAGGTGGTGCGCCTGCCAATGTGTGTGTACAGGTGTCAAAACTTGGCCACAAAGCGTGTTATCTTAGCAAAGTAGGTAAGGACGGCTTTGGTGACTTTTTGATACAAACGCTAAAAGACGAGGGCGTAGACGTAAGCAATATATCGCAGACAGACATTTGCGACACATCGCTTGCTTTTGTCAGCTTTGGCAAAGATGGCGAACGAGAGTTCAGCTTTTACCGCAGAACGGCTGCCGACTTGGCTTTTACCGAGCAAGATTTTGCAACAATTCGTTTTTGCGCAGGCGATATTTTGGAGTTTGGGAGCGTAGCACTCAAAACAGACGTTGCCAAGTCAACGCACAAGTATCTTATTGACAAGGCAATACAAAGCGGCGCACTTGTATGCTTTGATCCCAATTTGCGGTTCAACCTTTGGGAAGACAAAGAGCAGTTGCGTAGTGTTGTCAACGAGTTTTTGCCCTATGCGCACGTCATTAAGTTGGGTGCGGACGAGTTGCAGTTTATATGCGGTACAGACCAACCCGATATGGCTAAATTGTTTTGTGGCAATGTGCAGGAGCTGTTGGTGACCGACGGTAGCAGGGGTGCAACACTGTACACCAAAGAGGGCAAGCAGTATAACTGCCGTGGCTACAAGGTAAAAGCAGTGGATACCACAGGTGCAGGCGACAGCTTTTTTGGTGCGTTTATTGCAGGGCTTTTGGATAGCAATGCAACACCACAAACGCTGTTACATGACGACTATCAAACAATGTTAAACTTTGCCTGCAAGTGCGGTGCTTACACAACTACAGGCTACGGCGCAATACCGGCTATGGGCGACCGCCACACTGTGGAAACAGCAATAAAGTAGTGTGACAAAATTAAGAGTGATATTAGTAGTAAAGGGGTGTGTGCTAAATGTCTATTTGGGGTACAAAAAATACGCATAAAGGCAGTTTGTCAAAATACATAAAACAGCAGTTTGTCTTTTTGTTGCAAAGAGGGTACAAGCTCACTTGCTATACTCGTTCGGTAGAGGAGGAATACGTATTTGAAAGCCCAAGGGTTGCTATCAACTTGTGCAAAGTGTGTGACAATATGGGAGTTACCGTTTATGACGCAGACGACGCTTGGCGTGCACACGGAATATCATTGAACGACTTGTTGGAGTTGCAACCCCAAGATGACCGCTTGAGCGACCTTTTTCAGCAGACAGACTATTTTGCCGAGCTTGTGCAAAATAACATTGACAAAATAGAAAATTATTTTTGCAACTAAACGTAAAATGTGTCACATACATTTATACTGACGAAAAAATACCGCACATTACAAATTTTTCATATTAGCAGGTGGCTTATGAACTTTTGTACCAGATGCAATTTGGCAACACAATCGGATACTTGTCCCAAATGCGGTGCACAAAATTTGAGACAAGCGCAGGAGGGCGATTTTTGCTTTGTGGCAGAGCTTGATTTGCTGTATGCAAAGATGTTGCAAAATACATTGCAACAGCAGTCGGTGCCTTGTGTGTTGCAACCTATGGGTAGCACGGCTATTGCTTTGTATTCAATAAGTGCACAAAAAGCACGTATATATGTGCCATATGAGTATTACGATATAGCAATGGAACTAAAAGATACATATTATTCAATAGATTAGCAACGCACGTTTGGCCACGTGGTACATTAAGCAAAACAAAAATGCAGGTAGTGTATTCTGCCTGCATTTTTTTGTTTGTCTATTACTATCAGTTAAAATATAAGTAAGCATAAACAAGAAGTTACCCACAAAAGTAGATACATCGCAATGTCCACACTATGGCTTATCCACTTCTTAGTTATCAATGTCGTTGGTAGCGTTGTTTTCTGTATGTTCAGTTGAATATTGTTGGGCAAGTTTGGCAATCAGTGCACTTTCTTCTTGGTGCATTTTGGCAGTACTTTTATTGGCAATAAGTAGTGCAATAATCAAAAAAACTAAACAACATACCGACCAAAAAGTATCGGGAAAAATTAGCCCCACAAGTATAGAGCTTACAAGCGTAACAAGATACATAGAAAAAATTATCAATCTTTGCTTGCAAACATACTTGGCGTATAGTTTGTATAGCGCAAGTGTAAGTTCATGCGCCTTACTGTCTTTGAGGCGTTGTTTTTGTTCTTTTTCTATTTTTTTGAGGTCGTTACCTGCTATTGATGCGCCAATCACTATGCCTACAGCAAGTATTGCCAAAAATATGGAGCAAGCATATCCGTAAAGGTTGAGGTCAAAAAATATATTTGTACACAACAGTAGTACTGTCAAAGCACTTACTGCAAAGCTAACTATATCGGTAATTAGTATGCCTTTGTTATATTTGGCATGTGCGACTACTGCTTTGTTGTACAAATCTTTGTCGGGAAATAAATATTGTATCGCTTTCATAGCTTCTTTCTCCTTTTGTAACTCAGTATCTTCCCTTCTTCCTTCAATATTGTTTATCTTATGTGCTACATTCGCGCCTTTTAACTTTAGTTTGACAGTTTCGTTTTGTCGTTGTCATCAATACAGGCACGCAACCATAATTACTATCATTATCATATAAATTGCGATAAGGGCATTTTATTGAATATATTGTAAATAAAATAAATAAAACAAGTACAAAAGTCAATGGGTAATTTGTACTACTTTGACATGGTCACACAAACAGTTAATTTGCCTATTATTTATATTTGGGTATTGACATAGCATTAGTAAAATGATATAATAACAAAAATAAGGTTGTATAAAATTCATTTATGAGGAGGTAATGTATGACGCGACAACTTGTATTTAGTCAGCTATTGGACAGAGCGTGCGGTACAATGCTAAGGCTTAATTGGCTTATCGCGCTACTGTCGCTTATACCGTTGTTGTTTGCCTTGCTTGCTTTAGTGGCAGCGTCAATGGTGGTAGTTTATCTACTTATAATGATGGTGCTTGTCATTCTTTCTTTTGGCTTGCTGTTGTTGTCCGACCAATTCAGAGCAATGTTCAACGCCGATGGGCTCGAACAAATACAGCCTATGGTCAACGGTGTAATCAACGCCTACCGTTCTGCAATGCCTGTAATTATTGTGTTGTCGGTAGTGTTTTGTGCACTGTCTATAGCAATAGTTATGCTTCGCAAGCAATCCCGAGGCAAAACAAGCAGCATTGTATCGGCAACGCTTGCTTTGATAGTGGTAGTAATTGCCGCTTGCATTTATTACGGATATGTAAGGCAGGTGACATTATGAGAGTATATTTGATAGATAGATATGACGTGCAAGTATTTCAAAACGACCAACGCCTCAAAGTGTTCAGTGAAAATGGCAGAGAATATGTAGAACCCCAAATGGATGCTGACGGCACTGCTCAGTTGCGCTTTGTACGTACGCACGAGCTTTGCGCGCCGTTGTGGTGGCTTAGCGCATTGATATTTTGGATATTGGGCATAACAGGGCTTTTTACGCCAAGATATTCTACCTTTTACTATTCGCTTGATTGCACTGTAAGGGTGTCGTCCGATTACAACGGCGTACAGCTAAAGTTTTGCAAACAGTACAAAAACAACAAGTACAACAACGTCACCGAAGTGTGTGTAGTGGGCGATGGCAGGGCACAGATTGTTAACGGTAGTTATCAGTTCGACGAAAAAGCAGCCAAACGCCGCAAGACATACAAGTTGCTGTCTTGGCTTATGCGCATAGTGGTTATAGTAGTTGTGGTGATAGTTGTTATATACAGAATTGTGGAAGGTGGCTAATATATGGTACAGCTATGTGCAATGTCCTTTGACGTTCAAAGTGCGATATACGTAGTTGTGCAATAGCTTTTTTCAATCAACAAAAACGGATAGTGTTGCGCTATCCGTTTTTTATTTTTATCAAAATTTTTTTGCGCTCAATGTTGTGCTTTTTTTGTTAGTTTTTATGTTACACACATTGACATTGTATGTATTTATGTTATAATTTTTTTTGATGTCAATAGTTGTTGGTTGACAAAAAATATATGTATAACACAGAGGTGTATTATGCAACGTTTTGTGGTAAACACAACTTCTACAACAGACTCATCGTGCGTCATAGCGGCAGGCGATTGCAGAGTAAGCGTATTATCCGACCGTCTTATACGTGTGGAAAAAGGTGCTTTTTGCGACCATGCCACGCAGACAGTGTGGTACAGAGATTTTGACCGTCCGCACTTTTGGTATGACCAACAGGGCAAAACAATCACTGTCAAAACGGACAAATGCGTATTTGTAGTAGATAGCGGCAAAGGCAAGGTGGTCTCTGTTACGTTGGAAAACGGTGCAGTAGTTACCGACTTCAAAAAAGGTAATCTCAAAGGAACATGTCGCACATTGGACGGCGTCAATGGCAAAACTGCGCTTCAAGACGGACTGCTATCCTTAAACGGCGCTACAGTTGTGGACGACTCTGCATCACTTATCCTCAACGGCGACAAAATAGAACAGCGTCCCGACAAAAAACACACCGACTTGTATTACTTTGCATACGGCAATGATTACCGTGCTTGCATTTATGACTTTTACAGACTTACAGGCTTTACGCCACTAATACCCAAGTACACTTTGGGCAACTGGTGGAGCAGATACAAGGCATACACTCAGGAAGAATACCGTTCGCTCATGCAACGCTTTATTGACGAACAAATACCTGTTACCGTTGCTACCATTGATATGGATTGGCATTGGGTGGATGTAATTGAGCGCTTTGGCGAAAAGGCTCGCCCCGTGCCTACAGACAACGATATAGACAGAGATATTTTCTGCAAATATCTGCCTGGTTGGACAGGATACAGTTGGAATACCGAGCTTTTCCCCGATTACAGAGAGTTGCTTAATTGGCTGCATGCCAACAACTTTGCAGTTACGCTCAACGTTCACCCCTCGCACGGCGTAAGGTTTTTTGAAGACCAATACAAAGCCGTATGTGAGACAATGGGCGTTGATCCCTCAACCGAGCAGCCTATTTTATTTAAGTTGGGCGACGAAAAGTTTTTGAAAGCATATTTTGATATACTTCATCACCCATACGAAAAAGAAGGCGTAGATTTTTGGTGGCTCGATTGGCAACAGGGCGAAAACAGCGATGTCAAAAACCTTGATCCCCTGTGGGCACTCAATCATTATCACTCAATGGACATTGCCAATAGTGGCAAACGTCCGCTTATATTGTCACGCTATGCTGGTCTTGGTAGTCACCGTTATCCGTTGGGCTTTAGCGGCGATACCTACACAACGTGGGCAAGTCTCAAATTTCAGCCTTACTTTACCAACAATGCCGCTAATGTCGGTTACAGCTGGTGGAGTCACGACATAGGCGGACACCAAAAGGGCACTAAGGACGACGAGCTGTATTTGAGATGGATACAGTACGGCGTGTTCAGTCCTATCAACAGACTTCACTCTTGTTCCAACGAGTTTATGGGCAAAGAGCCTTGGAAAGTTCGCGGATATATAGGAGAGCTTGCAACAAGATACTTGCGTCTGCGTCACCGCCTTGTACCCTATTTGTATTCGTGCAACTATATGACGCATACAGAGGGCAGAGCATTGTGCGAGCCGATGTATTATTCTTACAAAGAAGATGCGGCATGCCAATGTCCCAATCAGTATATGTTTGGTACACAGCTTATGGTGTGTCCTATTACAGACAAGACAGATCCCAAAACTGCGCTTGCTAAGCAAGATTTGTGGGTACCGCAAGGCAGATATACCGACATATTCAACGGTAGAATTTATCACGGTGGACACTATACTGTGTTCCGTGGTGTAGAGACTTTGCCCGTGCTTGCCCGTGAAGGCGCAATAATACCGTTGTATCACAACGACACAACCAACGATTTGTCTTTGAGCCAACCTTTGGATATATGGATATACAGAGGCAACGGCAGTTTTGATATGTACGAAGACGACGGCGTAAGCAACGATTATCAACATGGCAAATATTTTATCAGTCATATGAGCGTTGCAGAAAATGGCAATACGCTTACATTTACTATCAACACAGATGGCGACAAGTCCATACTGCCTGCAACACGCACGCTGTATTTGTGCTTTAGAGATGTACAAAGTGCGCAAGTTACTGTCAATGGCGAACACAAAGGCGATTACAAAGACAGCATAGAAGTGCAGTGGGACAACGGACAACTTGGAGTTGTATTGACCGATGTAGTGGCACGCACAAACAAGCCTTATCGCGAGGCATGTATAGACCTTATCTCGTCCTATCAGACAGAGAGCGAACCAAAAGCTGACGTGTTTAAGGGCGTTATAGACAGTTTGGACAGCGAGCTCAATGTTGAGGACAGATACAAGTTGCCTATACAGGAGTTGCGCGATTTAGCTAAGCGTCAACAATAGGGGTGTACAAACACTTACAATCACAGTACTACACCTTATGTGCAATGCAAATAGCTAAAAGTTGCACATATATGTCAATATTGCAAAACAAACAAATATAGAGGGTAATTATGGGAGCAATATCACGTTACTTCAATCAACTGATAGAAAAGATACGCAAGAAGAGAAGCGGTGAGTTGGAGCAGGAACTCAACTTGCCCGAAGGCGAGCGTCATATTACTGACGGCATACCGCAACTTGCAAGACAGTGCGCTGCAGAAGGTATGGTCTTGTTGGAAAACGACGGCGTGTTGCCTTTTGCAAAAAGTACCAAAGTGGCAGTATTTGGCAGATGTCAGTACGACTACTTTTATGTAGGCTACGGCAGTGGCGGCGACGTTCATCCGCCTTACAAGGTAAGTCCTATGGACGCACTCAAAAAGGCAAGTGACAAAGGCGATATAGTGTTGGATGAAAGACTTGCCAATATCTACAGCAAGTGGAGCAAAAAGCCTGCCAACATTCCCGACAACGGCAGATGGGGACATTGGCCCACCAACTACAGCGAAATGCGAGTAAGTAAAACGCTTGCAAAGTCTGTTGCCAAAGACAACGACGTTGCGTTGGTAATAATAGGCAGAGCGGCAGGTGAGGACAGAGAAAACAAACTTTCGCGCGGTAGTTTTTATCTTACCAAAGCAGAGGAGAAGTTGCTCAAAACGGTAACTTCCGCCTTTAACAAAACGGTAGTATTGATGGACTGCGGCAACATAGTGGATATGTCGTGGCGCAAAAGATACGGCAACAAAATATCCGCATTGTTGTACGCATGGCAAGGCGGTATGGAAAGCGGCAACGCTATTGCAGACGTTTTGTGCGGCACAACCAATCCGAGTGGCAAACTTACCGATACCGTTGTTGCAAAGTACATTTACTATCCGTCTTCCGATTGCTTTGGATGCAAAGAGTTTAACAACTATCAGGAAGATATATTTGTAGGCTACAGATATTTTGAAACTTTTGCACAAGGCAAAGTGTTGTATCCTTTTGGCTTTGGATTGAGTTATACAACGTTTGATATCAAAGCAGATAGCGTTCAGCTCAACAATAGCACCTTTACTCTCAAAACTACTGTGACCAACACAGGTAGCAGAGCAGGTAAAGAAGTAGTACAAGTATATGTACATTGTCCGCAAGGCAAATTGGGCAAGCCTGACAAAGTGCTTGTAGCTTTTGCTAAGACCAACGAGCTCAAACCTCAACAAAGCCAAACGCTAACTCTTACTTTTGACAAGTACGATTTTGCAAGTTTTGACGATTACGGCACAAGTGGCAACAAATCTTGCTACGTATTGGAAGAAGGCGAGTACACTGTATATGTGGGCAACAGTGTGCGCAATGTTGTCAAGGCGCATAGTTTTACAATAAATAAGTGCGAAGTAGTTGCTACTGCTCACGGCGCTTGCAATGTGCAGTTTGGTTTTTATCGACTTGTTGCGCAAGAGGGCAAAGAGGGCATAAAGCCTACTAAGGGTGTAGTAGTGCCCACCGATTACGACTTGCGTCAGCGTATTTTGGACAATTTGCCTACGGCAGTAGAGTACACGGGCGACAAGGGTATTACTCTTGCAGACGTCAAGCAAGGCAAGCACAGTTTGGACAGCTTTGTTGCGCAGTTGACCGATGCAGAGTTGGAAGCACTTACTCGTGGCATAGGCAGAATGAACAGCGACTTGGGCGTCAAAGGCAATGCCGGTGCTTATGGCGGTATTTTGCCATCGTTACGCGACAAAGGCGTGTTGCCTGTTATTACTACAGACGGACCTGCAGGCATACGTATAAGCAATTACACATCGCTATTGCCATGTGGTACAGCGCTTGCAAGCAGTTGGAACACCCAACTTGTGCAACAACTGTATGCAAAAGTGGGTGAAGAAATGAAATACTATGGCAGTGACGTATTGCTTGCCCCTGGTATGAATATTCACCGCAATCCGCTTTGTGGCAGAAACTTCGAATATTTTTCCGAAGATCCTGTTGTTAGCGGTCTAATAGCAAGTGCGGTAGTCAGTGGACTTCAAAGTCAAGGCGTTGGAGCATGTCCTAAGCACTTTGCGTGCAACAACCAAGAGGTCAACCGCAACTATAACGACAGCCGTCTGTCCGAGCGTGCATTGAGAGAAATTTATCTCAAAGGCTTTGAGCTGTGCGTCAAACGTGCCAACCCTGCGCATATCATGACCAGCTACAACAAACTCAACGGCGTGTGGAGTCATTACAACTATGACTTGGCTACTACTATATTGCGTGAGGAGTGGGGATATCAAGGGTTGGTAATTACCGATTGGTGGATGCGTTCTTCCAAGAGTCCCGAGTTTCCCAATTTGCAGGACAACGCTTACCGTGTGCGCGCACAGGTAGACGTACTTATGCCCGGTGGCAAAACATTTGCCGAGCTGGAATATGTGTCTGACGGCACATTGCTGGCTACATTGGGACAAAATGACGGTATTACGAGAGGGGAAATAGTGCGTTCGGCAAAAAATACACTCAATGCCGTTCTCAAACTTAAGTATTGAGGCAAACTGTATTGAGCAAAAATTGTTTGCGCAAACTTTAGTTGTATTTGGCAAAAATACTTATTGCTATACCATTATTTATTTGTATAGTATCTCAATTCCACAGTGCGGATATATTACTAACAATTTACATTTGCAATTTACCACCGAGGTTTAGCTTCGGTGGTATTTTTGTTGTCTGTTTGGTGCATATTTACAAAAAACTTACAAAACTTTGACTTTATATAGATAGTTGAAATTTGCAAAAACAAATATAATGCTTTCGATAACCAAACAGGAGGAAAATGAAATGGTTAAAAAGATTGTTGCAATCGTACTTATGATTGTACTTGGCGTAACAGCCGTATTTGTATTGACAGCATGCGGCGGCGAAAAGAATATTGCTGTTATCGGTCGTGAGGCTGGTAGTGGTACTCGTAGCGCTTATGAAGAACTTATCAAAAATGCTGACGGCGAAGAACTTGGAGATGTCGGTATGGTAAAGACAGCAGAAGAACTTCCCAAGACTTCTGACGTATTGACTAAGGTATCTACATTGCCCACAGCAATCGGATATGTATCTTTGGGTTCTGTCAATGACACTGTCAAAAAGTTGAGCGTCAATGGTGTAGAAGCTACTTCGAAAAATGTAATTAATGGCACATACAAACTTGCTCGTCCCTTTGTAATTATGACCAACAAAGCAATGGAAGGCAAGATGCAAGCACTTACAGCAGACTTTATCAGCTTCCTTCAAAGCAGACAGGCTCAGGAAATTGTAGTTCAAGAAGGTTATGTAACAGTTGCAAGTGATACAGATTACTCAGCACCCGACGTAAAACCTGCTGGAGACGCTATAGTAATTAAAGGTAGCACATCTGTTGATCCTCTTATGGATAAGCTTATTGCTAAGTATCTCGAACTCAACGGAACAGTATCTCAAAAGGATTTCAACAAAGACTGTCAAGGTAGTTCCGCTGGTAAAGAAGCAGCAAAGAACGACAAAACGGGCAACGTAATCGGATTGTCTTCCGCAGCAGTAACTGACGCAGCTCTTGCTACTTTCAACATTGCTCAGGACGCTATCGCAGTAATTGTCAATACCAACAACACATTGACCGATATCACAATCGAACAGTTGTTTGATGTATATTCAGGCGCTGTACTCAAATTCAGTGAGTTGACTAAGTAATAAGGTAAGTACTATGTTGCACTCTAAGTTGAAAGAGCGTGCAGGTAAAGTCTTGTTTGCAGTGACAGCTTGTATATGTATACTTGCAGTAGTTGCAATATTTCTGTTCATAATCATCAAGTCAATACCTGCTCTCTCCAAAATCGGAGTGTTTAAGTTTATCTTCGGTACTACATGGAAGCCTGATACTTCCGACACCTATGTTGAGGCACTTACAGGACAATATGGTATCCTTACTATGATAGTAGGTACTATATTCTCTACTGTGGGTGCTTTGGCGGTTGGTGGAAGTCTGGGTTACTTCACCGCAGTATATCTTGCATTTTTCTGCAAGGGTAAACTTAAACAAATTTTCAATTTCGTAATCAATCTTCTTGCAGGCATACCTTCCGTTATCTATGGTTTCTTTGGTATGCGTGTAGTGTCCAAACTGTTTTATTCTCTCTCACCCACAGGTAGTGGCTCAGGGCTTTTGCTCGTGTCCGTGGTATTGGGTATGATGATACTGCCAACGGTAGTTGCCCTCACCAAGACGTCGTTAGAAGCAGTACCCAACCCTTATTACGAAGGCGCAAGAGCATTGGGAGCAACGCACGAAAAGGCAGTGTTCCGCACAATGGTGCCGGCTGCACGTTCGGGTATCACAGCTGCAATGATATTGGGCATTGGTCGTGCACTTGGCGAAACAATGGCTGTCGTTATGCTTGCAGGCAACTCCCCCGTGTTCCCAACTGGCTTTTTCCAAAGCTTCCGTACACTGACTGCCAACATAGTGTTGGAGATGGGCTACGCAGGCGAAGTGCAGATGGGTGCGCTGTTTGCAACGGGCGGCGTTTTGTTAGTATTTGTTGCCATTATCAACCTTCTGCTTGGATTGGTAACCAATCAAAAGCTCAAAGAAAAGCGTAAGGAAAAAGCAAAAAAATCTCGTGACCTATTTGGTGTTTTGCATCAAAAAATCAACTTTGCAAAAGTCGGCAAGTATGCAAGTTTTGTTGCTACGGCGTTTGCAGGTGTATTTTTGGTGACGTTGGTACTGTTTGTACTTATCAATGGTCTGCCGCACATAACTTGGCAACTTCTGTTTGGCGAATTTGAGTTTGGTGGAGAAGTAACCATATTCCCTGCTATTGTGTCCACTTTGATGGTGGTATTTATCTCGTTGATAGTGGCTATACCTTTGGGTATTGCAACGGCAATATTCCTCAACGAATATACCAAAAAAGGCAGCAAGCTTGTTGCAACTATCCGCAGTGCAATAGACATACTTAGCGGTGTGCCGTCCATTGTCTACGGACTGTTTGGCGCAATTACCTTTGTAGTGTTGACCAACAATCAGATGACCATATTGGCAGGCGGACTGACAATCAGTCTTATGCTGTTGCCTACCGTTGTACGTTCTACCGAAGAAAGCTTGAAAGCCGTGCCTGACAGTTTCCGTGAAGGTTCGTTGGCACTGGGTGCCGGCAAATTGCGTACCATATTCCGTGTCGTATTGCCAAGTGCTTTCCCGGGTATAATGTCTGCTGTAATTTTGAGTATAGGCAGAGTAGTAAGCGAATCTGCGCCCTTTATGTTTACTATGGGCGCAAGTCTTAAACCTATGCCGGATGGCTTTTTGAGCGGTGGTACGTCACTTGCAGTGGCACTGTATGTGCTGGCAGGTGAAGGCTTGCACCTCAACGAAGCGTATGCAACTGCGGCTGTCCTTCTGATACTTGTAACAGGTATCAACTTGCTTGCTCAGTATGTGGGTGGCAAACTCAAAAGAGACGGCAAAAAGAAAAAAGTCAAAAAAGCAAAGAAAGCAAACTTAACACAAGGACAAGAACAAAATGTTTAGGAAGAAAAAGCAAACGTCCGAGCAACAAGTACAACTTAACTACGGACAAAACATATCTGTCAGCGACGTCAATCTTCATTACGGCGAATTTCACGCTCTCAAAAATATCAACATTGAGATACCCGAAAAACAGATAACGGCGTTTATCGGACCGTCCGGTTGCGGCAAATCCACATTGCTCAAATGTTTCAACCGCATGAACGACCTTGTAGAAGGTTGCAAAATTGAAGGTAAATTTTTGATCGGCGAAGTGGATATTTATGCGCCGACCACTGACGTCAACGAACTGCGCAAAAATGTGGGTATGGTTTTTCAAAAACCCAACCCCTTCCCTATGAGCGTGTACGACAATATTGCTTATGGTCCACGCACATTTGGTATACGCAACCGTGCTCAGCTGGACGAGATAGTGGAACGCACCTTGAAGCAGGCTGCAATGTGGGAAGAACTCAAAGACAGACTCAATAAGTCTGCTTTGGGACTTTCGGGCGGTCAGCAACAACGTCTGTGTATAGCCCGTGCGCTTGCCGTTCAGCCCAAAATAATACTTATGGACGAGCCTACCAGCGCTTTGGACCCAATATCTACAGCTAAGATTGAGGAGTTGTGTATGGAACTGAAAAAGGATGTGACCGTTGTAATTGTTACACACAACATGCAACAGGCAGCTCGTATATCCGACAAGACAGGCTTTTTCCTGTTGGGTGAGCTTGTGGAATTCAACGACACGGATACTTTGTTCAGTTCACCTGCAAAAGAGGAGACCGAGCGCTACATTACCGGTAGATTCGGTTGATATTGACGACTGATAGTGTTATAATTGCTACAAGCCAAGTATTGTGGCAATTGCAGATATCGTACAACTTGTGTTCTACAAAAATAAGGAGAAATTATGAACAAGGCAATACTTGACGAACAGCTGGAACAGCTCAACATAAAACTTGCTACAATGTGCCGTCTTGTCGAGAAGATGCTTCAAGACGCTGTCAATGCGTTGCGCACAGCGGACAAAAAGCTTGCCGACGAAGTAGTAAAGTCTGACGAAAAAGTAAACGCTGCGGAATTGGAAATAGAGCATACATGCTTGCAGTTGCTGCTTATGCAACATCCGTTTGCAAAGGACTTTCGTGAGCTGTCCACAATATTGAAAGTAATAACAGACATCGAACGTATAGGCGATCAGGCTGCCGACATAGCAGGACTTGTGGAAAACAACAGCAGTGCTATGGACTGGAACGCTACACATATACCGTCAATGTGTACGTTGGCAATCAAAATGGTGCATGACGCAGTAGACTCGTTTTTGACACGAAACGAACAACTTGCCGATGCTACCGCCAAGCTTGACGACTCTATGGACACATACTTTACTACCGTGCGTACAGAGCTTGCCAACCATTTGAGACAAAACGCCGATTGTGCGGAAGCGTGGTTGACGCTTTTGATGGTGGCTAAGTATTTTGAACGTGTAGGCGATCACGCAGTCAATATCTGCGAGTGGACGGATTATCAAGCCAGAGGAACACATACAAAATTCGAATGAAAGACGTAATTTACATCATTGAAGACGACGAAGGTATAAGAGATTTGTACGAGTGTGCGTTGTCGCAACAGTACGATTTGCAAATGTTTGAAAGTGGCAGTGCGTTTTTTGCTCGTTACGACGAGACAAAACCGGACATGCTTATCATCGACATTATGTTACCCGACATGGACGGCTACGAAATACTGACAAAGATAAGAGAGCGTGACGAACGTATCCCTATACTTATGGTGTCTGCAAAGTCAGACGAAATGAGTTCGGTCAAAGGTTTGTCCAAGGGTGCGGACGACTATATTACCAAGCCGTTTTCTGTAATGGACTTGTTGGCACGTGTCAAAGCGTGTCTGCGTCGAGCAAAGTTGTATGTCAAGACGCAAAACGCTTTTACTATAGACAATGCCAACTTTGCAATCTTTTACAAAGGCGTCGACTTGCAGTTGACAGTAAAAGAATTTAAGCTCATGCGTTTTCTGCTGAGCAATGCGGGACGTACGCTCACCCGTGACGAGCTTTTCAAAGAGCTGTGGGGTGACGAAAACTATGTGGAGAGTCGTGCGCTGGATATGCACATATCTGAGCTTCGTGACAAACTTCGCAACGCAGGCGCAGAAAACGTAATTACTACCGCACGCGGCATAGGTTACCGCGTCAATATATGAAAAAGAAAATTATTTTGCGCTGTTGGCTTGTATCATTGCTGACGGCGTTGTTAGTTTTGGTATCAGTATTTGCAATAACTTACGGCGTTTCGGCAAGCAACGTGCGCAACAATCTGTCGTACGAGACCGATGTATATATCAAGTTGCTTGACGAGGACTTTGACGGCACGATTACTGCTTTGGAAAATGTAGTAAGGTGGAACGTGCGTTTGACTGTGTTTGATATAGAGGGCAATCCTCTGTTTGAAAGCGATACTTCGCTTGGTTTGTTGGACAATCATCTCGACAGACCGGAAATGCAGGGCGCACTTAACGGCAAACCTACCTATACGCAACGATATTCCAAGACGTTTGGACGCAATATGATGTATTATGCCAAACTTACAACAGACGAACAGCATATAGTGCGTTTGGCAATGCCAACTTCCTCTGTTTCGTCAGTGATAGTGCAGAGTATTGCTCCCGTCATTGTAACTTTGGTGTTGGCGCTGTTTGTGTCATATTTGCTTGCCAACTGTACAGGCAAACAGGTTGCTTCTCGTATGCAGTCTATCTGCGACAGTCTTCACAGCCTCAACAGCGGCAACTACAAGCCGATTAAAGCATCTATGAACGATGGCGAAAGTTTTGCTGTATTGAGCGAGATTAACGATTTGTTTGTAAGATTGGACAGTCAGTACAAACAATCGGATTTTGAGCGCACACAATCGCAGTTTATACTTAACAGTATCTCGCAAGGCGTTGTAGCTTTCAACAGCGAGAGCAAGGTGGAGTTTATCAACAATTCGGCTGTCAATATGCTTGGCAGAGGACAGGTTGGCATGCCCTATGTAATTTTGCTCGATAGCCCCGAATTGTGCGAGTTTTACCAAAAGGCAATGAACGGAGGCGGTACGGCAGAGTTTCAGTGCAACGGCAAACAAATTGCATTTAGCCTTACTTTGACAGATGGCGCATTGTCAGACCGTATGCCTTATCTGTTGATATTGAGCGACGTGACAGCGGAAAAGCAGTGGATAAAGCAAAAAAATAGTTTCTTTTCCAATGCTTCACACGAACTCAAAACGCCATTGACGACTATACAAGGTCTTGCAGAGTCACTTGCCGCACAGGATACAGACGCACAAACGGCAAAATATTTGCAGCGTATTTATACAGAGAGTGTACGTATGAACAATCTTGTTATGGATATGTTGTATATTGACCGTTTGGAAAACGAAGCCAAAGCTGCAGACTGTGAAAATGTGCGTTTGTCCGATATTGTAGCTGATATTGTTGCCGAACACGAAAAAACTATCAAACAAAAAGAACTTACAGTTGAGGTTAAAGGCGATATAACTGTCAAAGCCGATTACCGAGATATGTCCGAACTTGTTGGCAATATCTTTGGCAATGCTGTCAATTACAACGTAAAGGACGGCAGTATCAAAGTGGATATGCACACCGACAAAGAGGGCAGAGCAGTGTTTGCCGTAGCAGACAGCGGTATAGGTATTCCGTCACAGCACCTTCCACGTATTTGCGAACGCTTTTACAGAGTAGACAAAGGACGTTCCAACAAAACAGGTGGTACGGGCTTAGGCTTGTCTATAGTCAAACATATCTGTATACGTTACAATGCTGTGTTGGACATCAAAAGCCAAGAAACCAAAGGCACAACGGTAACCGTCACTTTACCAAAGGCTTGACAATGTGTCACAGTAAAACGCAGTTAAGGTAAAAAGTTTATTTGCGACAAATATAAGTTGCAACAAATAAAGCGAAAAAATAACCGCCCCAAAGTTTGTACCTTGGAGCGGTTGCTTTGTTGTAAATTGAAATAGATTAAATCTTGTTGTTGCTACCCAAAACATCGATAATCTTGTGTTTTACCATATCTTTTATTGCTGCTCTTGCAGGAGTGAGATATTGGCGAGGATCGAAGTGGTCGGGGTGCTCTGCAAAATATTTTCTAATAGCAGCAGTGCAAGCCAAACGGATATCGCTGTCAATGTTAATTTTGCAAACAGCCATAGTTGCAGCTTTGCGCAACATATCTTCGGGCACGCCCTGTGCGCCTTTCATATTGCCGCCGTATTTGTTGATCTCAGCAATAAACTCTTGCGGAACGCTGCTTGCGCCGTGAAGAACAATGGGGAAGTTGGGCAGACGTTTGCTTACTTCTTCCAAAATGTCAAATCTCAACTGCGGATTGCCGCTAAATTTGAAAGCACCGTGACTTGTACCGATGCTGATAGCCAAGCTGTCAACGCCTGTACGTTCTACAAATTCTTCTACCTGAGCAGGATCGGTGTAGTGGCCGTAAGCGTTGCTAACGTGTTCTTCCACACCTGCCAAAGTGCCAAGCTCAGCTTCCACAACGACGCCGTGAGCGTGCGCATACTCGGCAACTTGTTTGGAAAGTGCAATATTATCTTCAAAAGACTTGCTGCTTGCGTCTATCATAACAGACGTAAAGCCGTCATCTACGCACTGTTTGCACAACTCAAATGTATCGCCGTGATCAAGGTGCATAGCAATAGGGAGATTGGTTTCGATAATAGCTGCTTCTATCAACTTTTTGAGATAAGTTATGTTAGCGTAGTTGCGAGCGCCTTTGCTTATTTGCAATATAAGCGGACTTTTTGTTTCTTTGCCGGCTTCTACAATACCTTGAATAACTTCCATATTGTTTACGTTAAATGCGCCGATAGCATAACCGCCTTTGTACGCTTTTGCAAACATCTCTTTGGTTGTAACGAGTGCCATAGTGTGTCTTTCCTCCTGCATAAAAAAAATATATGTTGTTAATGTTGTTTTTTTATAGCAAGGCTTTTATTTTAACAGTTGTCAAAACGTATGTGCTATGCTATAATACATACGGTATTATATCACACTAAATTTATTTAGTAAAGAGGAATACACAAACAGTCAAAATTTTTGGAGGTAAATTCAAAATGGCAAAGAAAAACGTTAGAGTTGCAATCAACGGTTTTGGACGTATCGGACGTTTGGCATTTAGACAGATGTTTGGCGCAGAGGGCTACGACATTGTAGCAATCAACGACCTTACAGAACCTAAAATGTTGGCTCACTTGCTTAAGTACGACTCCGCACAAGGCAGATATGCTTTGGCAGACAAAGTAGTAGCAGGCGAAGACTCCATCACAGTTGACGGACACGAGATCCGTATTTACAAGGAAAAAGACGCAGTCAACCTTCCTTGGAAAAAGTTGGATGTCGATGTAGTATTGGAGTGCACAGGTTTCTATTGCTCTAAGGAAAAATCTATGGCACACATCACTGCAGGCGCTAAGAAAGTAGTTATTTCCGCTCCCGCAGGCAACGACCTTCCTACTATCGTTTACGGCGTTAACGAAAAAACTTTGACCTCAAAAGATACAATCATTTCTGCTGCAAGCTGCACAACCAACTGCCTTGCTCCTATGGCTAATGCACTCAACAAAACAGCAGAGATCCAAAGCGGTATCATGATTACCGTTCACGCTTACACAGGCGACCAAATGGTATTGGACGGACCTCACCGCAAGGGTGACCTTCGTCGTGCAAGAGCTGCCGCTGTCAACATTGTTCCCAACAGCACAGGCGCAGCAAAAGCAATCGGTCTTGTTATCCCCGAACTCAACGGCAAACTTATCGGTAGTGCACAACGTGTACCCGTTCCTACCGGTTCTACAACATTGCTTGTTGCAGTAGTAAAAGGCGAATGGACAAAAGAACAAATCAACGAAGCTATGAAGAAGTTTGCTAATCCTTCTTTCGGTTACACCGAAGAACAACTTGTAAGTAGCGACATCATCGGTATCACATACGGCTCGTTGTTTGACGCTACACAAACAATGTGCAAGTACATCCCTGAGACCAACGAAACAGAAGTTCAGGTTGTTGCTTGGTACGACAACGAAAACAGCTATACCACACAGATGGTAAGAACAATCAAATACTTTGCTGAGTTGAAGTAATTTCTGCCAATTAAGTCAACAAAAAGTTTTGTCCGCCCAACGGTAATAGTTGGGCGGTTTTTTTGTG
Source organism: uncultured Eubacteriales bacterium (assembly GCA_949289125.1). Taxonomy (GTDB): domain Bacteria; phylum Bacillota; class Clostridia; order Christensenellales; family CAG-314; genus CASEME01. The sequence continues at coordinate 44,236 of CASEME010000029.1, forward strand.
TGTTTTGAAAACAACAAGCATTGTTTGTATACCAACTTTCAACATAGTAAGCAACACTTGTCTTTGTGGCATTACCATTTTCAATACCCAAATACAAAAATTGCAAATCGGCTTATATCGACAAATAATGTCAGTATTTTTGCTAACTTTGTACTAACTATCTTTGTGCACGTCAATACTTGTTGCAAGATAATTTTTTGAGGTGCAAAAATGAGTGCAATAGATTATGTGGTAAGCAATTTCAAATGGACATTTAGCAAACAATTTTTTACTCGACTTTTGTGTCAGCCAATATCACAAGAAAGTTTGTGGATACTGCTCGAACGCAATTCGTCGATATGGAAAGACTACTGCGATTACAAAAACGTGCAACTCAATTATACTGAGTTTTGTCTTAATGATATAGCGCTGTCAAGTGCACAAAACAAAGTTACACAAAGGCTCAAAATACTTTTTCCCAAGTTTTGGCAAGACTTTTTGCGCGTAAAAAACAGTCTTGGCAACAAGCGTATTACTTTTGCTGCTAAGCAACAGCCACGTATAGAAGAAGCTGTAGAGTTGTTTGTAACGGCTACACAACTCAATTACACTGAGGAAATGTGGAGCAAATACAAACAAGACTTATCAGCTTTTGTCAATTTGTCACAGCGTGAGATAAGCAACTTGGACAATATGTTGGCTTTGTGGTCTATCCGATACTATTGTGCATTGTACAGAGCGGCGCAGACGGACGAGGCCGAAGGTCAAAGATATATGTGCAATCTCACCGACTGTGCAGAGCTATTGAGCGGTAGATACATTTGCAATGATTACTACAGCAAAACGGTATTTAACAATGGCAAACTGTTGTCGGTAGTGGACTGCTTGGGCAACAGTGCGGCAATCATCGGCAACAATCCACGCCCTGTGGCTTTGGGCATACGTGTACTATGTAATGGCAGAAATGTTTTTGATACTTTTTGCCAGCACAAGTATGGCAAAAATACTGCCAACTTTATGTCCGAAAATAACAGTGTCAGGATGTACGAGCAGTACTACCTGTTGGACAACTGCGAGGTGCGACATTGTTATTTGGAAGGCGGTGTTAAGGACAAACGCGTCTACCGTGTAGAAGTGGACTTTCAAAGCAGTTTTGATACCGACCATGCGGAGCGTTTTTCCCTTGGCAACGTGCAGGCTATGGGGTGTGGAACTGCGGGTGGCTATATAGCGTTGTGCATTGTCAAAGACAATAGCATCGAGCCTGTGACCGTTACCGACTACAGCAACAACAAAAGTTGTCGTATGCGCTTGGCGGTGGACTACAAGTTGAAAAAAGGTCAGGCTGTCAAATTTGACGTCGTCACCATATATGCCGACAGTATAGAAGAGCTCAACCAAACTATAAGACGTCTTTGTTCTTTCGGGTATACCAAATGCCCCTATTGGGACGACAGCAATGTTACGGGTAGATTGTTTTCGCGCAAGACAGGTGTGGACAGCGCAAGCAATCTGTACGAGCGTTTTGAACGTTCGGCAGACAACAAAGTGTTTTCCTTCTGTTCGCGTTATGGCGAAAATGTAGCCACGCTTACCGACAGAGAGGGCAACGGCGCAACGCTTATCAACGGCTTTGCGTTTGGTATCGGTGGAGAAAAAGTTTTCGGTATCGCCAACAACAAGGTAACTCAGCTCAACTGCGGTACGGCGTCTACAGACGGCTTGAGCCTTACAAGGAGTGTGTCTTGCGACAACAAAGTAACTCTTGTAGAACAGCACAACGGCTCAAAGCACTATAGTATCACTTCGGACAAACCGCAAAGAGTACTGTTTGTATTTCCGTTGGAAGAACAATCTACAATCACGCGTTTGGATTATAATTGCTTTGAAGTAGCAAGCCAAACACGCCGTTTCAAAGTAGAGTGTAAAGGTGTGGTGGAGAGCTTTACCACCAATGCCATAGAGTGCAATGTGCGCAGACTGCGTTACAAATTGTCCAACGATATAACTACAGGTACGGCATTGTCTATATGTTTTGCTTCTGGCAATTCGGCAGGTCTTACGCTCACCAATCTCAACTGTATCCCCCAATCGCGACCTACTATCAAAGAAAGCCTGTTGTCAACATACCTCAACTATGTCAATAGCAAAAACTTGTTTGGCATTGTCAATGGTCTTGAAAAAGCCGACGCACTAAAACTTGCATCGCTTGTATACACCAATCCCGACTATGTGCGCCAAGTAGTGCTCAATCCCTCTCACAGTGGGGGAGCAGAGTACTTCTATTACAATGCCGACGGACAAAAGCATATATCGGACGACCGTATGGCATACGCTTTGGCTACTGTGTATTATGTTTGTATCACGGGTGACAAGTCTGTACTCAACGACAATCGTCTGCGTTTACTAAAAGAAATACTATGGGCAGACCATCAAGGGCGCAACAAGTGTGTGCAGGCTTTGGCATTGAAGCGTTTTGTTAGTCTTAACATAGACAAAGTGGATACACTTATAAAATACGGTGAGCTGAAGCGTGCAATCTCTGCCGACAAAAATCTGTACGGCTATGCTCAGGCAATAGGCGCTATGAGTATGCAAAGCCCGTCACGTCAACGGCTCAAAGACCTTTGCAACACATACAACATACCTAAGTGTTGGTACTATGTATCTCAGGTGGAAAACCTGTATGGCATTCTTGTCAACGGTAGTGCCCTTACTGTAGTTCCCAACGTAATTCAGGACAACGTGTTGGAAAAAATGGTACTGTATGTGTGCAATCGTCGCATAGAAACAGAGTTTGTAAAAAGCAATGTGCAGCAACTTGTCGTCAACGGCACGCCGTGTTACCGCACAGTAGACGCAAACGGTCTCAAAGATAACAACGTGCTTACAGTGCGTTATTAACAAGTTTTGTGCAAAAGTTATTGCAAATAATTGACATTAAAATTTGATAATGCTATATTTAAGTGTCCTTTTTGAAAAGTATTTCAAAAAGGGCATTTTTGCACCAAATTTGCGTTAGGAAGGGAGTACAAACAACGTTATGCACAAGTTAGTTGGCAACAGATTGTCGGCAGAAGAGCGACTTAGCAAACAGTCGGTATGGAAAGCCGTATTGTATCTTGCAATACCGTCAATGTTGTCTCAGTTTGTCAATGTGGCTTACGGTATTGTGGATCGTATTTATATAGGCAATATGGCAGAAGTAGGGCAAATAGCGCTTGCAGGCGTTGGCATTTGCGGACCAATTACTACGGTAGTCAGTTCGTTTGCCTATCTTATCGGTTTGGGCGGTGCGCCGCTGATGGCTATCAAGTTGGGTGAAGGTGACAAGACAAGTGCGCAAAAAATATTGTCTACTTCCTTTTATCTGTTGCTTATTGTTGCAGTTTTGCTTACAGCAATAGTAGCAATTTTTGGCGATGTTTTTCTTGTGTGGTTTGGCGCAGGCAAAAGCAGTATGCCCTATGCGCAGGAATACTTGCATTACTACAATATAGGCACGCTGTTTGCTATTATGGCTGCCGGTCTCAACAGTTTTATAATAGCGCAGGGCAGAGCCAAGACAGGTATGCTGACGGGTTTGATTGGTGCAATTACCAACATTGCTCTCGATCCATTGTTTATATTTGTATTTGGTATGGGAGTAGGCGGAGCTGCCATTGCTACCGTCATCTCTCAGGCAGCGTCGGCAATTTTTGCCTTTGTAATGCTTACTTTTGTCAAGTCAAGCAGTGTTGTTTTGCGTTTCAAAACATTTTCAAGGGCAATGGCATCACGAACTGTACTTTTGGGATTGTCAGCCTTTCTTATCATCGCAACCGACAGTGTTATGTTGTTGGCACTCAACTCAGCCTTGCAGACGTACGGCGGTGACAAAGGAGATATGCTTATCTCTGCAGCAACCATTATGTTGTCTTTTATGCAGGTAATTACATTGCCTTTGGGCGGTATCACATCGGGCACTCAGCCCATACTAAGTTACAACTATGGCAAAGGCGATATAGACAGAGTGCGTGTGTCGCAGTTTGCTATACTTATGCTGTCGCTTGGTTTTTGCATAGTGATGTTTATTTTGGCGCAGTTTTTTGCAGGCGGTTTTGTGTCCATTTTCACAACAGACAAACAACTGCAACAATATGCTATACAGTTTATCAGTGTTTACACTTTGGGAGTAATACCCCTTGCCTTTCAGTATGCGTATGTGGACGGACTTACCGCATTGGGCATAGCTCCGTTGGCAATTACATTGTCGCTGTTGCGTAAGTTGGGCATAATGTTGCCCCTTACTTTGTTGTTGCCAATATGGTATGGTGTGGATAGCGTAATTTTTGCCGAGCCTATAGCCGATATTGCAAGTGCAATAGCAAGTTGTGTGGTGTACTTATGTTTGATTGGCAAAATTTTGCGCCGCAGACAGTTGCGCATAGAACATAGCAATGCGCTTTTGCAGCAACACAAAGACTGACATCAACTCAAATGGTCTTATTACTTTAGTAACAAAAGCTATGTGCTAACGACTTTATTTTTTCACTAAGTTAATATTTAACAAATTAGTGCAGTTTGTCAAAGTACAATTAAAATTTCAGAAAATATAAAAAAACAGACGTTCGGATTGTCCGAACGTCTGTTGCTATTTTAGCTAATTACAATTTGCGTTTGTTCTTTTTGCGTACGTACTGCAACAAGTACCACAGTATAATCAACGCTTGCATCACTGCGCCAATAATGTACACCAACCAACTGTTGCTAATTTGCAAAAACAGATGGAAGCACAGGCACAGCGTCCATACAAGTGCCGATACAATAAGTGCGCTTGCAAGCATTTTTCCCCATAGTGCATTGAATACCAATAATACAATAAATGTAACAGGTATGGCAGACAAATATGCGTAGTAACCTATTGGCACTTCGGGAGCAAACAGTTTGACAAATACAACAATTACCGTTGCTACCAACCACACAAGCAGTGCGGACAACAAAGTAATAAGCAGATGTTTGATGTTGCGCCTTTTTTGACTGTCCACAGTCTTTACTTGTTTCTCCTGCGGTATCTCTCTAAAAAAGTCATCAAGAGCAATACCGTACAGGTCGGCTATTTGTTTTAGCACCAATACGTCCGGTATGGCTTCTCCGCGCTCCCATTTGCTCACTGCCTTGTCGGTATAGTTCAGCTTTTCAGCCAACTCCTGCTGAGTGAGTTTTGCCTGTTTGCGATAGATTGTTAAGTTGTTGGCAATAACAATTTTGTAATCTGTCATATATAGCATTATACCAACAATCGCCCGTTTTTTCAAGCGTTGTAGCCAATTTTTTTATTTTAGCTATCATTCTACTCTCAGTAGAGTGCTGTTTTTTCTCTCTACTGCCTTGTAATCTAACAATTTATATTGCTACTGTAGTGTCTACTTTGCAGGCAATGCTTCTCTAAATGGCTAATACTCAACATTCTACATCTGTAAGTGCACAGTAGGGTGCATTGAGTGTTATCACGTGTATAATAGTGGCACAATCAACAACAGATAACGTAGCGCAGCACATACAACTATGCGCACAGACGCTTATTTTTGGAGGTGTTTTATGATTAACAATTTGCAAAATTACAAAATTACTGTATTTGGCGATTCTGTATCAAAAGGCGTTTTTCTTGATAACAACCGTTTGCGCAAAACGGAAATAACGGCAGTGGACTTGTTAAAAAATCAATATGGCATAGACATAGACAACAGAAGCAATTTTGGTCAGACGCTTGCCCGTCTTTGCAACAAAGGCGAAGTGCAACGCTATGTGCAGTCCATCACGGACGACCAACCCAATCTTGCAGTATTTTGCATAGGTGGCAATGACGCCGACTACGATTGGAAAAGCGTGGCGCTATCCCCCAACGGCAACCACAGTGCCAATACCGATCTCGACGCTTTTGAAAATATGTTGCAAGATAACATCACTATGTTGCAAAACAAAGGCGTCACCGTAGCGCTTACTACTTTGTTGCCTATCGATTCACAACGCTATTTTGACAACGTTATTTGCGCTCTTGCCGACGGCAAACAGGTTATGCGTTTTTTGAACGGTGACCTCAGCAACATAAGCAGACATCAACAGTGTTACAACGACTGTATATTGCGTGTAGCAATGCGCAACAACTGCAAAATTATAGACCTAAGACGTGAGTTTTGTCTCAAAAACAACTACCTCGACTATATGTGTGAAGACGGCATTCACCCCAATGCACAAGGTCAAACGCTTATGGCTCAGGCAGTGGCACGCTATATCGACAGCTGCTCTTTTGCCGATATAGCATAAAGCGTATCAAAGACTAACCTAAACAAATGCATACACACATTGTTTAACATCAGCAGTAGCCACATTCAATAGAAATTTATTGTCAAACACCGACCGCATAGCACAACAGCACTTTGTGTGTCGGTGTTATTTTTTGTATTGCAACAAAAACAGTATTATTTAATATTTTTATAGCTCTTTTTGTCTTACAACAAGTCAATTATTTTAGAAAACAGTTTACAACAAAATTTGTTTGTGATAAAATACCCTTGTATGCCGCAGATTGTTGCGGCGCACAATTTTTATACTAATTTAGGAGGCGTAGAACCTTATATGAAAACATTTAAGGGCGGGGTACATGTACCTGACAACAAGCACTTAACCGAAGCGCTTGCAATAGAGCAGATGCCGATTGTGCCCGAATACTATGTTGCGTTGTCGCAGCATATAGGCGCGCCTGCACAGCCCGTAGTCAAAGCGGGAGATAAGGTGAACGAAGGACAGCTTATTGCAGAAGCTGCAAAAGGTTTGTCTGCCAACATTCACTCTCCTGTTTGTGGCGAAGTGGTGGGTATAGTATCTCGCAAAAATGCTCAGGGCGTTTTGAAAGAGTACATACACCTCAAAACAAGTGCGGAGCAGAAGTCTGTATCTATGAAGCCGCTTTCCGAGCAATGCACTGCGCAAGAAATTGTCAGCCGTATTGCCGAGGCAGGTATAGTAGGTCTTGGCGGTGCAGGTTTCCCTACTGCAGTCAAACTTCAGCCAAGTGAGCCTGTGGACACGTTGATTATCAACGGCGCAGAGTGCGAACCCTATCTCAACAGCGACAACAGATTGATGATAGAGCGTTCCGAAGAAGTTGTTCGCGGTATTCGATTGATTGCAAAAGCACTTGGTGTGCAGCGCATTGTAGTGGGTATCGAGGCTAACAAGCCCGAAGCTATTGCGCGTATGTCCGGTCACGAAGGCGTAGAGGTAGTTACTCTCAAAAAGAAGTACCCTCAAGGCGCAGAAAAGATGCTTATTTGGGCTACAGTCAAACGCAAAGTACCTTGTGGCCAATTGCCTATGAACGCAGGCGTTGTTGTGGACAACATTGCTACAGCCTATGCTGTATACAATGCAGTTGTCAACGGTGTTGCGTTGTACAAAAAGGTTATGACTGTATCGGGTAGAGGTATTGCCACTCCCAAAAACATCGAAGTGCGCGTAGGCACACCTTTGAGTGCAATAGTAGAGTATTGCGGTGGCCTTAGTCAGGATACTGTCAAAATGATTATGGGCGGACCTATGATGGGTGTTGCTATTGATAATCTCGACATTGCATTGACCAAGCCCGATGGCGGTTTCTTGGCATTGACCAACAAAGAAGCAGATACATTGTTGCCTGTCAACTGTATCAAATGCGGTCGTTGTGTGGATCACTGCCCCATGTCGCTTATGCCTCTTTATATAGACTTTTACACTTCAGTTGGCGATTACCAAAATGCAGTAAAATACGGTGCGCTCAACTGTATGGAATGCGGCGTTTGCGCATATGTATGTCCTTCAAGACGTCCTATTGTGCAAAGCGTGCGTCTGGCAAAATTTAAGATAAAGGAGAAAAAATAATATGGCAAAATTTGTATATTCGAGTTCTCCTCACGTCAAAACGCCGTTGACGACAAGACGCATAATGATAGAAGTAGCTATTGCCTTGTTGCCGGCGTGCATAGTGGGCATAGTGTATTTTGGCTTAGTTGCTTTGCTTACTTTGGCTATTGCAACACTTGCTGCAGTATTGTCCGAAGTAGTGTACAGACTGTGCCAAAAAGTTCCTTTCAAAACTATACTCAAAGAATTTGACTTTACAAGTGTAGTTACAGGTCTTTTGGTAGGTATGAATATGCCTGCTAACATTGCTTGGTATGTACCTTTGCTTGCGTCTATTTTTGCAATAGTAATTGTAAAAATGGTATTTGGCGGAACGGGCAGAAACATTGTCAACCCTGCTATTGCAGGCAGAGTATTTGCAATAATAAGCTTTGCAGGTCTTATGACTACTTATCCGTCAGCTAACGTAGGTAGCTTGTCGGGCGGCTTTATCTCCTCAGGTGCAACGCCTTTGGGAGCATTGTACAATCCCGATTTGACTAACACTTTGACCAACCTCGATTTGTTCTTGGGTGTTGGTGTACCCGGTGTTATTGGCGAAACATGCAAAGCAGCATTGCTTTTGGGCGGTATCTACCTTTGCGCAAGAGGCATTATCAATTTCCGTTGGCCTATTGTTTACATTGCTGTTACAGGTTTGTTTACAGTGGCACTCAACGGTTTTGACTTCAACTACTTCCTGCCATCTATCTTGTCGGGCGGCTTGTTCCTCGGTGCAATATTTATGGCTACCGACTATGTAACATCTCCTACAACCAAACTTGGCAACTACATCTACTTTGTATTGCTTGGTTTGCTTACAGCAGGTATGCGTCAGATAAAAGGTACCGAGATGGTAAGCTACTGCATACTGTTTATGAATTTGTTTGTACCTCTTATCGACAAGTACATTGTCAAAAGACCTTTCGGCTATCAAAAGCCCGTTAAGGTAAAGGAGGACAAGTAATATGACAGCAAAACAATTTTTTAAGAGCACAGGTTTTCGCTCGGTAATAGTGTTGTTGTGCATAGCACTTATCTCTGCCTTTTTGCTTACCGTGCTTCACTATTTGTGGCCGGCAGCAGACGTAACAATGGATATGAATATCGTATCCGAAATGTACGACAACAAATCCGCTTCCTTTACCGCAGTAGAGCTTGTGGAAGGTAGTACGGAAAACAGCGATTATGGCAATGTAATAGGCGTTGTTTCAGCTGATGACGGCGGATACGTAATTTTGGCTCATGGTACAGGTGGCTATGGCAATTCGGGAGTAGGTATGTATGTAGCTATTCGCGAGGGTGCAATAGTATCTGTTGCCATTGGTGACAAAGGTGGCGAAACATATTGGGACAGAGTAGAAGGTTCGGACTTGTTGGCAAATTACAAAGGCAAAGAAATAAGTCAGGAAATACCTTTAACTGCTGATATCAATCTTCCTGCAGGTAACGCAGGTGCAAGCGCTCCTATGACTTCTGAGGCAATTTGGCGTGCAGTCAATATGGCAGCGTGGTACGCACGTGAAGTGCTTAAATTGGGTGAAAACATCGACGCTAAGTCACAAGAAGCTATCAAGGCTTTGGAAGGCTATCAAAATAGCGTATTGCAAACTGTACAGGCTTCCAACTATGACAGCGTAGCACTTGCAGTTGAAGGTGCAACATTTATGATGCTGTACACGGTTGACGGTAGCAAGGAAGCGTATGTTTACAAAGTAGGCGATGTATATTGCGCTTACATTGTTGACGGAACAACACGTCAGGTACTTGCTAAGACAGCAGGTGTTGACAGCACTGTTGACACAGCTATCACAACATTGATAGCAGGTTTCAACACTTACGGAGCAACTGTTTCTAATGCAGCTGTTATTGTAAACGGTACAAGCTATGTTTACGAGCTTACCGCAAAGAGTGTATCTAACGGTATGCCCAACGATTACAGATTGCGCATTACTGTTACCGACGGTACTATTGCAGACTTTGAAGTCTTGGTAGATGGTGCTACGGAAGGTTATGGCAACAATACTATTTGGAACGGCAACGATGCTGTATTCGACGGCAAGGACGAAGCAGGTCTTGACGGTATCAATATTTCTACAGGCGCAACCAACAGCAACAAGACTGTTATTAACGCTTTGAAGTATTGCTTGAAAGATTATGCTATACATCAGGCAACCGGCACAACTTCTGCCGTTGACGTCGCTTCCTATTACGATGTGGAAGATGCTACATTGACATTTGCAACACTAAGTAATTACAGCAACAGTTACGGTACTTATGTTTGGGGCGTTACAGCTTCGGACGGTGGATATATGTTTATGTCTGTTGGTAACGGTAGCTTTGGTGGCAAAGGTGTCAAAGTTGTTACAATAGTACGTGAAGCTAAGATTGCAAAACTTACCGTGGTAAGTTATGAGGGCGAATCTTTCTGGGGCGATATTGTAGAGCCTTCTAAGATTTACGAAAAATATGTAGGTTTGTCAGTAAGTGCGCCTATAGCTTTGACGCCCGACTTGACAGCAACGGGTGCAACGTATTCCAGCATTTCGCTCAACAATGCAGTCAATGTTGCCGTATATGCTTACGGTGATCTTACAAAATAAGGAGGGGTTAGTTATTATGAAGATAAAAGATATTGCTTTAGACGGCGTAGTAAGACAAAACCCCGTATTCAGACTTGTATTGGGTACTTGTCCTACATTGGCAGTTACTGCTACTGCATTGGGCGGTTTTTCAATGGGAATTGCCGTTACCTTTGTATTGGTATGCAGCAACGTTATTATTTCGTTGTTGCGCAACGTTATCCCCGATAGAGTGCGTATTCCCGCCTTTATCGTTATCATTGCAACATTTGTTACAATAGTCAAAATGTTTTTGGAGTGCTACATTCCGTCCATTGCTCAGCTACTCGGAGCATTCCTGTCGCTGATAGTGGTCAACTGTATTGTGCTTGGCAGAGCAGAGAGTTTTGCTTCGCACAATCCCGTAGGCTATTCGGCACTTGACGGTTTGTTTATGGGCTTGGGCGTTACAGGCGCACTCACCTTTATGGGTATAGTAAGAGAAATACTCGGCAACGGTTCTTTGTTCGGCGCACAGTTGTGGTCGTTCAAAATTACCTTCTTCACAACAGTAGGCGGTTCGTTTATCTCTTACGGATTGTTCATTGCTCTGTTCAACTTCCTGTACAACGTTATAGACAGAAAGATGAGACACGTGCATGCCAACAAAGCATTGAGTAAGGAGGTACAAGCATGAATATCTTAGCTATAGTAGTTGCAGGTATTTTGAGTCAAAACTTTTTGCTTGTAAAAACAATGGGTATTTGTCCGTTCTTGGGCGTATCCAAAAAGACAGATGCATCTCTCGGTATGGGCATTGCGGTAACATTTGTTATGGTGTTGACCTGCTTGGTATGCTATCCGTTGTATGTTTGGGTGCTTGTTCCTACAGGTCTTGAATACCTCGAAATTATCGTATTCATTCTTGTTATAGCGTCTTTGGTGCAAATACTCGAGATGGTTTTGAAAAAGTTTATCCCCGGTCTGTATTCAGCAATGGGTATCTACCTTCCTCTTATCACCACCAACTGTGCTATTCTCGGTGTGGCAGAACTTGTCACTGTACAAGCGGCAGTTACTACTTATCTTGAAGCATTGGTGTATGGTCTTGCAAGCGGTATCGGCTTTACCCTCGTTATGATCATTATGTCCGGTTTGCGTGAAAGAGTGGACAGATACAATCTTGCCAAACCTCTCAAAGGTTTTCCCATCGTTTTGATCGTTGCAGGCTTTATGGCAATGGCTTTCTCGATGTTTACAGGCATCAACATCGGTGCGTAAAAGGAGGGAATGGCTATGAATATGTTTACATTATTCGGATTTGCTGACGTAACAATCGATTGGGCGGCTGTTGGTATCGGTGTAGGTATTTTGGTAGGCCTTGCATTGGTGCTGTCCTTGTTGATAGTACTGATAAGCCGCTTTTGCGAAGTTAAGCAAGATCCTCGTATAGACGAAGTCAACGAGTTGCTTGCAGGTGCCAACTGTGGTGCGTGCGGTTACCCCGGTTGTAGCGGTTTTGCAAAAGCACTTGTGGAAGGCAAAGCAGATTTGTCCGCTTGCGGACAGACCAACGCTGCCAACAAAATAGAAATATCCAATATTTTGGGTGTTACGCTTGAGGGTAGTACCGAACCCACAATAGCAGTAGTTGCTTGTTCGGGCGGCAACAAGTGTACAGACAAGTACGAATATCAGGGCTATGGCGACTGTATAAGTCAAAATTTGCTTGCAGGTGGTAGAAAAGCCTGCGAAACAGGCTGTATGGGTAGCGGTAGTTGTGTTACTGTATGTCCGTACAACTGCATAGAGTGCTATGACGGTTATGCGCACATCGATCCCGATTTGTGCCGTTCGTGCGGTTTGTGTATCAAAACATGCCCCAAGACGCTTATCAAACGTGTGCCTGTATCGGCAAAAGTATATGTAGCTTGTTCTACTAATTGCCGTGGTAAAGACGTTACCACCAAGTGTCAGGCTGGCTGTATTTCGTGCGGTATATGTGAGCGTTCTTGTCCTACAGGTGCTATTCACCTTGTCAACAATGTGCCCATTATTGACTACAGCAAGTGTACGAATTGTGAAACTTGCCTTGTCAAGTGTCCTCGTCACGTTATTAAACACGTTCATCCTCAAGATGACGTAGTAGCAGTGGCCACAGACACAAAAGATACTAAGGCTACAGAACAACCCAAACAATAGTACAATTTGCATTTGGGCAATGATGTCTTAATAGCAAGTGTTTTGCTACACGGCAAAACAATCTACACAATTTGCAGCAATACCCCTCGTCATTGTGGCGAGGGGTATTTTTTATACAGATTGTTTGCACAGTGTTCTAAGTATGTCAACCAAATATATTTATCATTGTCAACAACTTTGGGGTATGTGCGCCAACTTGCAGGCAATATTCCAACAACGCCATAGATTACTATTACTTTGTATGTATAGTTTGTGTTAGACGAGTATTTGACTATTGTACTGACACCATGTACGTAATTGTTATATTATTTCGCGTAGTGTACAAAGCATTTTTCGCCGTTATACGCTTGCAAAACGGTTGACAACACATACAGTGCAGTGCTAACATATTCATGCTAGGGGTGCCGTATAACGGCTGAGAACAAACCCTTTGAACTTGGTCAAGTTAGGACTTGCGAAAGGAAGCCTTTGTGTTGTATGTACAAAGTATTGCTTTGCCTGCGCACCTTGTGGTGTGTATGCGCTTATGCAACAATCAATCAACCTTCCGTATGTTCCTTTTGACTTCAAAAGGAGCTTTTTTTATGTTTACATTTGACGAAAACGGAGAAAATTTTCTCAAACTCGATTACACCGAAAGTGTAATGCTACTTGTCACAATATGTCTTGTAGCGGCACTTGCCATACTTTGCGTCACTATTTTTTTTGCACGTCGCAAGTATTTTGCAATATGCCTCAAAGTATCGTTGTGGACTATACTTGGTTATGCCGTTGCATTGATAATTACTAACGTTATCCTCAACTGGTCGGACTTTTCTGAGTTGTATCAGTTGTACGTATTTGTAGGCTTGTTTATCATTGTGGCAGCCATAGTCATACTTGCAGTAATTCGCAAAAACAAGTCACAAGCCAACGCTTCCGAAGACGTAAGAGCAATAGCGTATGCCGCAATCTGCTTGGCTGTCAGCTTTGCATTGTCTTATGTCAAACTGTTCCGTATGCCGCAAGGCGGTTCGGTAACGTTAGGTTCGGTAGTGCTATTAGGAATGTATTCTTATATGTTTGGCGTGAAGCGCGGCGTATTGGCTTGCCTTGTGTACGGTATATTGCAATCTTTGCAAGATCCGTGGATAGTCCATCCTTTGCAATACATACTCGACTATCCTTTGGCTTATACAATGTACGGCTTTGTAGGAGTGCTGAAAGGCAAACTCAACAAACCTCGTTTGGAATTGACCATAGGTTTTGCAATAGCAATAGTTTTGCGTTACCTCTGTCACTTCTTCTCAGGCTCTATATATTTTGGCGACGGTGGCGTAGAAATGGGCATACTCAACCCGTGGGCGTGGGGTGCTTTGTACAATCTCACTGTGCCCGTTGATGGTATCATTGCTTGCGTGTTGGCAGTGTGCGCTATGTCCTCGCGTCAGGTACGCAATATTGTGATGTCAGAGGGAAAAGTGAACGAAATGCCGCAAGAAACGGAAGTGGAAAATCAAACTAAATAACACAAAAGTGTTATTCACCCTCATTTTTGATGCAAAAGTAGTAAAAATGCCTAATATTCGTCCAAAAATTATTCTTTTGGACGAATATTTTCTATTTTTCTAAAGTTTTTTCAAAAACCATCTATACAAGTATATTTATTTGTGCTATAATTAGGCGAGAATATCGATAATGCCTAATTTTGGGGGTAGTTATGGAAAAAATTGCTTTGATAGACTTGGGCTCTAATACAGCAAGATTGGTAATTTACGATGTCTTGGAGGGCGGTCATTTCATTGTGTCCAACGAAGTACACGAGGCAGTGCGTTTGGGCGAGACAGAATCGGACGGCAATCTCAAGCAGACGCGTATCATGCAGGCTATCAGTACGCTAAAATCTTTCAAAAAGATATGCGCTATCAACAATGTTGACAGAATAATTGCTATAGCAACGGCTGCAGTGCGCAGAGCCAACAACCAAAAGACCTTCTTGTCCGACGTTTTCAACGCAACAGGCATACGTTTTACCATAGTTTCTGAGGAAGAAGAGGCAACATACGTTTATCAGGGCGTTATCAATTCTATGGAGATACCCCGTGGTATAATAATGGAGATAGGCGGTGGTTCTATCAAATTGGTGTACTACAACAGACGCAACATACTTCATACTAAGATATTTGAGTTTGGCGCTGTTACTCTTACCAATATGTTTATGTCCGAGGATCGCACTCCGGAGCAGTTTGTTGAAGCTATCGAGCAGTATATGAAAGAACAGTTTGAACAGCTCGAATGGCTCAAAGAGTTGGATCCCGATACGCAGTTTATTGGCGTTGGTGGCAGTTTCCGCAATCTTGCACGCATTATTCGCAAGGTAAAGAGATACCCGCTTGATATGGTGCACAATTTCCACATGCAGTTGCAGGACTTCCAATATGTGTATGATACAGTTAAGGTGTTGGAAGTGGACAAAGCACGCAAAATAAAAGGTCTTAGCTCGGCACGTGCTGATATTTTCCAATCTGCTTTGGCTGTTATCAAAGCCTTTGTTGATTGCGTTGGCTTTACCAACATTATTTCTTCGGGTAGTGGTCTTAGAGAGGGCGTTATGTTCAATCATAATGTACCGCAAACTTTGGAAAAACCCATTACCGACGTATTGGGACACAGCTTGCGCGGTATGATGCGCCACATGGGTGTCAACGAACAGCATGCTGAGCAATGTTTCAATTTGTGCGTACAGTTGTTCAAACAGCTTAGAGTTTTGCACAAGTTTCCTCGTATGTACGTCAAGGTTTTGCGTATAGCGGCATTTATGCACGATTGTGGCAAAACCTTCAAATATTACAACTATTCCAAACACACTGCATATATGATACTCAACAGCAATTTGTACGGTGTGTCACACAGAGATATTGTACTTGCAGCCTATGTAACCGACGTGTACAACAAAGAAGATTTGGGTACAAGCGAGTGGGCAAAGTACAACGGAATACTATCTCCCGAGGACGTTGAGGCTGTCAAAAAATTGGCAGTTATCCTGCGTTTGGCAGTTGCGTTTGACGCAAGTATGAGCAACGTTGTCAATGAGATTAGTTGCGACGTATTGGGTGATAGTGTAATACTCAAAACAGAAGTCAACGGCGATGCGTCACTTGAGATAAAGTACGCCAACCACGTGGCTTTGGAATTTAAGAAAGTGTTCAAAAAGAATTTGGAAATACTCTAAAAATATTTAATAATAAAAACTGCTTCGCATTGCGCGAAGCAGTTTTTTTTGTTTTGTGCCAAATATAGGGTATTATAGTGTTGTCAAAAGCTCGGTTTGCCAACAAATTTCTAATGATTAAGCAAAAGCTCACTGCGCTCAATATCAAAGCTAAAGAGGGAGTAAAAAATACAAACATTATAGTATTGTTTTAGTTGTATCAGTCTTAGGCAAATTTATGCAACAAAAAAGCACCTTGCATAATACCTTAGCAAGGTGCTTTGTGGTGCCGAAGGTGGGACTTGAACCCACACGTTGTCGCCAACATCGGATTTTGAGTCCGACGCGTCTGCCGATTCCACCACTTCGGCATTTTGTATTACAAATTGC